>JAIDUG010000040.1 GCA_029060305.1 Ruminococcus sp.
TTGGTTGGCAACGACCTGGGAAAGTAGAACGATGCCGGCACTTAGCAAATCGGAAGTCTGTTGGCTTCCGATTTTTTTGTTATTAATGTGCGTTCGTATAATGAAATTATGCTTTGCCCGCACAAAGAAGATACCGGTTCAATTCCGGTACGCACAACTTAAAAACAGTCTGTTCCCGATGAATGGACTGTTTTTATTTTTAATAGGAGAGTGCAGACATGAATGAGTTAAAAATAGATTCTAATTATTTTTTTGTGGACGATAAATGTATAAATACGATTTTTGAAGAGATTCAAGGTAGTAATAATTTTTTTGAATGGCTTGTTTCGTCGTTATGTGTTGAAAATAAAGGCGAACTTCATTATATAACGGAACTTGTTGAAAGAAAAGTTTCTTGTAATTTTCCGTTGTTGGTGTGTGGAGATGATTTGGATTTTCAATGTACAATAGTAGTTGTAAAGGTGGAATGGTCGGAAGATAAGGTTATTTGGACGAAATTCGGAACAGTTAAAAGAGAAGCTGATTATTGGAATAAATATATAAATTCCGGAATACTCAGATTTGAGGACTGGACAGAGGACGACTGGCAAAAATATGGTTCAATAGCTTATGAACTGATAACCGATGAAAAATTTTTTTATGAATGGTGTTCAGAAAACTGGAATGAAGAAGTTTATAGGCGGATGTGGGGGTATTATCATAACTATTTGAATCATGATATAAATATTGAGTGGATAGGTGAAGTTAATTTTCAGTTTGACGGTAACAAATATCAGAAATGTTTTCTGAACGGACTTTCATAACATACGAAAGCACATATTATCAGGAAAAAATAATCAGGTTGTGTTATAATGGAATCACGCTCAGGGAGGAAACAAATATGAACTGGATAAACGGAATACAGAACGCAATTGATTACATTGAAAATCATATTACAGAACAACTTGATTATTCTGAAATTGCTAAACAGGCATATTGTTCAGTGTTTTATTTTCAGAGAATTTTCAATATATTGTGTGGTATGACGGTTGGCGAATATATCCGCAACAGAAGACTTACACTTGCCGGAAGTGAGTTGAAGTGTGCAAAGTCAAAAATCATTGATGTTTCGTTGAAATATGGGTATGAATCACCGGAAAGTTTTACAAGGGCGTTTACAAAGTTTCACGGAATAACACCTTCGGAAGCAAAACGAAACGGTTCAGGACTGAAATCATTTTCCCGACTGAGAGTACAGATTATTTTGAAAGGCGGTAATACAATGAATTACAAAGTTGTTGAAAAACCAGCGTTTAAGGTTTTCGGAAAAACTGAAACACATTCGGTTGACGAAAATCAGAACAAAAATACTATTCCGGACTTCTGGGACAGAGTGCATAGTACAGGAGTTATTGAAACTCTGCTGAAAAACGCTTCTGACAGAACGTACATTTTCGGAATATGCTACGGAAACACACATACAAATTCGGAAACTTTCGATTACTCAATAGCCGTTGAGTGTGACGAAAACACAACAGTGCCTGACGGTTACACGATTAACGAAATTCCTGCACGTAAATGGGTTGTTGCAGAGTGCAATGGTGCAATGCCTGAAGCTATTCAGAAGTTATGGCACGAAATATGTACAGAATTTTTCCCATTATCCGAATACAAACCTACTTACGAAATGGACATTGAAGCGTATCCGGCAGGTGATATGACAAGTCCTGATTACAGATGTGAAATATGGATTCCCATAGAAAAAGAATAATATAACAAAAAAACTCCTCCGATTTTTTTGCAAGTCGGAGGGGTTTTTATTCATACAATGTTAATCATAAAACAATTTTCATATTGTGATATTTTGAGAAAGAGTCTTCAAAGCCGACAGATTTATAAAGGCTGTAACCGTTGTCAGTTGCTTTCAGCTCAACAAAATCAAGTTTCATTTTCTTTGCATCAGAAATTAAAAACTCCATTATTTTTCCTGCAATTCCTTTTTTTCTGAAATCAGGTTTTGTATAGACATTCAGTACTGTTCCGATTTTGCCGTTAATAAAATTCGGATTAGCTGGTTTTTCGGATACAAGAAGAAAACAGCATGAAATTATTTTTTCTGATTTTACAACATATACAAATAAATCTTTATTCAGATGATTTTGATAGTAGACCGGAAGTTGATTTCGGATTTTTTCGTACTGAATTTCTGTAAGACTTCCATAATCTTCAGTAAGATATTCAATTCTTATCTGAACAAGTTCATTAATGTCCTTTAAATCTGCCTTTTCAATTTTAATTTGCATATTATTCTTCAGGTTCTTTGATTTCGCCCACAATCGGAAGCGGGTCAATACCCTGTCTTGTGTAGTAGTCCGAAAGTGCAGAACGTACGGCCTGTTCAGCGAGTACGGAACAGTGTACTTTTACAGCTGGCAGACCGTCAAGAGCTTCAACAACTGCATCATTTGTAAGTTTGAGGGCATCTTCAATTGACTTTCCTTTGATAAGTTCGGTAGCCATAGAGGAAGTGGCAACGGCAGCACCACAACCAAAAGTCTTGAATTTAGCGTCTGTAATAATTCCGTCGTCGATTTTGAGGTACATTTTCATAATGTCACCGCACTTAGCGTTACCGATTTCGCCTACACCGTCAGCGTTTTCAATTTCGCCTACGTTTCTTGGGTTTGAAAAATGGTCGAGTACCTTTTCACTATACATCATAATATATCATACTCCTTTAATACTATATTAACAGCAGTCCCAGTTATAGAGGACATCGCTGAAATCACAATGTTTAAGTTTTTCGCTGTTTATGAAGAAATTTCCCACTCCTGCATCTCCCCACATAACTACATCTTCTTCACCGATATAATCCGTATCAAGCTGAAATAACAGAAAGTCATAATATTCAAGTTGTTTTTCGTTACGTGGGTCGTCCTGCGTAAAGAACGGATAACCGCCGACTTTATGACCAATACCATCATTCCATCGTTCATCATCTTCATCTTCGATTTCATAGAAGTCAACATATCTGTTTTCGGTCTTCTCAAAACTCATACCGCACTCACGGAATACAGGAAAATAATATGGGTCGTCGTCATATTTATTCTTTACAAACTTTCTTTCTATTTCCTCTTGTGTTACGGTCTTGTCAACTTCGGGATAATATATAACTCTGAAACCGTCCTGATTAGTCTGATTATCAAAGTCAAGACCGGAGTCGTCATCATTCATAATCCAGAATTGTAAAAGACCTGTTTTCATAAAGCCGTCAAGCTGAATTTTTTCGCACTCTATCTGTGCGAGAAGTCTTAACTGACTGCCGTTGCTGTCCGTTGGGAAATCTTTGTCATGCGGAATATATCCCATTCCGCCGACTTTGCTTTCAAAGATTGACGGTTTTGTATCTGTAAGGGTTATTTTCATACAAGGTTTTATATTATTCATAATTTTCACCTTTCATCATTTTTTCCCAAACAGGAGACATTGAACGCAGTCTATCAACTACTTTCGGGATAATTTCGAGAATGTAGTCAACATCTTCATCAGTGACGTCTTCTTCAATCGAGAGACGGAGCGAACCGTGTGCTACTTCGTGTTTCAGACCGATTGCAAGAAGTACGTGTGAGGGGTCAAGTGAACCTGAAGTACAAGCAGAACCTGACGACGCACATATACCATTCATATCGAGCATAAGTAACAGAGATTCACCCTCTATACCCTCAATGGAGATATTGAGGTTTCCTGCAAGACGTTTATCCCTGTCGCCGTTGAGACGTGTATACGGAAGTTTCAGAATACCGTCAATAAGTCTGTTTCTGCGAGGAATAATTACACTATTCTTTTTGGAAATATTCTTTGTAGCGTTTTCGATAGCCACGCCTAACCCTACGATTGCCGGAACATTTTCAGTACCTGCACGCTTGCTTCTTTCTTGACCGCCACCGTGAATGAGATTCGGGAGTACGATTCCTTTGCGGACATATAAAGCTCCGATACCTTTCTGAGCGTGGATTTTGTGTCCGGAAAGCGACAGCATATCAATGCCCTGTTTCTTAACATCAATATCAACGTGTCCGACAGCTTGTACAGCGTCAGTGTGGAAGATAACTTTTTTTTCCTTGCATACCTTAGCGATTTCCTCAATGGGCTGAATTGTACCGATTTCGTTGTTTGCGTACATTATGGTAACAAGTGCTGTATCTTCACGGATAGCGTTTTTCACGTCTTCCGGACTTACAAAGCCATCAGGGCTTACGGGAATATATGTTACTTCAAAACCATGTTTTTCAAGATATTCACAGGTATGCAGTACGGCATGATGTTCAAAGACAGATGTGATAATATGTTTCTTGCCTTTTTTAGCCATGTTTTCTGCAACGCCTTTTATAGCCCAGTTATCAGACTCAGAGCCACAGCTTGTAAAGAAAATTTCTTTCGGGTCTGCACCGATAGCCTTTGCAACTTTTGCACGAGCTTCCTCAACGTCTTTCTGAGCATCTCTGCCGAGTTTGTAGATACTTGAGGCGTTGCCGTAAGCCTTTGTGAAATGCGGTAACATAGCGTTGAGTACTTCTTCTGAAACCGCTGTTGTAGCAGCATTGTCAGCATAAATGAATCTTTTTTCCATAAAAAAATACCTCCTTTTTATCTGAACGAATATATATCACGCTGTTTAACAGCCAGTCTGTCACAGCGTTCATTTTCAGGGTGACCGGCGTGACCTTTTACCCAGTTGAAAGTTACATCATGTTTGTCGAGTAACGGCAGAAGCTGTTTCCATAAGTCCGCATTAGGTACAGGTTCACCTTTTTTAATCCAGTTTTTATTTTTCCAGTTGTAAACCCAACCTTTTACCACACTGTCTGCAACGTATTTACTGTCAGTAGTCAGAATAACTTTACAAGGTTCTTTGAGTGCAGAAAGTGCTACTATAACGCCTGTCAGTTCCATACGGTTGTTAGTCGTATGTGCCTCACCGCCGGAAAGTTCTTTTTCGTGCTGTCCGTATCTCAGGACTATACCATAACCGCCTGCACCTGGATTTCCACTGCAAGCACCGTCCGTAAATATTTCAACTGTTTTTATAATAATTCACCTCTGATTCAGAATACACCATATATTATAACCTATTATTTCCATAAAATGAGTATATGTTACCCTTATGAAACCATATTATAAAGTTAGTATATGCTTACATTGTGTTTTCTACGATAATTTTCATACGGTATACAGAAAATATAATTTCCGGATATAATTACATTTCGTTAATATGCACAAATTTTAAGGTGAAAATTCGGCATTGTGCAAAATATATAATTTTTTGCCGTAATTCAGCCGTAAAACGCTGATTGTAATATTATTTGTTTTTAAGGAAGATTTAAAAATACCCTTGCAATTTTCCTGAAAATATGTTATTATAAAATAGCATGGGGAATAATTATTATTTTGTACTTTACGGAATGAGTTTTTTATTGATTCCTAAAAGATTATTCTGTGCTGTTGTGAGATAAGTAAATTTTTTCACTATATATTCATAAAACCGTGTGGACATATGGGGATCGCCCGATTGTTTTTTTGCATAAAGGGAAACTTCTACCTTTGTATCGGTCGGAAGTATGTCATTTAAATTGTAATAAATTTCTTATACAAAAAGGAGGAGCTTTTTTATGAGACTAATGCTCAATAATATTGAAGATGCCGTTGACCAGAAATATCTTGTAATAAAAAGTATCAAGGGTCAGGCAGAAGCCGGAACGGTCATTCACATTATGGGCGCTCAGACTGAGAATGACGGAATAAATGTTAAATATCGTGTTACTAAAACCGGTCAGGATTATACCTGTAAATTTGCTGATGTCAAGCAGTTTTTAAAATGGGCAAGTTCTGATAATTTTGTTGCACGTTATCAGGACAACCTTAATCCGTCGGATATCAGGCAGTATATAAAAGTTCGTGATACATCATTTATGGCTTCAGGCGGTATTCCTACTCTTGCAGGTATACTTGTTGTACTGATTGTTATGCTTATAATTATGATAGCCGGTAAGATTGTATGGTGGCAGTTTCTTATAGGTGCTGTTTGTATGCCAGTAATCATATATTTTTGTGTGTCAACATTCTATAAACGTCGTCGTAACAAAGTAATGTCCCAGATATACAATAAAGTAAGTTCTGCGTGGGAGGGCGGAGGAGTCACACTCCGATGATACATAATCATAAAACGCTTTTCAGTAAGTGAAAGGCGTTTTTCGTTATATCCTTTACAATATTGGCATAATATTATAGATATATAAAGTATGCAGATTTTTCATTATAAATAAACAAATCCTTTTTGAGAGGATTTTATATTATGGCGGTTATCGTCAAATAAATTTTTTCAGGAGTTTTTAATTATGGGTAAATATTTCGGTACAGATGGTTTCAGAGGTACAGCTAACGAAAATCTTACAGCCGACCATGCTTATAAAGTAGGACGTTTTCTCGGCTGGTACTATGGTGAAATCAAAAGACAGAACGGTGACGATTCAGCACCAAGAATTATTATCGGTAAGGATACAAGACGTTCAAGTTATATGTTTGAATACTCACTCGTAGGCGGACTTACAGCTTCCGGTGCTGACGCTTATCTTCTTCACGTAACAACAACCCCGTCCGTTGCATATATAGCAAGAGTTGATAATTTTGATTGTGGAATAATGATTTCCGCAAGCCATAACCCTTACTATGATAACGGTCTCAAACTTATAAACAGTCAGGGCGAAAAAATGGAAGATAACGTCATAAATCTTATTGAGGACTATCTTGACGGAAAACTTGTTTTCAATGGTCAGGAAATGCCGGAAGTTCCGTATGCAAAGAATGAAAAAATCGGACGTTCAGTTGATTACATTTCCGGAAGAAACAGATATATCGGTTATCTTATTTCTTTAGGAATATATTCGTTCAGAGGAATGAAAGTCGGTCTTGACTGTGCAAACGGTGCTTCATGGAATATCGCAAAGGCAGTATTTGAAGCCCTCGGTGCTACAACTTATGTAATAAATGCTGAACCTGACGGAACTAATATCAATGATAATGCAGGGTCTACACATATTGAAGTGTTGCAGAAATTCGTTGTTGAAAAAGGTCTCGATGTTGGATTTGCTTATGACGGAGATGCTGACCGTTGTTTATGTGTTGACGAAAAAGGTAACGTTATAACCGGCGACCATATACTTTATATTTACGGAAAATACACAAAAGACCGTGGCAAACTTGTGAATAATACAGTAGTTGCAACTGTAATGTCTAATTTCGGACTTTTCAAGGCTTTTGACGAGGCAGGAATTAATTATGCTAAAACTGCTGTAGGTGATAAATACGTTTACGAATATATGAAAGAAAATAACTGTTGCCTTGGCGGTGAACAGTCCGGACATATAATATTTTCCAAATATGCTTCAACTGGTGACGGCATTCTGACAAGTCTTAAAATTATGCAGGCTATTATGTCAAGTCAGAAAAAACTCAGTGAACTTTCCGCACCTTTCAAAGTATATCCGCAGGTTCTTGTAAATGTACGTGTTAAAGACAAGTCAGTTGCAATGAATGACAAAGATGTTTTAGAAGCTGTTGAAAAAGCCGGTAATGCTTTGGGTGACGCAGGAAGAATCCTTGTCCGTGAAAGTGGTACAGAACCGCTTGTGCGTGTAATGGCAGAAGCGGGCGACGAGCAGACCTGTCAGAAATATGTAAATGATATTATTGATGTTCTCAGAGCTAAGGGACACACACTTTAAAATAGAGATTGACGGCTGGATATTATCGCATTATTCAGCCGTTTTTTTAGATTTTAACAAAATTTTTTCATGTGTTGTGTTTGTATTTGTATAAATGCTTGAAAATACCGGAAATTTTTGAAAATTGTTGACGTTTGCAATTTTAAGTGTTATAATGAATTGTGTTCGGGTGCAGTATTTTTTATGTCCGGATTATAAATATTTTTACAAAAAAATGGAGGTAACAATGAGTAACAAGGAAGAACGTAATTTAAATATTACGCTTAAAAATGAGGAAACTGAACAAAGCGACATAATAGTTTCCTTTTCTACTATTTTCAGGAAACTTAAAAAGTATGTATTGATATGGTTGGTTGTTGCTGTTATAACTTTTGTTGCAATATGTGGTGCTACAACAGTTGACAACTTACATCGTAAACCATCTTTGAGTGCCCTTGTAAATTTCACTTATGAGGGTATTGAAAAAGGTCTTGACCCTGCCGGAAGAGATTTCAATAAGGAGGCAATAAAAAATCCTGTAGTAATCGAAAAGGCACTCACAAGCCTCGGTCTGTCTCTTGAAGAACTTGATGATATCCGTAACAATATAGAGATAACCGGATTAATTCCTGCTGACGCTATGAGTAAGATACTCACTTACAAGAACGTATATGAACACGCCAACAGCAATAATCTTCAGGCAGCACAGGCTATGCTGGGTGTTCCTTACTTCCCGACAGAATATACAGTAAAATTTAATTATGCCAATACTTCTTTTAGCAGAAAAACTGCTGTTGAAGTAATTAATGCTATACTTGAGGAGTATAAAAAATATTTCTTTGATACCTATGGTTATAATGAAACTCTTGGTATTTCTGTTACTGCACTTGATATATCAAGTTATGATTATTCGGAATCAGTTGAAGTGTTAAGGTCTTCCCTTGATACTCTCAGTAATTATGTTAAACAGCTTTCCAAAGAAGATACCACACGTTTCCGTTCTCCTACAACAGGATATACTTTTGAAGACCTCTATCAAGCTATAGATACAGTGAAAACTATTGACCTTGACAAAATTTCTTCTTATATCAATGTAAATAATCTTACAAGAGACAAGGAATCTTCAATAGCATACTATGAGTACAGAATAAGTGAACTTAGCAGAACCAAAACTTCTTATGAGGAACAGCTTGCTTCTGTAAAGGAATCAATAGACGCTTATGAAAAAGACCAGATTATTATATTCGGTAACGGTACAGACAACACCGATACACAGTCAACACAGAATTCTGAACAGTATGACGTAATGATTGCACAGAAACTGACTCTTACAAACGACCTTGCTTTAACAAAGCAGAGTATCAATTATTGCCGTTCAAGACGTGACGCACTCCTTGAAAGTTCGTCAAGCGACGAGGGTAAAATTAAACAGGTTGACGAACAGCTTGAAAGAGTAAACGACAAGATTTCCGACCTTATTAATGATGTAAAAGATACTGCTGACGAGTACTATGAAAATGTAACTTTCCAGAATGCTTATACTATACTTGTACCTGCATCAAGTACAATGTCTTCAACATTAACTGTAGTTAAAAACAATGTAAAAATGCCACTTTTATTAGGTGAGGGTGTTGTATTCTTTATATATTTCATAATTGCTTTTATTGAGGCAATAAAGGCAGATACTTTTGATAAGAAACGCAAAAAGACTGCTGAATCTGAAGTTACTGTTGAAAAGGAAGAAAGCAAAGAAGAATAAATATTATTTATCCTCCGTGTGTAAAAACTGCACGGGGGATAATTTTGAGTTTTTAATCTTTAAAAATGAAAGGACTTTGATAAATGGAAAATATAATAAATCTTAAAGACATAGTTGTGGAATTTGAGGACGGTGAGAAGATTCTCAAAAATATAAACCTTGATATAAAAGACAAGGAGTTTGTAACTTTCTTAGGACCTTCGGGTTGTGGAAAAACCACGACTTTACGTATTATTGCAGGTTTTCTTGAACCGACAAGCGGAGATGTTTTTTTTGACGGTCAGCGTATAAACGGACTTCCTCCACACAAAAGAAATGTAAATACAGTATTTCAGAGGTACGCACTTTTTCCGCACCTTAACGTCTATGAAAATATAGCGTTTGGTCTCCGTGTGAAGAAAGTTCCCGAAAAGGAGATAGTACGCCGTGTAGGTGAAATGCTTGAAATGGTGAACCTTATGGGCTTTGAAAAGCGTTCTGTAAACAGGCTTTCCGGCGGACAGCAACAGCGTGTAGCAATTGCACGTGCGTTGGTTAATCACCCGAAAGTTTTACTGCTTGATGAACCTTTGGGAGCGTTAGACCTAAAACTTCGTAAGGAAATGCAGATAGAGTTGCGAAAAATCCAGCAGGAACTTGAATTGACGTTTGTTTATGTAACTCACGACCAGGAAGAAGCACTGACAATGAGCGACAGTATTGTTGTAATGAATAACGGTTATATTCAGCAGATAGGCTCTCCGACTGACATCTACAATGAACCTGTAAACGCTTTTGTAGCGGACTTCATAGGCGAAAGTAATATTATAAACGGTTGTATGCCACGTGATTGTGTTGTTGAGTTTGCCGGAAAACGCTTTCAGTGTGTAGATAAAGGATTTTCAACTGATGAAACTGTCGATGTTGTTATACGTCCTGAAGATGTTAAAATTATTTCTGCTGAAAAGGCACAGCTTACAGGAATAGTAGAATCTGTAGTTTTCAAAGGAGTACACTATGAAATGTGTGTTGACGGCGTGGATAACAAGTGGATTATACACTCAACAAAAGCCTGTCCGGTAGGTTCAATGGTCGGAATGACTTTCGACCCTGACGATATTCACATAATGAAAAAATCGGAGGAGAATACATAATGAAACTGAAATATTTTTCTGCTCCGTATCTTGTATGGATGGTGGTATTTATAGTTGTACCGCTTTTAATGATTGCATACTTTGCTTTTACGACAGATAACGGAGACTTTACAATAAAGTACATTTCGGACGTAGGACAATATGCTAATATTTTTGTGAGGTCGATATGGCTTTCACTGATTGCAACGGCTGTATGTCTTGTAATCGCTTATCCGGTAGCCTTTATACTTTCACGTATGGAAAAACACAAGCAAGGTACTATGTTGATGATAGTGATGTTGCCTATGTGGATGAATTTCCTGCTCCGTACATATGCTTGGATGACGTTACTCGGAAACAACGGTATTATAAATCATTTGTTGGGACTTTTAGGATTTGAACCTGTTAAACTTATAAATACTTCCGGAGCTGTTGTGCTTGGAATGGTATATAATTATCTTCCGTTTATGATACTTCCGTTGTATTCCGTCATGGAAAAAATCGACCACTCACTTTTTGAAGCGTCGTCGGATTTGGGGTGCAGTTCAGTTTCAACGCTTTTCAGAGTAGTCATTCCGTTGAGTATGCCAGGGATTACTTCCGGAATAACAATGGTATTTGTACCGGCTATTTCCACGTTCATTATTTCCCGAATGCTTGGCGGTGGTTCAAACCTGCTTATCGGCGACCTTATCGAAATGCAGTTTTTGGGAAATGCTTATAATCCACATTTAGGAGCAGCGATTTCGCTTGTACTTATGGTGATTATACTTGTTATAATGACTGTTATGAATCAGTTTGACCCTGACGAACAGGTTCTCATGTAAAGGGGGGGATTGTAATTGAAAAAACTTGGTAAAATTTATCTTGTACTTGTACTTTTGTTTCTGTATGTGCCGATTTTTGTGCTTATAGTATTTTCTTTCAACGAAACAAAAAGCAGAAGTGTATTCAGTGGATTCACGCTTGATTGGTACAAAAGACTTTTTCATAACAGAATTATAATCTCCTCTCTTGTAAACACTATTATTATAGCTGTTATCGCAAGTATCGTTTCAACTGTTCTTGGAACGTTGGCAGCTATTGGTATTCACCACATGAAGAAAGTACCAAAAGCTGTTGTAATGAATATAACAAATATGCCGATTATAAATCCGGAAATAGTTACAGGTGTATCACTTATGCTGTTGTTTGTATTTTTTGCGGCAAGAATGAACCTTGAATTTGGTTTTCTTACTTTGATTATAGCACATATAACTTTCGATGTTCCGTATGTTATTCTTAACGTTATGCCGAAATTCAATCAGATGAATCCGCATATATTTGAGGCTGCACAGGATTTGGGTTGCAGTCCGGTGACTGCTTTCCGGAAAGTTGTTTTGCCTGAAATTATGCCAGGTGTTGTAAGCGGTTTTCTTATGTCGTTTACATATTCGCTTGACGACTTTGTTGTAAGCTATTTCACAAGCGGGTCTACTTCTCAGACACTTCCTATAACTATCTACTCAATGACAAGACGTAAGGTTTCGCCGGAAATCAATGCCCTTTCAACTCTGATATTCATTGCGGTCATGATAGTACTGATTGTAAAAAACGTTCTCGAAACAAAGTCCGCTAAGAAAAACGGTTCTTACAGGGAGGGCGTATGAAAAAATTATCATTAATTTTTACAGTAGTTATGATGTTGTCAATGATTTCCTGTTCTTCTGAACCTGTCGAAACAGATACGGAAGATGAAGAAGTTTCAGTGCAGACACTGACCGTTTCCGACCCTGAATATTACAGTAAATTCAAGGATAAGGGTATTTCAATAAACGTTTATAACTGGGGAGAATATATTTCCACAGGTGCGGACGAGGGAACTCTTGACGTAAACAGCGAGTTTGAAAAACTGACAGGAATAAAAGTCAACTATACAAACTATGCTACCAATGAAGAACTTTACGCAAAACTAAAGGGTGGCGGTGCTTCATATGATGTAATAATTCCGTCTGATTATATGATTAGTAAGATGATTAAGGAAAAAATTATACAACCACTTGATATGGATAACATACCAAACTTTAAATATATTATGGAAAATTTTCGTAATCAGGCGTATGACCCTACAAACGACTACAGTGTACCATATACATGGGGAACTGTCGGAATTATTTACGATAAGACAATGATTGATATTCCGGCAGAAGAAATTGACTGGGATTTGCTTTGGAACGAAGATTACGCCGACCAGATACTGATGTTTGATAATCCCCGTGACGCTTTTGCAATTGCAGAAATAATGTCGGGTTATTCTCTGAATACTGAAGACCCTGAAGAACTTGAACACGCTGCACGAAAACTTACACAGCAGAAAAAAATTGTACAAGGTTATGTAATGGACGAGGTTTTCGATAAAATGGGAGCAGGTGATGCTTTAATAGCACCATACTATGCAGGTGACGCTCTGACGATACTTGACGAAAATGAAGACCTTGATTTTGTAGTGCCGTCAAGCGGAACAAATCTTTTTATTGATGCAATGTGTATACCGACTTCTGCACGTCAGAAAGAAGCCGCTGAAATGTACATAAATTTTATGTGTGAACCTGATATAGCTTTTGCGAATATCGACTACATCTGTTATTCAACTCCTCATCAGGTAGCCTTTGATATGCTTGACGAGGAAGTAAGGGAAAATCACGTTTCTTATCCCGACAGCCAGTTTATAGCTGATAAAACATCAGTTTTCGTCAACCTGTCGGACGAAGCTAATTTAAAAATGCAAAATTTATGGACGGAAATGAAGTCCGCTGAGGACGAAACAACAAATAAATGGCTTGTACCTATATTTCTGATATTATGTATATTGTTTATGATATTTGTTCTTATAAGACGACATATTAAAGCAAAAAAAGATATTTTCTAAGGTGGCGAATAAAATTGTTTGCTGAAAACTTAATGTTCAGTCTTAATGCGACTGTTCCTGTATTTATGATGATGGTTTTCGGGTGGTTTGTGCGGAAAGTCGGTCTGCTTGACGACCATTCAACAGCACAGATAAATAAGTTTGTTTTTAAAACTCTGCTTCCTGCATTGCTTTTCATGGACTTGTCAACTGCTGATTTTATAAAAGTATGGGACAACAGGTTTGTGCTTTTCTGCATAACGGCAACACTTATAAGCGTATTAATTGCTTTGGTGTACTCTTTGCTACATAAGGAAAAAGCAGAGCGTGGTGAAATTATTCAGGCATCATACAGGAGCAGTGCGGCAATACTGGGAATAGCTTTTGTAAAGAATATCTATGGTGAAGCAACTATGGCAGCACTGATGATTGTAGGAACTGTTCCGATTTATAATATTATTGCTGTTATAGCGTTGTCGCTGACATCTCCCGACAAAAGCAACTCAAAATCCGGAAAACAGCTTTTTCTTACAACTTTAAAGGGCATTGTGACTAATCCTATTATATTGGGAATTGCAGTCGGAATTGTGTGGTCACTTCTGAAAATTCCGCAACCTGTAATATTGTCAAAATCCGTTTCATACCTTGCGAATATGGCAACGCCTTTGTCACTGATAGCACTGGGAGCTTCATTCAAGATTGAGGACGCTAAGGGAAAACTTCCGGTTACACTTGGAATAGTATTTATAAAACTTGTGCTTTTCTGCGGAGTATTTCTGCCGGTTGCTGTACATATCGGATTCAGAGGCGAAAAACTTATAGCAATACTTGTAATGCTCGGAAGTGCTACTACAGGAAGTTGTTTTGTAATGGCTAAGAATTTCGGACATAAAGGTACTATAACAGCGTTTGCGGTAATGCTTACGACTTTGTGCAGTGCGTTTACACTTACGACGTGGTTGTTTGTTCTCAAATCGCTTGGTTATATATGACTTACTGAAAATTTTTTCCTCAAAACTCTTGCAATATGTTTTCGGCTATGCTATAATGATAAATATATTTGATATTCAGGAGGTTTTAAAATGGGCGCATTGGAAGTAGCAGGAGGTATTATAATACTTCTCGTATGCTTGGTAACAATTGTTGTTTGTCTCTCACAGGAACAGAAAACTCAGGACAGTATGACAGCCGCTCTCACGGGTTCAACTGCTGAATCTTTCTATGACAAGAATCAGGGCAGGTCAAAAGAAGCAATTCTCAACAAAATAACAAGGACTCTGGCTATTATTCTTTTCCTTGCTGTACTTGCTGTCAACATTATCCCGATATTTACTGACAAGTAATAATCTACACCGCCCTGTGACAAAATAAAGTCATAGGGCATTATTTTTTATAAAAGAGGAGAATATATGAAAAAGAAAAATACTTCAAATAAAACTGATATTGAAACATACAAGAAAAAAATAATAACTTTTTTACAGACCAACAGCAAGAAAACTATGCCGATAAATGAACTTGAAACAAAATGCCGTACAAAAAAACAAGGACGTGACAATTTTATGAACGCTTTTGACGAATTGCGTACAGAGGGAATTATAACAGTCCGCAAAGGAATGAAAACCGGTTTGTGTTCAAGGCTGAATATTTATCCGGCTACCGTTACAAGACTGAGCCGTACTTTTGGTTTTGCAAAGACAGATGACGGTACTGAATATTTTATTCCAGGGAAATGTATGCTTGGTGCGATGCCTGAAGACCGTGTACTTGTTTCGGATATTCCGTCACGTTCCGGAGAACCTGAGGGGGAAATTATTGATATTATAAAGTTTGGTAATTCTGTTATAACAGGAAATGTTGAATTTATTGACGGAAGATATTATCTTGTTCCCGATACTGCTTCAAAAAACCATTTAACCATTATCAAAGAAGAAAGTATTAAATTCAACGCAGGTGAAAAAGCCCTTGCTGAAATAGTGTACCGTGGAAAAAGACATTCTGAACATAAAGTTAAAATTACGTCTGTTTTCGGAAATTCCGATTATGCTTCTTCATGTGCAAAATCTATTCTTATGATTCACAATGCACCTGACGAATTTCCGGAAGATGTACTCAGAGAAGCAAGAAAAATTTCCGAAGGTGGTGTGCAGGAATATAATTTCAATAACCGTGAAAATCTTTGTGATATGAATATCTTTACAATTGACGGTGCGGAGTCAAAAGACCTTGACGATGCTGTTTCTGTTCAGAAAACCGATTCCGGCTATTTACTGGGAGTGCATATTGCAGACGTTTCGCACTATGTAAGAGGTAACAGCAATCTTGACAAAGAGGCTCTGAAACGTGGTACAAGTATTTATTATGCGGACAAAGTAGTCCCGATGTTGCCAAAAGAACTTTCAAACGGTATATGTTCACTGAATCCAGACGAAAACAGACTGACACTTTCAGTTTTTGTGAAACTTGACAATGACGGTGAAATTATTTCCTATCGTTTCTGTAAAAGCGTTATACGTTCACGAGTGAAAGGCGTTTACTCAGAAATAAACAGTATTCTTGACGGTGCTGAAACTCCTGAAATTGCAGAAAAGTATTCAGTAGTAAGAAACGAAATTTTCATTATGAACGAACTGGCAGATATTCTTATTGCAAAGAAAAAACGCCGTCACGCTCCGGAAATCGAGACAACAGAAAGCAAACTTGTTATTGACGAAAAAGGTGTATGTTGTGCAGTAATTCCCCGTCAGCGTGGAAAGTCCGAACAGATTATAGAAGAATTTATGCTGACTGCAAACGAATGTACAGCAAAATTTGCACGTGAGAAGAAAGTACCGTTTGTTTACAGAATACACGAAGCTCCTCCGGAAGCAAAAGTAGAAACTTTACATGAAATTCTGCCAAAATTTGGACTTGAATGTCCGCACTTTACGGAGTTCAAACCTGCCCACGCCTCAAAGATTCTTGAGAGTGCAAAGGGGACTGATAAATTTGAGGCAGTAAATCTTCTTGTATTGCGTTCCATGTCAAAAGCGAAGTACTCCGTTGAACCTGTGGGACATTTCGGACTTGTGCTTGACGATTATGCACATTTTACATCGCCTATAAGACGTTATCCGGATTTGGCAATTCACCGCATTATAACGGATATTTTAGCAGGTTATAACAATGAATGGCTCAATAAACGTTATTCCGGATTTGCGGTTAATGCTTCTGAACGTTCTTCCGAGGCGGAAATAAGAGCGATTACTATTGAGCGTGAGTGCGAAGACTGTTACAAGGCAGAGTATATGAAGTCGCATATAGGCGAAACTTTTACCGCACGTATTTCAAGCGTTACTGAGTTCGGATTTTATGTACAGTTGCCTGATACTATAGAGGGACTTGTCCATATACGCACACTTCCTGAGGGGGAATATGACTATTCTGAACCTGTTTCACTGACGGAACGTTTCAGCGGAATTTCGTATACGCTCGGACAGACAGTACAGGTTATATGTTCTGCTGTAAACGTAAGCGACGGTATTATTGACTTTGTGCTTGACGACGACGAGGACTGATATTATGAAAAAATTACTTGTAATAATGTGTGTTGTCATAACAATGTGTGGTTGTGAAAAAAAGGAAAATGATATTGAAAGTAATATTGAAAACAGTGTTTCTGACGTACAGCCGGAGACTTTTCAGCCTGACCCTTATTCAGTAAATACCAACAGAATAAAACATACAACAGTTTCTACAGAAGCAGACACTACAGAAAGTATTTCAGTAACAACTGCAACAACAATTCAGACTGACATTTCTGAAGATACTACAACAGAAAGTACGGTTTCTGAGACGGTACAGCAGGATTCGGAACAACAACAACCTGACCCACTGGGCGGAGGGGCTTTTTCATATGACGAAAACGGTGCTATTGAATTTGAACAAGACCCTGCTGAAAGTGATGACAGACTTCTGATTTCGGCAGGACAGGCAATGTTTGAAACTGCTTGTAAAGTACAATGGGGTCTGACTGTAGGCTGTCCATATGAAATAGACGAAAATTCTACTATACAGAATAATTTCGGGTGGACTTACTACAAAATCACTGACGAACACATAAAAAGTTTTTCAGATATTGAAGAATATTATTATTGCGTTTTCAGTGAACGTTATCCGAATGAAGATTTAAAAAGACTTTACATTGAATCTGACGGAAGTGTTTATGCATTTAACGGTAAGCGTGAAATGAATGCTTATTATTCTGTTTCGAGGATAAAGGAAATTCAATCACGCACAGACGACGAAATATTTTTTACTGTAGAAAATCAGTTTGAGGGTAATGACTTTAATCCCGAAGAATCTTATTCAGAGGAAGAAACTTTTTCAATAGTTCTTGCCGACGATAAAATAAGAGTGGGACAGTTCAGACTGCCTTATTAATGTTAAATTCACGTTAAATTTATGTGATTTCTATTGACTATTTCCGAAATTCCGATATAATTATAACCGTAGAGAAAAATAAGGGGATTGCTTAAAATATTTTTTAAGGAGAAAATTTATGGAAGAATTTTCGATTTTCAACATCTTTACCCTTTTGGGTGGACTTGCTTTTTTCCTTTACGGAATGAATGTAATGTCAACCGGTCTGGAAAAGCTCACCGGTGGTAAACTTGAAGTTGCACTGAAAAAAATGACTTCAAACAAACTGAAAAGTATTCTGTTGGGTATGGGCGTAACGATTGCTATTCAGTCATCGTCGGCAATGACAGTAATGCTTGTCGGTTTTGTAAACTCCGGTCTTATGACGCTTGAACAAACTATAGGTGTGTGTTTCGGTTCAAATATCGGTACAACGTTTACAGCGTGGATTCTTTGTCTCGGCGACATAAAAACGTCAGACGGCGGAGGCGTTCTTGCATTTCTGCTGAAAATGCTTAAACCGGAATCTTTTTCGCCACTTATTGCACTTATCGGCGTAATAATGATTATGGCTTGCAAGAAAAACAAGCACAAAGATATAGGACGTATTCTTGTTGGCTTTGCGGTACTTATGACCGGTATGACATTAATGTCAGATTCAGTTGATCCGTTGGCACAGTCCGAGGACTTCAAAAAGCTCCTTACTGCTTTTGAAAACCCCATACTTGGTGTACTTGTCGGAGCAGGCTTTACAGGTATAATACAGAGTTCAGCAGGTTCAATCGGTATTCTTATGGCTTTCTCAAAAGCTGGTGCGTTGACATATGGAATGTCACTTCCGATTATTATGGGCTGTAATATCGGTACTTGTGTTACGGCATTGCTTTCAACTTTCGGAGTAAGCAAAGATGCAAAGAGAGTTGCATGGACTCACATTCTTGTAAAGATTATAGGTACTATCATTCTTCTTCCTATTATAATGATTTTGCAGTCTGCACTTGACCTCAGTATATTCAATGAGACAGTAGGTTATGTAGGAATTGCTATAATGCACACTATTTTCAACGTTGCTACTACTATAATGTTTCTTCCGTTTACAAAACAGCTTGTTAAACTTGCACATATTGTTGTACGTGACGACAAGGAAACTCAGAATGACGAAAAAAGAACTCTCACCGGACTTGACGAGAGACTTCTCAAAACTCCCAGTGTAGCGGTACAGGCTTGTAGGACAGCTACAATTGAAATGGCTGACCTCACTAAAGAAACCATTAAAAAAGCACTTGATATTATTATGGAATACAATGCTGAAAGTACTGAGAAAATTATCGAAAATGAAGATATTATTGACAGGTTCGAAGACACTATAAACGGTTATCTGCTTAAAATTTCAAAAAGCAGTGTTACCGGAAGTGACAGCCGAATGGTTTCAAAGATGATGCACTGTATAGGTAACTTTGAGAGAATTTCCGACCATGCTGTAAATCTTGTTGAATCTGTACAGGAAATCCACGACAAGAAAATAAGTTTTTCCGGAGAGTGCAGAAACGAATTGAAAGTAATAACGGAAGCTGTTTCTGAAAATATCGACCATGCTTTTGAAGCGTATAATCTCAATGACCTTGATATTGCACATAAGGTAGAACCTTTGGAAGAAGTTATTGATAATCTCAGTATTGAACTTAAAAACCGTCATATAAGACGTTTGCAGAATGACGAATGCACGGTTGAACTCGGATATATTTTTCAGGATATTCTCACAAACCTTGAAAGAATTTCCGACCACTGTTCAAATATAGCCGGTATACTCATTCAGACGGACGAAAAAACAGATTTCCACACATACCTCGCAGATGTCAAAGAAAACGATGAGACTTTCCACATAGAGTATAAAAAATATGCTGAAAATTATTTTTCACTTCTTGACAATGTTATAAATAAATAATTCCCCGAAAAAAGAGTACAGACTTTAACGCCTGTACTCTTGATTTTTTGCATAAATATAAATTTTTTGTAAATTGAATGTAAATTTTATTTGAACGGACAGCCATATGTCCGATACCATAAGTATAATATAATTGCAGACAAAATCTGTAAATAAAATTACATATGGAGGAATTGATTATGTCAGAAAATGAACAGAACAATTTACGTGAAACGTCAGAAAGGGTATTGTCGGAAATCAAGTCAAAATGGAAAAAAATACTTCCGGTAGCCGTTGTTGCAGTTGTTATTTTGCTTGTGTTTTTCAAACTGATAGGAGTAATTTTCGGCGGAGGCGGTTATTCAGTGAACAAGAAGGCGATAAAGGCACTTCAGACCCAAGAACCTAAAAAAGTACTTGCTTACATTCCAAAAGATTTAAAAAAAGAAGTTATGGATTATTATGACCTCAGCAAAGACGAACTCAATAAAGCTATCGAAGAGGCAAGTATGCTTACAGCATTCAATGAAGTCAGAAAAGCAGAAATTACAAAAATGAAAGTAATAGATAAAAATAATATAACATCTAAAGTTATGAAAAAAAATAAAGATACAACAGCTATACAGTCACTTGAAATTCAGCTTTCTGTAATCAATAATATATGGGATACTGATGATTTGAAAAAATTCCGTATGACTACTTTGGACATATCATTGAAAGAAGATGACGGTGAAAAAGACAGAATAAAATCTAATGCTTTCAGTGTAAAATATAAAGGAAAATGGTATTCTATAGATTGTATGGAATTTGTTACAAGGGCAGCAGGTCAGTACGTGCAAAAGCAGATAGACAAGGAAAAATATCCCGAACTCTTCAATTAAAAATCAGATATGACTTTAAAACATTCACAGTGGAAATTTAATTTTTTACTGTGAATGTTATTTTTTTGGAGCAGACAGGATAAATTTTTTGTAGTGTTTGACATATTGGAAAAAAAGTGCTATAATGTTGTATAAAATATCAGAAAAGAGGTTTTTATATGGCAAAGGATAAAAAACTGGTTACTGAAATTACTTCAATGGACGAGGATTTCGCACAGTGGTACACAGACATATGTAAAAAGGCAGAACTTGTTGAATACACAAGCGTAAAGGGCTGTATGGTTATAAGACCTTATGGTTACGCTATATGGGAGAATATTCAGAAAATTCTTGACGGAATGTTCAAGGCAACGGGACACGAAAATGTTTGTATGCCTATGTTTATTCCTGAAAGTCTTCTCCAGAAAGAAAAAGACCACGTTGAAGGTTTTGCACCTGAGGTTGCGTGGGTAACTCACGGCGGAAGTGAAAAACTTGAGGACAGACTTTGCGTACGTCCTACTTCTGAAACGCTTTTCTGCGAACACTACGCTAATATAATTCACTCGTATCGTGATTTGCCGAAACTCTACAATCAGTGGGTAAGCGTTGTACGCTGGGAAAAGACAACACGTCCGTTCCTCCGTTCAAGAGAATTTCTGTGGCAGGAGGGTCACACCATTCACGCAACCGCTGAAGAAGCAGTAGAAGAAACAGAACGTATGCTGAATGTGTACGCACAGTTTTGTGAGGAATCTCTTGCAATGCCTGTTGTAAAGGGTAAGAAAACGGAAAGTGACAAGTTTGCAGGAGCTGTTTCAACTTATGCTATCGAAGCACTTATGCATGACGGCAAGGCTTTGCAGGCAGGAACTTCACATTATTTCGGCGACGGTTTTGCAAAGGCTTTTGGCATTGAATATACTGACAAGTCCAATAAAAGAGTTAATCCTCATCAGACAAGCTGGGGCGTTACAACAAGACTTATCGGTGCTGTAATAATGACTCATGGTGACAACAATGGGCTTGTACTTCCTCCGGCAGTAGCTCCGGTGCAGGCTGTAATTATTCCGATTGCACAGCACAAGGAAGGCGTACTTGACAAGGCAAATGAACTGAAAAAACGTCTTTCAGATTGCGGATTGCGTGTGAAACTTGACGACAGCGAAAATTCACCTGGTTGGAAGTTTGCAGAGTACGAAATGAAAGGCGTACCTGTACGTGTTGAAATAGGTCCAAAGGACATTGAAAACGGACAGTGTGTTATTGCTTCACGTTGGAACGGCGAAAAGGTTACAGTATCGCTTGACGAACTTGAAACAGCAGTACAGCAGAAACTTCAGGAAGCACATGACGGAATGTACAATAAGGCTCTTGAAAATCAGAAAAACAGGACTTACACTTGTACAACACTTGACGAAATTTCAAAGTCTCTTGAAAACGGTGACGGTTTTATAAAAGCTATGTGGTGCGGTGAGGAATCCTGCGAGGATGAAGTTAAGGAAAAGACCGGAGTAGGTTCAAGATGTATACCGTTTGAACAGGAAAAAATTTCCGATAAGTGCGTATGCTGTGGAAAACCTGCTAAACATATGGTTTACTGGGGAAAGGCTTATTAATTTTTCCTGATATAATGACGAAAGCGGTTAATGATGTTAACCGCTTTTTGTTAATACTATGCCTATAAAGTGAAAGGAGGAAAACTATGAGTTGGTCATTAGACTTAATCAGAACAAAAACAAATACAGAACCTTACGGCGAGGAAAAAGACAAAGATATTATTCCTTTTACAAAAGACGAAATAATTAAAACTCTCTGTGAAATATCCGAAATAGTAGATATTCGCATTGAAGAAACAGAAATATTCCCTGTTGAAGATACTGAAATTGATTTGGATTCATTTTTTATTGTACACGTTTACGGAAAAAACTGGAGTATTGAATTTTTGTTTTATAGTTGTAGTGAGTATTCTGAAAAAGATATGACATATGATTTAATAGAGTTGCAGGTAAGGGGAAATACCGAACCTAAAGAATTTCTGTCATTGCTTACTGAAAAACTCCATGCAAGGCTTTTTGATATGTCCACCGGTACTTTCTGGAATGGTGATGGTTCAGGTTTTTCAGACTGGAAAAGTCTTTGTGACAGAATAGCAAAGGAGTTATTCAATGAAAACGGTTGACATAGACTATATAAGTGATTATATATCATATAACTCACATGATATCAGAAGTGTATATTATTATTTTGACCTCACGGAGTACGAAATAATAAGCATAGATGAATTAAAATCAAAATACGGCTTTACGGACGATATATTTTCAGACAATATAACACTGCAATATGTCTATAATATAGTTCCGCTTGCGACTATTGACCGTGACAGTGAAAAGAGAAATTATCTGCACAGTCTTAACAACAGGAAAATTGACAGGGAAATTAAAAATCTTGACAATGACGAACTGTACATATATTTTCAGAAATTATGGGACACAGAAAGAGCATTTTTATTGAAAAACTGGGACGAGTATGAGAAAAAATGTTGCATAAAGCTTGCTGTTGAGTGGTGCGAAAATTACAATATTCCGTATACGAAAGGAGATGTTTATGAACACAATTGAAGCAATAAACAAAAGACGCAGTTATCGTGGAAAATACAAGCAGATTAATATTCCGAAAAAAGACATCATAACTATTATGGAATGTGGTTTGAATGCCCCGTCCGGTTGTAACAAGCAGACCACAAGTCTTATTGCTGTTGATGACCGTGAAATTCTTGACAAGCTGTTTAGTGTCATAGACCCACCTGTTGCAGAAACTGCTCCGGCGGTAATATGTGTGCTTACTCAAAGGATAAACGCTTATAGAGACAAATGTTTTGCTGTACAGGACTATTCCGCCGTTATCGAAAATATGCTACTTGCTATAACGGAACTTGGTTATAGTAGTTGTTGGTATGAGGGACATATTACAGACAATGATAGAATATGTGACAAAATGGCAAAGATTTTAAACGTTCCGGATAATTATGAACTTGTCTGTTTTCTGCCTTTAGGCATAGCCGAAGAAAAAGCAACTGTTCCGCAAAAGAAACCGTTTGACGAAAGAGCATGGTTCAATTCTTTTCCGTTGAAATAATAAGTATACAGGAGGTATTTTATGTGGGAATGGTATAAATATGATATTGACGGAAAAAAACTGATTTGGTTTGAAATACATTGTTCTTTTCATGTAAGTTTGTATTTTACGGTATGTGAAGATAATGAACTGTATAAAGTTTACTGGCGTTATTCACTTTCAAATCCTGAACAACGTAAACTTTTTGAAGAATTACATAATGTTAAAGTTTCCTCATTGGGCGAACTTATAGAAACAGAAGAATATAAAGAAACTCTGCAAAAATATAGTCCCGTTTGTTCTGCTTTACTGAATGAAAATCAGAAAAATATAATTGATATATTTCTGAAAAAAGGTATAAATAAAGATGCAGATAAACCGCACGGACGTGACGGACATAGTTATTTTATAGAAGTTTACTGTCCGAAGTACCAAAAATATCGTTGTTGGTGTGTACTTCCTGAAGAATGGTCTGTATTAGCAGACGTTATAAATATGCTTGTTGGTGTTTCACAGGCTGATTTTCAGAGATACGGAGCAAAAATTTATAAAGAAAAATTTTATTTTACCCCTTGACAAATAAGAAATAATGTAGTATAATGTGTAAAGTGATTTTGGATTACAGGAGTTTCAGAATATGGCAAAGGAATTAAAATTCGTAATGTTGCTTGACTGTTACGGCGACTTACTTACAGAACATCAGCGGAATATAATGGAACTTTATTACTGTGAGGATTTGTCCCTTGCTGAAATCGGTAATCCTATTGGAATCACCCGTCAGGCAGTTCGTGACATAATAAAGCGTACCGAAAATATTCTGCTTAACTATGAAGAAAAACTCGGTTTTGCAGAACGTCTCGGAAAAATGCGTGAATGTTTCGGAAAAATTCTTGAAACTGCCGGACAAATTGAAAACGACAATATCAGAAATATTATTACTTATGAAATAAAAAACGGTCTTGATTTATTGTAAAGGGGAGGAAATCGCATGGCATTTGAGGGTCTTTCCGAAAAACTGAATAACGTCTTTAAAAAACTGAAGTCAAGAGGAAAACTTACGGAAAGCGACGTAAAGGAGGCTATGCGTGAAGTCCGTCTTGCACTTCTTGAAGCTGACGTAAGCTATAAAGTTGTTAAAGACTTTGTAAAAGGTGTCACTGAGCGTGCAGTAGGTGAAGATGTTTTAGCAAGTCTCACACCGGCACAGCAGGTTATAAAAATCGTAAATGAAGAACTCTGTTCGCTTATGGGTGACAGCAACGCACGTATAAATTTCGCTTCAAAACCGCCTACTGTTATTATGATGTGTGGCTTGCAGGGTTCAGGAAAAACAACACATTCTGCAAAACTTGCAAAGCTCCTCAAAAAAGAGGGACACAGACCTTTACTTGCAGCGTGTGATATATACCGTCCCGCTGCTATAAATCAGTTGCAGGTGGTTGGAAAAAAAGCTGATGTTAAAGTTTTCGAGATGGGACAGATTGACCCTGTTATAATTGCTAAACAGGCTCTTGCTTACGCAAAGGATTATGGTCACGATGTTCTTATTATAGATACCGCCGGAAGACTTCATATTGACGAAGCACTCATGCAGGAACTTGTCAACATAAAAGAGGTTACTAAACCTAATGAAATAATGCTTGTAGTTGACGCAATGACCGGTCAGGACGCCGTAAACGTTGCACAATCTTTTGACGAATCTGTAGGGATTACAAGTGTTCTGATGTCAAAACTTGACTCTGATACAAGAGGCGGTGCTGCACTTTCCGTACTTGCTGTAACAGGTAAACCGATTAAATTTGTCGGTATGGGCGAAAAACTTGACGATTTTGAACAGTTTCACCCCGAAAGAATGGCTTCGAGAATTTTGGGAATGGGCGACGTTCTTACGCTTATTGAAAGGGCGGAAAACGTTATGTCACAGAAAGAGGCGGAAAGACTTACAAAGAAATTCAAGGAAAATACCTTTGATATGGACGACTTACTCGAACAGATGAAACAAATCAAACGCCTTGGTTCAATGAAGTCAATTCTCGGAATGCTTCCCGGTCTTAACGGCAAAATCAAGGACGAGGATATTGACGAAAAGCAGTTTGACAGAATAGAAGCTATCATATATTCTATGACTAAAGCTGAACGTGCTAAGCCGTCAATAATAAATCCCTCACGTAAAAAGAGAATAGCTGCCGGTTCAGGTACAAAGGTCGAAGAAGTCAACAGACTGCTGAAACAGTTTGACCAGATGCAGTCAATGATGAAGAAATTTACTGGTAGCAACAATAAAATGGCTCTCAAAAAGGCAAGAAAAAGACTTGCTGGAATGAATTTCGATAAGATAACCGGAAAAGGCGGAGGAAATCTGCCTCCGATAGATTAAATATATACTGGCAATTATGCTTTTTGAATTAATAATATAAAAACAGCTTTCTTGCGGATATTTCCGCTTGATATACAAAAATTTTACCGGAGGTGAATATAAAATGGCAGTTAAAATCAGACTCAGAAGAATGGGTGCTAAGAAAGCTCCTTTCTATCGTATAGTTGTTGCAGATTCAAGATACCCGAGAGACGGCAGATTCGTTGAAGAAATCGGCTACTATGACCCGACAAAAAATCCGTCTGTTGTAAAGGTTGACGCTGACAAGGCTAAGGACTGGATTAAGAAAGGCGCACAGCCTACTGATACAGTAAAGGTTATCCTCAAAAATGAGGGTGTACTTTAATTAAGACTTTTTTACGGAAGAGGGCAGACTTTATTGTCTTTTCCCTCTGTTCCGGAAGTCTGTGGAGGTTTTTTTATGAAAGATTTACTTTACGCAATCGCGGCAGGACTGGTTGAAGATAAGTCCGCTATAAAGATTACTGAAGATGAACCCGATGCAGAGGGTGTTATTGTATTTCACCTTACAGTTGCACCGGACGATATGGGTCGTGTAATCGGCAAGCAGGGCAGAATTGCAAAGGCACTCCGTACAATTATGCGTGCAGGTGCTGCAAAGAGAGACCTTAAAGTTTCTGTTACTATTGAATAATAATAAAACCGTCGGAATTATTTCCGGCGGTCTTGTTTTTTATACTGCTGAACGTTTCAGAAAATTTTTAAGCTGTTCAATGGGAATGGGTTTTGAATACTTATAACCTTGCAGATAATTTGCGTTCATATTTACACAATGGTTTTCGTCGTTGTCGTCTTCCACACCTTCAAAAAGTACGGAATAATTCAGTTTGCTGAACATATTCGCAAAAGTGCTTACCATAAATTTTGAGGAATCGTTTTTCACTGACTCTATCAACATTGAACGGTCGAATTTTATTATATTAAACGGTATTTCCATTATACGCTCGAAATTTGAGTAACCAGTGCCGAAATCGTCGAGATAGAATTTAATTCCGAGTTCCTGAAGTTGAGTTACTTTCTGACGCATGAGGTTGAAATCAGCTTCACAACGGCTTTCCGTGATTTCTACCGCTATTTTATCGTATGGAATGTCGTTGTATTCAATGATGTCACGGATTTCCTGACAGAACGTTTCATATTTTATGTCGAGTGCGGAAAAATTTACGGAAATACGGTTTATTTCATAATTTTCGCTGATAATGTTATGTATTGCATGGCAGGTCTTATTGAGTATAATCATACTCAGCGTATGAATCATATTGTACTGTTCAGCAATCGGTATAAACTGGTCGGGAAATACTAAACCGGTATTGTCAAGTTTCAGTCGCATAAGTGCTTCCGCAGTATCGTAAGAATTTGTGAGAAGATTGAATACCGGCTGACAGTATACTAAAACCCTTTCATCGTTAAGGTCTTTTTTGGAAACTATGTCCTCAAGCTGACTGAGAATATAGTTATTGGTGTAATAATTCTTTATATCTTTTTCCGTAACTGTATGAAATTCGTTGATATTCATTTGATTTTCAACGTGGTCAATTATTTTCATATAGTCATTTACATTGACGATTTTGTCGGAAGTTTCCGTTACTATTATTTTGTAGTCGATATTGAATTTTTCGTAAATATTCCGCCTGAAGTTGTTTACAATGTTATCTATTAGTTTCTGATAATCGCTGTTTGATTTTTTTGGAATAGTAAGTACAATTCTTTCGTTATGGAAATGATACAGTATACCTTTTTTTATATTTCGACGACAGAAACCATAAAATTCATATTTAAGTTTTCCGGATTCGTTCATAGCCTTTGAAAAGTCCGTCATCATTATTGATAACATAACGGTAGGATTGTTTTTTTCGATAGCGTCGTTGAGTTCGTTTATAAGGAAACAGCCCGAAACTGCACCGGTTTTTATGTCATAAGGGTTTGAGTGAAACATAAAGATTATTCCTATTATCGGGAAGAAGTATGATATACAGGTAAATGAAATCTGATTGAAAAGTCCCTGAATAATCATTACGAGTGCTGAAACAATATTTACACCTAAAAGTCCATAATAAATCTGCCTTATAACACGAGTTTTGTATTTTGTGATAATGTAGAATATTGCCAGCATTGAAAATATATAAAGAATTATGTATGGATTGAAATGTCTGTGAATAACGTTGTGACTATCGATATAGAAGCCGAAATGAAAAATCATTCCGAGTATGTCGAATATCGAAACAACCGTTATAAAAATTGCACATATAATACCATATCGTCGTTTTGTCTTATTCGGAATCCATAAAGGGTTATGCAGATACTGTATATACATACATGGAATAAACGTAAGCGTAATATTATGAACAATCCGGAAGATATATATTACAATGGGCTTTATATTTTCGGAATATATAAGCATTTCGTAAATGACATTGGTTGTTGAGGCAAACCACGTTGTAAGAAGTATAAGCATGATTGAACGGAATTTAGTATTTTTGTTTATCTGTGTCTGCCATAACAGTACAGACATTATCATACAAAGTGCTATTACTATAATATCACCAACAGGCATATAACCTGTGAGACTAATCTGTGTGGATTCATACATGGAAATCATCCCTTTTTCACGAGCAGTTTTTTTAATTTAATAACGAATTTTACCAATTATACATATTATATCATTTTTTATTCATAAAGTCAATAAAAATATCCTTTTTAACATATAGAAAGATTTTTCACATTTTACAGCAATTTAACCAAATCTTTAATTAACATATTTTTTAATTAATATTATAAAAATCACAAAATATTTTTTGTACTTTTTGTTATATTCTACAGAATATATTTTTTAGTTATTACAATATGGATAATATTGAAAAAGTTTCTTGAAAATATGATAATTCTGTGTTATAATTATGTTATGTTAATTAAAAAGGAGATTTTCTATTATGAAAAAATTAATAGCACTTTTAGTTGTCTGTACGATGATGACCGGTGCTTTTGCTTCATGCGGAGACGATAAGCAGAACGAAAGTTCAGCAGAAAAGAGCATTTCCGAAGCTGAAACAAAAGCAACCGAATCTGATACAGAAGAAGAAACTACTGAAAAGGAAACTTCCACCGAAAAGACTACTAGGGAAAAAACGACAGAAGAAAAGACTACTACAGAAAAAACTACCGAAGAGACGACAACAACACAAACAACTACCGAAAAGACAACGACAAAATCTGCAACTACTAATAAGACGACAACTACAGAAACTACAACAAAATCCGCTGACGACGACGAGTCAGAAGAAAGTATACTCGGTATGTGGTATATTGAAGATGACGACTTAACAATGGGATTTGACTTCAAAGATAAAAGCAATCTCAGTATGTGGATTGATATTACCGATGTGGTACATTTCAGTGGAAACGATTTTATTATTGACGGCGATGTTTTGAATCCTGATAGTATTTCTTATGACGGTACTACATTCTCAATAAATGTTGACGGTCAGGATTTATGGACTATGACAAAAGAATCAGGAAGCACTGACAGTTATGACGGAGAATACAAAATGGTAAGCGGTATTATGTACGACAGTGTGGCACTTTATGAGGGTGTTGACGTTTACGTTATAGTAAAAGGTGATACAATGTTAGCCGATTACAGAAACGCATTGACATATAGTGTTGACGAAGATAAAATTGCGATTATCGGTCTTGATACAATCGACTTCAACGAAAAAGAAACTCTTGATACAACTTACGAAATCAAAGACGGTACACTTACTATAAAGGATTTTGACGAAGACGGCGACTGCATTATGAAACGTTTTGATATTACCACATTCAAATCCGAAAACGATAATAAAATAACAGAAGAAAATATAATAGGTGCATGGCGTTTGTCTGACGATAAATACGGATTAAGATTTAATGAAAACGGTACAGGTAATTTGTTTGTAGACTCTACTGAAATGCTTCAGTTTGCTGACGACGGAAATTTCATTATTTCTAATACATATTTTGAACCTGAGGAAATTAACTATGACGGTACAACATTCTCAATAGATATTGATGATACTGATATGCTTACTATGACAAGAAACGGTGACAGCAATCCCGACAGTTTCAACGGTAAATATACCATTAAGAGCGGTGCTTACTATGACGGTATGATTGATTCAATTGGCGATAGTTTCGGAATTGAATCGGAAGATGTTGTTGTATATTTGATTGTTGACGGCGAAAAAACTTTCGTTGAATTTGCCGGAGTTTTCATTTATTCTGTTGAAAAAGGAAGCCTTGTTTTTGAAGGTCTTGAAAATATCGGTATTTCAGACGGTAGTCTTGTACCGTGTAAAATGTCAGAAAATGGAATTATTCTTACAGGCGACAACAAAGAAAAAAGAACTTTTGAAAAGACTGATTTACAATAAAAATAAAAGGACGGTTAACAGCCGTCCTTTTTTATCAGAGGTCGAATTTTTTCTTGAGTTTATCGAAGAAACTCTGACGCTTTGTGTAATTTTTTTCTGAAAGTGATGCCTCAAATTCTCTGAGCAAATCTTTCTGTTTTTTTGTAAGGTTTTTCGGTACTTCAACATAAATTGTCACGTACTGATTGCCACGGTCTGAACGTTGCAGTTTCTGTACGCCCTTGCCTTTGAGACGGAAAACAGTGCCTGTCTGAGTACCCTCGCTGATGTTATATTTAACGTCTCCGTCAATAGTAGGAACAGTTATTTCAGCACCCAGAACAGCTTCCATATAAGTAACAGGAATATCGCAATGAATGTCAAATCCGTCACGCTTGAAAATATCGTGTGATTTTACGGAAACGTTGATAAGCAAATCACCGTTAGGACCACCATTCACACCGCAATCGCCCTGACCGCTCAGACGTATTGTCTGTCTGTCGTCGATACCTGCCGGAATATCAACAGAAACTGTCTTCTGCACCTTGATTCTTCCGATACCACGGCATTTCTGACAGGGATTCTTGATAATTTTTCCCTTACCGGAACAGCGTGAGCAGGTTCTTGTTGATGTGAGATTTCCGAACATACTGTTCTGAGTAACACGTACAGTACCACGTCCCTGACAGTCGGGACAGGTTTCTGAAGTTGACGAGCTGTCCGCACCTGTACCTCTGCATATATCACAGGTATTCATTCGGTTGACTTTGATTTCTTTTTTAATACCTTTGCACGCTTCCATAAAATTTATAGATACAGATTCCTGAATATCCGAGCCACGTCGTGGAGAGTTTGCGTTGGAGCGTGAGGAAGAACCTCCGCCGAAACCGAAACCACCGAAAATATTTTCAAAAATGTCGCTCATATCGCCGAAACCACTCATTCCACTGGTGAAACCGCCCATTCCACCGCCACCGTTGTAACTGGGGTCTACACCGGCGTGTCCGAACTGGTCATAGCGTTGTTTTTTGTCGGGATTGGAAAGAACTTCATAGGCTTCATTGACTTCTTTCATTTTGTCTTCGCAAGTAGGGTCATCGGGGTGTAAGTCAGGGTGAAATTCCCTTGCTTTTTTCTTGTAAGCCTTTTTTATCTCATCATCCGAAGCACCTTTCTGTATGCCAAGCACTTCATAATAATCTCTTTTATCAGCCATAAATACTTCTCCGTTCTAAAAATATACTCCATATAAACACCACAAGGGCGAAAGAAATATTCCGCCCCGTGAATAATATTTGATTTTTGAATCAGACTTCAGTGAAGTCTGCGTCAACAACGCCGTCGTCATTTGAAGAATTGTCCTGAGTTTCCTTTGTAAACTGTGAGGGGTCTATACCGTCTGCACCGTTTGGATTAGCCTGCTGGTACACTTTAGCAGAGAGGTCATAGAAAGCCTTCTGAAGTTCGTCTTTAAGGGACTTGATTTCACTCATATTGTTAGCACTGATTGCAGACTTGAGAGATGCACACTTGCTTTCAATGTTAGCTTTTTCGTCAGCGGAAACTTTGTCACCGAAATCGGCGAGAGCCTTTTCACACTGGAAAACAAGATTTTCAGCTTCATTTTTGGTGTCAACTTCTTCACGACGTTTCTTGTCTTCTGCTGCATACTGTTCAGCTTCCTTTACAGCCTTGTCAATATCTTCCTTTGACATATTTGTTGAAGCTGTAATGGAAATGTTCTGTTCCTTGCCTGTTCCCAAATCCTTAGCGGAAACGTGAACGATACCGTTTCTGTCAATATCGAAAGTAACTTCAATCTGAGGGATTCCACGAGGAGCAGGAGCGATACCGTCAAGACGGAAATTACCGAGTTGCTTGTTGTCTTTAGCAAATTCACGTTCACCCTGAAGTACGTTGATGTCAACAGCTGGCTGATTGTCGGAATAAGTTGAGAATACCTGTGATTTCTTTGTAGGAATAGTAGTGTTTCTTTCAATCATCTTTGTGCATACACCGCCGGCTGTTTCGATACCGAGTGAAAGCGGAGTAACGTCAAGAAGAAGAAGACCGTTTTCAACGTCACCGCCGAGGATACCGCCCTGATAGCCTGCACCGAGTGCAACACATTCGTCAGGATTGATTCCCTTGAAAGGTTCTTTGCCGATAAGTTTCTTTACAGCTTCCTGAACGGCAGGGATTCTTGAAGAACCTCCAACCATAAGAACTTTGCTTATTTCTGATATGCTGAGACCGCTGTCATTGAGAGCCTGTCTTACAGGACCCATTGTTGATTCAACAAGGTCTGCTGTAAGTTCGTTGAATTTAGCCTGTGTAAGTGTAAGGTCAAGATGTTGCGGAGTACCTGTAGCGTCAACTGTAATGAACGGAATATTTATATTTGAAGTAGTTGTTGAAGAAAGTTCAATTTTAGTTTTTTCGGCAGCATCTTTAAGTCTCTGTGCAGCCATTTTGTCAGAAGAAAGGTCAACACCCTTATCCTTTTTAAATTCGTCGATAATCCAGTTAATAATTCTCTGGTCGAAATCGTCACCACCGAGTTTGTTGTTACCAGCAGTTGCAAGAACTCTCTGTACATCTTCGCCCATTTCGATAATAGAAACGTCGAAAGTACCACCGCCGAGGTCGTAAACCATAACTGTCTGTTCTTCTTCCTTATCGATACCATAGGAAAGTGCAGCGGCAGTAGGTTCATTGATAATACGTCTTACTGTAAGACCTGCAATCTGTCCGGCATCTTTAGTTGCCTGTCTCTGTGAGTCTGTGAAGTATGCAGGGACTGTGATAACTGCTTCCGTTACCTTTTCACCGAGGTAAGCCTCAGCATCAGCCTTGAGTTTCTGAAGAACCATGGCAGAAATTTCCTGAGGAGTATATTTCTTGCCGTCGATTTCAACCTTATAATCAGAACCCATATGTCTCTTGATAGAAGAAACAGTCCTGTCATGGTTTGTGATTGCCTGTCTTTTTGCAACCTGACCGACAAGTCTTTCGCCGTTATTTGTGAAAGCGACAACAGAAGGAGTAGTTCTTGCACCCTCGCTGTTCGGGATAACTACAGCGTTACCGCCCTCCATAACAGCAACACAAGAGTTTGTTGTACCTAAGTCAATACCTATAATTTTTCCCATGATAAAATCTTCCTTTCTATAATAAAGCCTTATGACTTTATTGATTATTAATAATTATATATCGCCTTGATATTTTCCGACTTTTTTAAGTTTCCGGAGCTTACGTGTAATATGGTTATACTCGGTATGCAAACTGTCATATTCTTTCTGATTTCTACATACTGTAATTACTACTCTTGTCCTTAAAAATTCATACAGATGTATGCAATTTAATTTACGATTCCAGAAAAGTAATAATATATCGTGATATTCAGAAATAAAATCAAGAACAACTTTTACGTCATTTTCATAGCCTTTCGGTATACCAGCGAATACAACAGGGTTTTTATCAATTGATACATAATAAAGAATATCTTCAATTACAATCATCATACTTGGAATATCTGTAAATAATTCCTGAAACTTTCTGCCCTCTGGCGTATCTGAAAATATATATCCGTTGCATTTGCCGTTATCATATATATATGTTTCAACCGGTAATGAAAAACCCTTTATAAAATATGGCGAAAGACGAGTAAAAAAACATTCTTCTTCATCTTCTATCATCTGAATAAAGTCACGAGGTTTAGTTACATCTATCATTATACTGCAACTGCCACCATAGCCGGACGAATAAGTTTGTCGCCGATTTTGTAGCCTTTCTGAAAAACCTTGCATACATGATTGCTTTCGTAATCTGTGCCGTCCTGCTGACTGATAGCGTTGTGGACGTTGGGGTCAAATTCTGCACCGAGAGCTTCAATAGCGGTTACGTTCATTTTGTTGAGGAAATTTTTCAGCTGTCCGAAAATCATTGACATACCGTTTTTGAAATTTTCGTCAGCACATTCAGCTTCTAAAGAACGTTCAAAGCTGTCGATAACCGGAAGTAATTCCTCGATACATTTAGCTGTTGCATTGCCGTAAGTTTCCGTTTTTTCCTTTGCTGTACGCTTGCGGTAGTTGTCGTACTCTGCAAAGAGCCTTATATATTTGTTATTGGCATCATTGAGAGCGTCTTCAAGGGAAGCGATTTCGGTTGCTGTATCATTGTATTCTGCAACAGCGTCGTCCTCGTCGGAAGTTTCCGGAATATTTTCCTCAGTGGTTTCCTCAATTTTTTCTTCATTTTTATTTTTTTTGTTCATCTGATGCTCCTTTCACGACTGAGGGTTAATTTCTTCAGTCTTATCTGTTATAATAATGTCATCATCTTCTCCTGACATCAGAAATGAAATCTGTTGAGTCAGGTATTCGATATATGGAATAATCTTTTTGTAGTTTACTCTCATAGGACCTATGATTCCTAAAGAGCCGACTTCCTTGTTTCCCCTGCGGTACTTTGAAACAATCAAACTTGAATTTCCGATAGCGAAATTATTCTCAGAGCCGAATTTTACCTGTATTCCGCTGAAAGTATCGTCAAGCAAATCAGAAAGACTGTTTTTATGCTGAATGAATTTTACTACTTCCATTTTGTCGAGTTCGTCACACGAAAGAAGTTTTTCGCTTCCGCTGACTGTCAGCTCCTGTTGCCGTAAATCCTCTGAAAGTTCGCAAAGACCCATTACAAGCGGTGAAAGTGAAACCATATACGCACTTAAAGAGGACACCATTTTATCAAACATTTCTTCGGAAAGTTCGTCAACAGAAATTCCGCTGAGATTTTCTTCAATGTAGTGTGTGAAAAATTCAAGCTGTTCGTGATTGAGGTCAAATTCAAGTCGGCACGCTTTGTTTTTAATACTTCCGTTTGAGGTTATCAGCAGAATCACATAAAGGCGTTTTCCCGTAGGAATAACTTCAACTTTTGATATTACTGAAAAACGTGGTGCGGAGTTTGTGACGACCGCTGCACACTGTGTTATTTCCGTAAGAGCTGTGGCGGCGTTCTGTATGAGTAATTCTTCAGGAGTATCCTTGTCGCCGAGCATACTGTCAAGATGTTGTTTTTCCTCGTCTGATAATGCGGAAGGATTCATAAGTTTGTCAATATAGAGCCTGTAACCTGCAAACGTCGGAATGCGTCCGGCGGAAGTGTGAGGCTGTTCAAGGTAGCCGAGCTGTTCAAGTACCGCCATATCATTGCGGATAGTAGCGGAAGAAACGTCAATATAGTCAAGCTTCGAGATTGCTTTCGAGCCGACGGGTTCGCCGGTTCTTATATACTCATCAACTACGGCAGAGAGTATTTTCAGCTTTCTGCTGTTCACGATTAACACAACCTTTCGCTTATTTAGCACTCTACATCTCTGAGTGCTAAATATAATTTAACACTATTATGCGACTTTGTCAAGTGTTTTATGCAAATTTGTTCATATTACTAAAGTTTACACTTTTATTGAATAAAATTATAGTAATTTTTTCATAAAGAAACAGCTTCCGCTAATGAACAAACGGAAAGCTGTTTCAGAAAAAAGGAGGTTAATATATTAAAAAGTTGATAGCGTTAAAAATCAGGACTGTTCGCTTATAAGGATTCCTATACGGTTCTGTAACTTGTCAACAGTCTGCTGAGAAGTAGCCTCGCTCTTGAAATACTTTGTTACTTCTTCTACAATAATTTCCCTTACTTCGTCAGAGAAACCGCCGTATACCTTGTCAGCTTTTTTGATATAGTCAACAACGAAATCTTTTTCTTCTTCTGTGAGAGGGTTGACGGTAATTTCGTGATTGTTTACCCAGTACGTATTTTCGTATTCGACTTTGTTTCCGTCCTCGTCAAGATAGTAAGGTTTGTGCATAGAATCTTCTGCCCTCTGTTCAAATGCGGAAACACGTGAGGGAAGTCTGTAACTGTAACGGTCATTAGTCTGATATTCTTCTGTGAAAAATTCCTTTATAAATTCCCAGCAGGCATCTTTTGACGGCGAACTTTCAAGAATAGCCATAGAGTAACCTGTTGAAATCAAAGCACCTTTTCCGTCACTGGACGGCACACCTACAAGCGTTATATCTTCGTCGCCGAATGTAACTGTTTTCAACGTTGCAAATTCTGTCAAACTGTAAAAACTTGCGTCATTGAGGAGTGCCTTGTCATTGAGACACATTGTTTCCCTTTCGTTCCAGTATTCCTGTATTTCGTCGTCAGTAGCTGTTTCCCAGTCAATCTGTTCGCTTTCGTCAGGGAACTCGTTACAAAATTCGAGAATTTTTTTGAAGTCGTCGGAATTGAAGTTACATTCTGCTTTTTTGTAATCAATAAATTCGTCACAACAAGAACCTACAAGGAATTCAAAAACATTTTCCTTTGTGTTGCCGTAATTCATGAGTTGCATATCCGGATTATCGTGCATAGTGTTTATAAGGTCGTCAATAGTCCAGTTTTCCTTATCACAGAATTTGGATTTGCACGCAACAGACGATACACTAAAAGTAGGTGACATTGAATAAAGTTTACCGTCAATTTCGCTTGCCTTTAAGATATTCGGCATAATATCGTCTTTTGAAAGTCCGTCATTTTTGTCAAGGTATGTGTAAAGGTCTGTAAACGTTCCTTTTGAGGCGAGTTCAGAAATGATGCTGTAGTCATAAGTGATAATCATATCGGGAGATTTGCCAGAAACTATATCCATTTTAAGTTGTTTGGAGGCGGAGTTGAGTTGTTTTTCTTTTTCGTCGTCCCATTCGTTATACTTGCTGTAGTCTGCAATTTTTATTCTGTAGTCTGTCTGTGACTTGTTGAAATCTGTGATTTTTGAAGTTATTTCCGTATCGTTGTAAAGCATACCAACCGTGATTATAGTTTGGTTTGCGAGTTCGTCAGCACTGCGTTTTGTAAGGCGTGAGAATCCTGAAGTATTGTTTACATAGTCTCTTATGTACACAATGAAGTCGCCGTCGTCAAGACCGATAACGTGCTGTACGGAATCGCCTTTTATATCTGAATCAAGCCAGTCGATTATTTCAACAGGTTTTTTATCTTCACCTATACCGTACAAAGAAGTGCGTGTACTTATGAAGAGATTATATTCTCCTGAACCTGTATTAATGCTGTTTATGCCCATATAGTCGGTATCAAAAGTTATTTCTGCATCATTGAACTTCTTTGAATCAATATCAATAATTTCTATCTGTTCGCCCTTTGAGCCGTAACCTGCACAGTAAATATTTCCCTGAGAGTCAGTTGTGAAGTAGTTTACCCAGTGATTGCTTTCATTTGACTCAATTTTTCCTGTAATCTTTCCGTCCTCATTGAGTATCAAGTAATTTTCTTCTTCACCGCTCAGAGTGATTACGAGATTGCCGTCTTTTCCTGCAACGAGGTTATTTATGTATATTCCGTTTGCTGTATCGTCGCTGTATTCGTCGAGGTTTTCAAGCAGATTTTCTGAAACAACTTTTCCGTCAGAACCGAGTTTATAGAGCGTACACGAATACTGTGCGGCTTCGTTCATTGCTTCATAGTCGAAATTCTCATAATCAAAATCAGGGTCATCATAGTCAGGAAGTTTGAAATCGCCGTAATCAATGAGTGTAAACAACGCATATATAAAGCCGTCGGGAGATACCGTTGTCCTGAGGTATGACTGTGAGTTTTCAGTTTTCGGGAAGTCAAGCGGTATTTCGTTGAATCCGCTGAAGTCCATGTCTGTAAGGTAAAGACTGTAATTTTCGCCGTTACCGCCTAAAATAAGTACCTGTGAAGTGTCTTTTACCAAAAACATCTGTTCAATATAGTCAGCAGGGATTTCAACGTCCATATCTATGGAACTGTATGAATTTTTGACTACTTCGTTTGCAGTCTGTACCGGCTGAGTTTTGGTTTCTGTCTTTGAATCTCCGTCCTTTTTTTCACTGCATGAATATGCAGAAAGTACCATTGAAACCGCAAGTATTCCTGTTATTGAACGTCTTATAAGTGAATTTTTCATAGTAATGCCTTTCCGGAAAAAATATTTTCCATTATTTTATATTTTTATTAAACTTTCTTTTTTTGTTCTCTAATTTTTCTTTTATATCTCTACGCCGTCTGTCTATGAAAATCGATATAGCACGTAAAACGGCAGGTTGTTTTTTTCTGAGGAACTTCACGCAAAGAATTGCAAGCCATATAATTGTAATTACAGGGACGGCAAATAGTAAACGTCTGAAAAAATACAGAAAAGTCAGTTTGAACTCTGTGAGACGTGAAGCGTTTTCCCAGTAAGGATAGTTTATATTGTTTTTTATTACAGCATAATTGTATATTTTCTTGAAAGCCTTTGCACGTACAGACGGTTCAAAACGTGTGCTGTTTTTTACTATTGAATATTTGTCGGCATAGTTTTCAGAAAAATGTTTTTTTACTGTATTGTATGCGAAATTTTCAACAGGATTCGGCAGGACGGTTTCATAACAGGTTATCTGCCTGAAACCGTCAGAAGTCGCAAGCATTGTCGTAGGGTCTGTTGGTATTCCGGAATTGTTTCCCCCTGACATTGCAGAGATTTCAGAAGCTCCCTCATAGGAAATATATATTCTCGGAAGTTTTCCTATGCAGTCATTTTCCGGTTTGGTGGAAGGATTGTCAATAACTCCTGCTATATAGAATTTAATGTCATTTATGTATATGTTCATTCCTGCAACGTCATAAGCTCCGTAGAGTGACCACGCAAGATTTCTGTCAATGACCGCACCGTCCTGCATAGTATCATTTTCTGTGAAAAACGCTCCGTCAATCAGCATAAAGTTTCTGAAAGAAAAGAAGTCACCGCCTACTGCCGTCATTACAGCTTCTGAACGTCCTGTCAAATCGCCTTTGATTGTAAATGTTCCGACTTGTGAACTGTATGCATCTGAAAAAGGAAGATTTCCGTCTTTCATTTCTATCGAAGCGTCTTTCAGAGTGCTTATAAATTCCGCACGTACCGAATTTATGTTATCTGTTGTAAATTCTGCATCTTCCGAAAGAAAAGTGCTTATCTGTGCAAAATTTTCCTTGCTGTCATTTTTCCAGCGGTCAGCGTTTGAGTTGTACTGCTGTGAAACCGCCATAGACTTTCCGACTACAGTAAGTATGCAGATTGCTATAATAACAATTGCGTTGAGAATTATTATAACTAAATTTCTGTATTTGCGTTTTGATTTCATCGACAACACCGCCTTAGTTGTCTTTCATACGAACCTGGTCTTTAGGATTAACGGGTTTGCTGGCGGTGGTGATAATGTAACTTCCTGCATTGATTGCACCCTGTACAGCACTTGAAACTTCATCTGAAGCAAGGACTTCAACAGGTACTTTTTCAGCGAAATATCTGTTTCCGAGCGGTGAACTCTTTGAATTTACAACAAGTACGAAAGACCCCTGATTGTCTTTGTAAACAGCACTTTTCGGGACGATTGTATCATAACTTCCGCTTCCGCACGGAATAGACAAGTCAAGCATAGAGCCTGCACTGACATCACCTGTTACAGAGAATGTAAGTATTCTGTTTTTTGACCCTGCTTTTGTATCGTTTTTTATGTCAGTAAGAATTGCTGTAATATCGCCGTTCCAGTTGTTTACGACTTCTGCTTCAATGCCTTTTTTGATTTTCTTAGCTTTTTCAGCGTCCACGCTCAGTTCAACGGTGTATCCCTCTTCTGCAATGTCAATCACTGCTACCGGCATATCAGGAACGGTTGTTTCGCCTGCCTTGACGTTTACAGAGCTTACTATACCACTGTATTTTGATTTTATTTCTGTAATGGAATTTTTTTCTTTCATTTTTTCGATTTTCTTTTTAAGACTGTCGATTTCTTTTTTCTTTGCTTCTATTTCAAGTGTATTGCTTTTGTTTTGTATGTCATTTTCGTTTTTTGATTTGTTGAGTTCTGCAATAAGTGTTTCAAGGGTATTCTGTTTCTGACGGATATCCTCGTCATATTCTTCAATGGACATCATAGTACCATTACCCTGTGATGATTCATAGTTGGTAATCTGTCCGGTGAGATAGTCCACATCACTTTCTGTACTGTAAAGCTGATTCATAAGGTCATTGCGTATACTTGCCTTTGCGTTGTTGTATTCGTTGAGTGCGTTGTCACGTGCGATTTCTTTGGCATCTAAATCAGCTTTTAAAGTTTCAAGATTGCTGTCGTATGGTGAAGTCGTTTCCGGCTGAGTAGTTGTTTCTGTTGTTGTCTGAATTTCCTCTGAATTATCGTTGTAAGTTTCAATATAGGGTTCTGTTGTGAAGTTGTTTGTAAAATCGTTTGTAATATTATCTGAAGAATCTGAGGGTCTGCCTGTAAGCATTTGTGTATAGAGCGAATAAGCCTTATTATAATCCATTTCAGCGTTTTGATAGATGTCATAAAGGAAAGTAAGGTTTCCCGTATATTCTACAGCCGCAGAAGAATATTCATTTGAATCTATGGCGATTATTGTTGACTGTAATTTTTCAAGGATTTTTGTTTTTCTTGTCAGTTCGTTCTTGTTGCTGTTGTAGTCGTAAAGTGCCTGCTTTTCAGAACCGGAATTAGCAACAGCATTGTTGCGTTTTGCGATAGCTGTGTTGAGGTCATCACGTGCATTGTTGATAGCCTGATTTTCGGCGGAGTAGTCTTCCGGATTGCCTAAAAGTGCTTTCTGATATTCAAGTTCAAGGGCAATAAGTGCGTCCTCAGCAGTTTCGAGTTCTTCACTTTCCTCAGTTCCTACCGTGAAAAGTACGTCATCTTTTTTGACTTCCTGACCGCTTTTAATCATTATAGTATCAATAACCTTGTTGCCATCTATTTTCACGTCATAGGACTGATTTGATTCAACGAGACCGCTTCCACGTATACGTTCTGTAAGTTTTCCTGAAACAGCACTTTCTGTAGTTATTTCCGCAAGTGACTTGTTCATTATAGTGTTTGAGCAGAAAGTGAGAATAAGCATTATTATAAGGAAAACTATAAGGACGGTTTTAATAATTTCTCTTTTACGGTTGGGAGTGTAATTCCCCGTGTTATTTTCGTTCATAAGAAAATCTCCTTTTATATTTTAACCTTTTATTCCTCCGGCGGTGATACCTTCCACGAGGTAATCTTCGCCATAAAGGAACATAAGTATAGTTGGTATCATATAGACTGTGCCGACCGCAAATGCAAGTCCTATATCGCCCGTGTTTACCTGAGACAGAAAAACAGACAGAGGGTGTAATTCAGAATCTTTCATTAATATAATCGGCTGTTCCACCATATTCCAGTAATCTATAAATACAAGCATACCTATGGAAACTAATGCACTTTTGCACATCGGAAGATATATCTGTGTCATAATCTGCCATTCCGTAGCACCGTCAAGTTTTGCCGCCTCAACGTATGAAATCGGAATGCGTCTCATTACCTTTGTGAGCAGGAAAATGCTGAACGGTGAAAATATTCCAGGCAGAATTATTGCAAGACGCTGTTTCAGTGAAATTATTGTTGTATCTTCCATAACTTTCATTTCAGAAAGCATTTTCCATATACCAGTATTATTTATATCTTCAAGAAATCCCAGTTTATCGGCTACGAGATAATTAGGTACAAGCGTTACCTGATATGGCATAATCATAAGAATTATGTATGCAAAGAATATAAGATTTTTTACTTTGTTGTTGTAACGTGAGAATCCGTAAGAAGTAAGTACCGCTATTGCAAGCTGAAAAAGTGTTATCGGTACTGTAAGAATTGTACTGTTCCAGAATTTGAAAAGATATTCCGGATTCTTGAAAAGAACGTTTTTATATTGTGAGAGTGTGGCTTTGTCGGGAATAAATTTGAGGTTTACATTTTCAGAAATAAAAACTTTCTTGTCGTCGGTCATATTGCCGAGCATTGCACCATAGTTTGCAGAAATTTCGTTTGAAGTCATAAAAGAGTTTGCAATGGTAAGCAGAGTAGGCATTATGAAAAGTATGGCGGAAATACCTATGAAAACGCCAATTACTATATTGAAAAAATGTTGTCTTTTTTTTGCAATCATCAGTTTTCCACGTCCTTTCCGAAAAAGTGTTCAGAAATGAGCAGGATAGCTATTACAACAATCATTACAAGTGAAAACAGTACCGCTGCGGTGGAAAGTTTCTGATAGTTGAGTTTTTCAAACGTATTGTTCATAAAGTGCTGTAACATATAAAGCCTGTCAAATGGATAGTTGCCGGTGAGCAGGTAGACTTCACGGAAAATCTTGAAAGAACTTATAAGCGATAGTATAAGTACAAAAAGAATGGTAGGTGAAAGATACCTGAGTTTTATATGGAAAAACTGATAGAATTTGCTTGCCCCCTCAAGTTCAGCGACTTCAATAATGTCTTTCGGGATTCCGCCGAGTGCCGACATAAAAAGTATCATATTGTAACCTATATTTTTCCACAGAAACATAAGTATTATTACAAATATTCCGTAAGATGAGTTGAGCCAGTCAACAGGATTACCGCCGAATTTTTCGACTACCTGATTTATTGTACCGTGATTGTGGAATAATACCTGCCACACAAGTACTACCGAGGCGGTAGGAACCATTAAAGGACTAAGGAAGAATGTTCGGAAAACGCTTTTTCCCGGAATGCTTCTTTCAAGGATTACAGCAAGCCACATAGGTATTATCACCGCAAGTGGTACTGCTATGGAAGAAAACATTGCAGTATTTTTTGACGCTTGCTTAAATGCTGAGTTTTGCAACAGGTCTTTGTAGTTATCCATTCCGACGAAATCTTTTGTTACAGGATTGCTTATCAGTGAATAGTAGATTACTATTCCGAATGGTATCAGAAAGAATATAAGTACGCCTGCCAGACTGGGAATTATACACACATTACTGAAAATCTTTTCACCTCGTCTTCCGCATGAATTTTTAGAACGTTTTTTCATATTTTTATCACGACCTCCTGAAAAAATATAAACTGCCTGTACTATATAACATTTCTTGAATGTCATACGTGACAGCGGACTGAGAAATTTTTATCTTTTTACAAATCAAATCAACCCTTTCTGTAACGGTTTCTATATATAAGTGATTCTGAAAGTCAAAAAAGACGAAAGAAAAATATATTTTTTTATTTTAACAAAATACGTTTCACTTTCACATATTGTACTTTCATTAATAAGTGATTTTTAAGGACAAAAAAGACGAAGAAAAAATATATTTTTTTCTTTTTACTAAATACTTTTTACATTTTCAATTATAACACGGATTTCTTCAGAAAAAAAGTGGAAAAATCTTATTAATTTCTTAATGATTATATTGTATCACTTTTTTGTTACTTGTCAATGACTTTAAGATTACAAAAATGTCACATTATGGAGTGAATATTCATAGTAACTGAAAACAGTTTTTAAATATCTATAGTATACACCAATGTGAAATAAAAGTCAATAGTCTGTTTAAAATGAAAAATAATACCTATATACTTGAATTATAAATTATATAGTAAGGAGGTGTGATTTTTTATGAGCAGGATAAGTATTGAGACGGGAAGACGCATACGCAACTATCGTATTCAGCAACATATGAGTCAGGAAGTACTTGCTGAGAAGTGCGGTCTGCACCCCACCTACATCGGACAGCTTGAGAGAGGCGAAAAAAATGCTACTCTTGAAAGTATCGAAAAAATTGCAGGTGGGCTTTCCATATCACTCAGCAGACTTTTTGAGAATATCGGTTCTGAAAACGACAGTCAGAATATTCCTCTTGAAGCATACAGGATTTTACAGGAACGTCCCGAAAATGAACAGAAAAAACTTATTCAGATATTACAGCTTTCTGCTGATTTGCTTGAATAGTTGATTATGCACAATATTAGACTTTATTTTTGTGAGATATTTGTGCATAAGGGAAAAAATAAAGTTTTGCTATTGACATTTTCCGCATTATGTGATAAAATAATTTCTGTTGAAACGCCAATGCGGGTGTAGTTCAATGGTAGAATTCCAGCCTTCCAAGCTGGTTACGTGGGTTCGATTCCCATCACCCGCTCCATTTTTTATGCGCCTTTAACTCAGCTGGATAGAGTAACTGCCTTCTAAGCAGTAAGCCGCTGGTTCGAATCCAGCAAGGCGCGCCA
>JAIDUG010000041.1 GCA_029060305.1 Ruminococcus sp.
CTGATGAGACTTTCAAGAAGTTCCGCACCGTTTTTTTCAGCCGGAGCGATATGCGGTTTACCCTCAACACGTCCTCCGCCACGTTTTGCGTGACCCTTAGAAAATAGTCGGATTTATATAACTTATAGTAGTTATAACTTACGAATAGTTTGTGTAAATTTGAATTTAAATGGTATATACTGATAGTGTGAAAATATAACTATCAGGTGGGCGATAAAAATGGATATGACTTCAATCGGTAAAAATATAAGGCATTTCAGGAATCTTAAGAATATCAGTCAGGAAAGCCTTGCAGAAAAAACTGATTTAAGTACAAATTACATAAGTATGATAGAACGTGGTGAAAAAATTCCGTCTCTGACTTCTCTTATCAGAATTGCAAACGCTTTAGAAGTTACTTCCGATATGCTTCTGTGCGATTTGGTTACAAAATCATATTGTGTTAAAAATTCTTTGATTATGGACAGGATTTCTGAACTTTCCAAACAGGAACAACAGAGAATTTACGCCGTTATTGAAACACTGCTTGAATACTCCGGTAAGTGAATTTATACTCATTCGACAAGAAATCTGTTTTTTCAACAGGTTTCTTTTATTTTGCTATTGACATATAACTATTAGTATGTTACAATAACTATTAGTTATTACAGAAAGGAGGTTCAATATGAAAGATTTAGAAAAAATTTTCCGTCAGGTCGCAAAAAATAATAATACGACTGTCAAGAATGTAAAGAAAGAAATTACTTTAATGATTGAAGAAGCAATGAAAAATAATTCGCCGGAAAATATTGAAATGTTGAAATCTATATCCGCAAACGGTACAAAACCAACTCCGGAAGAATTTATTATGTATGTTTGTAAAAATATTACATTTACATTATAATAATAAAATTTAAGAATCTGTACAGCTTCCGGAAGTACAAGTTTTCCGTCAACACGTTCCTTTGCGACAAATCCAATCATACCGTTTCCGGCGAAAAGTTCGTTAAGCTGTTTGAATGAACGTGTTCCCCTGTCGCCGATATTGTAGTATTTGAAATCACCAAAAGCAATGGAATTTTCCGGAGAATATGCAGATGTATAGACGTTATAACCAAGTACCTTGTCGGGTTCACCTGCCTGATATGACGGTTGCCAGAGATAAGCACCGTTGTTATCCTTGAGTTTGCGGAGTGATGCAAGCGTTTTGTCGTTCATAATAAATACAGCGTTCTTACGGTACGGACGTTTGAGGGCATACACAAGGTCTATAACATCATCTGTCTTGACCGTACCGCCGAGAGTTCCTGCAACCTGTCCGCCACCGGTTGCATTGAAAATACCTGTCGGTTTGCCGATACCGTCGCCGTTAAGGAAAGCATCTTCTTCAGCGTTTGCGAGAGCCTTTCCGAATTGTGTAAGCAGATAGTTTTCAAGTCCGAAAGCGTTATCATAAAGCAATTCTTCGGTAACCTTTACGGCAACGTGAAGTTTGTGTGCATCCATAAGAATCTGGTCAAAAGTGGCATTTCCCCACGTGAGAGCTGCACCCTCTTCAATCCACGCAGCAGCAGGTTTTGTAGCAGCTACATTGATTCTGTGTTCACCGCTTGTGGTGATTCTTGTCGCAAGTTTACGCACAATATTTTCTTCGTCGAGAACGTCAATAAGTCGTCTGTCGTACTCAACCGGTACGAGATAACCGCCGTCAGCATCAACACCTTCCTGAAGAACGTTGCTTATCTGTTTGAAATTTGTGCGGAGAGCGGTAAGCATAGCATCTTTGTATTCGTCAGAAGACCTGCCGTTTTTTGTGTTTGGCTTATTAAGGATAGGCGAAGAAGTCGGCTGATTAAGTTTATCGCCGAGTGCCGAAAGATTTTCAAGACGGTTTATTTCTTCGCCGAGAGCTACTATTTCAGCTTCCATTTTATCGTAAGTTATAATGTCCTCTTTGGAAAGCAGACCGTTTGAAGTTCTTTTGCTTTCGAGGAAGTCACGTGCTTTATCCCACGCTTCCGCTCTTTTTTTCATAAGTTCCTGAATAGTCATTTTAATTCCTCCAATCAGTATTTTAATAAGTTCAGTCTTTTTTCAAGCTGTTCAATAGGTACGCCGTCCGTATGTGCGGAAACTTTCTGCATAAAAGAATCCCTTGAACGTGAAACAGAAAAAGTCATAAGCTGAATATTTTCCGGTTCTTTTTCGGGTTTGGAAGTTTCTTCTTCCGGTTCGGGAGCAGGCGAAGTTTCTGCCTTTTTGTCGTCAAAAAGAATACCGTCCACAAATCCAAGCTGTAACGCTTTTTCAGCGTTCATCCAAGTTTCTTCATCCATAAGACGTGATATTTTCGCACGGCTGAGAGTTGTTTTTCGGGTGTAAGCGTTGATAATACTTTCCTTGACTTCCTCAAGTACGGTGATAGCCTTTTCCATATCGGACTTGTTACCGCTTGCAATAGTCATAGGATTGTGAATCATAATCATTCCGGTAGGTGAAATCAAAGTTTCGTCGCCTGCCATTGCCACAACACTCGCCGCCGAAGCTGCTATTCCGTCAATCTTGACCGTGATTTTTCCTTTATGGTTTCTAAGCATTGTGTAAATCTGACTTGCTGAAAAACAGTCACCGCCAGGGGAGTTCAGCCAAACTGTAAGGTTTCCCTTGACTTTGGACAGTTCATCACGGAACATTGCCGGAGTAATCTCATCACCCCACCACGTTTCGTCTGAGATAGGTCCGTTGAAAATCAGTTCAGTTTCTTTTTCGTCGGAGTTTTTGAATTGCCAGAATTTTTTATCCATTTTATTTTCACCTCCATTATTTGAATCAGAATGTTCTTCAAACCATTTTTGAATAATTTCTTTCCATTTTTCCTTATCAGGTCTTGTTTCGTCATTTTCCAGACGTTTTAGACATTCTTGCATTGTAGCATTTATGAAAATTTCTTCATATTGAAAATCTTTAATTAGTTTTAAAACACTTTCAGTCGGATAACTTGCAATAAACCAGAATGTTTCTACTTTTCTATTACTTGCCGATTCAAGCAGATTGTATCTTATGTCGGAAGCTACAAACCTAATTTCTGATTCTGTTACAGAATGGTCTTTTTTTGTTGTGATTACCGACAAAATATCATCGCCGTCATAAATAATATCCTGAATGTCAGCATTATTTTGTACATATGTCGATTTTCCGCTACAAGGAGCACCATATACAAGTTTTACATTCACTTTTCAGATACCCCACTTTCAGAATTATTTGCGAACGCACCTGCATCAGCGAGTTTTGTAAAACTGCCGTTGCACAGGTACAAATCGCCACCTTGTTCAGCAGGTATGCGGTTGAGTTCTTCGAGGTCACGTATATCATTTGCGGACATCCAACCATTCTGTCGAGCAACCGCAAAACCCTGCATTCTGCTTGCATAGTCGCCACGGAGCAGACCCTCAACGTTGAATTTAATGAAATACTGTCCTTTTTCGCTGTCTTTGAGAAGTGCTTTCTGTAACGCCTGTTCCCAACGTACAAGCCAAGGGTCAAGCGTGTACTTCACAAATTCAAGGCTTTGCTGTTCGATATTGCTGAAAGTGGCGTGTTCAAGGTCTCCAATCATATGGAGAGGTACACGGTACAGACGTGCTATTTCTTCAACCTGAAATTTTCTTGTTTCAAGAAATTGTGCCTCATTGTTCGGAATGGAAATCGGTTGATATTTCATACCCTCTTCCAGTACGGCGACTTTGTGGGAGTTGCCTGAACCGTAAGCATTCTGCCACGCCTTGCGGATTTTTTCGGGGTCGTTGATAGTCCCAGGGTGTTCAAGAATACCGCTTGGACTTGCACCGTTTGCAAAGAATGTAGAACCGTATTCCTCACAGGCGAGGGAAATTCCGATAGCATTTTTTGCCATAGCAATGGGAGAATATCCCACTAAACCGTCAAAACCAAGTCCGGCTATATGCAGAACGTCTTCCTGTTTTAAAATAATTTCGCCCTGTTCCTTTAAGTTCGGATTTGCTTCATCGTAACGACTGTATCTGTAAATCAGGCGGTTGTGTTCGTCACGGTCAACTCTTATTCTGTCAGGTGTCAGCGGATAAAGTCCTGTCACCTCGTCACGACCGTTTCTGATAATCTGAGAATAGGCATTGCCGTAAATCAGAAGATGTGCCATAAGGGTTTCACGGAAAATGAAACTTGTCATTTCGGAATTAGGTTGGTCGTGAAGCAAAAAATAAAGAGGGTGCTTTATAGCCCTCTCCTTGCCGTTTTCAGTGTACTTGTAGACGTGTAACGGTAACTGTGCCAATGCCTCGGACAGTACACGCACACACGCATAAACTACAGTATGTTGCATTGCTGTGCGGTCATTTACTCGTTTTCCGCTGTTTGTCCGTCCGAAAAAGTAGCTGTATGACGGACTGTCATAACTGTTTGTAGGCTTGTCACGGCTCTTGAAAAGCCCTTTGAAAAATCCCATATAAATCAACTCCTTTCAGTGTATAAAAAAGCATCTATCATTTTTGATAGATGCTATACATAGTAACTTTCGATTAAGGTAATAAGTGGTGTTATATCATCAGTAATATAATTATCAACAGGAATTCTTAAAGTAGTTTCTCCTGAAGAGTTTTGATTTAATTTTGTTATTATTGATTCATTGACAATACTTTGAATATCAGCATAGTAAAAACCCGCATTTTCTTTTATTGAAACATAGATTAATATTACAGGAATGTTTTTTTGGAAAGCGTATTGAGCATTTGCCATACTAATTCCTTTTACTGAAACATAACTATTATTTTTATTTGGAACAATAGTTTTTTCTGTTGCTTTTAATTGTAATAATGCAAATTTTCCTGTAGGATTTCCGTTGTTAAATAATTCTATTAAAGCGTCTATTCCATAGTCTCTTTCCGTAAAATCGCGAAATAATGCGTTTCCATAATTATCAATTATAGTTCTAACTTTATCTCGTGATTTTGTTTCTATAAGATTTGTATTAATTCTACTTGGCATACTGATCACCTCAATTTGATTATAGCATAGAAAATAAAAAAAAGCAATACTATAAAATCAAGAGGTCACGGCTGTCATAAACGCTTGCTGTAAATTGACATGCAAAATACAAAAATGGGTAAAGCCGAATAAAAGCGGTAAAAAGCGTGAAAATTCCGAAAAACTGCGATATATAGCCGAATATTTGGCGGTATAACGTGAAAAAACTTGAAATAAAAAATTTAACTTGTAAAAAATAAAAACCTCGTTTTTGGAATAAAATTCCAATTTCGAGGTTTTTTAATTTTCATTTAAAAATCGTTTAAAAAGCATTTAAAAATTTAAAGAGAACGTTTAAATAC
>JAIDUG010000042.1 GCA_029060305.1 Ruminococcus sp.
ATAACGCCGTCGCCGTCGATGTCGCCTGTTGCCTGAGGAATGATTGTGTACTGGTCAGGAATGTACTGTCCGTCCATACTTCCGTCCGGTCTTTCAAAAGTGTCCACTTTGATAAAGAGCTGTTGCCAGTACCATTTGTAAGTGCTGTCTTCATCGTAAGCGATACCAACGCCCATATGTGTGAACTCAGGGTTCATGATTGCTGCCCAGTGGCTCGGAGAATTTCTCCACTGCTCAAAAGTAGCTTCGGGTGTGTTCATACCAGCTGCAATGTTTTCGCTTATTTTTTCCCAAGGTGCTGACTCATAGTCAACTACTGTAGAGAATGAATCGCCGTTTGTTCTTGAGTGGCTGAAAGTTTCTGTGCATTCTTCAGCTCTTACTGTTGCTCTTTCTCTAAGGTAGGGAACAGCGTATATTGGGTCTAAACCTGCTTCAGCTCTTGCTTCGTTTACGAGATAAACAATTCTGTCAGCCATTTCGTCGAAGTTTGGTTCTTCGTTTGTAGCTGATGTGTTGAATGCGAGACCGCTTGCACTTACTGTCATGATTGCTGTTGTGATAGCTGTGATAACTCTTCTAAATACGTTCATTTTTTTCATAATATTTCCTCCTAAGAAACTCTTTATTTCGATTTGTTTATTTTTGTTTGTTTTTCTTTAATTATATTTTAGCATTTTTTCGGATTTTTTGTACTCTGAAAATCAGTGATTTTCCTGTAATTTTCCGTTCTCTTAATGCTGTTTTTCGTGGTGTTTTCGTTTCCCTTACTGTGATTATATTATATCATTGCTACAACGATTTTTGCACTTCCAAATAAAGACATTTTCCGTAAAAAATCAGACAAAGAAATCATTAATGTCCGAATTTGTTGTAACAGTACCTGTGAAACGGAGGAAATAAAAAACCACAGAGAATAAAAATTCCCTGTGGTGATAATAAATATTTTGAAACTGTAAAAAAATAAACCTCACATTTATCTGTGAGGTTTTGGTGACCCGTACGGGAATCGAACCCATGATTCCGCCGTGAAAGGGCGATGTCTTAACCGCTTGACCAACGGGCCTTTTGAGATGGTAGCGGCAGTAGGATTTGAACCAACGACCAATCGGGTATGAACCGAGTACTCTAGCCAACTGAGCTATGCCGCCATATTTGTCGTTGCTTTCACTGCCTTACGACGTTTATTATTATACTACACATTTCCGGAAAAGTCAATAGCAAAAACGAAAAAAAATCAACTTTGTAACAAATCATAAAATAAAGTTTTTTTTTCAGATAAAACTATGTATATTGTAGCAGGAATCCGGAAAATTACTGAATGAACGTTTATTATATTGACTTGATAAATAGTGTATGTTATAATTATAAAAAGGAAGTAGAAAAGGAGATAGTGATAATGTCAGATTTTTTGAATACATTATATGACGAGAAAAGTATAATTTTTATTTTTTATATAGAAAACGAAAGAATTATTGCAATCAGAAGAAATATTGAAAAGTATTCGCCGGACGTACAGGAAAATATGTTGTATATTATGAAAATACTCCCGAAAATAATGTAAAAGTAAAGAAGTTTGCTGAGATTATAGAATATCTTATTGAAAATCCTGATGATATTTACGAAATAGTCCGTCAGCATAGCGACGAGATAGAATGGGACTGATTTATGCGAAATATGAAACAAAAACCTGAAAGTTACAGGACAAGAGACGAAGTTGAGGAAATTATTAAGGAAAATAATATTGACCGTTCAGAATTTCATGAAGTTTCAAAATATTCCTATCTGAATATTCTGCGGAAATTCTATTATACATTTTTTGATTATAACAGAAACGTCCGATATGCAGAGCAACAGGAAATAAATCTTTCATATGCGTGGTTGCATTTCCGGAAAGACCTTAACCAGTCTGATACGATATTTTTACATTATAATGATTCTGATATTGATTCAATAAAAAGCCTTGTTTCTGAGTATTCGGACAATATGGAATGTTTCTGTATACTTGCGGAAGGTTGGGTGTATGAGGGAAAAATTTCTGCAATTCTGAATGTGATTCCGGAAGTCTTTATGGTTACAGACTACTATATAATATCAAAGAAATTCGACTGGGTTGTTGTAAATTGTGAAGACGGTGAATGTTTGTATCGTGTGTCATTAAAAAAGACATTTCTTTAATAGAAATGTCTTTTTTGTATATCAGCTTTTGTCTTTCTGAGGGAAAACCGCTGATGCTGAAAGTCCTGCTAAAAGTGCGACTGTTATTCCGGCAGCGGAAGAAGTAAGTCCGCCTGTGAATATTCCTAAAAATCCGTCTTTGTCAATATTTTTCCTTACACCTTCTGCGAGAAGATTTCCGAAACCTGTAAGCGGTACGGAAGCACCTGCTCCTGCAAAATCAACAAGCGGTTTGTAGATTCCTAAAGCTGAAAGTATCACTCCTGCAACAACAAAACTTGTAAGTATTCGTGCAGGAGTAAGTTTTGTATAGTCAATCAGCAACTGTCCGACAGCACATATTGCACCGCCTACAATAAACGCTTTTATCAAGTCCCATAACATATTTTTCAATCCTTTCTGAGATGTACAAGGTGTGCGATTGTCGGAATTGATTCTCCCTGCTGTAAAGACATTGGTGACATCAATGCTCCTGTAGCAATGAAGAGAATATTTTTAGCTGTACCGTTTTGTAGCATAGGCAGAAAATAACTACACAATACGCTTGCACTGCAACCACAGCCTGAACCTCCGCAATGTGTATCCTGAGTTTCACTGTCGAAAATCATACAACCACAGTCACGGTGCTGTACAGAAATATCAATATTCTGTTTTTCAAGAAATTCAACAAGTAATTTACTTCCGACAATTCCTAAATCTCCGGTTACTATAAAATCATAGTCAGACGGAGAAGTCGCCGTAGCTGTAAGGTAACGCTGAATAGTTGTTGCAGCGGCAGGAGCCATTGCACTTCCCATATTATTTATATCGTTAACTCCCATATCGGTAATTCTTCCGATACAACCGCCTATTACTTTTATAAGCCCGTTTGTTTTTGATAATATCACTGCTCCTGAAGCTGTACAAGTCCATTGTGCAGTAGGTGTACGTTGTCCGCCGTATGATAAAGGAAATCTGAATTGTCTTTCCGCTGTTGAGAAGTGCGAAGATGTAACCGCTATTGCACGATTGGCGACGTTGTTTTCAGTGAGAAGTGACGATATAATAAGACCCTCAGCCATAGTTGAACAAGCTCCGTAAATTCCCAGGAATGGTATTTCGAGTTCACGCAGACCGTAAGTTGAACCTATACATTGGTTGATAAGGTCTCCTGAACATATAATATCAATATCTTCTTTGGTTATACCTGCTTTCTGTACGGCAAGACTTACCGCTTCCAACTGGAAACGGCTTTCCGCTTTTTCCCACGAATCCTTGCCGAAATGACTGTCTTCAACTACTTTGTCAAAATATTGTCCTAAAGGACCTTCGCCCTCTTTTTTTCCTGTAACTCCTGCAAAACTTTCTATTTTAACTGTTTCCGAAAGTCTGAAAACTCCCTGTGAAATATATTCCGCCATAAAAAATACCTCCGGTTTTTATAGTAGTATTATTTCACACGGACGGAATAATATTCATTGGAAAATTGCACTTATAATCGGTATTGCAACACTGAATCCCAAAGCAATTAACAACTGATGAGAAGTAAGAGTTACAGTTTCAAAGACAGCCTGCAACGGTGGAAACATTACAGCAAGTGCCAAAGCTCCTAATGATACCATAACCGCAAGCAGAAGTTTTACATTATTGAAAGGATTTATTTTGAAAATAGATTTTTTTTCTGATTTACATTCAAATACGTGTATAAGCTGTGACATTACAAGCGTAATCAGTCCGGCAGTACGACCTGCTTCGAGAGTACCGCCCATTCTCATAATTACAGCAAATGAAGCAAGCGTTGACAGTCCGATAAAAACTCCTCTGAAAATTATTTTTCCCATAAGACCGTCTGAAAAAAATCCCTCTGTAGACTTTCGTGGAGGTTTTGTCATAATGTCATTTTCGGGAGGTTCAAGACCAAGTGCAATGGCAGGAAGTCCGTCAGTGACAAGATTTACAAGAAGTATCTGTACCGGTAAAAGCACTATCGGCATACCCATTAAAATACCTAAGAACATTGTAAGAACTTCTCCTATATTACACGATAACAAGTACCTTACAAATTTGCGGATATTTGAATATACACAACGTCCCTGTTCGACGGCATTTACAAGGGTAGCGAGATTGTCGTCAAGCAGAATAACGTCAGCTGCCTGTTTTGTAACGTCTGTTCCGGTCACTCCCATCGCAACACCTACATCAGCTTCTTTTATAGCCGGAGCGTCATTTACACCGTCACCTGTCATTGTGACGATTTCACCACGCCTTTTGAAACTTCTTACAATTCTGAGTTTGTGGACCGGCTCAACCCTTGCAAAAACTGTATATTTATGTATTTCACGGTCAAGTTCTTCATCTGACATTCTGTCAAGTTCAGCACCTGTCATAGCTTTTCCGCCTTTGAGAAGTCCCGCTTTTTTCGCAACTGCAACCGCTGTATTTATGTGGTCTCCTGTAATCATTACCGTTTTTATTGAAGCGTTTGCACATTTTCGGATAGCGGTTTTAGCTTCTTCACGTGGAGGGTCAATCATTCCCGAAAGTCCTAAAAATATAAGGTTTCCACGTTCCGGCTCAAGTCTGTCAGAAACGCAGTAGGCAAGTGCAAGTACTCGCAAAGCCTTGTCGGACATTTCAATTACCTTGTCGGATATTTCACGGCGTATTTTTGGAGTTAAAGTATTTATACTTCCGTTTTCGTCCATATACTGAGTACAGCGTGGCATTATAACTTCTTCCGCACCTTTGAAGTATATTCTTTTTTCTGAACCTGCCACGCAATGTACTGCCATAAATCTTGTTTCGCTGTCAAAAGGATATTCGTCAAGTTTTCTGAAACTTGTTTCAAGAGATGATTTTGTAATACCTGCCTTTGCCCCTGCAATAAGTAAAGCTACTTCTGTCGGGTCGCCTGTAACCTGCCATTCGCCTTTTCCCGTAAGATTCCCACGGTTACGGTTTTTAGGTTGTTTCAGAGTGCTTATGGTTGCAGTTGAACATATTACACCACAACGCAATGCTTCAATGAGAGATTTTTCATTCTGTGGATTTACTGAAATATTGTCCTTGCCTTTAGTAAGACCGCCGTTTATACGATAACCCATTCCACTGAAATAATAACTTTCGCCGACAGTACTTAATTCTGTAACCGTCATTTTGTTTTCCGTAATTGTGCCCGTTTTGTCGGAACATATTACAGATGCACAACCAAGAGTTTCAACGCTGTGGAGTTTGTTGACAAGTGCCTTTTGTTTCAGCATACGGTTTACCGCAAGTGCAAGTGCAATTGTTACAGTAGCCGGAAGTCCCTCGGGAATAGCTGCGATTGCGATAGTAATTCCTGTCATAAGCATTTCAAAAACATCTTCACCTCTGAGGACTCCTGCAAGAAATACTGCAACGCATACAACAAGGCATATTATTGCGACAACTTTTCCGAGTTCTGCAAGACGTTTCTGTAAAGGTGTCATTTCCTTGTCAATATCTGTGAGCATTTCAGAAATTCTTCCCATTTGTGTACGTTTTCCGGTAGCTATTACCCTTGCACGACATACACCTTTTGTTGCAGAAGTACCACAATAAACAATATTGTCTTTATTTAAAGAATTGTCTGTATCGTTTGTAAGTCCTGCAATTTTTGCAACAGCTTCTGATTCTCCTGTGAGCATTGCTTCGTCTGCAAAGAATCCGAAAGATTTCAGCACAACGCAGTCAGCCGGTATTCTGTCACCGGCTTCTATTTCTATAACGTCATCAACAACAAGTTTTGAAGCATCTATTTCTTTCAGATTTCCGTCACGATAGCACTTTGCAGTCGGTGAAGTCATTGATTTCAATGCTTCTAAAGTGTGTTCTGTTCTGTACTCCTGTATGAAACCAAGTATAGCATTTAAAAGCACTATAAGTATGATTGTTACAGCGTCGGATATTTCACCGAGAAGTACAGATACAACGGTTGCACCGAGAAGTATCATAACCATTACGTCTTTGAATTGTCTGAAAAATATTCCGGCAGGATTAGCTTTTTTTCCTCCGTCAAGAACGTTTTCGCCGTCTTCTTTAAGCCTTGCTGAAGCCTCTTTTTCCGTAAGACCCATATTATCACCCTTTCAGATGTCTGATTTCGTCATTACAGAATATGAAGATTTACGGACAAATATGTCAGTATCAGATTATTTTCCGTCAGGAGTACAGGAGCAGAAGTCATTTCTGACTTTATATGCAAAAAAAGTCCCTTGAATGATAAGGGACTTTTATCATGTTATTCCCAGTCCGAAACTTATTGAAAGCGCACTGTTGACCTTGTTCATAGCATTGAAATCAAGTTCACCCATTTTGTCTTTGAGACGTTTTTTGTCAATAGTGCGTATCTGTTCAAGTAATACTATACTGTCCTTTGAAAGACCGCACTTGTCTGCCTGCACTTCAATATGTGTAGGAAGATGAGTTTTGTCACGCTGGCTTGTAATTGCAGCGGCGATGACTGTCGGACTGTAGCGGTTGCCGACATCGTTCTGAACTATAAGTACTGGTCTTATGCCTCCCTGTTCAGAACCAACCACCGGACTAAGGTCTGCATAATAAATTTCTCCCCTTTTCACTGACATAATGTTTCACTCCTGTATTAGATTTTCAGCATAAGCTGATATTATTATTGACGGCATTAATAAGATTATACGTTTATTTTTCATTATATGTAATCAGGAAAGAAATGGTTTTCAGGGCATGGAAAATCCGGAATTTTATCTGTTCCGGATTTTTTTGTATATGGATATGATAAGAAGTGTTATAACTGTTCCGCAGGCATAGCAGAGTAAGTCGATTTCTGAAAAACTTGTTCCGATAAGTACACGGAAAAATTTTATATTTCCAAGTCCTAAGATGTCAACGATATGTATGTATTGCAGAAACTCCACAAGAAACGCAAACAACATTACACCGAAAGCGGTCAAATAGCTGTTGATTTTCGGAAACAGTGCTTTCACGAAAAGATATATAACCCATACAACAATAACATCACCAAGATAGTATCTTACAAAACCGCCGTTTATAAAAAGTGCTATAAGGATTTCGACAATCAGCAACACGGCAAAACCTATAATATATGGAAGTCTTTTTTTCATAGCAGTTTCACCATATCAGGAAAAATTTCTATACTGCGTTTTAATATGCCGTTCATTAGTGCAAGAGCTATTCCGTAATTTGTAAACGGCACATTCTGGTCAAGTGCTGACTTCATTCTGTAAGTAACTTCACGTTCATTCAGCATACATCCACCGCAATGTATAACAAGTTTATATTCTGATAAATCTTCCGGAAAATCTTTTCCCGAAGTAAGTTTTATATTAATCTGTTTTCTGGTAAACTTTTTTATAAGAGCAGGAAGTTTCACACTGCCGATGTCACCGCACTGTCTGTGATGTGTACAGCCTTCAGAAATCAGAATATTGTCATTATCATTAAGTTTACAAATGGCGGAAGCACCTTTTACAGCAGTTTCAAGGAAACCTTTGTATCTTGCCATAAGGATTGAAAAAGAAGTAAGGGGAATATTTTCCGGCACAATCCTGCTCACATATCCGAATACCTGACTGTCCGTTATAACCATTCGGGGAAAAGGAATTTTCCGGAGAGTTTCCGCAAGCTGAAATTCTTTCGTAACAACCGCTACTGCATCGGAATCAAGAATATCCCGTATTGTCTGTTGTTGAGGAAGTATCAAACGTCCTTTAGGTGCTGATTGGTCTATGGGAGTTACAAGAATAACAATATCATTTGTCTTAATCAAATCCCCGACTATATGTTTTTCCGTACTCCGCACCACAAGTGAAGCAATTTTTTCTTTTAATTCATGGATATTCTTGTTGTTTAAAGTGTTTACCGAAATTTCGTTTTCACCGCACTGAATTTCTTTAATGTCTGATTTGTTGTATGCGACAATGTAGGGAATATTTTTCTGTTTAAAAAGTTCTGTCAATTCCTTGTCGGTATCTGAAAAACCTGTTTCAGAATCAACGACGAGTACAGCTATATCAGTACGGTTGAGAATCTGCTTTGTTTTTTGTATGCGGAGTTCGCCCAGTTTTCCGTTGTCGTCGTAACCTGCCGTGTCCGTTATAAGAACCGCTCCCAACGGCAATAATTCCATAGCTTTTGAGACAGGGTCTGTAGTAGTACCTTTCACGTCGGAAACTACTGAAACTGCCTGTCCTGTTACTGCATTTACAAGACTTGATTTTCCTGCATTTCTTTTACCGAAAAATCCTATATGGATTCTTTCACCTGACGGTGTATCGTTGAGACCCATAAAAATTTCCTCCCTGTAAAAATCCGGACAGTCATTTTAAGACCGTCCGGAAAAAATTTTTTATATACGTGCCACTCCTGTATCACGTGCAGCCTGTGCAACAGCTTTTGCAACAGCTTTTGCAACGGACTTGTCGAGAACGCTTGGAATAATATAGTCCGGAGCGAGTTTATCGTCAGTTACGAATGAGGCGATAGCTTTTGCAGCGGCAATCTTCATAGCATCATTTATGTCGCTTGCACGAACATCTAACGCACCTCTGAAAATTCCGGGGAATGCAAGAACATTATTAATCTGATTAGGATAATCGCTTCTTCCTGTTCCAACAACAGCAGCACCGGCTTCAATAGCTACTTCCGGCATAATTTCAGGAGTAGGATTAGCCATAGGGAAAATTATAGGGTCTTTCGCCATACTCTTTACCATTTCGGTAGTTACGCAGTTCGGAGCGGATACACCTATGAAAACATCGGCACCTTTGATAACTTCCGCAAGAGTACCCTTTCGCATTTGTTTGTTAGTAATTTCAGCCATTGCTTCTTTAACCGGATTCATGTCTTCTGTACGTCCCTTGTAAATAGCACCTTTTCGGTCACAAAGTACAACGTCTTTCAGACCCATTGAAATGAGAAGTCTTATAATAGCGATACCTGCCGCACCTGCTCCGCTTGTAACAACACGGATTTCGTCAATGTGTTTTCCAGTAAGTTTGAGGGCATTGAGCATTGCTGCGAGTGTTACAACTGCTGTACCATGCTGGTCGTCGTGGAAAATCGGAATGTCACAACATTCCTTTAATTTCTTTTCGATTTCAAAACAACGTGGTGCTGAAATATCTTCGAGATTCACACCACCGAAAGAACCGGCAAGAAGTTTTACAGTATTGACAATATCGTCAACTTCCTTTGAACGTACACAGAGCGGTATTGCGTCAACGTCGCCGAATGCCTTGAATAAAGCACATTTGCCCTCCATAACAGGCATACCTGCTTCCGGACCTATATCGCCAAGTCCTAAAACGGCTGTACCGTCGGTAACTACTGCAACAAGATTTGAACGACGTGTTAAATCGTAACTTTTCAGTACATCTTTCTGAATTTCAAGACAAGGCTGTGCTACTCCGGGGGTGTAAGCAAGCGATAAGTCTTCAGTAGTTTCGAGTGGAGTACGGCATACTACTTCAACTTTGCCTTTCCATTCATAATGTTTTTTGAGAGATTCTTCAGCATAATTCATATTTTTTTACTTCCTTTCGGATAAAAAGTTTTTTTGATTTCAGTGTTGTACAAATATAACTTTTAATACATCTGAATTGTGCCTTTAGTATATAATATTTTTTAATATTTGTCAATACCTTATTGTCAGATATAATTATCCCCCACCGTAAAGGCAGGGGAATTTATTTTTATTATCAGAATGTAATCTGTGCAATAACGTTCTTGAGAGACTCAGCACTCTTTTTGAGTTTTTCGAGTTCTTCGTCGAGAAGCGGAGGATTGATTTCGCCTACAATACCGTGACCGTTTACAATGCAAGGCAGACTGAGACATACATCGTCAATACCGTATCTGCCGTTTGCCATTGTGGAAACTGTAAGAACGCTGTTTGAATCACGTAAGATTGTATCGCAGATTTTATTTACTGAGAGAGCGATTGCATAGAAAGTAGCACCCTTTCTCTTGATAACTTCAGCACCTGCAACACGCACACCTTCTTCAATAGCGTTTGTGTCAAGTTCTTCTTCTGAATGTCCCATTGACTTCCAGTAATCAAATATATTCATACCGCCGATATTTGTTGTAGACCACGGAACAAATGAAGTGTCGCCGTGTTCACCGAATACGTAAGCGTGAATACTCTTAGGACTGATTTCAGCTTTTTCAGCGATAGCGGAACGAAGTCTTGAGCTGTCAAGTACAGTACCTGAGCCTACAACCTGACTTGCTTTAAGGTTTGTGCATTTGAGGATAGTATATGTAAGAATATCAATCGGGTTACTTACTACTACATAAACAGCATCGGGAGCGATTTCTGCAACCTTTGGCATAACCTGTTTGATAATGTTTACATTGTTCTGAGTGAGGTCGATTCTTGTCTGACCAGGTTTTCTTGCCATACCGAGAGTTACGACAACAATGTCAGAACCTGCAATATCCTCATAAGTACCGTCTTTGATGTTGATATTATGAGCCAAAGAAATACCGTGGCGGATATCCATAGCTTCGCCCTTAGCCTTAGCTTCATTGATGTCTACAAGGACAACGTCGGAACAAGTGCCGTTTACTGCAAATGTGTAAGCTATAGTAGCACCTACATTGCCTGCACCGAGAACGGAAATTTTACTGCCTTTATTATTCTGCATTTTAAAGAGCCTCCATATAATTAGATTTTTCGCACAAGGAATTAAAGAAAAGATATTCTGTACTCCTCTGAACGAACTTATACATAATTCTATTATAACATAAAAACAGAAAATATCAAGAGAAATAATAATAATTCAGTAAAAATCGTAAAAACGCACAAAAGCAAAGGGGATTTAATGTGCGATTTTCCATATTGACATATTCAAATTGTTTATAATTATAATCAAATCATACATTCCGTGAATAATATGCGTGATAATATGAATACTTTCAAAAAATATGAATATTTATTCAAAACCTCTTGACAATATCCGGAATAAGTGTATAATATAGTTATTAACAAATCGCTCAGGAGGTTTTTATAATGGTTAAGGAAATTAAAAAAGTAGTTCTTGCTTATTCCGGCGGACTTGATACATCTATCATTATTCCGTGGCTCAAGGAAAATTACAACAACTGTGAAGTTATCGCAGTTTCGGCAGACGTAGGACAGGGTACAGAGCTTGACGGTCTCGACGAAAAGGCTAAAAAGACAGGTGCTTCAAAACTTATCGTTCTTGACCTTAAGGAAGAATTTATTCAGGATTATGTTTTCCCGACAGTACAGGCTGGTGCAGTATACGAAAACAGATATTTGCTTGGTACATCTTTCGCACGTCCGATTATTGCAAAGAAAATTGCTGAAATCGCTATCGCTGAGGGTGCAGACGCTATCTGCCACGGTTGTACAGGTAAGGGCAACGACCAGGTTCGTTTTGAACTCGCTATAAAGGCATTCGCTCCGGATATGGCTATTATAGCACCATGGAGAGAATGGAGCATTAAGTCAAGAGATGAGGAAATTGACTACGCCGAGGCTCACGAAATTCCGCTGAAGATTAACAGAGAAACAAACTATTCCAAAGACAAGAATATCTGGCATCTTTCACACGAAGGTCTCGACCTCGAAGACCCTGCAAATGAACCGCAGTATGAAAAGGAAGGTTTCCTTGAACTTGGTGTTTCACCTATCGTAGCACCTGACAAGCCCACATATGTGACAATTCACTTTGAAAAGGGCGTTCCTACTGCTATCGACGGCAAGGAAATGAATGGTACAGAAATCGTTACAACTCTTAACAAACTCGGCGGTGAAAACGGTATCGGTCTTGCAGACCTCGTTGAAAACCGTCTTGTAGGTATGAAGTCAAGAGGTGTTTATGAAACTCCCGGCGGTGCTATTCTTTACCACGCTCACGAAGTTCTCGAAACAATCTGTCTCGACAAGGAAACAGCAAGAGTTAAACAGTATCTCAGCATAAAGTTTGCTGACATCGTTTATAACGGTCAGTGGTTCACACCTCTCCGTGAAGCTATGAGTGCTTTTGTTACTGAAACTCAGAAAACAGTGACAGGTGACGTTAAACTCAAACTTTACAAGGGCAATATCATTAACGCAGGTGTTACTTCTCCGTACACTCTCTACGATGAGGAAGTTGCTACTTTCGACGCTGACGAAGTTTACAATCAGGCTGATGCTACCGGCTTTATCAATCTCTTTGGTCTTCCGATTCACGTTAAGGCTAAACTTGACCAAAAACGTAACAACAAGTAATTTAATCATTTTATAAAATAATTTTGCACGGGCAGGGTAATTCCTGCCTGTTGTACTTTAAATGTGCTGTTTAAGAAATTCACAATTATGGAGGGTAAAATGATTACAATAAGACAGTTTGAAGAAAAGTACACACAAGATGTTATAGATATTGTTTTGCATTTTCAGAATGACGGCACAAGACCATATGTTACAGTAGACGACCAGCCCGATTTATTGGATATTGTTGAATCATATATAAATAAGGGTGGTAATTTTTGGATTGCCACAGATGAAGATAAATTGATAGGTACAATCGGAATAATGCCATATAGTGCGGAAATCGCTGTTTTAAAGAAATTTTTTGTATATGAAAGTTATCAGGGTAAGCCGAATCATATTGGAAGAAAACTTTATAACATTCTTTTGTCTTTTGCAAGAGAAAAAGGTTATAGAATTATTTTACTTGATACACCACGTAATACGGAAAGAGCTCATAAATTTTATAAAAAATCAGGATTTAGGAAAGTCAACGAAGAAGATTTACCAATAAATTTCAGTCACCCTTATAATGATTGCGATATAAACGATTTCTTTTTATTGGATTTATAAACAGGGGGAATAAAATGAGCAAGACAATTTTATTTGTAATTTTACAGCAATACGCAGACTGGGAAGCCTCATATATATCATCTGCAATAGCAATGTTAGGTAACGGACAGTATAATATAAAAACAGTATCATTATCAAAGGATTATGTACAGTCAATAGGCGGATTCAAAGTATTGCCTGATTATGATTTGTTATCTGTTCCGGAAGATTATGAAGCATTAATTTTAATCGGCGGAATGACATGGAGAAGTCAGAACACACAACAAATTAAAACTCTTGTAAATAATTGTTATAAAAAAAGCAAGGTATTAGGCGGTATTTGTGACGCTTCTGCCTTTTTGGGTACAGCAGGAGTATTAAATGATGTAATGCATACAAGTAATGATATTAACGACCTCAAACAATGGGCAGGGGCAGCATATACAGGCGAATCAAAATATATTTATCATCAGGCGGTCAGGGATAAGAACGTTATTACAGCAAATGGTACAGCTCCTATGGAATTTGCAAAGGAAATTTTACTTGCCCTGAACGTCGCAAGTGAAGATAAAATATCAGAATGGTATAATTTCCATAAACTTGGATTTTATACTGCACCTATGCCGAAAATGTAATATATGAAGTTAATTGATTACAGAGGTTCGGAACTGTACAGGGGAACGGTTTTCAGGTTTAAAGGAAAATATCCGTTTTGTGAGGAATATGTTGATTTTATGATTTGTGATTATCCGTCTGTCAATGAAAATAACTGTTCGTTTGCACTTTATTGTATATCCGGATATTGTGCCGGACATATTGAGTATATTTTTCCGGCGGAGGCAGAATCTGAAAATTCAAAAAGTATAGACAAAAAATGGATTATAGAAAACTGGAATGAAAAAATATACAATGGTTGCAATGTTGAAGAAATCGAACTGATTATATAAATTCTGCAAAATGAGGTTTTCAATATGAAGATAATAAAAAGTATATTTAATGCTATATGTTGTTTATTCAAAAATATATTTTATTTTATAGTAATACTTATTCTTATACTTGTAATTATCCTTATGAGTAAATCTGTTCCAAATAAAATAGAGTATGCAAAGTTTAAAAGAACCGGCATTATGAAAAACGGAAATTTATGTATATCGCATATGAGCGAGGGTGAGGGCTATAGCAAATATGAAGAATACTATATTTCCGACAACAACGTTTTAAAGGAAATTGATGACTTTTATGCTATCGATGGTATTAGACTTGGTTCAAGTGATTCTTATGGTGATGTTTTCGGCAAAGTATATAAACCTATAAATTCGGGAACATCTGATATATACGTAGGTTATGAAAAACGTGGCAGTGCTCCTCGTAAATATGAACTGTATCACGTTGAAGTTGACGAAAAACTGAATATAACCTATACTATGGAAACTATCGACAAGGAAACTTTTGAGCAGGTACAGAAATAATTATTATAAAAAAATAAATTAAAGGAATTAAAATATGAGGGAAATTAGAGATTGTTATGTTTCATTGTGGATAGGCTCTTCCGAATCGGACGAAAAACTTCTTGATTATATTTCTATTGATTACGAAGAAGATGAAGACGGAGATGACGATTCACAGTTTATGAAAGATTTCGGAATAGATTATGTTGACGAAGATGACATTGAGAGAATATTTCTTGATAAGGAAACAGATTCAATAAAATGTCTTTTGTCTGGTTGTTCCTATGAAGATAAGGTTATACCGGAGTTTGAAAAAATATTTTTAGTCGGAAAAGATTTTAATTGTGGAATACTTGTCTATGATATGGATTATGACGGAAATATAACTTTTACCGAAAATAAATACTGCCGACTTGAATTTGTCGGAACGGTGAAAATAAAGATTAAATTATAAAGGAGATATAAAAATATGGCTGATATGATGTGGGCTGGAAGATTTTCCAAAAAAATTGACGATACTGTAAACGCTTTCAATTCGTCGATAGCTTTTGACGGCAGAATGTACCGTCACGACATTCAGGGAAGTATCGCACACGCTACAATGTTAGGCGACTGCGGTATTATCACAAAAGAGGACAGTTTACAGATTATTGACGGACTGAAAGGAATACTTGCTGATATAGATTCCGGTAAACTGGAGCTTGACCCCTCCGCTGAAGATATTCATATGTTCATTGAAGCGGAACTGACAAAACGTCTCGGCGACGTGGGAAAAAGACTTCATACATCACGTTCAAGAAACGACCAGGTAGCAGTAGATATAAGACTTTATCTGCGTGACGAAATTCAGGAAATATACGACCTTGTAAAAAAACTGGCAGTAACTCTTGTTGAAATGGCTGAACAGCATACGGAAACAATAATGTCAGGATATACTCACTTACAGAGAGCTCAGCCGATAACATTCGGACATCATCTTATGGCATATGTATTTATGTTTCTGCGTGACCTCGACCGCCTGAATGACGTTTCAAAGAGAATGAATTACTGTCCTCTCGGAAGCGGTGCATTAGCAGGAACAACTTATCGCACAAACAGAAAGCAGACTGCTGAATTACTGGGATTTACAGCACCTATGCCGAATAGTCTTGACGGAGTTTCAGACCGTGACTTCTGCGTTGAACTCAACTGTACATTGTCGCTTATCATGACACATCTTTCACGTTTTTCAGAGGAAATAATAATGTGGTGTTCGTGGGAGTTTAAGTTTATAGAATTGGATGACGCTTTTGCAACAGGTTCTTCAATTATGCCTCAGAAGAAAAATCCTGATATTACCGAACTTATCAGGGGAAAAACAGGTCGTGTAAACGGCGATTTGATAACACTTCTTTCCATGCTGAAAGGACTTCCGCTTGCATACAATAAGGATATGCAGGAGGACAAAGAAGCTATTTTCGATGCAGTTGATAACGTTAAACTTTGCGTGAAAACTTTTATTCCCATGATTTCTACAATGAGAGTATTAAAGGAAAATATGCGTAACGCTGCCGCAAGAGGTTTTATAAACGCTACTGACTGTGCTGACTATCTTGTCAAAAAAGGAATGCCTTTCCGTGATGCTTACAAGATTACAGGTACACTTGTTGCTCAGTGTATTGAAAAGGGTCTCACTCTTGAAACTCTTCCGATTGAAGATTACAAGGCTATGACGGAACTTTTCGACAATGACGTTTATCAGGCTATAAACCTTGAAACCTGTGTACGTGAAAGAAAATCTGAGGGCGGACCGTCACCGGAAGCCGTAAAAGAACAGATTGCCATTGCTAAAAAAACACTTGGAATATAAGTTGTTATGAAGAAAAAAGATATAATGTTTATAATTGGTCTTTCAATACTTATGGGTGTTGTGTGGATTCTTGGCGAAATTGTAATGGGTTTATGGATTGCAGTTGTTCCGAAAGCTCATATTTTCTGGTTTGTACTGATAGTCGTGCTTACTCTTGTAATAAGCGTATGGCACTCTATGCTTGAGGACGAATCAGACCTTGAAGACCCCAAACGTGTAAAATATGAAAGGAAAGTCAACAAACGCAAAAAAAATCGGAGGAAATAAATATGTCTGTAAAGATTTATATAGACGGTCAGGAGGGTACGACCGGTCTTAAAATACTGGAGCGTTTCGAGAACAGAAATGATGTTGAAATTCTCCGCATAAGTGAGGAAAAACGTAAGGATTCGGCTGAAAGGGCAAAGTTTATAAATATGTCCGACTATACTTTTCTTTGTCTGCCGGACGTTGCTTCTCGTGAAGCAGTTTCATTCGTTGACAACGACCACGTAAGAATTATTGACGCTTCAACGGCTCACCGTACTAATCTGGCGTGGGCTTATGGTTTTCCTGAACTCTCACCTGCTCACCGTGAAAAGATAAGGACTTCAAACAGAGTAGCTGTTCCTGGTTGTTACGCAAGCGGTTTTGCCTCAATAGTATATCCGCTTGTAAATAATGGTATTATTCCGGCTGATTTTCCGGTGTTTGCGTACGCAACTTCAGGTTACAGCGGAGCAGGTAAAAAAGCTATTGCGGTTTACGAGAGCGAAGAAAAACCCGAAGAATACAATAGTCCACGACAGTACGCACTTTCGCAGGAACACAAACATTTGCCGGAAATGCAGGCGGTTTCAGGACTTACGTATAAACCTATGTTCAATCCCATAATATGTGATTATTACAGCGGTATGGTTGTAAGCGTACCGATTCAGACAAGACAGCTTGAAAAAAATGTAACTGCTGAAAAAATTCACGAAATGTACTCAAAGCATTATGAAAACGCTAAACTTGTTGAAGTAATGCCACTTATGACGGCAGAAGAACAAAAAGCATTTTTCCTTGCTTCCAATACTCTCAGTGGACTGAATAAAATGCAGGTGTTTGTTTTCGGGAACGACGAACAGATTTTATTGTGTTCACGTCTCGACAATCTCGGCAAGGGTGCAAGCGGTGCAGGAGTACAGTGTCTTAACATAATGATGGGTATTGACGAAACTACAGGACTTGTATAAGTTTCAGACGGAGGTATTAACAATGAATATACGCACAATGAATATTTCAGATTATGACAGTGTTTATGCTCTTTGGATGTCTTGCAGAAACATGGGTTTCAATAACGTTGATGACTCTCATGATGGAATAAAACGTTTTCTTGAACGCAATCCGTCGACTTGTTTTGTCGCAGAACAAAACGGTGAAATTGCAGGCGTAATTATGAGCGGAAATGACGGTCGCAGAGGTTATATATACCATATGTCCGTTGCTGAAAAGTACAGACGATGCGGAATCGGAACAAAGCTTGTGAATACCTGTATTTCGGCTTTGAAAAACGAGGGAATAAGCAAAGTTGCACTGCTCGTTTTCAAATACAATGAAGTTGGAAACGCTTTCTGGGAAAATCAGGGCTTTACTTTAAGAAACGATATTGCCTATCGGAATAAAGCTCTTTGTGAATTGGTGCGTATAGATACTTAGTAAAGGAGAAGATTATGGAATTGAAAGAAGTTAAAGGAGTAACTTTTGTTGACGGTGGAGTGTGTGCCTCTAAAGGTTTCAGGGCAAACGGTATACATTGCGGACTTGCTCATAAACCTCTCACAAGTACGGAAGAAAATTCGGCTGTTGCAAATAACGCACTTCCGTCAGCAAAAAAGAAAAATGACCTTGCAATTATAGTTGCGGATAAGGAATGTACAGTATCAGCGGTTTATACCACGAATAAAGTAAAAGGTGCACCGATACTTGTGACTAAAGAACACATAAAAAACGGTAAAGCAAGAGCGGTTATTGTAAACTCTGTAAACGCAAACACTTGCAATGCTGACGGCGTGGAAAAAGCTGAAAAAATGTGCAGACTTGTGGCAGAAGAAATCGGTATAGACGAAAATGATGTTGTAGTTGCATCTACAGGAGTTATAGGACAGGTACTGCCCATTGAACCTATTGCAAACGGTATGAAAGAACTTGTAGAGGGACTTTCTTATGACGGCAATTCAAAAGCTGTCGAGGCGATTATGACGACAGATACACAAGTAAAAGAAGTTGCAGTAAAATTTGAACTCGGTGGAAAAACCTGTACAATGGGAGGTATGTTAAAGGGTAGCGGAATGATTCACCCTAATATGGCTACTACTCTGACGTTCATTACTACTGATGTTGATATTTCTGCGGAACTCTTACAGCGTGCATTGAGTGACGTTGTAAAAGTAACTCTCAACCGTGTAAGTGTTGACGGCGATACTTCAACAAACGATATGGTTTGTGTACTTGCAAACGGTACTGCTGAAAACGTTCCTGTAACAAAGGAAAATGAAGATTTTGAAAAATTTGTCAATGCTCTTTATGCGGTAATGATGAATCTTGCAAGAAAAATGGCTCGTGACGGTGAGGGTGCAACTAAACTTATTGAATGTATATGTCACGGAGCTGATACCGAAAAGACCGCTGAAATTGTTGCAAAGTCAGTTATAACGTCAAGTCTTTTCAAGGCGGCGATGTTCGGTGAAGATGCAAACTGGGGAAGAATCCTCTGTGCTGTCGGATATGCTGACGCTGATTTTGACATAAATAAGGTTGGTGTTTCTATAGGTTCGGAAAAAGGCTTTATTGAAGTTTGCAGAAACGGAGCAGGTGTTGAATTTTCTGAAGAAAAGGCGAAAGAAATTCTCAGCGAAGAGGAAATTATTATCAACATCTCAATCGGTAATGGAGCAGGAAAAGCTGTTGCGTGGGGTTGCGACCTCACTTACGACTATGTGAAAATAAACGGTGACTACCGTTCATAAGCGGAGGAAAAGCAAATGGAAAAAATTTCAAACAGTGACAAGTCACAGATACTTATTAACGCACTTCCGTATATACAGAAGTATAACAACAAAATTCTTGTAATAAAGTACGGCGGTAACGCTATGACTAACAAGGAACTCAAAGACGCTGTAATGACTGACATAGTATTGCTTTCATTGGTAGGCGTTAAAGTTGTACTCGTACACGGCGGAGGTCCAGAAATCAATGATATGCTCCGCAAACTCGGTATAGAAAGCCATTTCGTAAACGGTCTGCGTTATACAGATGATGCAACTGTTGACGTTGTGAAAATGGTACTTGCAGGAAAGGTAAACAAAGAATTAGTACAGCTTCTTGCACAGCATAAAGGAAGTGCTGTCGGACTTTGCGGAATTGACGGCGGTATGATTAAAGCTGAAAAACAGACTACTGAAGACGGTCAGGATTTGGGCTGGGTAGGAAAAGTAACTGAAATCAATACAAAACCTATTCTTGATGCTCTCGCAAACGGAAATATTCCTGTAATCGCAACAGTCGCAACTGACGAACAGGGCAACACCTACAACATAAACGCTGATACAGCAGCCGCAAGAATTGCCGCTGAACTCGGTGCGGAAAATCTTATTCTTATGACTGATATTGCCGGACTTCTCAAGGACAAGGACGACCCGTCTACTCTTATTCCGGAAGTAAATGTCAGTGAAGTGCCGTTCCTTAAGAGACAGGGTATTATTTCAGGTGGTATGATTCCGAAAATAGACTGCTGTGTTGAGGCAGTAAGACGTGGTGTAAACAAGACCGTTATTATTGACGGCAGAGTGCCTCATTCCATTCTGATTGAAATACTCTCAAATGAGGGTATAGGTACACAATTTGTATAAATATAATAACAGATAAACAAAAAATTTACTTATTTGCACGTCAAGTATATTGATTTTAGGCTACAAAGAGAGTTATAATTATATAGAACTGTGAATTTGTCGTAATTTATTACTGACAGTTAAGGAGATTTGTTTTTATTATGAACACAATAGAAAAATTCGATAAACACGTTATGCATTCTTATGGACGTTATCCGCTTGTTATGCAGAAAGGTGAGGGTCAGCAATGTACCGACGAGAACGGAAAAACTTATATTGATTTCGGAAGCGGTGTCGGCGTTAATTCTCTCGGATTCTGTGATGAAAAATGGGCTGATGCAGTCTGTGAACAGGTAAGAACCGTACAGCATACCTCAAACTATTATTATACTGCTGTTCAGGCTGAATTTGCCGAAAAACTCTGTAATATTTCCGGATATGATTCTGTATTTTTCGGAAACAGCGGTGCGGAAGCTAACGAATGTGCTATTAAAATTGCAAGAAAATATAGTTTTGATAAATACGGCAGAAACCGTTACAACATTATAACTCTTGTGAATTCTTTTCACGGAAGAACTATTGCAACTCTTTCCGCAACAGGACAGGATACTTTCCACAACTACTTTTTTCCGTTCCTTGAGGGTTTCGTGAATGTTACTGCAAATGATATTGACGACCTGAAATCAAAACTTGACGATACTGTATGTGCTGTTATGCTTGAATACATTCAGGGTGAGGGCGGTGTAAATGCTCTTAATCAGGACTTTGTAAACGCTGTATTTGAATTATGTGCTGAAAAGGACGTTCTTGTAATTGCAGACGAAATACAGACAGGAGCAGGAAGAACAGGTAAATTCCTTGCAGGTGAGATTTTCGGAAAAAAAGCTGATATTACTACTATGGCTAAAGGCATTGCAGGAGGTATTCCGATTGGAGCTTGTCTTACTACTGAAAAATGTAGCGGTGTACTGACTGCTGGTACTCATGGTTCTACATTCGGTGGAAATCCTATTGCTTGTGCCGGTGGTATTGCAGTTATTGACAGACTGGAAAGTAATGGTTTTCTTGATTCAGTCAGTGAAAAAGCTGAAATTTACAGAAAAGTATTATCTGAATGTAGTGAAGTCGTGTCCGTAAGCGGAATAGGTCTTATGATTGGTATTGAACTTAAAACAAAAAAGGCTACAGACGTTGCAAGAAAGGCGTTTGACAAAGGACTGCTTGTACTTACTGCAAAAACTAAAATAAGACTTCTGCCTCCTCTTACAATATCAAAAGAAGAGATTGAAGATGGTCTGAAAATTCTTATTGATATATTGGAGGAATGATTTATGGACTTATTGGTACTTATAAAGGGAAATAGTAAATATATTGTTGAGGATAAAAAGTCACGTCTTCTTTATACTATCAAAAAAAAGGGTTTCGGTAATATAAAATATATATTGCTTGATGCAAGCAACTATAATCTCTATACTCTCCTGAATACTACAAGCACTGATTCCAAACCGTCCTTTTCGGTTTTTCTCAATGATAGTATTTTTATGCGAATTGAATGTAAATCACGATTTCTTGAGCCTGAAATAACCTGTGAGGGAAAAGAGGGAAAAAATCTTTCATATTCCCTTATAAGTCAGAACAGACGTGATTTTACTATCGTATTAAATGGTGAGGAAAAGGGAAGAATCGAAACGAATGTTTCTGTCTCCGGAGAGTTGCAGTATGATATAACGATTGACGATAAGGTATTTGACGACTATATTCCGCTTTTTGCTGTTGTAGTAGATAAGATTTACGGAGATGCAAACAAAAATCCTGAGGTTATACATCAGATTATGGAAGAAAAAAAGGGAAAAGCAAAATAACATTAATATTTCAACGAAAGGATTATTTTTATTATGAAACATTTACTTAAAATGCTTGACCTGAGCAGTGAGGAAATCATTGATATTCTCAACCTCGCTGACCAGCTTAAATATGAACTCAAACACGGTATTCCGCATCCTCATCTCAAGGGAAAAACTCTCGGAATGATTTTCCAGAAAGCCTCTACAAGAACAAGAGTTTCCTTTGAAACCGGTATGTATCAGCTTGGCGGTTATCCGCTTTTCCTGTCTTCTCACGATTTGCAGATTGGCAGGGGGGAACCCGTTCAGGATACTGCAAGGGTACTTTCACGCTACCTTGACGGAATTATGATTCGTACTTTTGAACAGAAAGAAGTTGAAGCACTCGCAGAATACGGAAATATTCCGATAATAAACGGTCTTACTGATTTCTGTCATCCTTGTCAGGTACTCGCAGACCTTATGACAATCCGTGAATTTAAGGGAAGTTTTGACGGTCTCAAGATGTGCTTTATCGGTGACGGCAATAATATGGCTAACTCTCTGATTGTAGGCTGTCTTAAAGTCGGAATGGCTGTTTCCGTTGCTTGTCCGCAAGGCTACCGTCCGCCGTCTGAGATTCTTAACTTTGCTAAGGCTTATGAAAATTTTGAAATAACCGATTCTCCTATGAAAGCCGCTGAAAATGCTGATGTTCTCATTACTGACGTATGGGCTTCTATGGGTCAGGAGGGTGAAGCTGAAATGCGTAAAAAGGCTTTTGCAGGCTATCAGATTAACGACCAGCTTATGTCAGTCGCTCATAACGACGCAATGGTTTTACACTGTCTGCCCGCACACCGTGAGGAAGAAATTACTGAAAAGGTATTTGAGGCTCACGCTAATGAAATTTTTGAAGAGGCTGAAAACCGTCTCCATGCTCAGAAAGCTGTAATGGTAAAACTTATGGCATAATCGGACAACGGGAAATATATTATGAAAATAAACAGAAAAAATTTTATTTCTGGAATTATAAGTATTACTATGGTTTGTTCGGCTATAACAATGTTTCCGTCAATGGCAGATGATAATAAATTTATTTTAGGAAGTGTAAATGGTGACAATAGTGTAAATGCAGTAGATGCTACCGAAATACTTGAATACTATGCTGGTAATTCAACCGGAAATCCTATAGAATGGTCGGAAGAAAAAATAAAATCTGCTGATGTGGACGGTGACGGTAAAATCCTTGCCGTTGATGCAACTTATGTATTGATGTATTATGCTTATTTGTCTGTAGGCGGAACTATGGACAGTATCAGTGAATATATAGAGGCAATTAAGATTGTAGAGGAAGTTGACTGGGACAGAGACCACAATGATTTGAGTGTGGCGCAGATTTATGACGAGGAAACAAACCAAATAACTCTCAGATGGAAACAGGTTGAAGGTGTAACCGGATATATTGTAAAATTTTATTCTTATGGCAGTAATTCAGATACGGATATGGACGAAGAATTAATTCTCAGTGAGAATGAATGTAGTTTTGTGCTTTCTGAGGACATAAAAACAACCGAAAGACGTTACAATTTTACTGTAAGACCTTACATTGATGTAAAAGATATACATAAAGAAGCGACTCAATGGATTGACGATTATGTAAATGCTGTGAAGATTATAGTTGACAGTGTTGAATTAACTCCGCACGATTCATACCCTCTTTACAATATAAAAGGCGATGAACCTTTTTATTCGACTACTTATTATGTGTCAGATGCTGACAGAAAAATTTTAGACGAATTTGCAGAAGAACACTTTACGCCTTATATGACCAATTATGATAAACTTAAATGTGCGTGGTTGTGGCTGAATGAAAATGTAACTTATGCAAGCGGAGACTTATATTATGAAATATGGGGTTATAGTTGGGTAAGGGCTTGTTTTGTGGAAAAAATGGGTCAGTGTCTCCAGTATAACGGAGCTTTGGCTGAATTGCTTGCATATATGGGATATGACGTATATATGCTTGAAATGTGGACAGACAAGGAAAATCAAAGCAATCAGCATTTCAGGGCAGAAGTAAATATTGACGGTCAGGCTTATTCGTTTGAAGTCGGCAATCAGAAACTTTATCCTTACTGGAGATGGTTTTTTGAGCCGATAGATTCAAGTATTGCACCAAGTCCCGAAGAAAATCCTGAGGAAAATCCTGAAGAATAATATTATTATAACCTGTATTTATAAGTTATATAAGTACAGGTTGTTTTTTGACTGGTAATTATAACTAAAAAATATATTTTTTAGTTTAATGTTTTCTGCTTGACTTTTTCGGAAAATGATGATATAATAATAAAGCTGTCAGATATGGCAGTAAATCACAACTCGAAAAAAAATTGAAAAAGTTTTTGAAAAACTCTTGACAAATCGGACAGGTTGTGATATAATAATTAAGTCACTTTCGGAAGTGACG
>JAIDUG010000043.1 GCA_029060305.1 Ruminococcus sp.
TTGGTTGGCAACGACCTGGGAAAGTAGAACGATGCCGGCACTTAGCAAATCGGAAGTCTGTTGGCTTCCGATTTTTTGTTATATAATTGAGGTACATATGAAAGTAATTAAAAGAAAACTCGTCTTTATTTGTTTAATTTTAGTTACTGTATTAGTATTTTGTTTTGTATATTATACGAAAAATATGGAAGTTACTAAAGTAACAGTCAGCGACGTGGAAAGCATAGAATGGCATTTATATGATAATCTTTTTTAAGAGGACTGGTATTATACAGTTGACTTTATAAATAAGACTGTTTCTTACAGATATGAGGGTAGGGGTGATGAAAATGAGACTTCCTGTTATGCTTTTACAGATAAAGAAGCCGAATATTTTATAGAAAAAGCTAATACATATGGTTTTTTTGACTGGAAAGAAGAATATTTTATGGAAGCAGAAGATGGCGGCGGTGATGAAATTATTGTTAAATTTACAGATGATTCTGTTCATGAAACATATTGTTCAAATGAATATCTGCCTACATATGACCAGATGTCACATATTTTTTTCGAGACTTTTGGTAGTTAATCAATACTGTCTGAATAGAAAAATTCGGCAGTATTTTTTATATAACTTTATTGATACAACAAAAAGACTGCCGAAACTAATCGACAGCCTTTTTTTGAAGGATATGAAAAAACTTATTCGTTGATAGCTGTTACAACGCCTGAACCAACAGTTCTACCGCCTTCACGGATAGCGAAACGGAGACCTTCTTCGATAGCGATAGGAGTAATGAGTTCAACGTCCATAGAAACGTTATCACCAGGCATACACATTTCCTTGTCAGCAGGAAGAGTAACTACACCAGTAACGTCAGTTGTTCTGAAGTAGAACTGAGGTCTGTAGTTGTTGAAGAACGGAGTATGACGACCGCCCTCTTCTTTCTTAAGAACGTAAACCTGACCAGCAAACTTTGTGTGTGGGTGAATTGAACCAGGAGCACAGAGAACCTGTCCTCTTTCAACCTGGTCTCTTGTGATACCACGGAGAAGAGCACCAACGTTGTCACCAGCTTCACAGAAGTCAAGTGTCTTACGGAACATTTCGAGACCTGTAACAACAGTGTTGAGCTTTTCTTCAGAAAGACCAACGATTTCAACAGGCTTGTTAACGTCGAGACGTCCTCTTTCAACTCTACCTGTAACAACAGTACCACGACCTGAGATAGTCATAGTATCTTCGATAGGCATAAGGAACGGCTTAGCTTCGTCTCTTTCAGGGCTGGGGATATATTCGTCAACAGCTTCCATGAGTTCGATAATAGGAGCGTAAGCAGGGTCGCTGAGGTCATCAGGAGCGTTAAGAGCAGCGAGAGCAGAACCCTTGATAATAGGTGTATCGTCGCCAGGGAAATCATAGCTTGAGAGAAGGTCACGGATATCCATTTCAACGAGTTCGAGAAGTTCTTCGTCGTCAACCTGGTCAGCCTTGTTCATGAATACAACGATTGCAGGAACGCCAACCTGACGAGCGAGAAGAATGTGTTCTCTTGTCTGAGCCATAGGACCGTCAGAAGCAGCAACAACGAGAATAGCACCGTCCATCTGAGCAGCACCTGTAATCATGTTTTTAACATAGTCAGCGTGACCTGGGCAGTCAACGTGTGCGTAGTGACGAGCATCTGTTTCGTATTCAACGTGTGCAGTATTGATTGTGATACCACGCTCTCTCTCTTCGGGAGCCTTATCAATCATGTCATAAGCCTCATACTTAGCCTGACCCTTCATAGCGAGAGTCTTTGTGATAGCAGCTGTAAGAGTGGTCTTGCCGTGGTCAACGTGACCGATAGTACCAATGTTTACATGGGGTTTGGTACGTTCAAATTTAGCCTTTGCCATTGGAAAAATCCTCCTTAAATAGAAAATACAGTAACCTGTATATATATTATAACAGATTATTTTAATAAATGCAAGTGTTTCGGAGAAAAAATTTCTCCGGAACACAAGATTTTTTAATTAGTTTTTGCTTCTTGAAGCCATAATCTTTTCAGCAATGCTTCTCGGAACTTCCTGATAGCTGTGAGGTTCCATAGTATACTGACCACGACCCTGAGTATTAGAACGAAGGTCGGAAGTATAACCGAACATTTCTGAAAGCGGAACGAGTGCGTCAACCTGAACAGTGCCTGTTCTTGTTTCCTGACCCTGAATCTGACCACGGCGTGAGCTGAGGTCACCGATAACAGTACCTGTGTACTCGTCAGGAACGATAACAGCCACTTTCATAACAGGTTCCATAAGAATAGCGTTAGCCTGCTTGAGCGCTTCCTTGAATGCGATAGAACCGGCAATCTTGAATGCCATTTCAGAGGAGTCAACTTCGTGGTAAGAACCGTCATAAAGTTCAACCTTAACGTCAACAACTTCATAACCGGCGAGAATACCGGCTTTCATAGCACCCTGAATACCAGCGTCAACAGCAGGAATGTATTCCTTAGGAATAGAACCGCCGACAACAGCATTCTTAAACTCGTAACCCTTACCGGATTCGTTAGGTTCAACACGGATTTTAACGTGACCGTACTGACCAGAACCACCGGACTGTTTCTTGTATTTGTAATCAACGTCAGCATTGCCCTTGATAGTTTCCTTGTAAGCAACCTGAGGCGCGCCGACGTTAGCTTCTACCTTAAATTCACGGAGAAGTCTGTCAACAATAATATCAAGGTGAAGTTCGCCCATACCTGCAATAATAGTCTGACCTGTTTCTTCGTCAGTCCATGTTTTGAAAGTGGGGTCTTCTTCTGCGAGCTTAGCAAGAGCGATACCCATTTTTTCCTGACCTGCTTTTGTCTTAGGCTCGATAGCAAGCTGAATAACAGGCTCAGGGAATTCCATAGATTCAAGAATAATGGGGTGCTTTTCGTCGCAGAGAGTATCACCGGTTGTTGTGTTCTTAAGACCTACAGCAGCGGCAATATCACCTGAATAAACTGTAGTAAGGTCTTTTCTGTGGTTAGCGTGCATCTGAACGATACGACCGAATCTCTCACGATTGTCCTTAGTAGCGTTGAGAACAGTGTCGCCCTGATTGATTACGCCGGAGTAAACACGGAAGAATGCGAGTTTACCAACAAACGGGTCAGTAGCGATTTTGAAAGCGAGAGCAGAGAATGGCTCATCGTCAGAAGACGGTCTTTCTTCAGCTTCGTCAGTATCAGGATTTATACCCTTGATAGCAGGAACGTCAAGCGGAGAGGGCATATAGTCGATAATAGCATCGAGAAGTTTCTGAACGCCCTTGTTTCTGTAGGAAGTACCGCAGGTAACAGGAACCATTGTGTTAGCGATAGTGGACTTTCTGATACATGACTTGATTTCGTCCTGAGTGAGTTCTTCACCGTCGAGATACTTCATCATGAGTTCTTCGTCCATTTCGGCAACGTGTTCAACCATATCATCGTGATACTGCTGAGCTTTTTCAAGCATATCCTCAGGAATTTCTTCTACACGAATATCTTTTCCGAGGTCATCATAATAGATGTAAGCCTTCATTTCAACGAGGTCGATGATACCCTTGAAATCGTCCTCAGCACCGATAGGAAGCTGAATCGGAACAGCATTACACTTAAGTCTGTCTTTCATCATGTCAACGACACGATAGAAGTCTGCACCCATAATGTCCATTTTATTTACATAAGCCATACGGGGTACTTTGTAGTTATCAGCCTGTCTCCATACGGTTTCAGACTGAGGCTCAACACCGCCCTTTGCACAAAGAACTGTTACAGAGCCGTCGAGTACACGGAGTGAACGTTCAACTTCAACAGTGAAGTCAACGTGACCGGGTGTATCAATGATGTTAAGTCTGTGACCAGCCCAATAGCAGGTAGTAGCAGCAGAAGTAATTGTGATACCTCTTTCCTGTTCCTGAGCCATCCAGTCCATAGTAGCACTACCCTCATGAGTTTCACCGATTTTGTGATTAACACCGGTGTAGTAGAGGATACGTTCTGTGGTAGTGGTCTTACCTGCGTCAATGTGAGCCATTATGCCGATATTTCTTGTATTTTCAAGTGAACAATCTCTTGACATAATAATCCTCCTTTCTTACTCTTACCAACGGTAGTGAGCAAACGCCTTGTTTGCTTCTGCCATTTTGTGAGTATCGTCACGCTTCTTGCAAGCACCGCCTGTGCCGTTGAGAGCGTCGAGGATTTCACCGGCAAGTCTTTCTTTCATAGTTTTTTCATTTCTCTCTCTGGAATACTTTGTAATCCATCTGAGACCTAAAGTCTGTCTTCTTTCGGGTCTAACCTCCATAGGAACCTGATAGGTTGCACCACCGAGACGACGGGCTTTTACTTCGAGTTGTGGCATAATGTTTTCCATAGCCTGCTCAAAAACTTCAAGAGCGTCCTTGCCTGTCTTTTCAGCTACGATTTCAAAAGCACCGTAGACAATTTTCTGCGCAACGCCCTTTTTACCGTCGAGCATTATATTATTAATGAGACGTGTAACAAGCTTTGAATTGTATACAGGGTCCTGTAATACGTCACGCTTTGCGATATTACCTCTTCTTGGCATTTTCGCTTCCCTCCTTCACATAGATTCATGAATTCATAGGTACTCAAACCGACCGATTACTGCTCCCGACAGGGAGTATAACACTTCACCGGTCAGGTGTGCCAGAGCCAATGCAGAGGATTTTAAATATATATAAAATCTCCGCATTATCCAGCGGTAGTAGTTATCCTATTTTAAAAGTTTGCAGTTTAACGACCTGCCTGTCGTCAGCAGAACAGAGAATTACTTCTTCTTAGGTCTCTTGGCACCGTATTTTGAACGAGCCTGACCACGATTTGCAACGCCCTGAGCATCGAGAGTACCTCTGATAATGTGGTAACGTACACCAGGAAGGTCCTTTACACGTCCGCCTCTGATGAGAACAACGCTGTGTTCCTGAAGATTGTGACCAATACCAGGAATGTAAGAAGTAACTTCGTAACCATTGGTGAGCTTTACTCTGGCGATTTTTCTCATAGCAGAGTTAGGCTTTTTAGGGGTAGCAGTTCTTACAGCAGTACAAACGCCTCTTTTCTGAGGTGAGCTCTGATTAATCTGCACTTTTTTCTTAGCATTGTAGCCTTTCTGAAGTGCCGGAGCCGTTGACTTAACCTCCAGGTCTTTTCTGCCCTTACGCACGAGCTGGTTAAATGTAGGCATATTCTTCCTCCTTTTCCAGAAAATTATGTACCTATAAAAGTACACTTATATATTATAACCATAAAAAAACATCTTGTCAAGTGTTTCACACAAAAAAGTCGAAATTTTCTGTATATTTTGTTATATTTCCCATTAAAAAGGCGGTTTTAAGGTATGAAGTTGGATATTATTAAAAAAGAAGTTGAATAAAAGAAAACATACACAATGTCAGGTCAATATCCATATAGAAGTTTAAGCCCCGAAGCAATTATTAACTGATTCGGGGCTTATTGTCAATATTCGATTATTCGTATAAATCAAAATTTACTTGCTCTCATTACACAATTTGCAACCCAAAAATGACATAATCAAACCGTGTTTTTGACATTTCGGATAACCACAGTAAACAGGGTCGTCTTTCTCTTTGTCAGAGAGCCATTCCTGCAAATTGTTGTCATCAATATCATTTACTGTCATTCGATTTATTAGTGCATTAAAGCTATTCAACGCATAGTCAATATTTTCTTTATTTGGCTTATACCAAAGTTTATCCCAAACACTTTCTTGTAATGTTAATTCTCGTGCATACTCTATTACGTTTAATAAAAACGATTTGTCTGCTTCAAAAGAATCTCTATGCCACGGCATTTCAATTATCTCAAATCCGACTGTTCCACCTCCGATTATACATTGCTGTTTTTCAGCCAGAAAAGCAATCATTCTTTTTTCACTTTCGGAATCAGCCAGCTCAGAACCGCTGACAAGTAAATAGTCAATCAGTACATCTGTAAGTCCGTTAGACATAGAGAACCGATCGTTCTCTGTATATTTAAAAACGATTTTATTTCCCATTTTAGTTCTTCCATTATCACAAAAAGATATTCGATTATATTCCAATTTATCTTTATAATAATTATACATCAAAGCCGTTACATTGTCAATAGAAACTCTTTATGAGCGACCGTCTTTATAGCAGGTGTTTTTTATTTTAATTATATGTGTTTTCGACTTTATGAATTAATGTTGCGTGTTATTGAACCAAGTTGGCATATCGTCAGTACCGCCTGTTGAAGCGTATGCGTAATATGAGAGAATAAATGTAGCGTCAACAGCATCTGCTTTACCGTCGCCGTCGATGTCAGCGGAGTTTTTCTGTGCTTCTGTAAACGTTCCTGTTTGTCCGGTTGAGAGGAGTGCGTATTCAGTAAGTACAAGAGTAGCATCTACAGCATTTATCATTCCGTCGTTGTCAACGTCTCCGAGTTTCTGAGTTTCTGTATTTTCCGTTACAGTGACTTCAAAGTATTCTGTCATAATTGTGGAAGTGTATGGGTTCAAAACATTTACATATATTTTGTAAGTGCCTGTTTTTGTATTGTCAAATTCAGAGGTGTCAACGTCAGGATTGTCTTTCATATCATATGTATAATAACTATTCCTGTCATATACAGTATATTTTCCGCCTGAGAGGTCAAGTTCTTCACCGATTTCATAGACTGTTTTAGTCGGTAATGAAACATCTGTAATAATTAGCGGATGAGTAGTAATTGTTGTGGTTGTAGTAGTCGTTGGTTCTGTTGTAGTGGTGGTGGTAGTTGTTGTAGTAGTTTCAATCTTACGGAGATATACTGCTAAATCAGGATTTTCAGCGGAAAGCTCCCAGCGTGTAGCACCGTCGGGAATGTAGTAGCCATCTGGTATAGCGTTTTCAAGCGTTGAGAGTGCAACATATGCGGTACTTGATATAAACTCAAATGACTGCGGATATTCGCCGGAAGTCTGTACAACTTGTGCAGGGTCAGAGGCATAATATGAGACTATGTTATATCTTACACCTGAAACAGCCTGATATGTTTCTTCGTCAATAAAGATAACACTGTAATTAATTTTTACAGGTTCAGTTGTAGTAGTTGTTGTTTGTGTGGTTACAGTAGTATTCGTCGGAGTTGTACCGCCTGAATCGCTTACTGTTACTATTCCATAATTCATAGTAGGGGTATAGTTGTGTCCGTCAGCGGTGGTACATGACATTGCAGTGCTTTTCCAGTCAAAAGAATATGCCTTCGGAGTACAGCTTTCTGAAACGTGCAGATAGATTGAGCCTGCAAGGTTTGTTGAACTGACTGTACCGTCACTTGTAATGGAAAAATTGAGAATGTTTCCGCTTACAGCGTAACTTATAGAACCGTTGAAAGCCGGAGAAGTTTCTGACATTCCGGTGACTTCAAAGCCGTCCGGAATTGTCAGTACAATGTTTGACATTTCTTTTATAGCGACTTTTTCTTCCACAAGTATGTCAAGCTGTATGTCCTGTCCTGCTGAAGCCGTCAACGCTGAAAAATGAAAAATCATTCTGCCTCCTGCTGACTGCACTGCAACGGAAGTCAGGCACATAAAAGTCATAAGCAAACTAAGGAATACGGATAATATTTTTTTTGAATTAGTTTTCATACATTCCTCCTGAGAATTTTATTTTTTTGTTAATCAGTGTTTTTTTGTGGCGAAAAGCATTATAAGCGGATAGATTTCAAGTCTTCCTATCAGCATATCGAAACTGAGTACAAATTTTGAAAATGCATTGAGACCTCCTAAATTTCCAGAAGTGCTGAAACGTCCCACGCCGAAACCTATATTATTCATACAGGTTATTACAGCAGAAGCTGATTCTTCAATAGAATAATTGTCAAGGGTTATAAGCAGAAGTGAAGCACACAATATCAGCATAAACAGTATAAAATATGACGATACACCCCTGACTACATCATTCTCAACCGGTTTTCCGTCCATCTTCACGGTTGCTACTGCACGGGGATTGACAATATATTTTAGTTCTTTCACACCTGTCTTGAAAAGTATCAGTATTCTTGAAACTTTCATACCGCCACCTGTTGAACCTGCACACGAACCAACAAACATAAGCAGTATGAGAAGTGTCTGTGAAAATATCGGAAACTGTGAAGTATCAGTGGTTGCGAATCCGGCGGAAGTTATTGTAGATGCTACCATAAAGAATGAATGTCTGAGAGCCTCACCGAATGAACCGAACAATTTCATAGTGTTCATTGTAATGACAGCGGTTGCAGTTATAATAATTCCGAAATAAGTTCTTGCTTCTTCGTTTCTGAATACAAGCGGAAATTTCTTTATAAGCAGATAGTAGTAGAGGTTGAAATTTACGCCGAAAAGTATTACAAATACTGCTATTACCATTTCGATATAAAGACTGTTGTAATGTGCTATACTGTCGCCCCATATCGAAAAACCACCAGTTCCAGCAGAGGAGCAGGCGTGTATTATTGCGTCATAAAGTGGCATACCGCCGAAAAGTAACATTATTATTTCAAGCAACGTCATTGAAATATATATCATATAAAGTATACGTGCTGAAAATTTGGATTTGGAGACAAGTTTTCCGGCTTTTGGTCCTGCACATTCAGCACGCATCATATGCATTGTTCTTGAATCGTTGCTTGACATTATTGCAAGTACAAACATCAGTATTCCCATACCGCCTATCCAGTGAGTGAAAGCTCTCCAGAAAAGACAGGATTTTGACATTGATTCAACGTCACTTAATATGGTAGCACCGGTTGTGGTGAATCCCGATACCGTTTCAAATATTGCGTCTGAAAAGTTTGGTATTTCCCCCGAAATAATGAACGGAACAGCTCCTACTACTGACATCATAATCCAAGAGGCAGCAACACTTACGAAACCTTCCATAGAAAATATAGAGTTGTTTTTAGGTTTTCTGACGGTCAGGGCAAATGAAATAACCATAAGTATTGCAAAAGGTATGCCGAAAGAAGATACAACGTGTTCCTCGCCGTAAATCAAGCCGACTATTATAGGCAGAAGCATAAAAAGTCCTACACCTTTAAGAATCTGTCCCATAATATATAAAATCATTCTGTAATTCATAGTTCAGTACCGATATTTTCCCTTATTCAAAAATATTTTTCAAGTCGTTGAAACCCTTGTTTGTGGTGATTATGACAACACTGTCATTCAGTTTCATACAGTCGTCACCCTTTGGAATAATGAGTTCATTGCCTCTTACAATGCTTGCAATCAGTATGCCTTTTTTGAGTTTGAGCTTTTTCAGCGGTGTGTTTAAATATGGTTTGTCGTCACGGATAACAAATTCTATAGCCTCAAGTTGTTCGTTTACAAGACGGTAAAGCGTGGTGATATTGTTTCCTTTTGCGTTCTGTTTTGCACGGACATATTGAAGAATCTGATTTACTGTTATGGATTTCGGAGATATTATGCTGTCGAGTGAAAGTGTATCTGAAAGCTGTATAAGATTCATACGGTTTACTTTTGTGACGACTTTTTCAACGCCGTTATTCTTTGCAAGAAGTGAGAGCAGAATATTTTCCTCGTCAATTCCTGTAAGCGTTACAACAGCATCTGCATCGTAAACACGTTCACCCTCTAAAACGTCGTGGTCTGTACCGTCAGCACACGAAATATTGACTTTGTTAAGTCGCTGACTGAGTTCAAGACATCTTTTATAATCCATTTCAATAATCTTTACTTTTATGCCCATTTCAATAAGCTGTTGTGCAAGGTGATAGGCTACACGCCCTCCGCCGATTAAGACAGCCGATTTTACACGTTTTTCACGGTAAGTGGCACTGATACTCTTGAAAAATTTAACCATTGCACTATGTGAAGCCGTCATGTGAATCTTGTCACCGGCACGGAGCATGAAGTTACCGTCAGGGATTATAATTTCCTTGTCTCTCTGTACCGCACATATAAGAACATCAAGGCGTAGTCTTCTTGAAAGGTGGTTGAGGACAATTCCGTCAAGAATACTGCCTCTTGTTATGCGGATTTCAGCAAGGTCAACACGTCCCTTTGCGAATGATTCAATGTTTATTGCTTCCGGATAACGCAGGATTTTTGCAATTTCGTTGGCGGCGTTGTAATCGGGATTTACCATCATACTTATTTTGAGATTTTCACGCATAAATACAAGCTGTTGGTCAAATTCAGGATTACGCACACGTGCTATACAGTGACGTGCTTTGAGTTCCTTTGCAATAAGGCATGAAAGAATATTCACCTCATCGGAATTTGTTACGGCAATGAAAATATCTGTCTTTGCGACGTTTGCTTCTGTCAGGATACTGGTCTGAAGGCAATTTCCGGTAATCCCCATAACGTCGTGGTCGTTTACAACGCTTTCGATTTTGGATTCGTCAGCATCGATTACTGTAACATTGTGTTCGTCGCTGAGAACGTCAGCAAGAGTACTGCCGACTTTTCCGCAACCTACAATAATAATGTCCATAATTCCTCCATAAAATATAGAAATTTCGGAGTTTATAATTCTCCATTTTAATTATAACCCCCCTGTTATATTTTGTCAATAGAAAAATTATCCACATAAATGCCGGAGATTATTCCGGAATACTGAAAATTTCCTCATAAGATACTTTGAGGATTTTTTTTATGAGGATTATTTCGTCAGGATAAAGATGACGCTGTCCTACCTCTATTTTTGCAACGGCACTTCTTGTTATATCACAACCGTTCAGCTGTAACTGTTCAGCAAGTGATTCCTGAGTTCTGCCGTTTCTTTCACGCAGATAACGGATATTGTTTCCTACCTGCAATTCGATTTTTCTGTTCATTATAAACAAATCCTCTCTGATAATTTCTGTACTTTTTAATCGAAAAATGTCGAAAAAAGCATTGACATTATTATAAATTTGTTTTATAATATAATTGCACCTATATAAGTGCAATAATCTGTCTGTGCATTAAGGGGATAAAATTTACAGCAGAAAATGAAGAAACAGCTTTCAGGCAACGTCAACAAAACGTACTCTTAACGGCGGCGGTTTTTTGTTTTTATTAATTTTATAATATTACAAAAACGTGTTCTTTTTTTTTTTTTTTTGTATAATATGTACAGAAATGTTGACGGAAATTTTATGTTTTGTCAATTGACTTTTTCATGGATATGCTTTAAAATGAATATAAATGAAATGAAATCAAGTAACAGAAAGGATGTTAATATGGTAAAATTTATTTCATATATAGTGGCTGTTATACTTACAGCATTGATTGCGGTTGCTTTGTATCCGATTTGTGGTGTATGCTGGGCGTTTAGTGTTATCGGAAAAATAAGCAGTAATTTATTTAACTGGACAAATAAAACTATCAAAGGTCTTTGGAAAGATATAAATTCTACAAAAGTTCCTGCTGTTTCATTGCCCATTGTTGAAACAAATACAAAAGAAGAAGAAAAAGAAGAAGTGAAACTTTGAGAATAAAAAATCGTATTCACATTTGGTACGGTTTTTTATATTGACATATTCCCGAATCTGAATTATAATATATTTATCAGATTTCAGGAGGGGATATATATATGTCAAAATTACCGGACATTCCGATTGATAAGGTCGTGAAAGCAGGAAAAAAAGCTATTGACGAACTCGAAAAAAGCGGACAGGAAAAGAAAGTAGTTGAAGTGGTTTCCAAAAAGACGGGAATCAGCGAAAAAACTATAAATTCCGCACTCAAAACAGTCAAAGATATTAAATGAAGAAAACCGGCTGGAATATATTCTCAGCCGGCTTTTTTTAAAGTATGAAACAAATCAGTCCCGAACAGCCCTCATTGATTACACGCTCAAGAGTTTCCTGTAATTTCAGTCTTGCATCGCTGGGCATTTTAAACAGTTTATTGTGCAGACCCTCGTTTACAAGTTCGTGGAGAGATTTTCCGAAAATATTACTCTCCCATATTTTAGCAGGATTGTCGTCGAAACCGTCAAGAAGATACATTATCAGTTCTTCTGACTGTCTTTCCGTTCCCACAATCGGACTGACTGTAGTATTTATGTTTGCTTTCATAATGTGCAGTGACGGTGCAGTTGCTTTGAGTTTAACACCGTACTTTCCACCTTGCTTGATAATTTTAGGTTCTTCGAGTGTAAGTTCTTCCATTTCGGGCATTACTATTCCGTAACCGGTAGCCTCTACTTCCGCTAAAGCCGGTTCGATACGCTGATATTTTCGGCGTATGTCATTGAGTTCCATAAGCAACGGCATTAAATCGCTTTCGCTTTCGATTTCAATTCCGGTAGTCTCTCCGAGAATCTTATAAAACAGACTGCTGTCGAGTTCAGCGGTTATCGTGACTGAACCGTTTCCGAGGTCAATATTTGTTATTTCGGCGTTTATGATGTGCGGACATTGTGCCATTACCTGTACAGCCGTCTGAGCCTCACGGACAAGCCTGATGTCCTTTGCGGAGTTTCTTATGCAGTCGAGAATTTCCGTTTTCAGCCAGTGACCTTTTTCAAGGGAATTTATCCAGCGTGCAGTACGGATATTTATTTCCTTGATAGGAAACGAAAATAATATTTCCCTCATAATTTCACGAATATCATTTTCGTCAAGGTCAAGACAGCTTACAGGAATAACTTTAGCGTCATATCTGTCAGTAAGTCTTGACGCAAGGTTTCTTGCTTCCTGAGAGGACGGGTTTACAGTGTTCATGATTACTACGAAAGGTTTTCCCAGTTCCTTGAGTTCACGAATAACACGTTCTTCACATTCTTCATATTCTGCTCGTGGAATGTCAGAAATAGTACCGTCAGTGGTAACGACAAGTCCGATTGTAGAATGGTCTGTGATGACTTTCTGAGTACCTATTTCGGCAGCCATATTGAAAGGTATTTCCTCTTCAAACCATGATGTCATAACCATTCGGGGCATTTCGTTTTCTATGTAACCAAGTGAACTCGGCACGATATATCCAACGCAGTCTATTAAACGGACATTCATTTTTGCACCGTCACCGATATTTATTTCAACTGCATCTTCCGGAATGAATTTTGGTTCAGTCGTCATAATAGTTTTTCCTGCTGCCGATTGTGGTAATTCGTCGACAGCACGTTCACGTTTAAATTCGCTTGTTATGTTCGGAATAACGAGCGATTCCATAAAACGTTTTATGAAAGTGGATTTTCCGGTACGTACAGGACCTACAACGCCTATATAAATATCTCCGTTAGTACGTTCAGCGATATTCGTGTAAATATCTTTAACCATATTTTTCACCTTTTTCCTTTATATAACAATAGGTATCAGCAACATTCCATTTGATTCAAGACGGTCTCCCACAAGGTCGTTTTCCTCAATTACAGCATTCACACTGGTGCTGTAACGTTTTGCGATGTCCCATACTTCCTCATTTTCCACACCGAAATAAAGTTTTATAGCGTAATCTCCGTCACGTTGTTTCTTTACGCTTTCGTCAACCGAAATATCCGTAAGGGCTTTTATTGAAGAACAGCTGTATACAGAAATTTTAGCTGATATATCAGACTTTGCCGAAAGTATTCCCTCGGATGATATATTATATGAAACGTCTCTGATACTTATTTCAGCGGAAACAGTACAGCCGGATATATTGTCGGGAATTTTTATAGTTTCCTCGAAAGCCTCGTCCTTGTCGGGCATAATAATCATTCCTGCGTTGTCTCTTGATGCCATAGAGTAAGTAAGCATACCACTTATGATTACGGAATTACCGTCTTCCGAAAGTCGTGTATTGATATTTTTCGGAGTACACCACATTGAATATATTGTCTGCGGTACGCTGTCACCGTCGCTGATTTTTGCGGAGTGCCTGAAACTTTCGTCATAGATGACCGGTATCTGTTCAGTCTTTATTTCTGAAACCATTACACTGCACGGATAGACCGTTGAAAAAGCATCAGTGCCAAGCATAACGGAAGCTGTTTTCACTGCACAGCATATGAGACGGAGTTCAATTTCACATTTGATAATACGGTTTTCTGAATTTTTGTCGACGGTGGGAGCTATCTCACAGCTTACTACTTCCGGAGTGACCGTGCAGTCAAAAGTATCATCTATTCCGTCAATGTCTATAATCTGACTGAACGGTATTGAAAACGAAATCGGTTCAACTGCACCGCCGTCCTTGTCGCACGAGTACAGTAATTTCAGTTCTGCTGAACCTTTTGCGAGAAGTTTTCCTGAAATCATCTTCTTTTCGCATTCCGGAACAATACAACGTGTGTTTATGATATTGATTACAGGCGGTTGAGTGGTGGGGACTTCTATTTCCTCACTTAACTGTAAAGTCTTTTCGGCAGTGATTTTCTTTGAGGCAAAACGCACAGGAGTTTTTTTAATCTGAATGTTCATTCCGAAAGCGTCGGAGATGACTTCCTGAGCGGTTTCACCTGTTACTGAAATCTTGACGGAAACTGCTCCTCTGAGGTCAAGACGGCGTTTATTTACCGCACGGAAATTTATATGGTCTGTTTTCGGAGTAAGTCTTGCGGTGAAATTTTCGCCTGTTTTGCCGAGTTCCACGGTTTTTGAGAAGTTCTGTCTCTGAGTTACGCATTGAAGTGCTGAACCGCCTTCACTGCAATATAGAATTTTTATGTCGCACCTGAGTTCATAGGAAAGTTTGTCGCCGTTTATTGAATAACCGGTTATAACCGGAGTTACTTCACAGCGGACAAGACGGAAAATATCGGGGTAATAGTCGGGAAGTATGTAGTCCATTTCCACGCCCTGCTCCTGAACGCCGTCAAAAACATTTTCACTTACGGGAACGGTTTCCCTGTTTATTCTGAAATCCATTATACAGCCTCCTTGAAAATAGCTTTATGAAATTATATTCAAAAGTAAGTACAAGTATTCCGCTTGCAAATTTTTTATAAATACGCTATAATAAATATACTCTCTATATGGAAAGGAAATTACTATGAATAAAAAAGAAACTGCTGAAATCAAAAAGAATTTTTCGGACAACAGCGGATTTTTCATAATGGAAAAAATCCTGACAGCTTTTGTCGATTCTGAAAAGAATGTGCGTTATAACAATGTAAATTCTTGTCTTACAATGCCTGCTGAGGAACACGAGGTTTACAGCGAAACTCTTAAAAAGGTACTGAATACAAACGTCGGAAAGGCTTTTGTGGAGTACGAATTTCCCAACGAGGCTTACGAGACAGGAAAGTCACAAGATATACTTTATAAACTCCTGAAATCTGAACTCAAAGACGAGCAGGCGTGTGAAGATTTTGTCAACCATATCGCAGACAATCTTGTATATGCCGGAAATTATGTCCTTATAACAGCTTACTGTTGCTATACTGTACGCCGTAAGGATAAGAATGACGATTTTGCAGACGGTGAAGACGAAATTTACAGGTATCTGTTGACTGCTGTATGTCCGGTGACTACAGGAAGTGACGGTTTTGTTTTTGACTATTTAAACAACGAAATCGTCAAGAAACTTAATACTGAACTTATAATCAGCAAAGCCCCGACAGACGGTTTTCTTTATCCGGTTTTCAGCAACAGAAGTACTGACGTTAATCACGTTATGTACTACTCGCAAAAAGCAAACAACCCTAATATTTCTATGGTTGAGAACGTTTTAGGGTGTACGTTTGTTATGTCTGCTGAAAACGAAAAGGCTAATTTTCAGACTATTCTGAAAAATGTGGTCGGAGAAGATTTGGACTATATGGTTATAAAGTCCGTCAACGAAAGAATACAGGAATTTGTTGAGGAAAACAAGGACGATACTGACCAGACTGTTATAGACCATTTAATGTTAAAGGAAATTCTCAGCGATGTAGGTGTACCCGAAGAACGTGTGCAAATGGTTAAACCTGTTTATGATAAAGTATGCGGAAAAGCACCTCTTACAGCTTCAAACCTTGTCGAAAAAAAGACGGTTATGGTAACTGCCGGAATCACTGTAAACATAAAGCCTGAGGCAAGCGACAAAGTACGTACAAGCGTTATTGACGGAAGAAGATGTTTACTTATTGATATTGACGACCCTACTATTGAAATAAATGGACTTCCTGTTACTCTCAACTGAATAAAAATATTTATTTCCCCCTTTTCGTTAATAAATAATTAATTTTTTATGAAATAAATTGTAATTTTTTCTTGAATAAAAAGTAAATTTTTTTTGAACAGACAACCGTATGTACGATATGATTTGTTATAATGATATCAATGAACAGGGATTTTTCCGATTGATGTAATCGAAAAGTAAATGTGCTGTCAAAGAAAATGATTAATTATTTAATTTCAGCTATTTAAAGTTTAAGCTGGAATACGAAAGAAGGTGAGATAATGTTTGAGTTAATTTTAGGTGCTCTTGCATCGATAGGTGCTGCTGTTGCTGCTGGTGGAAAGAAAGTAGCTAATAGTTCAGATTGTAGCGATTCTGACAGACAATTAGGTAAAGACATACAAAAAGCAGGTAATCAGTTTTCTAATACTATGAACAGATTTATAGACCGTTTGAACGATGACGACTAATAAATAACTCCAAAATACATTTTTTGTGGCACATTTGCTTTTCAATTATCTTAATATTTTTATCATTGTTTAAATATTATATTTCAGTAAACCACGGTAAACTTTTATCAGAAAAATTTCGGGTATATATTGACTTATTCTTCCGGAAATAGTATAATAATACTTGTATGGAAATACAAAACCATTTTATATAATATTTTTGGAGGTTTTTAAAATGAGCAGAGTTTATAACTTCAGTGCCGGTCCTGCTGTACTTCCCGAAGAAGTTCTCGAAGAAGCAAGAGACGAAATGCTGGACTATAAAGGTACTGGTATGTCTGTTATGGAGATGTCACATCGTTCAAAGGCTTACGATACTATTATCAAAGAAGCTGAGCAGGATTTGCGTGACCTTATGAATATTCCCGATAACTATAAAGTTATCTTCTTACAGGGCGGTGCATCACTTCTCTTTGCAGGTGTTCCTATGAACCTTATGAAGAACGGCAAGGCTGCTTACATCATCACAGGTCAGTGGGCTAAAAAGGCTTATCAGGAGGCTCAGAAGTACGGCGAGGCTGTATCAGTTGCTTCTTCTGCTGACAAGACATTCTCATATATTCCAGACTGCTCCGACCTTGATATTCCCGAAGATGCGGACTATGTTTATATCTGCGAAAACAATACTATCTACGGTACAAAATTCAAGACTCTCCCGAACACAAAGGGCAAGGAACTTGTTGCAGACGTTTCTTCCTGTTTCCTTTCAGAACCCGTTGACGTTACAAAGTACGGTGTTATATACGGCGGTGTACAGAAGAATGTAGGTCCTTCCGGTGTACAGGTTGTTATTGTACGTGAAGACCTCATTGCTGACGGTCCTGCACTGAAATACACTCCTACTATGATGGACTGGAAAATTCAGGCTGACAATGATTCACTTTATAATACACCTCCCTGCTACGGAATTTATATTTGCGGTAAGGTTTTCAAGTGGATTAAGAAAATGGGCGGTCTCGAAGCTATGAAAGCTCACAACGAAAAGAAAGCTAAAATTCTTTACGATTTCCTCGACGAAAGTAAACTCTTTAAAGGTACTGTTGCCCCTGAAGACCGTTCACTCATGAACGTTCCTTTTGTTACAGGCAATGAAGAACTCGACAAGAAGTTTGTGGCAGAAGCAACAAAGGCTGGTTTCGTAAATCTCAAAGGTCACAGGACAGTCGGCGGTATGAGAGCTTCCATTTACAACGCTATGCCAATCGAGGGCGTTGAAAAACTCGTTGACTTTATGAAGAAGTTTGAAGAAGAAAACGCTTAATCTATTACCGAATATCTGAAAAGAGGTTTTTTACAATGTATAATATACAGACACTTAACAAGATTTCTGAAATCGGTACTGATATTTTTGACAAGAGCAAGTACACAGTTTCCGATAATATCGAAAATCCGGACGCTATTATGGTAAGAAGTGCTAAGATGCACGATATGCAGTTTAATGAAAATCTTCTTGCAATCGCAAGGGCAGGTGCAGGCGTAAACAATATACCTGTTGAACGTTGTGCAGAAGAGGGTATATGTGTATTCAATACCCCTGGTGCTAACTCAAACGCTGTAAAGGAACTTGCTATATGTGCGTTGCTTATTGCGTCAAGAAAAATCACAGAGGCTGTTACGTGGGCTTCTTCACTCAAAGGCACACCAGACGCTCCGAAAACCGTTGAGGGTGGTAAGTCTAAATTTGCAGGACCTGAGATTCTCGGCAAAACTCTCGGCATTATCGGACTTGGTGCTATCGGCGGAAAAATCGCTAATACTGCTGTTGCACTCGGAATGAAAGTCATCGGTTACGACCCTTATCTTTCTGTAAGCAACGCTGTACTTCTTGATTCTTCCGTAAAGGTAGTTACAGATATAAACGATATTTACAGAAACAGCGATTATATTTCGATTCATATGCCTTACACTCCGCAGACAAAGAACACTATTGATTCTGAACAGATTGGAATGATGAAAGACGGCGTACGTCTTATCAACCTTGCAAGAGGTGAACTTATCAACAGTGAAGCAGTTATCAAGGCTATTGCTGACGGCAAGGTTGCAAAATATGTTACAGACTTTGCAGATGATGTTGTTTTAGGCGAGGAAAATGTAATAGTACTTCCGCACCTTGGTGCATCTACTCCCGAAAGTGAAGATAACTGTGCTGTTATGGCTGCAAACGAACTTATCGACTATATCGAAAACGGTAATATCAGAAACAGTGTAAATCTTCCTAATGCTTCAATGAACGCTACAGGCACAAAAATCTGTGTAATCCATAAGAATGTACCGTCACTTATTTCCGCTATTACAAAGGCAGTCGGCGACGAGGGTCTCAATATTGAAAATATGGTGAACGCAAGCAAGAAAGATTTCGCATATACAATGATGGACGTTATCGGAGAAGTTACTGAAGCTGTTGTGAATGACATAAAGGCTATCAACGGTATAATCAAAGTAAGAGTTATAAAGTAATTCCTCAGAAATAACAGAAACGGCTGGAAACCTGTTTTTTCAGCCGTTCTTTTTATATCTTGAAACAGAAAAGGCGTACTCCGGAAAGTACGTCTTTTATAAGATTATTTTACTTCTACAGTCCAGTTGAAAGTATCTTTAATCTTACCCCACTGAATACCTGTCATTGTATCGTAAAGCATCTGGGAAATATTACCGATTTTGTTGTCGTTGATTTCCATTACCTTGTCATTCCATTTGAGGTGTCCGACAGGGGAAATAACTGCTGCTGTACCTGTTCCGAAAACTTCGTCAAGTTTGCCTGCATCGTAAGCGTCGGCGATTTCCTGAATAGTGATTTTTCTTTCCTCAACTTCGATACCCTTTGATTTGCAGACTTCGATAGCAGATTTTCTTGTGATACCTGGGAGAATACTTCCCTGTAACATAGGCGTGATAACTTTTCCGTCGATTACAAAGAAGATGTTCATAGCACCAACTTCTTCTATGTACTTCTGTTCAACGCCGTCAAGCCAGAGTACCTGAGAATAATTCTGTTTGTGGGCTTCGTCCTGTCCGATAAGTGATGCCGCATAGTTACCGCCTGTTTTAGCGAATCCCATACCGCCACGTACTGCACGGACATATTTACTTTCAACGTAGATATTTACCGGATTGAGACCGCTTTCGTAGTAAGCTCCGGACGGTGAGAGGATAATCATAAAGTAATACTGTTCACCAGGTTTAACGCCTAAGAACGGGTCAACTGCAAAGATGAAAGGTCTTATGTAGAGGGATTCGCCTTCCTTTGAGGGTACCCAGTCTTTTTCTACTCTGAGGAGTTCCATAAGGCACTGCATTGCAAGGTCTTCAGGAAGTTCAGGAATAACAAGTCTTTCGTTTGATACATTGAGACGTTTGAAATTTTCTTCCGGTCTGAAAAGCTGAACCTTGTTGTCAGCAGTTCTGTAAGCCTTGAGACCCTCGAAAACTGTCTGTCCGTAGTGGAGACACATTGCGGAGGGTGAAAGTTCAATATTACCGTAAGGTCTTATTTCAGGGTCATGCCAGCCCTGTCCCTCGTCGTAAGGCATAATGAGCATATAGTCGGTAAAGATATGACCGAAACCGAGTTTTGCATCAGGAGCAGGCTTTGCTTTTAAAGTTTCTGCTTTTGTGAATTTGATTTCCATTTTATAAACCAGCTTTCTTTTTTTAGAATATCAATCGCTTACCGTGAAATAATGTTTTTCATAGATACGTCTGCATAATTCAACGGTTATAACTGCCGTACTGACAGCAAGTACTGTTGCAGTGAGACTTACAGCGATAATGATTTTTCCTTTTTTCTCCATATTGAAACAGCTCCTTGAATTTACTGTAGGAGAACGGAAAAGTTCTTCCAACAATATATTATATCATATTCGGAAAAGATTTTCCATAGTATACGGAAAAAATTCTGCACAAATAGCACACGTAAAAATAGTACACTTTTACTAATTCCGGATTTGATTTATTCTTCAAATTCACGTACACGGAGTACAGCACCGATTTTTTCAGCAATCGCACGTGAAGCGTCAATCTGTTCCTGTGGTATAACGTCAACTACTGACATTATTACTTCCGCATTTCCGGTTTTTACGCAGTCTGCTGTAAACTTCTGCATAGCCTCGAAAGCCTCCGGATATTTTGGACGTGTTACTTTCATATACTCGTCTTTTGTACCGGCGTTCAGACTTACTGAAATTATATCCAGCACACTACAGAGACTTTCAGCAGTGGACCTGCCGTTTATAAGGTCAGAAAGACCGTTTGTATTTATACGGAGAAGCGGACATGACGGACGTTCTTTCAGTTCTTCTGCAACTGCAATTACAGTATCAAGGCGACAGGTAGGCTCGCCGTATCCGCAGAAAACTACTTCATTGTATTTTGCAAGGTCACGTTTGTCAATATCTTCCATGATTTCAGTAATCGTCGGCTCGTGTTCAAGCCACAGAGGGTCTGAACCGTATGCACCGTCCGCTGAATTTCTTATGCAGAATGTACATGAACACGGACATTTATTTGTAAGATTTAAATAAAGGTTGTTTCCCACCTCATAGGAAATCGTCATTGCTTTTTTCATTTTGTTACCTCCTGAAATTATTTTGTGTATATTCTCGGTACTCTTTTGGAAATTCCGCATACTACCTCATAGCCTATAGTACCGTAAAGGTTTGCAAGCTCGTCAGCAGTAATAGATTCATTGCCGTCCGTACCGATAAGCGTAACTATATCACCTGAATGTGTTTCAACATCTGATACGTCAATCATTAACTGGTCCATACATACCCTGCCTACTATCTTACAACGCTTTCCATGTACAAGGATTTCACCCTTTGAGGAAAGAAGTCTTGAATATCCGTCAGCATATCCCACGGTAACGGTAGCTATTTTCATTTCTTTGTCGGCAGTGAAAGTACGTCCGTAACTTATGCAGTCGCCTTTCTGAACGGTCTTTACGTGGGAAATCACTGCTTTTACTGACATTACAGGTTTAAGACCGTCCGGAATATCAAGACTTATATCGGGGTGAAGTCCGTACATGATAATTCCTGCACGTGATAACGTACTTTTAGGATTATTGCGGTAACAAGTTCCTGCACTGTTCATGAAGTGTATGTGCGGAATATGTATACCATGTTTTACAAGTACGTCGTATGTATCGCAGATAAATTTTTCCTGCCTGTCGGTGTAAGCTATATTGTCGGGAGAATCACTGTCCGCTACTGCAAAATGAGTATATATTCCCTCAACGGAAAGTTTTTCGGTTTTCATTATGCTTTCGATTTCTTCCGCACATAATTCCGGTGTATCGTGTTTCAGACCTATTCTTCCCATACCTGTATCAATTTTTATGTGACATCTTATTTCAGACGGCGTATTCTGTACAAGTTTGTGGGCGTATTCAGTTGAGACAACTCCCTGAATTATGTTGTACTGTGAAATTTCGTGTGCATATTCCGGCGGAGTATATCCTAAAATAAGTATCTCAGCTTCCGGACAATATCCCCTGACCGTTATAGCCTCATCGAGATTGGAGACGGCAAAGTATTTTATCCCGCATTCTTCATAAAGACATCTGCATATATGCTCATCTCCGTGACCGTAAGCATCAGCCTTGACGACAGCCATTATTTCCGTACTTTCAGAATTGAGATTTTTTATAATCTCAACGTTACGGCGGAGTTGCCCGATTGAAATTTCAGCCCATGCCCTTTTCAAATATGGTTTCATTTTCGTTATATCCTTTCTTTCTTTTTTGTACAAAGTTCACTAAAATGTATGTTGATACTTTAAAATGTCTTGAAATATATGATAATATATGTTATAATCTGAAATATTGGTATAAATTGCTGTGAGGGGTGTTGATTTTGAAATCGCTTATTTCCGGAGTGGAAGTTTTTCCGTCTTCTATGGTCAGTCCCGACTGTAGCAAAACCGTATGTATAACCGGTCACCGCAGAAATAAAATAATTCCGTACAAGGAAGATTTACGTCTGACTTATTCAGCAATACGGCTTATGCTTTACAGATATATAGATATGGCTGTTGAGGCTGGATATGAAAACTTTATCAGCGGACTTGCAAGCGGTACTGATTTGTGGTCAGCTGAGTATATTGTTATGAAAAAACTCCGTAACAGTCGTATAAAACTTATAGCTGTAATGCCTTTTCTGAAGCACGCAGAATTTCTTGACGGTGGTGACCGTGCATTGCTTGAAAAGGTTGAAAGAAATGCCGACTATCTTGTGAATGTCAATGACAATCCCGATATTGTTTATGGAAAACGTATCTCTGAAAACTGTTCGCCTAATCTTTATCGTGACCGCAACTATTATATGGTTGACCATTCGTCAGCAGTGATAGCTTTTATAAATGACAGTCAGCAACATTCCGGAACGTCTCAGACCATAAACTATGCTTACCGCAACGGTCGGAAAATATACAGTTTCAATATGGATATGATTTCAGATGTGATTGAAAAGTCGGATTGTGACATTCGCACAATGGGTTATGAGATTGGAAATATGAAAAATATTTTCAACGCCCGATAATATTATATCACACTTACAGGATTTTGCAAGTGCCATTACAATTTTATTTATTTTTATGAAAGGAGCTGTTTTTATGGCTAAAAAGAAAAGCGGAAGAATTGCCGTGCCGTTTCTGGTGACTATTTTTCTTGGACTGCTTATTATAGGGGGTGGTGCATACTTTATATACAACTATCTCGGACTTAACAAGTCAGCACCGCTTGACGAACCTACACCACGTGCAGCCTCAATTGTTACAAAAGAGGACAACCACACAATACTGCTTATCCTTGATGAACCTGAACAGAAATGTTCGTCTACCTTTGTGCTTATGCGTTCAAAACCCGTTGAAAAGAGAATGATTTTCATAGGTATTCCTACAAATACAATCTCAATTATTGACGGTCAGCAGGAACATATTCAGAATTCCTATGAAAGAGGTGGCGCACAGTCAGCAGTTAAATTTGTAAATCAGACTTTCGGAATAACGGTTGACAGATATATGAAGTTTGATTCAGAATCATTCAGAAAAGTGTGCGATATTCTGGGCGGTGTTACTTACTATGTAGAACCCGATATTGCAGGTTTCAAGAAAGAGGGCGGAGAAGAATACCTCAACAGCCGTCAGATTGAAACGCTTATCACTTATCCTATGTTTAACGGCAGAGAAGTACAGCGTGCATATACAGCAAGTTCGATACTTTCTTCAATGATAAATCAGACAGACGGAAAACGTGTTGCAGATAATTTCAAAACAAGTTTTGATTCTATTATAAATATGATTTCCACGGACGTAACAGCGGTTGACTACAAAAACAGACAGCACGCTATAAGAAATATGCTTGAAAACGGTACTTCAATAGCAAACTTCATTGTACTTGACGGCGAAACCTCAAATGATGACTTCATACCGTCTGAGGCTTTCATTGACAGCGTAAGAACATCATACTTTGAGGACTGACGGCTATGCGGAATATTTTTGATACTCATTCTCATTATACAGATACGGCGTTTGATGACGACCGTGACGAACTTCTGAAAGGTCTTCAGGACAGAGGAGTAAAATATATAATGCTTGCTTCAACGTGTGTTGACGATATTAAGGGAAACGCCATTCTTGCGGAAAAATACGACTATATATATACTTCTGCCGGATTTCACCCCGAAAATATAGAAGATATTCCGGAAGATTATGTAAGCATAGTAAGGAAAGCTGTTTCCGGAAATCCAAAGACAATGGCAATAGGCGAAATAGGTCTTGACTATCATTATGACGGTTATGACCGTGAAAAACAAATAGAAGTATTTGAAAATCAGGTTATATTGTCGAAAGAACTTGATATACCTGTAATAGTCCATAGTCGTGATGCAACGGAAGATACTCTGAATATCCTGAAAAAATATCAGCCGTCAGGAGTTGTACACTGTTTCAGCGGTTCAGCGGAGACTGCAAAGGAAATTATAAAAATCGGAATGTATATCGGTTTTACAGGAGTTATAACTTTTAAAAACGCTAAAAAAGCAATACGTTCACTTGAAGTTGTACCGCTTGAAAGACTTCTGCTTGAAACAGATTGTCCGTATATGTCGCCTGTGCCGTTCCGTGGCAAACGTTGTGACAGTTCAATGATTGCATATACAGCGGAAAAGGCATCCGAAATAAAAGGTCTGCCGGTGCAGGAGCTTCTTGACATAACGTGCCGTAATGGTATGAAACTTTACAGAATACAGGGTGATTGATTATGTACTACTGTTGCGGAATTACCGATAAAGGTGTTATGTCACATAATGAAGATGCTTTTCTGATTGGAAAGACCGTCGCCGACAAAGGCGGATTAGAGCAGAAACTTGACGCTCCTTTTATAACAGCAGTATCGGACGGAGTTTCCGGTGAGAAGTCCGGAGAATTTGCCTCACGTATGTGCCTTGAATATGTACGGAATGTGGATTTTTCCGGTGATATAAGCGGTTCACTTATGGAAGTACACAATACTATTGCAGAGTATAGTATGAATAATCCTGATTTGCATAATATGCAGGCTACCTTGTGCGGACTTTTTTTCGGTAGAGACGGCAGTGTGACGGCTTTCAATGCAGGAGATTCAAGGCTTTATCGTTTCAGAAACGGTCATATAACTCAGATTTCAAGAGACCAGTCGCTTGTGCAACTTATGTATGAAGAGGGGTCTATCACTCCCGAACAGCGTAAAAACCATATAAGAAGAAATATTATTTTTCCTGTTTTCGGAAACGTCGATACACTTCCGGAAATAGACCTGATTCAAATTGAGGACGGTATGCAGTATGGTGACATATTGCTGTTGTGTACCGACGGTCTTTCAGACTATGTTTCAGCACTCGAAATGGAAGAAATACTCGAAATGCCGATAAGTCTGCACAAACGTGTCAGTCTGCTTGTACGCAAGGCACTGGAAAACAACAGTACCGACAATATAACAATTATAGCAATAGTATATTTTGACTGAAAGAAAATACCGCCTGTAAAAAGACGGTATTTTTTTATATTATTGTGCTGTTTTTATGCCGTTGAGAATTTCTTCATTCCACGAAAGAGAGCTACGGTTGAATAATCCGAAACTTGATTCGCCGGAAGCCTTGCCGTTATCCCATACGAAACACTTTATACCGTTGGATTTTGCGGAAGATATATAATAGTTGTAATATTCTGCCCTTACCGAATTGTCGGTAGCGTTTACACAACCAAATTCACCTATAATAACAGGCGTTCCCTTGTCGACGAATTTTTCTTTGAGTTCAGCAAATTTATTGTCAAGTTCAGTTTTTCCGTCGTCAGTGAAAGTGCTGTCAATACCCTCTGAGAATTTCCACGGTGCGTAATAGTGGACGGACAATATAATATTTTTGTCGTCGGGAATAATCACGTCGTCGATAGCGACTGTTTCCGCTGACGCTGAATATGAAGTTATAATCAGAGTTCTTTCTGAGTTGTTACCGCCGGAAGCCCTTACCGTGTTTACAAAATCCTGTTCATACTTGTTTATTACTGCTCTTTCCTCAGCAGTACCGCCAGTCCATTCTTTTTCGCTGTCAATGGTACGAGGTTCGTTCATACCCTCAAATAACAGTCTGTCGTCGTAATCCTTGAAACGTTCAGCGACCTGCTCCCATATAGTACAGAGTTTCTTGCTGTCCTGAGAATATTCTGATTCTGTAGGATTAAACCATATATAATCGTCGTGATGCATATTGATTATTACGAACATATCGTTATTGTAAGCGTAATCAACAACTTCTTGAATACGGTCAAGCCATTCCGACTGGATAATACTTCCGTCCATGTGTTCGTCCCAAGTAATCGGAATACGTATAGCGTTGAAACCTGCATTTTTAACACCTTTGATTATTTCCTCAGTAGTTTTAACGTTTCCCCACGATGTTTCATTTGATACTTTTACGTGGTTGCTGTCGTAACAATCGAAAGTATTTCCGAGATTCCAGCCTACTTTGATATTTTCGACAATCTGTGCGGAAGTACGGAATTTCCCTGTATTTTCTTCTGCTACTGGGTCTTCTTCGTCGAGACCGGAAGTTTCTGTGGAAACCGTCTGTGTATCGTTTCCGAGACTGTATTTTACTTCTATTGAATCAAGTATAATTTCAGGCTGTTCACTCCACCAGTAGCCTAACATAATTTCGCCGTTTTCTGCAACAAGATTTTTAGCTTTCTGCGGTACAAACCACGTCAGCGACAATTCAGAGCCGTCAGTGAAAACGGAAGTATCAGGAGACTGATAATTTCCGGCAGAAGATTTGTAACCAAAAGCTCCCGTGAATTTTCCGAGACTTCCGGCAGAATGTATATTGAAAGTGACCGTTTGCGGAATAGTGTTTTCCGGCATAAAATCAGCTGTTTTTATTTTGATTGTGTTTTCATCATCGTTGAAATTCACACTTCTCTTGACTTCCTGTGTAACTGTTCCGTCAACCGGCAAGTCTTTTTTGCGTGTGTAAGTGCAGATGACATTTTCCACTTTTACACTTGAACAATTTCCCCACCAGTAACCGAAAAGCACTTCTCCGTCAGCAGAAACGTGATTGCTTACGTCCTCGGGGACTTCCCATTTTATTTCGCCGTAAGTACCTTGAGTTGAAGCGGTGAAGTCAGGTGACTGATACCAGCCCTCGTCGTCTGAGGGATAATCTTTTGTTACGGAAATACCGCAACCGCCTTTGAACTGTCCTATATTGAGACCGTCGCCGGAATATATCACGAAAGTAAAGGACTTTATAATATCTCCGTCTTCTATGAACTCCGGCAGAGGAATTTTAATAGTATTTTTACCGTCTGTTTTCTGAATAACCTTGTCAACTATATACTGCGTGCCGACTTCTGCGGAGACAGTCTCAATCGGGCTTACGTGTAAAGTAGTCGGTTCTTCCGTAGTTGTTTCTGTAGTGGTTTGGTTTGTTTTTGTTGCAGTAGCTGTATATGCCTTTGTGTTGAAAGTTGACTGTATATAATCGTCTGTTTTGTTTTTGTTTCCGCAGGCTGTAAAAGTAAGCAGTATTGACATTGCGGAAATAATGGCTGTTAATTTTTTTTCCATGACCGTTTAATATCCTTTCATGTTTTCTTGTGTACAGTAAAACTATTATATCATTATTCGGGAAAAATTTCAATAATTATTGCAGATAATTTTTTATTTATCGATAAACGATAAAAAATTATCGTTACTTATGCATAACGGGAAATGCTTCCGTACTTGTATTTTTTGTACAGATATACGAATTTAACGATAAACGTTAAATTTATATTGACAAACGTAAAACTCCCTGCTATAATATAAACATCACGTGAGACGGATAAAACAATAATCAAACGGAGGAAATTATTTATGAAAAATGAAACTATCGGAAAAATCAACTCAATAGGCAAGGTGAGCCGTATTGTTGCAAAAATTGCACAGGTTGTAGCTCTTATAGGAGCAATAGCTTGTTTGGTGGTTGGAGTTGTCGGACTTTTCATTCCGAAAAACGCCATGCAGTTCAACGGCACAGCTTTGGGAAAACTTTCACTTAATACAAAGTTTGTGGAAGATGCCGACATTGACGAAGGCAATGATAAACATAGTTTTTTAGGTGCAGACTTTGAAATAAACGCCAAAGAATCAAGAGACAGTGATATTCAGCACGTTGAAATTGAGGCTTCCGCAAGCAACGTAAACGGAAATATACTGAAACTTTTTGTATCTTCAGTAGGTTTTGTCGCAGCGGTATTCTGTGGGTTACTGTGGATTGTGATGAGATTTGTGGTCAGATTTTCCAAAACCCTTGAAATATGTAATTCACCATTTGAAGAAAACGTCCTTACGAATATGAAAAAACTTGGAATATCGCTTATACCTTTCGGAATTTTCACACTCGCAACATCTGGAATATCAGCAATAGCATTGATTCTTTTGATTATGGTTGTAATGCTGTTCATAAATATTTTCAAGTATGGTGCGGAGTTACAGCAGGAATCAGATGATACAGTCTGAGGTGCATATTATGGCTATAATTTCTAGACTTGACAGAGTAATGGCAGACAGGAAGATTTCCCTCAACGAACTCAGCGAGCGTGTGGGAGTAAGCAACGTGAATCTTTCAAAACTCAAAACGGGAAAAGTAAGTGCGATAAGGTTTTCCACACTCAACGCTATTTGTCGTGAACTGAAATGCCAGCCTGCTGATATTCTTGAATACGTGGAAGATACTTAATAATTAATAAAAACGGTACTCAACGTGCCGTTTTTTATTTGGGCATAACAAACATTATAGTATATTGCTTTTTGTGAAAAGTAACAAAAATTTTCTGTATCTTCAATAAAAACTTTATTTTTTTTTAGAAATATGATATAATTATTCCGTTGTTATCCGGAGGAGGACTTTTTTTATGAAACATCTTTATATTACAGACCTTGACGGTACTTTGCTGAATAACAACGGTCATCTTTCTGAACGTACCGTCTGTATTGTCAATGATTTAATTGAAAAGGGAATGTATTTTACTTTTGCAACAGCAAGGTCTGTATATTCCGCAAAACCTCTTACTTCTGCACTTGATATAAACGTTCCGTATATTCTTATGAACGGCGTGAGTATTTATAATCCCGAAAACAATACATATATAAAAAATGAATATATTCAGCCGGAAGTATCTTCTGAAATAATAAGGGTTTTTAAGGAAAGTAATGTAAGATGTTTTATGTACAGAACAGTAAAAAATATTCTTACAGCTTACTTCACGGAAATAACAACTCAGGTTATGCAGAGTTTTGCAGAATCAAGAAAAAACAATTACAATAAACCTTTTGTGCAGTGTACAGACCTTGTTGACGTTGCAGACGACAAAACGGTTTATTTTACTACTACCGGAGATTATGAAAAAATTCTTCCTGTAAAAAATGCCGTCGGAAATATAAAGGGCATTAATTACGCTTTTTACCGTGACACGTACACCGGAAAATATTTTCTTGAGATTTTTTCTGAAAACGCCTCAAAAGCAAACGGTATAAAGTATCTCAGGAATGAGTACGGATTTGATAAGGTAGTATGTTTCGGAGATAACTTCAATGATATGGCTATGTTCGGAGAATCGGACGTTAAAATCGCTGTCGGAAATGCAGTTCCGGAACTGAAGAAACTTGCTGACTTTGTGGCATTGCCAAACGAAAATAACGGTGTTGCAGAATGGCTTTCCGAAAACTATGGGGGATAATTATGAACAGATTTTCATATAAGAACGTTTACAACAGCGACAAGCATAAGGAATTTATTGAAAGTCAGCGTTATGTAATAGACGATAAATTTCTTTCTGAAACAGAGAGTTATGAACTGACAGACGATTTTTCACTTGAAATCAATACCTATGAGGAAAAACAGCAAAGAAAAAGTCATGAAGTATTCATTTCTGTACAGAAAGCGACTTTGAAAAATGCAGACAGAACAATATATGAATACTATTGTTTTTATGACCACAGTGTTACATTTAAGGAAATTATCCACCATAAAAACGGACACAGATATTATCCTTTTCATGTTGACTTGTATGGAATAAGTTTTCTTGATGTAGACACTTTGGAAGTGTACAACTATATTCCAGAGGGCTATGAACATGATGATAAATATATGTGCGGAGAGAGTTTTATAATAACAGATATTCACTATGATATTGAATCAAATCTCATTGCATACGGCGGTTGTTACTGGGCTTCTCCTTATGAAGTAATGGTAGGCGATTTTTCAGACCCTATGAATTTCAATCCGCACCTGATAAGTCTTCATGATATTTTAGACCCTGAATATAATTATGACGATATTGATTTCAAAGAATGGAAAAATAACAGACTATATGTTTTATGCGACAAAGAAGAAAAATCTTTGAGTGTTGAAGAACTCAGAAAATTAATAAATGAATTGACTGAGAGGAATTTATGAGTGAATTTTCATATAAAAATGTTTATGGTACTGAAAAGTATAAAGAATTTATAGACAGCAAGCGATATGTAATAGATGACAAATTTTTTCATCAGACAGGAATATGGGAATTATCAGACGGCTTTGTAGTTGAATATACCATTTACGATGACACAGAACAGAAAGAAAAGGGTTTTAGTAGTACAAAAGCTGTCGGAGCAAAAATAATTCTCAGAAATAAAAAAAGAAAAGTATATGAATATTATTGTTTCAATAGTTATGCTTACGGATTTAAGGATATTATACATCACAAAAACGGTCATAAATATTATCCGTTTCACGTTGATATGTACGGAATCAGCTATCTTGATGTTGACACTATGGAAGAATATCACTATATTCCGGAGGGGTACAAGCATAATGACGACCGTATGTGCGGAGAATCTTTTTTAATATATAATGCTTACTATGACAGGAAATCCAATCTGATTGCATACGACGGCACTTATCTTGGAATGGCTTATGATGTAATGGTAGGGGATTTTTCCAATCCGCTTGACTTCAATCCGCATCTTGTAAGCCTGTATGATATTTTTAATAATAAATATGAAGAAATTGATTTTAAGGAATGGAAAGACGATAAATTATATGTTACTTGTTATGACGAAGAAGAATCTATGATTATTGAAAAATCTTTGAGTGTTGAGGAACTCAAAGAAAAAATTAACGAATTAACGAAGAAAGGAAAATAAAGAATGAATAAGTTAATGTTAGGAAATGAGGCTTTTGCGAGAGGTCTTTATGAGGCAGGCTGTAAGGTTGTATCAAGCTACCCTGGTACACCGTCAACAGAAATTACTGAGGAAGTCGCAAAGTATAAGGAAGTCTATGCTGAATGGGCTCCAAATGAAAAAGTAGCTTTAGAGGTTGCATTAGGTGCTTCAATAGCAGGTGCAAGAAGTTTTTGCGGTATGAAACACGTAGGTCTGAACGTTGCTTCCGACCCTTTGTATACTGCTTCATACAGCGGAGTAAATGCAGGACTTGTGATAGCTGTTGCAGATGACCAAGGTATGCACTCCTCGCAGAATGAGCAGGACAGCAGACATCACGCAATTGCTTCAAAAGTGCCTATGCTTGAACCGTCCGATTCTGCCGAATGTAAGGAATTTGTTAAACTTGCGTTTGAGATTTCCGAAAATTTTGATACACCTGTTATTGTGAGAATGTCAACACGTGTTGCACATTCGCAGAGTATAGTCTGTACGGAAGAACGTAATGAAATGGATTTAAAGGAATATGTAAAAAATCCTCAGAAATACGTAATGATGCCAGCCTATGCAAAGGGAAGACACGTGTTTGTTGAGGAACGCACAAATAAACTTACTGAATATGCTGAAACTTCACCGCTGAACCGTGTGGAGATTTCGGAAAAGGCAGAAATGGGCGTAATTACAAACGGAGCGTGTTATCAGTACACAAAAGAAGCACTCGGCGACAAGGCATCTGTTCTGAAACTCGGCATAGTGAATCCGCTTCCGGTGAAACTTATTCAGGACTTTGCTTCAAAATATGAAAAGGTTTACATAATTGAGGAACTCGACGGAATTATTGAACAGCATTGCAGAAATATAGGCGTAAACAACGTACAGGGAAAAGAGATTTTCGGATATATCGGAGAAATTCCGCAGTCGGTGATTGCAGAAAAACTTCTCAGTGAAACAAAGGAATCAATTACGCTGAATGAGAATATTCCGGTAAGACCGCCTGTTATGTGTGCAGGCTGTCCGCACAGGGGACTTTTCTATTGTCTTAAAAAACTCGGTGTAACGGTTTCAGGTGACATAGGCTGTTATACACTCGGAGCGGTCGCACCTCTCAACGCTATGGACACTACTATTTGTATGGGAGCTTCAATTTCCGCACTGCACGGTTTCAATAAGGCAAGGGGTGTTGAATCTGAACATAAAAGCGTTGCAGTAATAGGAGACTCAACTTTCATGCACTCAGGAATGACAGGTCTTGTAAACATAGCGTATAACAATTCAAATTCGACTGTAATTATACTTGACAACTCAATAACAGGAATGACAGGACATCAGCAGAATCCTACAACAGGAAAAAATCTCAAAGGAGACCCTGCTTCAGCAGTGAATCTTGAGGAACTCTGTAAAGCTATCGGTATAAAGAGAGTACGTGTTGTAGACCCTTACTGTCTTGCTGAAACTGAAAAGGCTATAAAAGAGGAACTCGCTTCAGACGAGGCATCCGTAATTATATCACGCAGACCGTGTGCTTTGCTGAAATATGTGAAACATAATCCGCCATTTGCAGTTGACAGCGATAAGTGCGTAGGTTGCAAGGCTTGTATGAAACTCGGCTGTCCTGCAATTTCGATAAAGAACAAAAAGGCAGTTATAGACCATACTCAGTGTGTAGGTTGCGGAATATGTCAGGAACAGTGTAAATTCAATGCAATTGGTTAAATAATCTTGAATTATTTTAAAAGCGTGTATGATAAATGTATCTTGTGTATGATAAATGGCTATTTATATCTTTCACCGTAAAAGAGATATATTTTTGTAAAGGGTTTATGAAAATGGTTCATATCATACACATCATACACAAATAAATTTCTGTAAAGGAGAATAAAAAATGACTGAAAATCATTCTGAAATATACAGCTCATTTGCAGACTGGCTTGACAATCTGCTGGAAAACAATGATATGCCTGTTGATACAAAGGCTTTCAACTTCAATCTCTATGAGGAAGACAATAATGTATATGGCGTACAGCTTATTGCTTCCGACAGATTTGACGTTTCTGACGACGAATGGGCTTGTTGTGAAATATGGTCGTCAGAAGAAGATGTTTTCTTTGTTGACACTTCCGACGAAGATGACAAAACCCGTGAAACATTTGAGAAGTTTGTAAACGATATGATTTCATATTATATCAGAAGAGGAGCATACGGTGACGTTCTCGGATTTGTGCCTGTCGGTATCGGATTCGTTGACGGAGACTTAAATATTATTTTCATACCCGAAAATTAAGGAGTTTTATTATTATGGAAACTAAATCAATTATGATAGTAGGTGTAGGCGGACAAGGTTCACTGCTTGCATCAAGAATTATCGGAAACGTGCTTTTATCGCAAGGTTACGACGTTAAAGTAAGCGAGGTACACGGAATGTCACAGCGTGGCGGTTCTGTTGTGACCTATGTAAAGTATGGCGATAAGGTTTATTCGCCTGTTGTCGAAAAAGGCGAGGCTGATATTGTAATATCTTTTGAACTGCTTGAATCAGCAAGGGCTTTGCCGTATCTCAAAAAGGACGGTCACCTGATAACTTCCGTACAGAGAATAGACCCTATGCCAGTAATTACAGGAATGGCAGAATATCCCGAAAATCTCATTGAGAAGATGAAGTCAGCAGGTGCGGACATTACAGCGGTTGACGCTCTCAGTCTTGCGGAACAGGCTGGTACTTCAAAGGCTTCAAACGTCGTACTTATGGGCGTGCTTGCTTCAAAAATGGATTTTCCGGAAGAAGTATGGCAGAATGCACTTGAACAGTGTGTTCCGTCAAAATTCCTCGAACTGAATAAAAAGGCTTTTGTACTCGGATTACAGAATACATAATAAAATAAAGGAGTTGTTAAAAAATGGAAAGATACTGGAATGAAGAAATCGAAACTATGTCCCGTGAGGATATGAAGAAGTTGCAGGACGAAAGACTTGTCGCACAGGTAAAGCACGTTTATGAGAATGTGGAGTATTACCGCAATCTTATGGACGAAAAGGGCGTTAAACCTGAGGATATAAAGTCTACAGACGACCTTTACAAACTGCCGTTTTTATCAAAGACTGATTTGCGTGATGCTTATCCTTACGGACTTCTTGCAAAACCTCTTTCTGAATGTGTGAGAATACAGTCAACAAGCGGTACGACCGGCAGACGTGTTGTTGCATTCTACACTCAGCACGATATTGACTTATGGGAAGACTGTTGTGCAAGAGCTATTACAGCAGTAGGTGGTACTGATGAAGATGTATGTCAGGTGTGCTATGGTTACGGACTTTTTACCGGCGGTCCTGGACTGAACGGCGGTTCACATAAGGTCGGCTGTCTCACGCTTCCGATGTCGTCCGGCAACACTGAAAGACAAATACAGTTTATGCGTGATTTGGGTTCAACTATACTTTGCTGTACTCCGTCATATGCGGCGTACATAGGCGAAACTTTGCACGATATGGGTTATACTACCGACGATATAAAACTCAAAGCAGGAATTTTTGGTGCAGAGCCGTGGACGGAAGAAATGAGACGTTCTATTGAAAAGTCCCTCGGAATAAAAGCGTACGATATTTACGGACTTACTGAAACAAGCGGTCCTGGTGTATCTTTTGAGTGTTCCGAACAGACCGGTATGCACATTAATGAAGACCATTTTATTCCCGAAATTATCAATCCCGATACGGAAGAAGTTTTGCCGGACGGTGAAGTCGGTGAACTCGTTTTCACAAGTATCACTAAAGAAGCATTTCCGCTCCTCAGATACAGAACACGTGATTTGTGCGTACTCTCAAGGAAAAAGTGTTCGTGCGGACGTACTCTTATAAAGATGTCCAAGCCTATGGGCAGAAGTGACGATATGTTGATTATAAGAGGTGTGAACGTTTTCCCAAGTCAGATTGAAACCGTACTGATTGAACAGGGTTATTCGCCGAATTATCTCATAGAAGTCGACCGTGTAAATAATACCGATACTCTTGATATAAGCGTTGAAATGAATCCCGAACAGCTTTCCGACGACGTAAAGGACAAGGAAAAGGAGCTTGCGGTTGCTATCAGGACAATGTTAGGAATAAGTCCGAAAGTACACCTTGTCGCACCAAAGTCAATTACAAGAAGTGAGGGAAAAGCTGTCCGTGTTATCGACAGAAGAAAATTACACGACTAAGGAGGTATTTTATGGTGAATCCTGATAAACCAAGTATGAGAATAGAACTTACTGATAAAAAAACGTCGATTTTTGAAAGTAAAGTCGGTGGATTAGGTTATATTCCGCATAACAGCAATTTCCCGACAGACAGCGAGGGGAATCAGTTACGTCTGCTTGCACAGATAGACTGTTCAGAAATTTATCTTGACGAGTTTCCAGAAAAGGGACTTTTGCAATTCTGGCTTGCAGGTGATGAATTGTACGGTTGTGACTTTGATAATCCCACAAAACAGGACGGTTTCAGGGTGATATACTATCCGGAAGTTGATACAACCGTTACGGAAGACGAAATCAGAAACAAAATCGTAAATACAGAAGATTACGATGATAAATATTTTTTACCGGTTTCACGTGAATGTGGTATGACTTTTGAACCGTCCGAAGACCGTTACATTGACTATGATGCAATTGAGGACGATTATGACGACGAAGAAGATTCATATGATGACGAAAGATGGACGGAAAATTTCTATTCCAAAGTCGGTGGTTATCCGACGTTTACACAGTTCGACCCACGTGACGAACAAAAACAGAAAGAGTATGATTTTCTGTTATTTCAGCTTGATTCGGAGTGGGAAAAAGTATTGTGGGGCGATATGGGTATAGGAAACTTCTTTATCAATTCCGAAAAACTTAAAAAACTTGATTTCAGCGACGTTCTCTATAACTGGGATTGCGGTTGATAAGGGGAAATTTATATGTCGTGTTCAATCTACTATACGGCGGAAAGAAAAACTCCGTTGACTGATATGGAAATAACTTCCGTACATAATATCATTGACAAATACAATTCGGAATACCCATTTGACGAAAAATCAGAAGATTTCTGTATTTATGACGGATTACTTGAAAATGATGTCATATTTCAGGGAGCGACAAAACTTCCCGATTCAGATATGGAATTATCGTTTGAAGTCGCTGAATACTGGCTTGAATGTATTACTGAGATTACAAGATTACTGCACGGCTGTCAGTGGTCGGTAACTTTAGATGATGTATGCATAGTGTGGAATGATTTATACGGCTGGAGTTTTCCGACGGATATATAAAGCAGATACTATATCTGAAATCCGGTATTATTCAGCTTACCGAAAATCATACTTCTGAAATGTGAAATTTGCACAAATCAACGTTTGTTTTGCAAAAAAATTTTGAAATCGCTTGACAAAACGTTACAGAATGTTGTATAATATATGTACAATATTTTGTAATAAAATTTTTCCGGTAGGAGTGATAACAATGAATATTCTCGATAAATTCAATGACGTTCAAAGAAACGTTGCTGAAAGGTCGAAAACTGCCGCAGAAGTAAGCAACCTTAAGAGAAAGATTCTTTATGAGGAAGAAAGAATTGTGGAAATCTTTGCAGACATCGGCAAGAAATACTACAAGAATCCTAATGATGACCCCGAAGGTTTCAAACTTCTCTGCGACGACATCGATTCAAGAAGAAGAAGAATCAAAAGAATGAAATACGAATATAACAACATCAAGGGTATTAAGAGATGTCCGAAGTGCAATAATGAAGTTACTGACCGTTCTCAGCAGTTCTGCGGAAGTTGCGGTTCAAGACTTCCTGAGGCAAAAGAATCTGATGACTTCTCCTCAGAGTTTACGGACGACGATTTGGATTGATGTCTGAGACAATATAAATTAACATTTATCAAGGCTGTCCTGATATAATCGGAACAGCCTGTTTTTTAGGACATTATGAAATCTGTCCGTCGGTGGAAAATTTCCGGTGAATTATTCTGCAAAGGTAATAAGCAGGTATGCACAGCAGAAACCAGTAACACGAAAACAAAAGACATATCTGTCCGGAAACATTGAAAGGCATACCGGAGTAATCCCACACATTCCAGTGCATAATAATATTATCGAATACTCCGACTGCAAATTCAACCGCCGTTATTATTACTGAACCTATGAAACAGCTTTTTAAAAGGGTCATACTTCTGCGGTTATTGAGGGCATAAAGAATTGTCAGTATAAGACCGCCCGTCAGGGACATAGTCCAGTGCGTGTAACCACGGTTGATTATTTCGATAAGGCTGTAGATAAAATACCCCATCAGAAACGCAAATAAGTGCTGGGCAAATTTCATGATAAGTAACCTCATTTCGTTTTTATGGTATTATGTACAAATTATTCCGGAATTATGCAGTCCGGAAATATAGTTGAAAGGTGAATTTTATATGCGTAAAAGCTGTATATTAATGCATATATCAAGCCTGCCGTCTGAATACGGTATAGGCAAAATGGGAAGACACGCTTTTGAGTTTGTGGACTTCCTCAAGAAAAGCAAGACAAAATGCTGGCAGATACTTCCGTTGTCGCCGACAAGTTACGGTGATTCTCCCTATCAGTCATTTTCCGTAAATGCTGGAAATCCTTATTTCATAGACTTTGAAATCCTTGAATCCGACGGACTTCTTGAAAATCACGAATATACTTCAATTGAGTGGGAGAGTTCGCCGGAAAAAATAGACTACAGTATAATATACGACCACTGTTTTGACGTTCTGAGAGTAGCTTTTTCAAGATTCAAGGCTTCAAAATTTCCGGCATACAAGAAATTCTGCGAAAAAAACAAATCGTGGCTTGACGAATACGCTTTGTTTATGGCACTGAAATTCAAGAACGGCGGAAAAGCGTGGTATGAATGGGAAACGGATATTTCACTTCACAAGACGAAAGCAGTTTCAGAAGCTAAAAAGGAACTCAAAAAAGATATTAATTTCTTTAAGTTTGTGCAGTTTGAATTTAACAGACAGTGGACGGAGTTGAAAAAATATGCAAACATAAACGGTATTGAGATTATAGGCGATATTCCGATATATTGTGCTTTGGACAGCGTTGAGGCATGGGCATCTCCGAAACTTTTCTGGTTTGACAGTAAACATTGTCCGGTATCTGTTGCAGGGTGTCCGCCTGACGAATTTTCGCCTACCGGTCAGTTATGGGGAAATCCTCTTTACGACTGGGAGTATCACAAAAAAACCGGTTATGTATGGTGGATAAACCGCATTAAAAATGCTTCCGAACTTTATGATATAGTGCGAATAGACCATTTCAGAGGATTTGAAAGCTATTATACAATTCCTTATGGCAGTGAGGATGCAACAGTCGGCGAATGGAAAAAAGGTCCTGACTACGAACTTTTCCGTATGGCTGAGGAAAAACTTGGTAAACTCAATATTATTGCCGAAGATTTGGGATTTATTACGCCGGAAGTCCGCCAGTTACTTGACAATTGCGGTTATCCGGGAATGAAAGTATTGCAGTTTGGATTTGACAACGGTGAAAATGAACATCTTCCGCATAATTTTACAAATGCAAACTGCCTTGCATATACAGGTACTCACGATAATGAAACGCTTATCGGCTGGGTTGAATCAATGTCACCTAAGTCACTTAAATTCGCAAAACAATATCTCAATGTCAAGAAAAAGAAAGATATTCCCGAAGCTGTAATACGTTCAGCATGGGCAAGCGTTGCGGAAATTGCGATAGCACAGATACAGGACTTCCTCGACAGCGGAAAAGAGGGTCGAATGAATACTCCGTCAGTGCTTGGCGGTAACTGGCAATTCAGAACGCACGAAAGCGACTTCACGCCACAGCTTGCAAAGAGAATCAGAAAATTAAATAAATTATATAACAGATAATCAGGAGGAAAATTAAATGGACAAAAAAGTTTTTATTGAAAAATTCACAGGCAGACTTCCGAAAGACATAAAGTCCGCCACACCACAGGAACTTCACAACGCTCTCGGCGATACGGTTATGGAACTCTATTCAGACCGTTGGAATGCAAGCCGTCAGGAACATCTTTCAAAAAGACGTTCCGCATATCTCTCTATGGAGTTTCTTGTGGGACGTGCTGTATATAATAATCTTCTCTGTCTCGGAATCTACAACGAAGTACAGGAAGTTTTTGACGAACTCGGTCTCTCTCTGGCAGACCTCGAAGTAATAGAAGACTCTGCACTCGGTAACGGCGGTCTCGGAAGACTTGCTGCTTGTTTCCTTGACAGTGCATCATCTCTTTCATTACCTCTTGACGGTTACGGAATCCGCTATAAGTACGGACTTTTCAAGCAGTCCATAGTTGACGGTTTTCAGTGTGAGGATATTGACGACTGGACAAAGTACGGTGACTGCTGGTCAAAGAGATGCGAAGAAGATACTGTTATGATTGAGTTTAACGGACAGACTGTCAAAGCTGTTCCGTATGATATGCCTGTTTTTGGCTGTAAGACCGAAAACATTGGCACGCTCCGTCTGTGGCAGGCTGAACCTGTAAAGGAATTTGATTTTGATACTTTTAACCGTCAGAACTATCTTGAGGCTTCAAAGGAAAAAATCTATGCGGAAGATATTTCGAGGGTACTTTATCCTAATGACGATACAAACGAGGGTAAGAAACTCCGTCTCAAACAGCAGTATTTCTTCAGCAGTGCTTCATTGACTGATATTATCCGAAAACACAAGGCACGTTATGGAACTCTTGAAAACCTTGCTGACTATATTTCCGTACAACTCAACGATACACACCCTGTAATTTCGATTCCCGAACTTATCAGACAGCTTGTTGACAATGAGGGATATACTTTTAATAAGGCTCTTGAAACAGCTAAAAAAGTTTTCAACTACACAAACCATACCGTTATGCAGGAGGCTCTTGAAAAATGGTGGATAGGACTTGTTGAGGAAGTACTTCCGAGAATTTACGAAATAATCATTCAGATTAACGAGGCTCTTATTGCTGAACTCTACAACAAGGACGTTGACAAAAAGACTATAGGCGAAATGAAAATAATCAAGGGCGAACTCATTCATATGGCTGATATGGCTTGTTATGCGTCAAGTCATATAAACGGCGTTGCAGAGATACACACACAGATTCTGAAAGATACTGTACTTTCCAACTGGTATAATCTTTATCCTGAGCGTTTCCGCAATGAAACAAACGGTATTACTCAGAGACGTTGGCTTGCACTCTGCAATATGGAACTCTCCGGACTTATTACTGAACTTCTCGGTACTGACGAATGGATTGTAAACCTCGATATGCTTAAACAGCTTGAAAAGTACGCTGACGATGAGAATATTCTGAATAAATTCATATCAATCAAGCAGACAAAGAAAAATCAGCTTGCGGACTTTATAAAGATTCACGACGGTGTGGAAATCAATCCTGAATCAGTTTTTGACATTCAGATTAAGAGACTTCACGAATACAAGAGACAACTTCTTAATGCGTTCTCAATTCTCTGGATTTATTACGGCATAAAGGACGGCTCAATCAAGAATTTCACACCTACAACTTTCATTTTCGGTGCAAAGTCCGCCCCCGGATATAAGCGTGCAAAAGCTATCATAAAGTATATCAACGAAATAGCTAATATTGTATCTTCCGACCCTGAAACAAAAGATTTACTCAGTGTTGTATTCGTGCAGAATTATAACGTTTCTTATGCTGAAAAACTCGTTGCAGGAGCTGACGTTTCTGAACAGATTTCAACAGCAGGTACAGAGGCTTCCGGTACTGGCAATATGAAACTTATGCTTAACGGTGCGGTTACTCTCGGAACTTACGACGGTGCAAACATTGAGATTGTTCAGGAGGCAGGAGAGGAAAACAATTATATTTTCGGTGCAAAGGTTGAGGAACTCGAAAAAATCGTTCCTGAATATGACAGCAGAAAGATTTTCGCTTCAAATCCGATGATTAGAAAAGTCGTTTCCACACTGATAGACGGTACTGTTTCAGACGGCGGAAGCGGTGATTTCCGTGAACTCTATACCTCACTTCTTGACGGTGCAAGCTGGCACGCTCCCGACCATTACTATCTGCTCGGCGATATTGAAAGCTATGTGAAAACAAAACTCCAGTCCAACAGTGATTACGGTTCGGACAGGCTCGCTTTTGCAAGAAAACAGTGGCTTAATATGTGCAATGCCGGAAAATTCAGCTCCGACCGCACTATTGCCGACTATGCAGAAAATATCTGGAATATAAAGTGATTGAATCATTTACCGCAGTTTACGGACTGCGGTATTTTGATTATTTATTTACAATTATAATTTATTATTAATATAAATTTTTAAATCTGAGTGTAAATAAAATGGATTTATAATATATAAAGTTGCTTTGATATGTATATTTTGTTGAATATTGACTTGCATATTTTAGGCAATATGCGAAAAT
>JAIDUG010000044.1 GCA_029060305.1 Ruminococcus sp.
CGGTAGTCTTAGACGTACTTGTTGTAGTAGTCTTCGGAGTAGTTGTCTTAGACGTGCTTGTTGTAGAAGTCTTCGGAGCAGTAGTCTTAGACGTGCTTGTTGTAGAAGTCTTCGGAGCAGTAGTCTTAGATGTGCTTGTTGTAGAAGTCTTCGGAGAAGTAGTCTTAGACGTACTTGTTGTAGTCTTCGGAGCAGTAGTTTTAGACGTACTTGTTGTAGTCTTCGGAGCGGTAGTCTTAGACGTGCTTGTTGTAGAAGTCTTCGGAGCAGTAGTCTTAGATGTGCTTGTTGTCGTATTGGTAGATTTGGCTGTCTTGGAAGTAGTAGTAGATTTAGTTGTTTCGGGTGCAAAAGTAGTCGTTACTGCTGACGTACTTTCATTATCGAAAGAAAAAAACGGCGGATTTTTTCCTGTCAGAATTTCATAATAATTAATGTTGTAGTTTTCATAAGAATCGAACATCAGAACGTTGTCAGTAGCAGGGTCAATCATATAGACATCATTTTCACCGACATCCTCAACAAAAACCCAGTGATTGCCGACGTTACATATAACATAGTATCCTTCTTCCATAACATAACGGATTTCATTGATTTTGTCTTGTTCGTCATACGACTGAAAATAATTTACGCCCAGTATTTCAACGTCTGGAATGACTGCCGATACAGCAGACCATTGCAGAGAACCGTAATAGTCAAATCCGTCGATACCGTTCAGAGCAAGAGCAAACAAACCAGGGTTGAAATTTTCCGCACTTTTAGAACCTGAATGTACAGCCATAATAGCTATCGATGTCACAAAACAACCGGAATATCCGATATTTGTATTACCAATCTGAATATCTGCCCATCTTTCGTCATATTGTCGCCAGGAATGGTAATCCTCACTTGCGTACACATTCACGGGTCTGTCAAGAGCGTTGAGAGTTCCCGCAAAAATGAGTGTAGCGAGTGCGATATTATAAAGCCCTTTCCTTTTTTTGTTAAGCATAAATACCTCCATAAAATTTTTAAAAATCTGTATTCAGAACCTCATACCCCCTTGTTTTTCACTGAAATCATACAGATTTTTTAGTTTTTCTGTTCCTGATTTTCCCTTTCTCTTTCAGGATTCTGTAAGTTGCTATGTATGAATCCATAGCATTTTGTTTGTCGCTTTCTGTCAGAACGACTTCACCGTAAACCGCTTTGTCAAAGAGTTCCGCTGTAATGAAAATATCTGCTCCCCATTCAGCAGACATCAATTCCGCAAGTTCCTGAGAAGTATATCCGGTATCTTTTCCGGACAGTCTGTATATACGGTTAATAACTGCCTTAACGGTTTCATTCGGCGACTTTCTGCTGTATCTGAAAACGAAAAATCCGTGTGAAAAAGCAGGATAAAGCAGTATACCGAAAAGAAGTATAATTGCTGTTATAAGGATTACTACGCCTGCTCTTGTAAGTGAATCTGAAGCTGTTTCAGCCTGCTGAAGCGTATCATCACTTGCAACCGTCGGCTCAAACGACATCCAACCGAAACCACGAATATATAATTCCGGAAAACCGTGGGCATCGTTACTGGTGACGATAAAGTTAGTATTGAAAGTATGGTTTTGGTCCATCTGCGACATATTATAACCCTCACAGTACCTTGCCGGAATACCGGAAGCACGTGCAAGAAGTACCATAGCTGTGGCGTACTCATAGCAAACGCCCCTTTTTGAAGTGAAAATAAAATCCTCTGCATTATCGCCGTTTTTCTTGCGGTAATCAAGGTCATATACATAACCATTATCACTGAAATACGATTCAATAGCCTTTGCCTTGTCGTAATCGGAAGTCATTCCTGCTGTTATCTGCTGTGCAAGGTCGTGAATTTTCTTACTGTTTCCGTAATCAAGAAGTTTTTCACTGTAGGAAATGTAATTTTCCATTTCGTCATATATTATGTCTGAATATTCTTCGTCTGCTTCAATAAAAGCGTCCGAAAGCATTTCAACATAGTTTTCTGTTGAAAAATTGTTGATAACTGCCTTGTTGTTGTTGTTCATAAAGAAGGTTTCAGGTGTATAAGTGAAAACAAATCCTTCTCCATATGAAAAACGGTTAGGGTTTCCGTTGGCGTAGATTATACCGGAATGTATCAGTGCCATATTTCCCTCATATGAAGTAGACAAGAAATTTTGTACAAGCGGTGGTACTGGTGCAAACTGTGAACCGCCGGAATTAGAAATAACTGAAATCGATTGTTTTTCCGGCACTGTAACCTGCTCCGCTGAAAAATCTGACAGACCGTACTTCTCCGCAAACTCCGGACTTGATTCAGCAGTGTTCAGAATAGCTTTTGCAAGTCCTGCCGTTTCCGGAAATTCAACAAGACCGTTTTGCAGAGTTTCCTCATTTGTTTCAAATGTTTCTTTGAAATTTTTGTCAAAATCCTCAACTGCCCACGAATCGCTGTCATAATTGTATGTGGAAAAAGTTGTAAGTTTAAGGCGTAAAGGTTCAGGCGAACTTACATAGTATACAGGAGCATTACCGTTTGTACGGAACTGTCCGCCGTCTGTGCTGTTCTGAAATACTCCTAACATTGCCGTAAGTCTGTCCGTGAACTGTTCAGCGGAAATGAGAGTTTCAAGTATTTCCCTGTCAGCTTTTATTTCGGGTTTCGGAAATATCGCAGAAACGGAAGCAAAGATTACCGTATAGATAGCCACCGACTTCCATATGTTCTTTCTTCCGATGACTTCTATTTCCTCAGTGTTCTGCATCTGCCTGAACTCTACCATAATCAGTATATATGAAACCGCAAGCAGTATGATAAAATAAGTCGGTATTTTTTCGTATTCCTTGCCGTATATTGCAAAAGGTATTATAAATATCAGGAATCCCATAAATATACGATACTGGACTTTTGTGAAATAGTAGATTACCGACATCATAAATATAAGGAACAACAGGAATATTTCTATTGTATACCATTTGCTGTAGTCGAGAACGTCCTGAGGTGTAAGAAACCATACTCCGAAACTAAGCGGATAAGAATTTTCGCCTTTTTGCTGTACAAATCCCACTGCATACAAAAAAATCAGAAAAAGCACTATATACCCAACTGTACCGGTAAACTTATGTGTTTTCATATAATCAAAAAATCTGAAAGAAAGTCCGGCTACCACGAATGACACTATACCATATATAACAGTATGTTCGCTTTTATAGTGGTACATTATTGACATCATAATAATAACTGTATATATCAGCACGGGGTCGCAGACGGTTTTCAGAATAAATTCCCTGAATCTGTTATTATTTTTCTGCATAATCTACACCCTCACAAAGTTATTGTTTTTGTCAAGATACCACAAGGCAATATCCGTTGTATTCGGGGAATCTTGTGATATACTCAGAATATTTGCGTTTTCGTGGTTTTCAATTCTGTCCGCTATCGCCGTGAATCCGTTTCCCGTATCTGTCGTTGCAATAACACACGCCACCGAATTTTCTTCAGGAATATTTATACGTCTGTCGGGAATAACTTTCACCGAAAGAACTTTCAGGAGCAACTGAACAGGATAGTCGGGATTGTCAACGCTTTCCGTGACAACTTCCCCTGTAGGCGAATAATATGTGAAACTACACGCAATACCCTGTTTAATCATAAGCGAAATAAGTCCGAAAACCGATACAAGCAGTTTTTCTTCACCAGAAACGGCTTTTTCAACCGGATTTGTACTGTTCCTGAAAAGGTCAAGCACTATTGACGGCTGAATCGTTGCGGAGGCTTCGTCAAGGCGTACCATCAGCTTTGATTTTTTTGTGGAAAGTTTCCAGTTAATGCGTTTCAGAGGGTCGCCGATAATATATTCCCTGTGTTCATAACCTGCCGTCGTGTTTGCAGAAAACATCATAGCAGTATCGTTTTCCTCATCGTCGTCGCTTGTCATAACAATGTCGGCGATAGAACGGAAAAGCTGTGAAGAAGCTTTTATTTCAGGTATCTCCGGAATTACTCCCACGCTTTTCGGCGACGGCAGTTGTATTTTAGACTTTAGTCGTATAAATCCGAGGAATCCGCAGGAGTGTACGGAAATCAGGGATATTTCGCCGTTTCCGCCTGTAACGGCTTCCGTCGTAAAAGTGAAATCTTTTTTGTGTTCGTTAAGCATTGAAAGACGGTATGTTTTATTGGTTTTCAAAAAGACCTCAGATACAGCAGGTTTTATATCCACAAAAGCAAACGGCAGAAAACCTTTTTTTTCAACTGTAACTGTAACTGAAAGTTTACCGCCTTTTTTGACGTATCCGTCGCAATCGAAAGAGACCTTTATCCTGTTTCTGTTGTAGACAACAAAAAACAGTGAAACAAGCGGTGCAAATATCAGGAACGCAAGCAGTATAACGCCCATTTCGCCGTCAATGTAAAAGGTGAATACATACAGCAGAAAGGCAACTGCTGATATACTTAAAAGATTTTTGAATATTCTCATCATCGTCCACCTGCCAGAGACGGTACTTCACAGTTTTTCAGTAAGTTTTTTACATATTCCTCACTTGTACCGAAAGCTGTTTTTCCCTGAGGAGAGAGAATTATTCTATGCGAGAGTACCGAAACGGCAGTATTTTTAACATCATCAGGAGTAACATAATTACGCTCATATATGTAAGCAAAAGCCTTTGAAGCCTTGTAAAGTGCTATACTGCCACGTGGACTTATTCCGAGAGTAGTATTTCTGTCATCACGTGTTGCAGTGACTATTCTTACAATGTAATTTTTAACCTGTTCGGTCACCCTTATACTGCGGACTTCGTTCTGTAATGCTGTAATATCTTCAAGGCTCATTGCAGGACGTTCAATATTTCTTATTGGATTATGCATTTCCGTACGTTCAAGGATTTTCACTTCTTCCTCAGCGGTAGGATAACCCATTGAAAGTTTCATGAAAAATCTGTCCATCTGAGCTTCCGGCAAATGAAAAGTACCGTAAGTTTCGACGGGATTCTGAGTAGCCATTACAAGAAAAGGTTTCGGCAACTGGTGAGTAACACCGTCAAGACTAATCTGATGTTCTTCCATAGCCTCCAGCAGTGCAGACTGTACTTTAGGAGAAGCACGGTTTATTTCGTCAGCGAGCAGGAAGTTACACATTACAGCACCCTCACGGTAAATGAAATTGCCTGTTTTCTGATCGAGCATAGTAAAGCCCGAAATATCAGACGGCATAACGTCGGGAGTAAGCTGAATACGGTTGAACTTTCCGCCTATTGAACGTGACAAAGCTGTAATAAGCTGAGTTTTTCCGACACCGGGAACATCTTCAAGAAGCACATGACCCTCGCAGAGAAGTGCGGTAATCAGACGGATTACAGTATCATTCTTACCGACTATAACCTTACCGATTGATGAGATGAGTGTTTCAATATTTCTGTTCATAAAAAGTACCTCATAAATTGTAATATTCAATTTATAATATTGTAACATATTTTCCCATATATTGCAAGGACTTTTCAAAAAAATAAAACCGGCACTTCAGAAAAGCACCGGTTTAAAAAAACAATTACTTAATCATCTTTGCAACTTCGTCAGCGAGGTTATCTTCTTTCTTTTCGATACCCTCACCACGTTCATAACGAACAACGGAAACAACCTTGATTGAACCGCCGAGTTTCTTAGCTTCTGCTTCAACATAACTCTGTACGGAAAGTTTGTCGTCCTTAACGAAAGACTGTTCGAGCAGGCAGTTTTCGCTGTAATACTTGCCTACTTTACCCTCTGCAATCTTTACCTTAACCTGTTCAGGCTTGTTGGACATTTTGGGGTCTTCAGCCATCTGAGCAAGGATAATTTCCTTTTCCTTTTCGAGAACCTCAGCAGGAACATCTTCACGACAGAGATAAGGAGCGTTGAGGGCAGCGGACTGCATAGCCACGTCCTTACCGATTGTTGCAACCTGTTCAGCAGAGAGGTCAGTGTCAAGTTTAACCATAACGCCGATACTACCGCCGTTGTGGATATATGAAGCGAGAACGCCTTCAAGTCTTACGAAACGACGGATAACAATGTTTTCTCTGATTTTCATTCCTGCGAGTTCAGTGAGGACTTCACCTACAGTAACATTGCCACCGCTGATAGTCTCAGCCTTGAGAGCCTCAACGTCAGCAGGATTCTTTTCAATGATAGTATTTGCGACAGCGTTTACAAAGTTCTTGATATCGTCCGTGTTAGCGGCGAAATCAGTTTCAGTGTTTACTTCGAGAAGAACGCCGACGTTGCCGTTTACAACAGCAGTAACAACACCCTCAGCGGCTGCTCTGTCAGCTTTCTTTGCCTGAGTAGCAAGACCTTTTTCTCTGAGGAATTCAATAGCCTTGTCCATATCGCCCTCGTTAGCTTCGAGAGCCTTTTTGCAGTCCATCATTCCTACGCCTGTAGACTTCATAAGTGCCTTTATATCAGTAACGGAAACCTTTCCCATTTTACAATACCTCCGAATTATTTGTGAAAAACCCGAACCATAAAAAATTCGGGTTTTGAATTTATCTGAAAATTATTCAGCGACAGCAGTTTCCTCTGCCTGAGCTTCCTGAGTTTCTTCCTTGTTGTCGTCGCCCTGTCTGCCCTCTATAATAGCGTTAGCGATAGTACCAGCGATAAGTTTAACAGCTCTAATAGCGTCGTCATTACCAGGGATTACGTAATCAACTTCATCAGGGTCGCAGTTAGTGTCAACGATAGCAACAATCGGAATATTGAGTTTCTTAGCTTCAGCTACAGCAATTTTTTCTTTTCTCGGGTCAACGATAAAGAGAGCTGAAGGAATCTTCTTCATATTCTTGATACCGCCGAGGAACTTTTCAAGTTTCTCGATTTCGAGGTTGAGTTTAACAACTTCTTTTTTGGGGAGAAGTGCAAAAGTGCCGTCTTCTTCCATAGTGTGAAGCTGTTCAAGTCTCTTGATTCTTGTCTGAATGGTTTTGAAGTTTGTGAGCATACCGCCGAGCCATCTTGCGTTTACATAGTGTGCGCCTGCTCTTGTTGCTTCTTCTCTTACTGAATCGCCTGCCTGCTTTTTAGTACCTACAAAAAGTACCTCACCGCCGTCAGCAGAGATGTCACGGATAAACATATAAGCCTCTTCAAGCTTCTTTACAGTCTTCTGTAAATCGATGATGTAAATTCCGTTTCTTTCTGTGAAAATGTACGGAGCCATTTTCGGATTCCATCTTCTTGTCTGATGTCCGAAGTGTACACCAGCTTCAAGAAGCTGTTTCATTGATACTACTCCCATTGTGTAGTCCTCCTGTATTGGTTAAAATTAATCCTCCACCGTACTTTGCTTGCGGACAACGTTCACTGAACGCACCAGCCCGCAAAAATACCGGTGTGCGAATTGCCTTAACATTATAGCATTTTTTCAAAAAAATGTCAAGTATTTTAAGTCTGTGATTTATCACGAATTTTCTGCCTTTGTTTTTGAAAAATTTGTCATATATGACGTTTCTGAATGTTTTATCAGTACAACGTCATTTCCGACAACCTTTATCTCACTGCAAGGAATAACAACGTCATCTTCTCTGCCGAGAATCCCGAAAAATCTCTCTCTGCCGTATATCACGAAAGACTGTACAGCAGATTTTTCAATATTCATTTCAGCGTCGTCAATGTAGCCGAGACGTTCACCGGTCAGAATGTCAATCACTTCTTTTTTTCTTAAATCCTCAAGTCTGCAAACCATAAAAAACCCCCTCCGCCTGTGTACTCATTTAAAGTATATGCGGAGGGAAAGTTTCATTATTTCTTTTTCTTTGAAAGAATTGTCGTCACTACAGCAAGTGCAACAGCAATAACACCCACTATAATAAGTATAGTTGCCGGAAAATTGTCTCCGGTAAGCGGTGAAGCCTCTGCAAACATCATCATTAATCCGTACATTTTTTAACACTCCTCTGTTAATGAATATTCTTGATTCCGTAAGAACATTCTACCATATATAACACGATTTGTCAACAGTAAATTTTTCAGAATCTGAAATCACGGTTTCCGTTTCTGATAGCTATGAGATTTTCAAAAGTTTTCGCCTTTACTTTCGGATTGGTTACCTTGTTGATTTCACGTGAAATAAGTGGCTCGCCGACTGCTTTTGTTTCCTGACTTGCATAATCTTCAAGATACTCCTGTAAAGTCATAAGTGCATTAGGGTGACAACAGTTCTGAATCTGACCGACTTTGCACAATGACATAAACCTGTCGCCTGTTCTTCCCTCACGGTAACAAGCGGTGCAGAATGACGGTATATAATCCATATCGATAAGCCATTTCACAACCTCATCAAGTGAACGCTGGTCAGAAACGTCAAACTGTTCAGTATCGTGCGGACGTTCTTCATTTGAATATCCTGCATAACCCCCGACGGAAGTTCTTGACCCGCCTGAAATCTGAGATATTCCGAGACCTAAAACCTTGTTGCGACAGTTTTCATTTTCACGTGTTGAGATAATCATTCCGGTGTACGGAACGGCTATTCTGATACAGGCGATTATTTTTGCGAAAATATCATCGTCAATACTGTTGTCAAAAACATTCGGGTCAATATCGGAAGCCCTTTTCACACGAGGTACGCTTATCGTGTGAGGACCTACTCCGTGGACAGCTTCAAGATGTTCAGCGTGCATGAGGAGACCGGCAAACTCATATTTATACATATCAAGACCGAAAAGCACTCCGAGACCTACATCGTCGATACCGCCTTGCATAGCCCTGTCCATAGCCTCAGTGTGATAGGCGTAATTGTGTTTCGGACCGGCAGGGTGAAGTCTCTCATAACTTTCCTTGTGATATGTTTCCTGAAAAAGTATATATGTACCTATTCCTGCCTTTTTCAGCTTACGGTAATTTTCTACTGTAGTCCCTGCAATATTTACGTTTACACGTCTGATAGCACCGTTTTTGTGTTTTATAGAGTAGATAGTGTTTATACATTCAAGGATATATTCAATCGGATTGTTTACGGGGTCTTCACCTGCCTCTATTGCAAGACGTTTATGACCCATATCCTGAAGTGCGGTTACTTCTGCAATTATTTCTTCCTGAGTGAGTTTCTTTCGTGGAATCTCCCTGTTCTGATAGTGGTACGGACAGTAAACGCACTGATTGACGCAGTAATTCGAGAGATACAAAGGTGCGAACATTACAATACGGTTTCCGTAAAAAGCCTGTTTTATTTCACTTGCGAGAGAGTACATTTTTTCTACCATTTCAGGAATCTCACAAGCTAACAGTACGCTTGCTTCACGGTGGGAAAGTCCGGAACATTCAACTCCTCTGCCTGTCTTTTTCGGAGAGGCTTTTTCGAGAATCTGTTCTATAAGTTCAATGTTGTTCTTGTTGCGTTCAGCGTAATCAAGAGTATCACGGATTTCCTCATCACTGATAAATTCCTCAGCTATAAGGGATTTCGGGTTATACATAAATAAAATTCCTCCGTTCTATTTTTTGGAAATAACAGCTTTTGCGGAAACACCTTTTATTTTGCCAAGTCTTCCGGTAAGACTGCTTATACGGTCGGGGTCAGCATCGAGAGTTACGGAAATAACTGAAATACCTCTTTCACGGTAAGGAATACCCATTCTTCCTATAATGATTCCGCTGTATTCGTGGAGTACGGCATTGACTTCATACACTGCCGACTGGTCGTCAATAACAATGGCAGTAACTGCAATTCTCTTATCCATACAAAAACACCTTTCTGTACAAAAAAATCCGCCAGAGAGACAGACGGACATAAAACTTCTGTAATAGAATTTCCGTCATAACCCGATTATTACATATCCGGTTTCACGTAAATATCTGTTTTTTCACTCCGACACCGGAATAAATCCCGATACCCGACTATATAAAGTATATCATAATAATTCCGGTCTGTCAACTTTTTCTGCGTGCTATAAATTAATATAAATATTTTTTAAAAAACACTGGACAAAAATATCTACGTATGTTATAATTAATAAAGAAAATTATTTTTTGAGGTGATTTTATGGGTTTATTTTCCTCTTTCGGAAAACCGAAATATTTCGACAACAAAATTCAGCCTAAATGTGATTACTGCCAGTATGGCAAGCGTAGTAAAAACGACAGCAAAATTCTCTGTGAAAAAAACGGTCTTGTTGCCCCCGAACATTCATGTGGAAAATTTGTTTATTCACCCCTGAAACGTGTTCCGGTAAAACAGCTTAATTTCGTAGGAAGTATGGCAGACGAAGAACTTTATCTGGAATCGGCAGGCGACCGTGCGGAAAAAATTTCAGAAAAAAAGTAATTACATATCGGGGAAACTATACAGGGTTTCCCCTGATTCTGTCTGTTTTTTCCGGAAAGTATTGACATATCTGAAAAAATATGCTATAATCTTAAGTATCAGTATTGTAAAAATGCACCTGTGGTGAAACTGGCAGACACGTGAGATTTAGGTTCTCATGCCAAATGGCGTGCAGGTTCAACTCCTGTCAGGTGCACTATGAAAACCGCTTTTTATACTCAGGATTTACTTCAGAATAAAGCAGACACACTCAGAGACATAAAAATATATTCAGAAGCAATGTGAGTTTGTTTTTTCTATGTTTCCGACAGGTGCAAAACCTGTCAGAAATATTGCTGGCGGAATTTTTTTACTCAGAAAAATAAAAATGTAAATTTTTTCCGTAAAGTATTGCATTTTATTTACGGATATAGTATAATAGTAATTACAGGGCTGAAATATGTCCCCGACAGATTTTTTTCAGGAGGAATTTTTATTATGTTAGTTTCGGCTACAGAAATGCTTCAGAAAGCAAGAGCTGGCAAATATGCAGTTGGTCAGTTCAACATCAACAACCTTGAGTGGACAAAGGCTATTCTTCTCACCGCTCAGGAACTCAACTCACCTGTTATCCTTGGTGTTTCCGAAGGTGCAGGAAAGTACATGACAGGCTTTGAGACTGTCGCTTCTATGGTTAAGGCTATGGACAAGTCCCTCGGAATCACTGTTCCTGTTGCTCTCCACCTCGACCACGGCTCATACGACGGTTGTTACAAGTGTATCAAGGCTGGCTTTACTTCAATCATGTTCGACGGCTCACACTTCCCGATTGCTGAAAACGTTGCTAAGACAACTGAACTCGTTAACGTTGCTCATCAGCTTGGTCTCTCAATCGAAGCAGAAGTAGGTGCTATCGGCGGTGAAGAAGACGGCGTTGTTGGCAAGGGAGAATGTGCTGACCCCAACGAATGCAAGCAGATTGCAGACCTCGGTGTTGACTTCCTCGCAGCAGGTATCGGTAATATCCACGGCGTATATCCTGCAAACTGGGAGGGTCTCAGCTTTGAAACTCTTGAGGCTGTAAACAAGGAAGTCGGCGAAATGCCCCTCGTACTTCACGGCGGTACAGGTATCCCTGACGACCAGATTACTAAGGCTATCTCTCTCGGCGTTGCTAAAATCAACGTTAATACAGAATGCCAGCTCGTATTTGCAGACGCTACAAGAGAATATATTGAAGCAGGCAAGGACAAGCAGGGCAAGGGCTTTGACCCGAGAAAACTTCTTGCTCCTGGTTTTGAAGCTATCAAGGCAAAGGTCAAGGAAAAAATGGAACTTTTCGGAAGCGTTGACAAGGCTTGATTGAATCAGTTTAATAAAAGTGCGGACATCATAAAGGTGTCCGCTTTTTTTATTGTCACTTCTCCCCTTTTCTGCATATGATGTAATGGGAAAAATATTTCCCGAATAATACAAAAGGAGGATTTTTTTATGGCAACTTTCTACAATCAGGCTACATTGTCGTATAACGGCAATGTAAGAAGTTCCAACATCACCACGGGTGAAATAATTGAAGTCATCTCGGCTGACAAACACGCTGTTCTTGACAATTATTCAATGGATAACGACATTGTGTATGTAATCAACCTTGTGAATAACGGAAATATGACTTATAACGGAATTACTATCACCGATAACCTCGGTGCATACAGACCGTCGGCAACTGCTCCGGAAGTCGTTCCGCTGACATACGTTGCGGATTCCGTAAACCTTTATGTCAACGGCGTTTTGCAGACAGCACCGACAGTTTCTGACACTAATCCCCTTACAATTGAAAATATCAGCGTTCCTGCCAACAGCAACGCTGTTTTGATATATTCAGCACGTCCTAACCAGTTCGCACCGCTCGGCACAGACGGCAGTATAACAAACAATGCGGTTATCAGCGGTAACAACTTTGCAGATATTCCGGTTTCTGAAACGGTTACTCCGTTCAACGGTGCAAACCTTTCAATCAGCAAGTCACTTACTCCTACAGAAGTAGCTGAAAACGGTGCTGTAACATACACTTTCGTTATACAGAATTTCGGCAACACTGCTTCAACTACAACAGATGATGTAATTTTCCGTGACGTATTCAGTCCGGTGCTTACTTCACTTACTGCAACATTCAACGGTACACCATGGACTGCCGGTACTAACTACACTTACGACGGTACAACAGGCGAATTCGTAACAACCGCCGGTCAGATTACAGTGCCTCCTGCTACTTTCACTCAGGACACTCAGACGGGTGCGTGGTCTGTACAGCCAGGTGTCAGCACTCTTGTCATCAAAGGTAATTTACAGAACTAAAAACTATCGGGACGGAATTAAAAACTCCGTCCCTTTTTTTAAGAATTATTTAAGGAAAATCCACGTTGTAATTAAAGAAAACATATTATAATCATTTCAGCACAAAAAAAGGAGAAGTAAAAATGGTTATAATGAAAAAATATTTCAGTATCATTTCCGGAATACTCTTTACAGCAGTAATTATGATTTCTGCATTTTCACTTATGCCGGAAATATCTTCGGAACTCAATTCACACACATCAGGAGTTATCCTTACAATAATGCTTGTTGGTGTATCGTTTCTGCTGTCAGCGGTATCATGCAAATCTGAAAAACTATCGGAAAGACTTATCGGGAGCGATTCAGAAAAAGCCGACAGAATATTCTGTATATTAGCTTCCGGACTGCTTTTTATGCAGATACTTTTTGTATTCTGTCAGGACTTCACACCAAGAAATGACCTTTCATACGTCTGTAAAGGAGCAGAAAACCTTGTCACCGGCAGACCTTTATATGAAAATATTCCCGATATACATAAACATTATTTTGCAGTCTATCCGAACAATCACGCACTTTTTTCCGTCATATACTTACTATACAAGGTTGAATACTTCTTTACAGGAAACGTCACAAACATTCTGCCGACAATATTAAATATAATCAGTCTGAATATTTCATATATGCTTATGTATATGACTGCAAAATTAATATATACACCACATAAAGCCTTTGTATGTGCTGTACGTGGACTTATGTTCACACCCCTGATAACATACTCCGCATTTTTCTACACTGATTCAATGGCAATGCCTTACATAACCGGAGCTTTGTATTTATATATGAAATGGAGAACGTCCGGAAAAATACATTATATGATACCGTGCGGAATGGTTCTTGCGGTTGCATACAAACTCAAAGGGAGTACCGCCCTGCTCATACCTGCGGTAATCATTGACATAGTATTCATTTACAGACAGAAAAGAAAATTTATACATCTCGGTCTGCTGATGACAATATTTGCGGTATTCTGCATAATAATCAGCGGAGTTTCAGCAAGTATAATCGGCGTTACTGAATACGAAATGGAAAGATACAAATTTCCGTTGATTCACTGGATTATGATGAGTGCGGACGGCCGAGGCGGTTATTGTGCCGACGATTTCTTCTATACACTGAGTTTCAACGGTTATGACAGAAAAGTCACCGCCGATACAGAGAGACTTATTTCAAAACTTTCCGGAGCAGGTATTTCAGGCTTCTTTGGTCATCTTATACAGAAGATTTCATATACGTGGCGTGATGGTACATATATGGCAGGCTATTACAACAGTTATTCTTTTCTGAAAAGTTATTGTTTCTATATATTCACCGGAATCTGTCATTTCACTATGCTTTCGGGAAAAGCACGCCGTTGCATTTCAGAAAAAAATCCGTCGGATTATGAGTTTATGCTGAAAATAATGTTTGCAGGATTATTTGCATTCCTGATGATATGGGAAACTCGCTGTCGTTATCTTGTAAGTTTCTTTGCACTTTTTGCACTGATATAATACAGAAAATCCCTCACCGGTAAAGATGAGGGACTTCCCTTTTATAAGTGTATTTAAATTTTTCTTGCATTTTCTATCATTACAGTGTATAATAAAATAAAGAAAGGAGCGTAATATTATGGAAAAAACAAAACTATTAAAAAAATCGGTATCGGCTATGGTTGCACAGGCATTATTGCTTTTTTCAACGCCTGCAATACCTGTAATGGCAGAAAATCCCACACAACAGCTTTATAATATCGTAATCTTTGCACAATTTGATTCTCTTTCAGATTCAAACTTTATGTCAGGACGTACAGAAGATATTACTTCTATGTGCAATGCAACAGATACATTTCATTCACTGTCGGGCTATATCGACGCTATTTCCTATGGACAAATGCAAGTGGAAAGTTATTTTCCGCAAATGAATAATGGTGTCATTACTCCGTACGTGATGTCAGCCAGTGTAAATAATTACAGAACGTGCGAACAGATTGCAATAGAAGTACTGGAAAATATCACTGTTCCCGACAATATTCAGATGGACGGAAACGGCGACGGTATAATTGACAACATTATTTTAGTCGTTGACGGCAAGGCTGACGATATGGCTTCTCCTTTATGGGCGAGGGCTTTTTCACTGAATGGTATGCAGTTAAACGGTTACAACGTAAACAGGGTGAATATTCAGAACAGTAAACAGCTTTTTGAAAATCAGATAACAGGTGCAGAGGGCGTATTGTGTCACGAATTTCTACATTCTCTGGGCTATCCTGACTTGTACCGTAATAAACGTACAGGCACACCGGTCGGAGCGTGGGATATTATGGCATCTGATTCAGTATTCCTGCAATATCCGCTTGCATATCACAGGTCAAAGGTTTCAGGCTGGCTTGATTCGGAAGATATTACAGAATCAGGGACGTATACCCTCTGCCCTGTTTCTTCAGATAACGGCAACAGGCTTTATTTATTGAAAACTCCGCTTTCCGATACGGAATTTTTCGCAGTGGAATACCGTCAGCAAGGTGCAAGATATTCTGACGAACTTGATGTTAAAATATACGGTACTGGGCTTGTTGTATATCGTGTGAACACTGAGGCAGACGGAAACTTCAAATCTGACAAAGATGAAATATATGTATTCCGTCCGGAAGAAACTACTCTTGATGCCGGTGAGGGAAATATTTCTGTCTCCAACTATGGCGGAACGAATGCTCCTGATTCGGTAGGGTCTCTTGACTGGAATGCAGATATTTCTGACAATGCACTTGTATATTCAAACGGCACGAACAGCGGAATTTATATACATAATATTACTATGAATGAAAATGCACTGACCTTTTCCGTTGATTTTGCAGATGTTTCCGATACAAGATTATGGGAAACTGTAAATTGTGATTCCGGAAACAATAAACCTTATCAGTTAGCGACCTCAGAAGATAATACATTATATATGATTGCTTCTGATAACAGTTATGCACAACTGTATAAATCAGACGGCATTAATATGACGAAAACCGGAAATACTCTCGGTACAGGCGGATATATGGCTATGAATCAGCCGAAACTTGTATGTTGCAGAAATACACCATATGTTTTATATCAGGACAGGGATTTTATTATGCACATATGCCGTTATAATGTATCGTCGGGAAACTGGACGGAAATTTATAAAACAACAGAGCTTGCACAGTATGCTGATATTACAGCCGACGGAAATAAATTATATTTTACATATACAACAGGAAATTTTCCGTATTCACTGCATATGGGCTGTTATGATTCGCAGACGGAAAAAACGGAAATTATCGGTGAAAATATTGCGGAAAATGCTTGTAATATGTCAACTGCTTTTATGAATAACAATCCGGTAATTGCTTATCGTGATATAAGTGATGGAAACAAACCGAAACTTGCGGTCTTTGAAAATGAAAAATGGAATATCACAAAGGTTTCAGAAAATGCCTGCGGTGCAGTTTCCATAACATCAGACGGCAATACAGTATGGATTGCACCATCAGGAAACGATAAAACGGTTTATAAGTTTTCAGACAACAAACTGACAGCTTATCCTCTGCCGGAAAACGTTCCCGAAAATATTTTTATGCAAGTACCGGTAATTGCTGACAATAAATGTTATCTGGCGGTCAATACTCAGAATCCCGACGAATTATATGTCTATTATCTGAATAACAATATATGGGAACAGACAGGAAATCTTTTGTCAACAGATATTGTCAACAATCTGTCACTTGCATACAGCAACAACAAGTTATACTGTTCCTATTATACCGACAGCGGAACGGCAATTATCCGACAGTTAAAAATTGATTCTTCAAATCAAAACGTTTCAATTACAGGTGATATAAATTCAGACGGTAAATTTGATATTTCAGACGTTATGTTATTGAAAAACTGGTTGCTTGGTGTAGCCTATACTGATATTGCCGACTGGAAAGCAGGAGATGTATGTCAGGACGGTATACTTGATATATTCGACTTATGCAGAATGAAACAAATGTTACTGCAATCCGAAAAAAATACATTTACTGTCGGCTATCAGAATGCACCTGATATAAAAGCCGTTGAAACCTCACCTACAGGAGACGTAAATGCAGACGGCGGATTCAGTATTTCCGATATTGTATTATTCAAAAACTGGTTGCTTGGTATAGCCGATACTGATATTTCTGACTGGAAAGCAGGAGATGTATGTCAGGACGGTATACTTGATATATTTGATTTATGTCAGATGAGATATATGCTTGTAAATAAAACAGAAAACAACATAATTTATGTCAAGGATTCCGACGGATTACAGAACGCTCTTGAAAATGCAAAAGCCGGTGATGAGATTGTGCTTGCTTCGGGAAATTATATCTACAACGGAAAAGTAAACAAGGGACGCACATTTACAGGTACAGCAGACGGTACAGAAGAAAAACCGATTATATTACGCTCCGAAAATCCCGAAAGTCCTGCTGTAATCGACGGTTCAACAACAGAAAGCTATTATGGTCTCACAATCACAGGCGACTGGTGGACGGTAAAGGATATTATTGTGACAAATTCTTCCAAAGGCATTATTTTAGATAATTCCAATCATACTCAGCTTATCAATTGCGAGGTCTACAACACTGGTACAGAGGGTATTCATATCCGTGACGGCAGTTCTTATTGTATTGTTGACAGCTGTAAAGTTCATGATACAGGTCTTGTAAATGCCGGTTACGGTGAGGGAATCTATATCGGCAGTGCAAAGAATACAACGGAATATGAACACGCCTGCGATAACAATATTATCAGAAACTGTGAATTAGGTGCAAATATTTCTGCCGAATGTATCGACGTGAAAGAATACACAACAGGAAACATTATTGAGTATTGTACTTTTGACGGAAAAGGCTGTTCGGGTGAAAACTATTCAAAGGCTTTCGTGAATATCAAGGGCAATGACTGCATAGTCAGATATTGTACGGGTTACAGAAATAACTGCGATAAAATCACACGTGCCTTTGAACAGAATGACGTTGTTGACGGCTGGGGACAGAATGCTTTTGTATATGGAAATAAAGTCTATATGGATATTGCAAAGAATGCGGACGGCAAAAAGATGTATTTCCTGAGTGCATGGGGTTGCTCCTGTACTGTATGGGACAATTATATTGCGTATGGCGGTGAATTGTTTTCTGTCGACAATCCTGACGACCATTGGAATTATTATAATTCTGATTTTGTCACTTACGGCGACAGCAGTTACGAAAAATAAAAAACCAGACAAAGAAATAATGCCTTCAGAAAATTCTGAAAGCATTATTTTTTATATACTCATCACAATCAGCTCAGACTATTTATCCATTCCTGAATATCACTTTCCGAAATATTGGCATCAAGTCTTCTTCCTGTAAGCCAGTTTCCGCCGGTTGCAAGGTTTCTCAGGTTTTCACTGCTTTCACCTATGTCACTGCTTCCGGAAGTACAGAACGGAATAATAGTTTTATCGCCGAAATCATAACTCTCAACGAATGTATTCATAATTCTCGGAGCATCACCCCACCAGATAGGATAGCCGATATAAATTGTTGAATAGTCGTCAATTGGAATTCTCTCACCGGAAATTTCAGGACGTGAAGCCACATCATTCATTTCAATGGCAGCACGACAGTTATCATCACTCCAGTTAATATCATCTCTGGTATATTCCTGAGCAGGAATTATCTCCTGCAAATCAGAATTCAACACTAATGCGATACGCTGTGCAACATTTTCAGTTGTACCGGTAGCGGAAAAATAAACCACTAAATTATCATTGTCTGTACTGGATAATTCTATTATTTCAGAGGTTTTAGGTTCTGAACTTGTATCAATTGTTTCTTCCTGTCCGTTTTCTTCTTCCGTAATATCCTGAACAGAACTCTCAGGTTCAGAATCACTGTTTTCCTTTGAATCACTGCAACCGACCATTACAGAAATACATAAAAATGAAACTATTGTCAATAAAGTTTTCTTCATACTACTCCTCCGTTTATTTTAATTTTCCATAGTCTTCTTCGGAAACAGCTTCCAGCCATTCGGTGCTTGTTTCCTCGCCGTTTACCTCAACGGCAAGATGTGAAAACCACGAATCAGGAGAAGCACCGTGCCAGTGTTTCACATTGGCAGGAATATTTATACAGTCACCTGCTTTCATTTCAACTGCTTCCTTACCCCATTCCTGATAGTAACCTCGACCGCCGACACATATCAACATCTGACCGCCTCCGCTTTTAGCGTGATGTATATGCCAGTTGTTACGACAAGCCGGTTCAAAAGTTACGTTGAAAATCGGCACTTGTTCAGTAGAAACAGGAGCCAAATAACTCTGTCCCACAAAATACTGTGCAAAAGCGTCATTAGTTTCACCTATAGGGAAAAATATAGTATTCTGATACTTTTCCTTTTCAGTCATTGCAGGAACTTCCTCATTCCATACATCTTTGGCAAGTCTGAATACAGCCCAGCCTTTAGGCCAGCCGACATACATAGTAGCGTGAGTGATAATAGCCGATATTTCTTCCTTTGTAACGCCGTTTGCCTTTGCGTTCTGAAGATGATAAATCAGCGAAGTATCCGTGATTCCGGAAGCCATAAGAGATACAACGGTTATAATACACTTTGTCTTTAAATCTATCGCTTTTTCGTTCCATACTTCACCGAAAAGTACATCATCATTGAGATGTGCGAACATAGGGGAAAATGTACCGAGCTGTTCTCTTCCGGCGGTTTGAACAATTTTTTTACTCATAATAATCACCTTTTCTTTTCATAGGGAATTGATTTATTTATATTTTTTGGTTTCTTGTACTCCATACGTGTTTTTTATGTGAATCTGACGGCTTATTCTGTGCCATAACACCCGTAAGAGAATGCGGAATATATAATTCCTCAAGGTATGCGATTTCTTCTGCTGAAAGTTTCAGGTCAACCGCTTTTACAGCATCTTCGATATGGTGAATTTTAGTTGCACCTACAACAGCAGACGTGACTTTTTCAAGAAGCCACGCAAGCGAAATTTCCGTCATCGTAACGCCGTGTTTTTCTGCCGTTTCAACCACACGCTGAATTATTTTTACGTCCTGCCCCCTTGTTGCATCATACTTGAATTTAGCATAACTGTCCTGCTCCAGACGTTTTGAAGTTTCGTCAGGTCGGCGTGAAAGTCTTCCGCTTGCAAGCGTACTGTATGGTGTCATTGCGATATTGTCCTCAGCACAAAGCATTGCCATTTCACGTTCTTCCTCACGGAAAATGAGATTATAATGACCCTGTACGCTTACAAACTTTGTAAATCCCTCACGTTCAGCAAGAGCGTTTGCCTTTGCGAGTTGCCACGCATAGCAGTTGGAGATTCCGATATATCTTGCCTTGCCTGCTTTTACAACATTATTCAGACCATCAAGAATATCATAAACCGGAGTATTCCAGTCCCACATATGATAGATATATAAGTCAACGTAATCCATTCCGAGATTCTCAAGGCTTTTGTTTATCATTTTTTCTATATGCTTCTGACCGCTTATTCCCGATTCTATTTCCTCGGAAGTTCTCGGCAGAAACTTTGTCGCAACAACAACATCTTCACGCTTTGCAAAATCCCTCAATGCCCTGCCGAGATACTGTTCACTTGTTCCGGACTGATAACCTATTGCAGTATCATAGAAGTTAACGCCGAGTTCAATTCCACGCCTGATTATTTCATGGGAATGTTTTTCGTCCAGTGTCCAAGAGTGCTGACCGTTCTGAGAATCCCCGAAACCCATACAGCCCATACAGATACGTGAAACTTTCAAATCTGAGTTTCCGAGTGTTGTATACTTCATTATATTCACCTCAGACCGATAAAATCTATCAATACATTATGCTGTTGTAGAGATATACTGCATTGTTGCCCCTTGTATTCCACTGGTAACTTGAGCATACTTCAAACTGACTTGCCCATATATAAGCCATATCCCATACGCTACCACCTGCCATAAGCTGACTGTATACATAATAATATCCGTTTGCAAGTTCATAGTCAAGATATGCAAGCTGTCCGTCAAGAGAAGTATAGTCGTAACCGTTATATGAACACCATGTATAAAGACTGTTATATCTTTCGCCGTTCCACTGACATATACCATAGGAAGGAAGACCGTTTGTATCAATATTGTAAGTATATGTATTACAGTTACTTTCGTCGAATGCGTTTGAAGCAATCGCAATCGCACTTTCCACCGGCATACCTTTATTTACAAAGTGTGAATATATATACTGCTGGTTATAATTCATAAAGCCATACATAACATTACTGCTGTAAGTCTGAGCCGGAGTGCAGTAATCAAGGCATATATAACCGCCGTCAGTACACTGACCCCAGACTGTACCGTCATAAGCTGTAACCGAAGAAATAGTATTGAACTCACTACCGGCGGAAACACTGCCTATAATATTTCCGTAAGGCATATCAGTAATATAATTGCCGACGTAATAATCAGCCTGCCACGTATCCGTAGCACCTGCATTTAATGACGATACTGACATACAGACAGCACCTGTCATAACAGCGGTGGTCATCAACTTTGTAACCTTTTTTAACATACCTATAAACATAACTTTTCTTCCTTTCTGCATTCGTAGTCATCTTTTGTTTTAGGGCTTCTGACTTTATTGTACTGATTTCATAAAGTTTAAAACGTACTACTGCAACAGCGGTTATCTTCCGGATACGCTGTTGTCACCTGATACCTACTTCAATTTCTTCCTGTATTGTCAGTAGAAAATTCTTTGCAGTTACGCTTTTTCACACTCCTTTTTCAGTAAACTTCATATATTCATTTTATCACAAAATGAAATTAAAATCAAATACCTGTATTCAATAAATAACAATGCTTGAAAAACATATTACTGAACAGTAAAGTTTATCAATGTAATAATTTTTTAATTTCGGCATATGTTATGTCATAAACTGACATATACACATAATCCACATCTGCAAGTTTCATTGCTTTTTTCTGCTTATCCGTCATAACAGTATAGGGATATATTCCGAACATGAATGGAAAAAACAAATAAATAAAATCCTGCTTTTCCTGAATTGTCATTTCCGGAAAGAATTTATCAAGGCAGTTTCTGATTTCTTTCAATGACTGACCGTAAACTGCCTTAAAATCCGTAAGAAGTTCAATGCGACTGTTTTCTTCCATATCATAATGATTAACTGACATGATTTTCAGGAGAATTTTTCTTTTTTCAAGAGACTCTGCAATTGCTTCCGCAAATTCAGAAACGTTCATTTTTTCATTTTCTGCCTGAATACGTTTCAAATCATTAATCCACAGTTCATATTCTTTTTTAAGAAGTGCAAGAAATATTTCCTCTTTAGTCTGAAAATAATTATAAATAGAAGTGCGTGTGAAAGAAACAGCGTTTCCGATTTCCTTGATTGTAATTTCCTTGAAACTCATTGTATTGTACAGTTCAGCACAAGCCGAAACTATCTCATCTTTTCGTAAAGCCGTCAATTCCTTTGAACCTTTTGGCATTTTTTCTTCCTCAGACCTTTCTTTATTGACACTGTGTCAGAAAATTAATTATATTATATACATATTCTGACACAATATCAATATATATCCGGAATTTTCTTCAGTCAGACACATTATTTTCATTTTCCTGTCACAATTTCTGCCCTTAAGGAAAATTTTTATATAGTGGCAATAATGTTTTCTGACAATCCTTATTATAACACTCTTTCTGATATTTTGCAAGAGTAATCTGAAAAAACAACAAAAGCAGTCATATAAGAATACAACTGCTATGTTGTTTTATCCCCTGTATCGAAATACGATACTCTCCGAAAATTTATATAAATTCCTGATGTGCAGTATCAGGAAAATTACATCATACAGTCAGACGAAAATGTATCTGACAATGTAATTATTGAAAACAGTAAATTAATAGAAACGTGAAACTGACAGAAAATAATATATATCTCCGGCAGGGCGATATTACAACGTTGAAATGCGGAGCAATTGTAAATGCAGGAAACAATGGACTGACTGGTTGCTATCAGCCTTGTCATAACTGTATCGACAACTGTATTCATACTTTTGCAGGTGTTAAACTGAGACTTGAATGTGCGGAAATAATGAGGAAACAAGGTCACGCAGAGCCGACCGGTCAGGCAAAAATAACGTCTGCATATAATCTGCCGTGTGATTATGTTATTCATACTGTAGGACCTATTGTACATCACAGACTGACTGATAAACATTGCGAACTTCTGAGAAGCTGTTATAAGAACTGTCTTAAAATTGCGGTGCAGAATAATATTGAAAGTATTGCATTCTGTTGTATTTCTACAGGAGTGTTCGGTTTTCCTAAGCAGGAAGCATCAGAAATCGCTGTGAAAACAGTCAGTGAGTTTCTTGAAAATCATAATATAAAAGTTATTTTTAACGTATTCGGAGGTGATGATTATGAAATTTACAAAAAATTACTCGGATAAAATTAAAAGTCTGAAATATGCAATAGAAAGTGCCGATTCAATCGTAATCGGAGCAGGTGCAGGACTTTCAACATCAGCAGGTTTTACCTATTCGGGTGAGAGATTTCAGAAACACTTTTCTGATTTTATAGATAAATACGGTTTTAAGGATATGTACTTAGGCGGATTTTATCCGTTTCCGACTGCTGAAGAACACTGGGCGTACTGGTCACGATACATCTATATCAACCGCTATATGAATGTTGACAACGGCACTTACCGCCGACTTTTTGAACTTGTAAAGAACAAAGACTATTTCGTTATTACTACCAATGTAGACCACCAGTTTCAGAAAGCCGGTTTCGACAAGAAACGCCTTTTCTATACACAAGGCGATTACGGACTTTTTCAATGCAGTGAACCGTGTTGTCAGAAAACGTGGGATAATGAAGATATGATTATCCCTATGCTTGATATGCAGGAAAATATGAAAATTCCTACAGAACTTATCCCGAGATGTCCGCACTGCAACAAGCCGATGACTATGAATCTCCGTGCAGACGAAAAATTTGTACAGGACAATGAATGGTACAGGGCATATGAAAGATATGAAACATTTATCCGTACAGGAAGTAATCAGCATATATTGTTTTTGGAACTTGGTGTAGGATATAATACACCGGCTATTATCAAATATCCATTCTGGCAGATGACCGCAAAAAATCCGGATTCCACATATATATGCGTAAACTATGGTGAAGCCTTTTGTCCGGAACAGATTGAAGAACAGTCGGTCTGTATAAACGGAAATATTGCAGATATTCTTGAAAATATTATGTGACATACTCCCCCGCTCTTTTCAGGTGGGGATTTTTTTCTGAAGTCTTATAAATTATTTTCTTATTATTTCACGGAATTTTTACTCTTGACTTATAAAACATTTTATGGTATTATATTAAATATAAATTCGGCGTAATAAGAAAATTTTTTGTAAAATTATACATAATAATAAACAGAGGTGTTTTATTTATGAAAAAGTATCAGAAAAAAACAATAGCCTTTTTGTCAGCTTTAATGATGACATTTTCTGTAAACGGCTTTAATCTGAAATCAGATGTTACTGCAAATGCCGTCGATAATAAATTGGTTGCGTTTCCGGGAGCAGTAGGTGGCGGAAAATATGCAACCGGCGGACGTGGCGGTGAAGTCTATCACGTAACCAATCTTAATGACAGCGGAACAGGTTCATTCCGTGATGCTGTAAGCAAATCAAACAGAATTGTCGTTTTTGACGTAAGCGGTACTATTGAACTGAAAAGTAATATTCTTTGCCAAAGTAATATAACTATTGCCGGTCAGACTGCCCCCGGCGGTTCGGGAATTACACTGAAAAACTATAAAATGGGTATGGCAGGCGATAATATTATCTGTCGTTACATAAGTTCACGTCCCGGACCTTATGCCTCAACGAGTTCCGGTAACGATGCGTGGGGTGGGGCAAACGGTTCAGATTCTATCATAGACCATTGTTCAATGGGCTGGACTACTGACGAACAGTGGGGGCTTTATTCCAACAATATGAATTATACTGTACAGTATTCAGTTATTGGTCCTGCTGATTCGTGGGGCGGTCACAAAAAGGGACTTCACGGTTTCGGAATGATGATGGGTAAAGGAAACCTGACTTTCGACCACAATCTCATTATTCATAATGTTTCAAGGAATTTCCGTGGAAAAGTACAGGATACGTATACAGCAGACTTTACAAACAATGTTATTTATGACTGGGGCTATCAGACGGCTTACGGTACAATAGGGCATCTTAATTATGTAAACAATACTCTTAAAATGGGTAATTCCACAACCGGCGGAAAGCATTATGTAAATGTTGACAGCTCCACTAAACCGGAAAATTTCAAGATTTATATTGACGGAAACAGGATTCTGAATAAGGATAACTCCGTTTACGAAACTCCGACAAATGATAACTGGGCAGGTGTTGACGTAAAGGCATCTATCGGCATTACTAAAGACCAGCTTGTTTCAGATACTCCGTTTCAGACTTTGATAAACGGTGAAAATGTATCATCGGTTTCGGGTGTGGAAAGTGCGGAAGATTCATACAATCACGTTGTAAGCTATGCCGGAAACGGTATTTCGTCAGAAAAACGTACAGCTATAGATAAACAGTGTGCGGAAGAAACTCTAAACGGTACGGGGTCGTGTAGCGGTACTGCTGAATATGATTCAACAAAGACTGATTTAGACAAGTATCAGATTCAGTGCGGTGTTACTTACGAATATCCACAGGCTGTACTCACTAAAGAAATTACCGACAGCGATAATGACGGTATGCCTGACGAATGGGAACTCGCAAGAGGTCTTGACCCGAATGACGCTTCTGACTATAAAGGCGATTATTGCGGACAGGGTTATATGAATATCGAATATTATATAAATGACCTTACTGTTGATTCATTCCCCGAAGGTGTTGTAACTCTTTCACCTGAAACCCAGTCCGTTCCCTCAGTGCCTGCAATTTCAGCATTTGAAACCATTGAGGCAGAAAGTTTTTCATCTCAGGAGGGTGTGAGAGTTGAGGACTTATCTACAGGCGGACAGAATATAGGTTTTATTGAAAACGGTGACTATATTTCATTCAATAAACTTGATTTCGGTGACGGCGCTTATTCATTCGGAGGAAAAATATCCGGTAATGTCTGCAATATGGAACTTTATCTCGACAGTATGAACGAAGCTCCTGTTGCAACGGTCAGATTCAAAGGTACATCAGGATTCTCCGACTATCAGGACATTATGTTTAATATTCCGCAGATTAAAGGTGTTCATAATCTGTATATAAAGTTTACAGGTGGTGACAGCTATCTAATGAACGCCGACAGTTTTGTTTTCGGCAAGGAAACAGCGATTATCAACGGAAAATATTTTACTCATGCTGTTGTAAATGAATCTGCAAATGCTTATTCATGGGGAATAGAAGATAATGCACAGGTTGGTTCACTTGTTTTCGGCGACCGTGATTTTACTATAACATCACTTCCTGAATGTCTCAAAGGTGCAGAGATAATGAAAACTTCATGTGATTCAAAAGCAGTTGTGTCAGAAAATACAATGACTTTCTCACCAGGAGAAGAAATTGACCTTTATGTCGGAGTTGATACAAGAGTAGAAAAATTGCCCGAATTTCTTAAAGACTATACAAAAACAGGTGAAACTTTAACAATATCCAATGATGTGACAATGGAACTTTACAAGAAAAGATGTGAATATTTTAAACCAAGAGTAGTTGGTAATAATGGACAGTCTGCATATTGCGTAAACTTTACACTTTTTGCACAGCCGGTATCAGACGAAATTATAGGAGACGTAAACAATGACGGAAAATTCAATGTTACTGATGTTGTGATTTTACAGAAATGGCTTATCAACAATTCAGATGAACTTGTAAACTGGCAGTCTGCTGACCTGTACAAAGACAATAAAATTGACGTTTTTGACCTTGTAATGATGAAAAAGTTACTTATTTCATAAAATCTGATTTTATTTAAATTTTTGCGGAGAGACTTTCATTAAAAAACAAGAAAAATTATTGCAGTAATACTCTCAATGACGTTAATATGCGGAACTTTTCCATATTGTTATGGTGATAATATAAGTCTGATAAATGCAAATGTGTCCGGCACTGCTGATAACGGATTTACATATGCTGAAATTGCAAACTCAAAATATAAACCTACTCTTTCGATTGACAAAATAACTCTTTCTTTAGAAAAAGCCAAAACCAATAAGCAAATATGGTGGCAAAGTGCCTGTTAATATTAATGTTTCGGGAGCAGATGGTACATACTCGTCAATCGGCATTCATGTAGACTTATATTCAAATATTGGTGACGGCAATAAGAATGCAACACTTCAAATCAATACAAATCGTCATGGTCTGCCCGATATTACAGGTGGTGAGGCTACACAATTCCTTTCTATACTTCCTGCTGTAGAAAATGAAATTATATATACTTATGAATCAGATGCAACAAAATTATATGATTTGCCTTATCTGTCGAATAACATAAATGTGGCTTCACTGATAAACTACTATCAGATGTTACAGGTAAAAGATGTTATTCAACAACAGTACAGGACAGTTCCGTATCGTTTTCACGATGAAAATATAAAGAACATCATTTCTTTACTTGATACAAACAGCTTTGTACTTATCGGACTGGAACGGCGTAAATTATGATGGTTGCATTCATATTCGTGACCCGAATCATTCTGTTTCATATGATGACGAATATGATATATATTTCAGTTCAAAGACTTATAACTGAAATATTCCGCATTATGCAGATGTTTCTTCCGTACAGGTTCTGTTGCAGGAACAAAGGTTATTTTCGATAAAACCGGATATGTCATTGTAGATGGTGAATCTGCTGATTACAACATTTCAATTGCATTCAATGTAAACGGTCACGGTGCAGATTATGCTTCAATGTCAAAACTTCTGACGACTATATTCTTGAATCTGATAATTTAAAGAATGTAAGTGTATTTGCTGACAATAAGGACGTTTCAGTAGATACCGACAACAACGATACATATGAAACCCGACTGAATACTGATTTTTTAAAAGGCGACGTACATAAAGACGGCAAAATCAATATTTCAGATGCAGTTTCTTTACAGAAATATATTCTCGGAAAAGGCACTCTGACTGACTGGAAAAGTGCCGACATCTGCAATGATAACAAAATTGACGTTTTTGATATAGTTGCAATAAGAAAACTTCTCATTCAGAATAAATAATTTCATTACAATATAACATAAAAAAAACCTCCTATGGCATTACGGAAACCACTGGAGGTTTTTTTATGCGATTTGTATTGTCAGTTGTTAAAAAGCAGACGTTTCATTATACATAAATCAAATACATCTAATTTACCGTCCTCACATAAATCAGCAGATTTCCAATCGGCAAGATGTGTATTTGGTACAGAAAGAAGCCATTTCTGTAAGAGAATGACATCTGCAATATCAAATTTTCCGTCACCGTTGCAGTCACCTGTCGGAATATTATAATCATTTGCAGAATAAATTGAAAGTCTGTTGGTAGAAATTTCATACTTAAATTCATATGTGCCACCCGTTGCATTTAATACACAAGCGTTTCCTGCATTGACTAAAATCAAACGATTTGTACTGTCAGTAATTACAGTATCATTTTTTCCGTACAGTTTGCCGGTAGCAGAGTTATAAATATTAAATGTATATTTACCGGCAGGCAATTCTTTTATAACAGTAATAATATCATTGTTGTATGTTTTATTAAATATATCCGTTGTTTCCTGATTATTGAATTTAAGATAAAAAACTGAATCCATATTTGATAATGTATTGGCAGTATTGTATATGATTTTATAAGTACCGTCACCGCCGTTTATAAATGTCATTGTCCTGAAAGTACCGTCTGCATTTGCTGAACCGATAACAGCGGTTGCACCTGCTCCGACAGACGTATTTACAGTAACTTTTGTACCGCTGAGCTTTACAAAGTTTATGTCAGTAGAATCGCCCATAACAATATCACCGTCAAGGTTTACCGTATATGAAGTTACTGCTGATGACATTTCTATTGTCGCTCCGTCTTTTGCGATACCTCCGGCAGAGTTGCTGTTAGATGTATTATTTGCGTGAAGTGTAAGGTTTATTCCCTTGAATGACTTATCTGTTAAAGCAATCGTATTATTACGGAGTTTCTGTTCGTTTGAGGAGAAGCGGATAGTTATATCCGTAATTTTACCTTTATTGACAGTGAATGAACTGTTATATCCTAAGTTTGTAAGGTATGAAATGAAAGAAGAATCTTTATTGCCGTCCAGTGATACAGATGTTTTTCCTGATGCACCATATGCATAATAATAAAGGGTCATACTTTCAGAATCATAATATACTCTGCCCTCTCTTGTAAGATTTGCTGAACCTGATACAGGGTCAAGAATACGATATGCACCGTTTGTAAGAACTGACGGTACATTTACAGGTGGAGTAATTGTATTATCCTGCTCCGAAAGAATGTAACTGTCAATCTGAGGGTAGTTTACACTTGTAACAAGATTATTCCAGTTATCCGACAGCTTTACTTTCTTTGTAACCGAAATTCCGCCAGGCATAACCTGTACTTTATTTCGTGAACTGTCCCCTGTAACGATTATATCAGTGTTACCCTTTATCATTGTTGCAACAGTATCTATTTCAGAATACGTTATGCCGTTAATCCAAGGCGGAGAAGCTGTAGACTTTGCGTCTTCTGAATCTGTATATTTCAATTCATTATAAACGTCGTCAAATGACTTGTTGAGTACATCACCCGTATTTGCATAATAATAAGCATATGCACGCATATAAAGCGGTCGCCTTGCATTTTCAACAAGAGCATTTTCGAGAGACTCTTTTGACTTATATTTGGTCGCCAATGCAGATGCAACAGGTTCTGTAATGAAGATGAGACGGTGTGTATCTGCGTTATCTTTTATGGAAGCACTTCCCAAAGCTCCGAGGTTTTTTTCTGTAATATCCCACGCAAGAACTTTCATAATTTCTTCCGGTAAATCCGTAGCCGGTGTAACATTATTTCCCCACATTGAAAAAGACGTTGCTGTAATAACATTATCATTAAGCTGATAGCCTTTTTCAACGTGATGTGGTTTCCAACCTACATTAATACAACTTTCGTCATTCTCGGAAAAAACCAAAGGCTGAATATTACCGAAAGCGTTTGTACGCTGAATACCTGATAACGATAGGTAATCCTTTGGAGTAATCTCCGGATTTTCCCCCGTTCCACACCGTGCATGCGACTTTCACCGC
>JAIDUG010000045.1 GCA_029060305.1 Ruminococcus sp.
GACGGACTTGTTTCAGCATCTGTATGGATTGACGGTATCGCACAGACCCTCAGACCGAAAATAACGCTTCATAACGGCGAAAACTCCACACTTCATTTCACATTACCGGTTAACATTTCCGGTGGCAGACATCAGATTCAGATAGGTGTGCGTGGAAATGCCGATATTTCCGATATACAGGCGTTTGTGTGGGGTCAGGAAGTCACTGAGGAAACACCTGAAATCACTGACGACAGCGATTACATCTACATAAAAAACGACGGTGCAACGACGGTTACAGGCTATATCGGAAAAAGCATTTTCCCAAATATTCCGGACGATTTAGGCGGTGGAAAAACCGTTTGTATCGAAACAAATTCATTTTCAGATTCTGCAATCGAAAAGGTCTATATTCCCGACGGCGTGACAGAAATTAGATAGGAGGAATTTTTTATGACAGGAACAGGCACGCAGGCAGACCCTTATATTGTCGATAACTGGGCAGATTTTATGTCAACCAGTAAGAATGCAACATATATCGAATGGGACAAAAACGCTGAAAATAAAGTTATAGATTTTAACGAAATTCGTCCTCAAGGATATAGTACAACTGTAAAAATGGGTGGTCATACTAAATACAATGGCTGGGTGTTTAAGAACTTCTACTCAACGGCATCGATAGCACTTGAATTTGGCAGTGCAGGCGAAACCATAAGCGGAGTCACTTTTGAAAACTTGTACTGGGAAGTGTCGGGTAGTGCATCATATTTTTTGCATTGTGAGGGAAATTACAGCAACAAATCAGTGTTTGATAACTGTATATTTTCCGGCAGAATCGCTATACCGAGTGCAGGATGCTTTTGTTCAGAGATTATGAGAAGATGTGCATTGAATCTGTCAATATCATCTTTATCAGATACTTTCAGATTAAGTTATGAAAATATTGAAAACTCTGATATTATATTAGATATTCCAAATGTCAATACATTTATAGTGGCATACCGTAATGTTACAAATTCCCGAATTTCCGGAAAAATATCCGCCACAACACCAGTGAAAATTTGTGAATCTTCGACAAGTGGCTACAATATTATCAACTTTGAATCAAATCAACCACTGAAATATGTAGGTTTCGGCATATCCGTGTACAATTCTGATTTAGCTGAAAAGGATTCAAGTAGTACTAATCTCATCGGATGCACCCCCGAACAGCTTAAAAATGCCGAATATCTGTACAGCATAGGATTTCCGATAGGAGTTGAGTAAATGCCCGAAAATCTTTGGTATATAGACAAAAATGGAAATCTGCGGTTTCCTGATGTGCCGGAAGCTCCTGAAAAAAATATTTCTGCACCTTATCCGCACGCACTTTGGAGAATTACTGGAGATGTTCCAGTACATAGAGTATATCCGAAAGCCCCTGAAAAGCCTGTAAATAAACCATATCCGTCGGCATTGTGGACAGTTGACGGCGACGGTCTGACACATGAACTATATCCGGAAATTCCGGAAAATTCTATAAATAAGCCTTATCCGAAAGCATTATGGAGAATTGATAACAGCGTAAGCGACCTGCCGTATCATGAACTTCTTCCTATAGAAATTCCTGCCGGAGCGTTCATGGGTGTAAAAACTCTTGAGTATGTGCGGATTCCCGAAACTGTCCGAAAAATCGGCAGATATGCATTTGCGGACACTGCACTGAAAAAGGTAAGGATTTCACCGGATTGCGAATATTTTGATACAAGTTTTCCCGAAAACTGTATAATTGAATTTTACGGCAACTTGTATAACAAGTATTCTGAACAGCTTTACGACTGTAATGGAAATATATTAATAGATATTGACGGAGCAAGAATATATGTAAAGGAGTGATTATATGGCAGACGATATAATACATTTGAAACATACTGCGAAAGAAATTGATGAAACAATTGATATGATTTTGGAAACGTATACTCGAGATGAAATAAACGTAAGATTTGCCGAAATTGAGGAAAAAATTGCGGTACTTGAAAAGGAGATACAGGAATGGACAAAATCTTGAATATGGTTTCTGCCGGATTTTTTGCGGTATGCGGATTCCTCTGGGGACAAATGGACGGTCTCTTGTACGCCCTGATAGCGTTCATGGTACTGGACTACATAACAGGCTTGATTTCAGCGTATATCGCCAAAAATCTTTCCTCATCAGTCGGATTCACTGGAATCGCAAAGAAAGTTTTCATAATGATTCTGGTGGCGGTCGGTCACATTCTCGATATTCACGTACTTGGTGGCGGAGCGGTCTGCCGTTCTGCCGTAATCGGTTTCTATCTTGCAAACGAGGGTATTTCTATTCTTGAAAATTCGGGAAAAATCGGACTTCCGCTTCCTCAGAAACTTCTTGACGTTCTCGCACAACTCAGAAAGGACAATGAAAAATGATAAGACTGAAAAACACTCAAGTCGTCGCTTACGTAAACGATATTTCGCATATTATCGGGGAAATTTTCGTCGACGATATGACGGAGCTTCCGGACAAAGACGGAATTGACGGTTATGAACTCGTTCAGGGAAGTGTCGCACGTGTGATACATTCCGGCGAATCTTACGTTATGGACAGCAACGGTATATGGTACAATGCAGACAATAATTCCGGTAATTCGGGAAATACTGGTGATTTAGGAAACGTTGACTTATCAAATTATTACACAAAGTCTCAGACGAACAATTTGATTTCAGGAAAAGTTGATAAGGTTTCAGGCAAAGGACTTTCGACCAACGATTTCACGGACGAGTACAAAGCGAAAATTGACGAATCTGCACCACAGTCTACAACGTACACCAAATCTGAAACCGACCAACTCATAATCTCAAAAGTCGCTGAAATAGTCTCAAACGCACCGGAAGATTTCGACACGCTGAAAGAGATTGCTGACTGGATAGAAAGTCACGAAGATTCCGCATCTGCAATGAACTCTGCTATATCAGCGAATACTACTGCTATCAATAACAAGGTTGACAAGATATCAGGTAAGCAACTCAGTACCAACGATTACACGACAGCGGAAAAGGAAAAACTTGCAGGTCTTGAAAATTACGACGATACCGAAATCCGACAGTCAGTAGACGATTTGCAGACGACCAAAGCGGACAAAACAGACCTTGAAACTCTCAGAGAACGTGTTGACAATATGTCAGAAAATAGTGGCGGAAATGATTCAACAGACCTTGCAGACCGTGTGAATAACCTTGAAACCGAGCTTTCCGGCAAAGTAGACAAAGTGAACGGAAAAGGACTTTCGACAAACGACTTTACCACAGCTTACAAGGACAAACTTGAAAGTCTACAAAATTACGATGATACTAAAATAAAAGCCGAAATTTCTGAAAATCTCAGTACATTAGGATATTCTCGAAAAAATATTTTAGAAAATACTGCAAAAAGCGGTTATATAGACGGTATTACGTACACGGTAAACGATGATAAAACTGTAACGATTAACGGTACTGCTACTGAAAATTTGTATATAAATATAAACAGTGAATTTATTCCTTCAGATAAAAAGTTTATTATGTCCGGTTGTCCAAAGGGTGGCAGTGATTCAACATATCGCTTAGAAATGCTTGCAATTTACCCTCAATATGTTACATTTTACGCCATTGATACCGGAAATGGTACAATATTTGATAATAGTGATAAAAAAATAAGTACAGAAGTTTCAGTAAGAATCTATATCGAAAAAAATTCAGTAATTAATAATCTGACATTTAAGCCGATGATACGATATGCGGACATCACAGACGATAATTACGAATCATACAAACCCTCAATAATAGAAAAACTTGACGGTCTTCACGAATATGACGATACTGAAATAAAGTCCGATATTTCGACGATAAATATTTCTCTCGGAAACAAAGTCGACAAAGTTTCAGGAAAAGGGTTGTCAACCAACGACTTCACGGACGAATATAAGTCAAAGGTTGATGCAATGAAATCAAACCTTGTCGGAGAAAACGTTACAGGCAAGTCGTATACTACTATTGATGGTAATGAGCATATAGCAAAAGACGGTGCTGAGATTTTCAACGACTACACAACTAACAAAGCTATTGGTGAGTATTCTCATGCAGAAGGACAAAAAACTCAAGCAACTGCAGATTGTTCTCATTCAGAAGGAAACTTCACTATAGCAAGTGGTTATTGCTCCCATGCTGAATGGCAAAATACCAGTGCCACTGATGAATTTGCCCATTCAGAAGGATATATTACCAGAGCAAATGGTTTTTGTTCTCATACAGAAGGACGAGGTACTATAGCAAATACTGACTTCTCTCATGTTATGGGCAAATATAATGCAGAGGATACAAAAGACAAATTCGCTTTTATCATAGGTAATGGCTCAGGAGCCGGAGCACGTTCCAATGCTTTCGCTATCGACTGGCAGGGAAATATCTATGTTGGTAATTCAGATACGCCTGTCAACGTTCTGGACTTAATGAACCGTTTATCAGCTCTCGAAGCTAAAGTGAAATAAAGGAGAAATTTGCAATGACAAAGAATTACAAATCAACAGATACATCTCAGATTACGGAACACTTCAAAGTATCGGAATTTCGCTGTAAGTGTGGCGGAACAC
>JAIDUG010000046.1:0-3805 GCA_029060305.1 Ruminococcus sp.
TTCCTTCCATTGTGAAAACGGAATTTTCTGTCAGATACCGATACAATCAATGTAATTGTATGATATATTTATTTTACAGGAATCTAACCAAATCCGTTATGATTATTCTAAAAAAAATATATCAGAAGTTCTTGATAATGACTTCTTTGTACATTCCTCGTGAAAGACTATTCTGACGTTCAACAGATATAATTTCGTATTCCTTGTAAAGTTGGCGGATATACTCATCATCGTTGTAAGACAGAATAAAATATCCCTTAATACTATCTAAAACAGACTTTAAACGTTTATGGTCATCTTTTGTGAAATCGGTATTATAGTAATAGTTTTCAGTTTTGTGATATGGTGGGTCGCAGTAGAATAAGGCTTTCGGACGGTCATAAACCTTGATTAGATTTTCAAAATCCTTGTTCTCAATAACAACCTTTTCAAGTCGTTTCTCAACCTGTTCCAGATAGTCCAAAAACAAATTATTTCCTTTACAACAGAATGTTCTCATATTTGAACCATAGCTTATTCTTATCTGAATATAAAACATTGCCGCACGCTGAATGTCCGTGAAGCCGGAAATTTTAATTTTTTCCTTTATTTCTTCAAAAATTTCACGTGAATTGAAGTAGCCGGAAATTTCACGCTGAAGTTCTGCACGGTGATATTTCACGCAACGGAAGAGGTTTACGAGGCAACTGTTAAAATCGTTGTAGACTTCAAGTTTTGCATGATTTTCCTTGTAAAACAGCACTGAACCGCCTCCACCGAATACCTCAATATAGCGGTCTATGTCGTCAGGAAACTGTTCAACAATTTTCTTTGCAAGCAGACTTTTTCCGCCTACCCACGGTATAAATGACTTCATATGTCGTTCCTCCTTTTTTTATAATAAACAGCCCTTTCACTAAGAAAAGGCTGTTTTCAGCTTGATTTTACATCTCCGAAAGTGTACCTGAATAATTTTTGCCGTCAGCAGAAAGCGTGACATCTACAGTATTCTTAAAAGCGGTTATGTAACCGTCGTCATATGTACCAATAGCATTAGGAATGCCTGATATTTCGCTGATATTGAACGCATTTCCGGACGAAAACTCAGGTCTTGCACAATAATGACAGTGACTTCCGGTTGAATAACCTGTATTTCCCTCAATGCCGATGACGTCCGTGATTTTTACCGTATCACCGGCTTTTACTCTGATTTCAGAAAGATGTCCGAAGTAATAAAAATTTCCGCCAGTACTTCTGATGCACACGTACTGACCGAATCCCTGAGAGTGATTTTCTGAATTTTCCCAACCGGCATAGTGAACCGTTCCGTCCACTGTGCTGTGAATTTCCTTGCCGTCAAGTCCCACAAGGTCGAGACCGTCGTGTGCCTGTCCTTTAAATTCCTGCGTAACCTGAAATTTTCCCATATATGGTGAGTTCATTTTTCAATCTCCTTTTCTGATTTTGTTTTTTCGTACTGAGTACCGAAATAAAAAGCGATTATCGTCGTAAATACGGTCAGAAACTGGTCTGCCGTAACACTTCCCTTTAAAGTCTGAATGCCGAAAATCAGCGTTAAAAACATCGTTACAAGCGACTTTACGTCAATGAGTTTTGCAAACTTTTCTAACACAAAATCACCCCGAAACTACAAGAATTTTTCTGATTGAGAATACAGGATTGGTTGTGTTGACGTTCAGACGAAGATAATAACTGCCTTTTTCAAAAGATGAAACAGGCTTGAAATTCGCCGAAAGATACGACGTACTGACCGCATAAAATGCCGGTATTACTTCAAAATCCGCTGTTTTCTGTACAACAAAATCAGCTTCTGGAATTATTTCGGCAGTCATTGCACCGCCGTCCGACGAACAGTTATAATCGACTATCAGAACGCTTTTATTGTTTATTTCGACGGCTTCGGAACACATCGCCGTAATATCCGCACCCCACCCGAAAGAGTTTGAAAACCGCATAGAATAGCCGTTTTTATCATCGCAGAACGTTGTATTTTTGTTGGCTGTCTCATCGAAAGAAAAAATTCGGTCATCCCAGTACGAACATTTGAAATTCCATAAATCTTTGTATTTTTTGTGGTCGGCACTGTCAAAAAGAGTTGTGATTTTCAGATTTCCGCCACTTGTCTGGAGTGTGGAAATCAGTTCGTTAAGATTTGAAATCTGATTCTGCAAAGTCGATATTTCGCTTGATATTACTTTATTCTGTACCGGATTTTCAGACGTTCCGGAAAGTTCCGAATCAATTGTTACGGACGTTTCACCGCCGGAAACACCATTTAAACCCTTTAAATTAGGCGTTTCAAAGGCATTTGTTTTGTTTGTAATCAGAAGTCTGTAAGAAGTTTCCGTGTTTTCGCAAACCTCTATTATCGGTGAAAATCCGTCAGTACCTTTTTCGCCAGTCAAACCAGTTTCACCCTGAATGCCCTGAAGTCCTCTCTCTCCGGTATCACCTTTTTCGCCTTTGATTCCCTGTTCACCTTTCAGTGATGCAATGAAATCCGTTTCTGTACCGGAATTTCCGAGTGAAAGCCATATTTCATAGGCAGAAAGTCCGTCATCACCTTTATCTCCTTTTTCACCCTGAATAACAGTAGTGTCAGGAAGCTCCGGCAGACCCTCACCAACAGCACTTTCACGCACGATAATGTCCGAAAGGTCGTATTTTATGACAAGCTCGTCGCCTTTAATTCCTCTGATTTCAAGTTTAAGAAATCCTGAAACAGCCGTGAAGTATTCGTCAACTGTCCATGTAAGAAATATTGAGTTGTCGTCAATCTGTTTTCTGAGTGTCTGTTCCGCAATGTTTCCGGAAGAATTTACTGCACGCAGAATGAAAGTACATTCCGACAAGTCTATATTATGGTAATTTTTTGATATTTCAAAAGTCAGATAATCGGCATTCTTTTCGCCTTTGGCAAGCAGATGACGAACACTTGACATATCAATATATTTCTGATTTGCCTTTAAAATCATTTTTATCCTCCGTTTTCAAGATTTTCAATGCGTTCTCTGAGATTGTCAATCTGCCATTGAAAATCTTCATTTTCAAGGTTTCTGATGCGTTCATCAAGATTTGAAATATCATTTTCATTATTGCTTAATTTGTTATCAAATTCTTCCCTATTGTCTGAAATTGTATCTTCAATCCTGTTTATCTGAGTTTTCATTCGTTCACCCATTCGGACTGCCTGCGTTCTTTTGCGTGCCTGTGAAAGTGTTCTTGAATCTTCACAAACGCATTTTATCTGCTGACCTCCACGGAATTTCCATGTAATATTTGTTATGGTTGTTTCGTATTCCGTACCTTTTTCATCTCTGATTTTTATGTACTGACCGAGGTGCAGATATTTATTTCCGTGATATATTCCAGAAAACGGTCTTATCTGAATCCAGTGCTGATAGTACATCAAAGCACCTGTTATTGCTGACAAATCCTTTTTTTCACTACCTAACGTAAAATATTTATATATAAATTCAATAAATGGATTTCCCTTTATTACCGTTTCAACATGAATAATGCTTTTGTCATATATTTCATCAATTTTAGAAAATTGACAGTAATTATCTTCTGTTATAAGTTTTGCGGAATTAAGGCGTATTCTGAAACCTGCTATTTCAAGCGTATTCTGCTGAAATTCGGAAAAATCAAGGATTTCCGGATTTTTCTGATAGAATGAGTTCTCAAACAAGTTAAACTGAATTTCTCCGTTTTTGTCGGCGATAACAAAACCACCCATATATTCCGCAAGCCACGAAACATAATCCCTTATGTTGTCTGACTGTTCGTCGTCGAGAATCAGAAC
>JAIDUG010000046.1:3905-12104 GCA_029060305.1 Ruminococcus sp.
ACCGCATAAAGTACAGGATTGTCAGGTATAATTTTCGTAACGGCTATGTCAGATGTAACCGTGAAATTTCCCGAAAGTAATTCGTCACTGTAAGGTGTTCTGTATTCACACAAAAATTCAGGATTTTTGATGATATTCATAAAATATTCATATTCACCGCTATGCGTTGTATAGTCTGACGGAAGTCTGATACCGCCGTAAAGTTCGGCAGTAACTGCAATCCGCTTTTTGTGCATTTTTACTGGGTAAATTATTGTGTTTCCGCTTTCGCCTGTAAACTGGTTTTTCAACGAAAATTCGGAAAAATCGTACTGTGAAATTCTTTCAATTGCAAGATTCAGACCGTTGCAGGAAATTTTCAGATAAGCCATTAAACGATTACACCTCCTGAAATAACATTTGCCTCGTCAATAGCTGAAATCACAAAATCCTTTATTTCGGTATCACCTATGAAAACGCTTATTTTCGGACTTAACTGCATATTCTGAGGAATTTCTGAATGGTTGTTTTCTGACTTTTCAGGAACCTTTTGAATCTGTCCGTAAACTTCTGAATATTGCGGAACAGAAATGCTTCCCATACTTGAAAGTATCGCTTCAAACTGTGCAATAAAATTGTCAGCGTTCAGAGTAACCATAATTTCATCAAGCTGGGACTGTATTTCCGTTGTGATGCGTTCGTCGTCAAGCTCCGGAACGTCTTTTACAGGTGCAAACTCCCTTAAAATTTCAATTTGCTGAGCGAAAATTCTGTCAGTTGATAGTTCGAAATCAGGAATTTCCGATATTTTCGGATTTTCAAATTGAATAGGTTCAGGTTCAGAAACGTTTATTTCCGGCGACTTCAACTCAATTTTCGACTGTTCAGGCATTTCAAGCGGTTCAATTTTCGGACTGTCAAGTTTAACAGATTCAGTTTCCGGAAGTCTGATTTCAGGCGGATTTACGTCGATTTCTGAAAATTCAGGCTGTTCGATTTCCGGAATTTCAAGACGTTCTGACAGATTTTCAAGACTGCTGTTGATGTCGTCTGCTGTCTCATCGGACGTGTCTTCAACGCCAACGGCAACACCTGGCAACAACCACTGACCGATTTCGTCACGCATAAGTCGTGACGGCGAATGTATACCGAAAAATTCCTTGAAACCTTGCCAAATCTGTTCGCCAACGTCTTTGATTGAATCCCATACCGCACTCAGACCGTCAACAAGTCCATTGGCGATACCTTTCAGAATGTCCGCACCAAGTGACAGCCAGTCAGTTTCTTTGATTGTGTTCCATATTGCCGAAATAATCTGCGGAGTGACTTCTATAATGTCTGGAATTGCTTTAACAAGACCTTTTATCAGCTCCGTTATCAGACTGATTCCGGCATCAAGAATTTGCGGTAAATTGTCAATTATTCCGTCAAAAATCTGTTTTACTATTTTTATTGCTGCCTCAGTCAGCAATGAAAGATTTTTTGTAAGACAGTTCACGAGCATATTCAGAATTTCAATTGCGGCATCAATCAAAATGGGCAGATTTTCAACAATTCCGTCCAGTAACGCCATAATTATTTCAATCGCTACCGAAATAATTATCGGTAAATTCTCAATAATTGCCGAAATCAAGGCGTTCAGGATTTTTATTGGCGAATTTACAACTATTGTGATATTCTCAGCAATGCCGTTCACCAACGCCATAAGAATTTCAACGCACGCCATTAAAATCGGTTCTAAATTATCAATTATTCCCGAAATCAAGGCGTTTACAATAGCCATTGCACAATCAATAAGCATCGGCAGAACAGCAATAATTCCGTCAATCAGACTTGTCAGAATCTGAGGTGCAAATTCCAGAATGGCAGTAACAGAGTTTGCAAGATTACTGATAAGTGTCGATAAAATATTGACAGCCAATTCCGAAAGTTGCGGAAATGCCGAAATTATGCCGTTTATCAGCATTTCAAGAATCTTCGGTGCAAATTGTGCAATCATATTTAATGCACTTGTCAGACCGTTCAGAAGACCTTTGATTATTTTTACCGCAAACGGTGTTAATTTTGAAATCCTCGAAACCACACCATTTATCAGCGTTTCAAGAATTTTTGGTGCAAATTCTAAAATCATATTTATTGCACTCGTCAGACCGTTCAGAAGACCTGTGATTATTTCAACTGCAACTGGCATTAGTTGTGAAATTCCCGAAACTACGCCATTTATAAGCATTTCAAGAATTTTTGGTGCAAATTCGGAAATCATATTTAATGAACTTGTCAGACCATTCAAAAGACCTGTAATTATTTCAACTGCAACTGGTGTTAATCTTGAAATTCTCGAAACTACGCTGTTTATAAGATTTTGTAATATTTCAGTTCCTGAATTTGCAATTTCGAGAAGATAATCTGAAATTCCCTGTACAAAACTTTTAATCAAAGAAAATCCGGCATTAATCAGGTTTACTTCTCGCTTTACAAATCCGTCGGCTAACCCCTTGATTATTTCAGGAGCTTTTTCAAGAATTTCCGGAATTTTTTCCTGAATTGCCGTGGAAAAATTCTGAATTAAATCAAAGGCTTTTTCCTTTATTTCAGGCAATTTTGTTAAAAGTCCCTGTGCGAATGAAACAACAATTTTTGCACCGGTAACAATTAATTGTGGTATAAATTCAATTGTACTGTCAATATTTGTTGCAATAATATCTGAAAACATTGTTCCGATACCTTTTGAATTATCTGAAAGCCCCTCTAAAAATGACATAGAAACGCTTTTTGCTATATTCAGAACATCGGGAATTTTTGCCGATATTTCGGAAATTGCTGAAGTAATAACGTTTCCGACAGACTGGGCAAGACCCTCAAAACCGCCATTTTTAAAAGCCTCATTCAACTGTCGAATATAACCAGTGCCAAGCGTTACGCAATCCCTCAGAGACTGATTCAGGCTTTCATAGATTTCAACGCCCAGTCCCTCAAGACTTGAATGAAGTCCGGCAAGGTCACCCTCTAAATTGTCGTTCATCGTATCTGCCATTTGTTGCATAGCACCGTCGCATTTTGCAATTTCCGCACTCAGTTCATTGAATCTTTCTGAGCTGTTGTTCAGTGCGGCGGACGCAGATGCGAGAACCTGAACGTCAAAAATGTCACTCATTGCCTGCATTCTGTCGGCTTCGCTGAGGCTTTCCATTGCTGACATCGTGTCCATAAGGACTTCTTGTACCGGTCGGAGTTCACCTGTAACCGCATTACTTGCCGAAATTCCGAGCTGTTCCATAGCCTGTGCCGCCTTTGAAGTAGGCGTGTACATATTTTTCAGAAGATTTCGTAAAGCAGTACCGCCCTCTGAACCTTTGATACCGTTGTCGGCGAAAATTCCGAGCATTGTAGCCATTTCGTTGAGTTCAAGACCCGACATTTTCGCCTGTCCTCCGCAGACAAGCAACGCATCGCCGAGTTGTTCAACGGACGTATTTGATTTGCTTGCAGTTTTTGCGAGAACGTCGCCGAAATGCTGTAAATTTTCGGTAGTTGCTTCGATACCGAGGGCTGACATTGCATCGGTTACGAGGTCGGAAGTACGAGCCAAATCCATACCACCGGCTTGTGCAAGTTTGAGGACTTGTGGCAGAGCATCACAGGCTTTTGAGGCATCATATCCGGCTAATGCCAGATAATTCAACGCATCCGCCGCCTCACTTGCTGAAAATTTCGTTGACGCACCCATTTCCTTGGCTTTTTCCGACAGTTTTTCGTAAATATTTTCGCCGTTTTCTGTCATTGTTTCGGTAGTAACACCCATCGTTGCAATGACCTGTGACATACTGCTTTCAAAACTCTCACCTACAGAAATTGCCGATTTTCCGAGGGAAAGCAGATGTTTTCCGGCAGTTTCGGCGACGTTTAGTAAAGCACTTCCAAGCCCTGAGACCGTCGAAATACACCCTGAAATACTGTTATTGAGTACGTCCATACCTTTTGTAACAAGATTTTTGATATTCAACATACCGTCGTCAACGCCGTCATTATCAATTGCCGTTTGTATTTCAAGTTTATCGTCTGCCAAAGCCCCACCTCCTTACATCGAAAAAATTTCCCCGATTTTCTGAGCAGAAACAGGTTCGTGCGGAAATGATACCGCTTTTTTGATTCTCAGAATCTGTTTCCGACGTTCCTTGTCCTTGATGTCCGAAAGTCTGATTTGTCGGTATGCAATGCGTTTTTTTATCGGTACATCTTCCGGCAGAGCTTCGAATAACGCCGAAAATTCCCACCAGTGCATAAAATCGACACGGATTAAGTCGATGTCGTAAACCTGCCGGAACGCTCCGAGAACATACGCCGAATCGTAAAGCCACGACAATGTCGGAACGCCTGAATTACTGTTGTTTTTGCCCTGATTTTCGGAAGTTTTTTTCATTCCGGAACATGATGCAAAATCCGTCAGTGCCTTGTAAGCCTCTGTCAGATTATCTGGAATTTCTTCTGTAAACCACGACAGAGCAGTCAACATTTTTTGTTTCTGGTCGAGTTCTGAATCCGACATCATATCAAAAAAAGCAATCCAGTCACGGAAATCTGTAGTAATTTTATAAAATTTCCCCGATACTTCGACGGTATCGGGGAGTTCTTCAAACAGAATATTTATCATTTCAAACGTCTTTTCGGTGCGTAACGCTGGGCAATTTTGGACATTCTGCCGTCCGATTCAATACGCTGTCTGCTGATGAAATCAAGCAATGATTCAAAAACTGCATCATATTTTCGACTGTTGTCGCTTATTCCAGAGAAAATTTTTTCCGATGAACCCTCACCAAGAAAAACATCATAAAATTCACGGCATATCTTGCAGTAAGTACGGATTTTTTCAGAAATGCTGTTTGTCTCTGTATTTCGGGCATTTTCAAAGACTTTAAGTGCGACGAGATATTTGTCTGCTGTTTCTGCATCTTCCATATCTACCTCAAACTCACAGCCGTTTATTGTCCATATATAGCCGTTTTCCATAAATTATCACTCCTTTGAGGTTGTTTTTGTGGTTGCCTTTGACTTCGCTGACATAGCCGAAACTTCTGAAACAGTCTGAACAGCATTATCAACGGCTTTCAGGTCAATCATATATCCAGTTTCTTCCTCATCAATTGAAACAACAGCATAATATTTTTTATCGGAATTTATGCTATATTCCGCACTGTCAAGCCTTCCGATACTCGATTGAAGTTTAGTCGGATAGCCGTTAGTCACCTCGTACAACGTGATAACAGCACCGTTATACGAGGCGTTTATAGTAATTTTCACTGATGTACCTTTTATGACATTGCCCATAATGTGCGAACTGCCACCGCTGATTTCACCCTGAACACCGTCACCGGTAACAAAAATATCTGCATTGTTGGAGTAATTAATTTTCTGACTGACGTGGATTGTCTGCCAGTCGTCAGTTGAAGTCGCAGTGCAGTCAATCAGAAGTCCTTTTGCCTTGAAATTTCCAGAATACGTCAGACAGTCTGTTGTATCGCCGTTTGTGTCCGGAATTACGGAATAATCACGCATTTTCGCCGGATAAACAGCACCGCTTCTTGACAAGTCAACAGTCACGATTGTGCGTTTCATAAGGTCACCGATGTACTCATTTTCCGTGATTTTCACGATGTCCTCAAGCACTTCATTGCCTGTATATCAGTCAAAACTGTACGAAATCGACGGAGCGTAACCGACAATATCGGTTCTTTCAAACTCCTCGTCGACGTACTGACGGCTGTATTCTTTCGGATTCTGCGAATATCCGAGGTCTGTAAAACCCTCCATACGCTGAAAACTACCGTTCGGAAGTTGCCAGAATTCAAGTTTTTTCGGTCTCGTGACCAAGTTTCCATACCTTAAATTTTTACCCATTTGTGTACCTCCTGTCCTGAAAATAGACGAATTTCAGCTGAATCTGATAACGTGCGGTGCTGTCGTCGGTGTCGAAAACGTAACCGCCTGACTGCACCTCAATATATTGTGGTATACGATATTTGTCGAGAATAGGAAGATTTTCGCTGTTGGACTGTGTTTCAATCCAGTCAGCGAAATCCTCGTAAAATCCTGAATTTGCGATATTCTGCAAGGTATCTGCACCATATTTTTCACGGCTTGCGAAAATAAAATTAAACTGTCTGAGTGAAGAACCGTCGGTATATTGTCGCAAAATCGGGTCTGTAATTTCACCGTCAATGGTGTATTCGATTTCGCTGTCGCCCAGACGGTCAACGTTAAGAAGAATGCCATTTTTCAGCAACGGACAGCCTGAAATGAAGTTTCGGACACTTTCAATTATTGACATTTTATCACCTTCCGCTCAGAATTTTTTTAGCGTTCCTAATGATGTCATTTCCCTGAGATGTCCACATTCTGCGTACCCATAAACGTCCTCGTTGACTGCTTGATTTTCCCGAAAAATACTGTTTTTTTGCATACGGAGCGATATATTTTACAGTGCCTGAACCTTTTTTTGTGCCAAGTATTCCGGATTTTTTCAGCATTCCGATCTGAAATGGTACAAGAGGGTCGGAACGTCGTAAAATTTCGCTGTCCACGTAATATTGTGTTTTATAAATTTTGTCCGGATTTACGCCGTTAATGTTGAGTTTAAAATCAAATTTCATTTTGCGGTCACCTCGATATGACGTACTTTTCCCGAACCATAGCGGAAATCCTTGACTTCCATTACAGTCAAACTTCCTTTTTCTTCAACGTCTCCAAGACAAATAAAATCGTCATTACACGGAATGAAGTTTTTCAGCGATTTTTCGGGAATAATACAAAAAATTTTATCATTTTCGGTCATACTTTTGCTTTCCGTCGACTGCCCCGAACAGTTTTCCCAGTAAACGTCGAAAAACAGGTGTTTTTCCCATACCGGCAGACGTTTTTCGGTATCAATCGTCTTGTGAAAAACCGTGATAACTTTAGTGTTCGTGAACATTATTCCACCCCTCTGAAAAGAAGTCCGGTATTGCCTAAATAGCGTAGAATCGTGTTTTTCATGAATTTCCGGAAGTCTTCGTCAGTTACGGACATTTCCTGAATGTAGTCATACGGATTTGCCATTGATACAGAATATTCTCCTATTTTTTCGGAAGTTTTCGGCATATCTTCTGCACTGGGAATACCGTTTGAAAACGCAAAATTTCGTCGAAAAAACAGTTCCGCCAAAGCACACACACACTTCTGAATCTTGATTTTATGACGGTTCAGAAGTTCCGCATCAGCAAGACGGTCAAAAGTTGCCGTGTCGATAAATTCAGAGGCACGTTCCGAAAAAGTACGGAACATAGCCTCGTCTGAAATCAATGTACCTTTGAAAAAGTCCTGATAATAGGGAAAATCAGCATAAGCCAAATTACTCACCGTCTTTCGATTCGGACTTCGGCTTAGGTTTTGACTTTGGTTTATCGTGAATTTCAAGTTTGACAGTTCGCATAAAAAATCCCCCTTAAGTCGTCGAATGTGAGCAGTAAATTCCCTTGACCTTGTTTTCGTAAACGTCCGTCAAACCGTACGCACGATAGAAAAATTTCCACGCATCAGCAGTCTGATTGTCTTCCGGAGCAATAACCTTGTTGACAATATGTTTTGTAAACTGCAATACAGCAGACTTCTGAATAATCATGAAGTTAATATTTTTTCCTGCCGTTGACTTCTTGTAACCGCCGATTTCTTCACCGGAAGTCTTATCGTCGAGTAGGTCAATAGCTGTGTAGAAACGTGTCTGAGGCACTTTCACAACCTTTGAAAATCCCTCAAGCATAGCCTTTGATTTGTACGTATCAAGGGCGATAATAGCATTATGAAGCGACGGCGTAATGAATAAGATGCGGTTTTCAGCGTCAACTTCGGCTTCATCAAGGACGTTGTTTGCCACTGTGATAGCATCGCACACTGCTGACCCGCTTGAAAGATTTTCAGACTTTACTGTAACTCCCGATTTGCTGGCGTATTCTGCAAAACGGTAAGCGTCCATTTCGGGAACGACTTTGTTGCGTACAAATCGTGATGACAGCATTCCGAATGAAATTCCGATAGTTTCCTCGTTGTCCATAGCATCGACGGAAAAGGCTCTGCCACGGTCGTAATCAAATTTGACGGTCTCCCACGTAAATCTGTCGTCGCCATCAACATAACCACCGGAACGACTATAATCAGCAAGACCGTCCATATCAATTTTCGGGATAACAA
>JAIDUG010000047.1:0-3381 GCA_029060305.1 Ruminococcus sp.
AATGGTAAATTCACTGGCTTGCGTAACCGGCGTAAGTTTTTCCGCACCACGTTCACGCAACATATTTAAGTATTCAGCTTTCGGAATTTCTTTTGTTTCGCCGTTTACTTCCGTTTCGTCGGACAGGTCTCTTGCATCGACGTAAATTTCATACCTGTCAAGCAACGACGGAATTTTTTCGGTATAGAAGAAAGACGTATTTTTGCGTGATATTCCCTCACCTGCACCGAAAACATATGCAAAATTGCTGTATTTCGAGCAGTCGAGCAGGTAATCAAATGACAGCAGATTGTTGTACGAATCGGAAAAAACTATATGTGGATTTTCGGTCTGTAAAACGCTTCTGTCTGTACCTTGTGAGAGTTCAAAAACAAGTGAATATTCGTCGTTTTCAGAATGTTTAAGTCTGATATTTGCCGTACCGCCGACAATTTCGCAGATTTTGTAAATCCATTCCATAAGATTTTCATAGCTGACTTGCAAGTGTGTAGTCTTATACCAGCACGGACTTGCAAACTCACTGACCTGAAGTCCTGGAATAATTCGGAGTGTATCGTGCCACGCACAAATTCTGTAAACAATATTTTTTACTATATCAGCGTATGAAGTTTCGTATGCGTAAGACTGAGACGGATAAATAATTCTCCGTGAAAGAAGTGACATAAGAAAACGTCCTGAAACCGTAATATAATCACCATTTTCAGCATCTGCATTAATGCGGATTTTTTCGATTATGCCGTAGTAACGTCTGTCGTCATTTCGTCCTATAATTCGTCCTTTTTGGAAAATATTGAGATTTTCAGGAGTTGCGGAAATATAAATCTCAAATGAACCGCAGGAATAATATTCAACGTCCCATAAAAGCGAAGAAAAACTATCGCATATAGCAACAAGTTGAACATTCAGCTTTGGACCAGCGGTTACAGATGTTTTGTAGATTTCAATGTACATTTTTCATACTCCTAAGTAAGCGTTTGTGTGGATTATCCTTACTGAAAAACCGTCAGGAGTTTCAAAACGGAAACGGTTAGTACCCTGATTCATCGTCAGCCACGACGACCCATAGACAAGCCAGTTTATAACATTTGTACTGAAACCACCACCACGGTTAAGGGAAATTTTTTTGTTACCAGTTTTCGTTGTAATCGTGATTATGTCGTCTGGTTGAATGTCGCCTTTTATCTGCAAATATTCGCCTGTATCAACGTTGTAAATAGTGACTGTCTGTGCGGAACAGCCTGCTGTTATTTCGATAGTGAAACCAATTCTGTCGCCGTTATTTTCAACCGTCAATATATTACTTTCGCCGTATACGCCAAGCGGAAAAGGTTCATCACTTTCAGGGAAAGGAAAGTGGAAACTTCCCATAATTTTCCCACAGTAAGCGATTGTCTGTTTACACTCATACCAGTAAATATCAGGACATATAATGGAAATCTGACCGCTTGTGAACGTCTCAAAGTTGTTGACTTCGCACGTCTCAACATAGCCTTCGGTGTACACATCAACATTTGCGGTTTTATAGAAAACCTTGATATATCGGGACGGTTCTACTACTTTATACAGCCATTGACGACGTTTTTCAATATTTACACCACGCATTTCAAACTGAATTACAATATTTCTTTTTTCAATAAAAGCGTTGTTGAGGTAACTGCCGTCCATACAGGCATAAGTCGAAGTGCTGATAGTTCCAGCAGGAGGATTCAAACCTTCGATTTTTGAAACCATATATTCATTTGCAGTGCCTGCAAAGCCCATTCTCAGACCTCTTATATTTTCTACAAGCAAGTCAAATTTCAAAGTTCATACCCCCAGTGCGTTTCTTGTCTGTCTGTAAATTTCAAGTCTTGAAAGAGACTTAGGACTGTTGTTAGTCTGATTTATTGTACGGCTGTTGTCGGTCTGATAGTAATTGTTGACCGTTCCTGAACTGCCCGTAAACGCCCCTGAAACGCCGTTTAAATCGAAATTCAAGCCACTGTCGAGTGTTAACCGCATTGCACCTGCAACGCCTGAAACCGCCTTTTCAACGGCTTTCTGAGAACTTTCAATACCCTTTGCAAGTCCTTGCATAAAGTCTGGCATCCAACTTTCAAAGTCAGTAAGCGGACCTTTTTCGGGGACGGAAAAATGAAGATATTCCCATATCATATTAGCAACTCCGGACACAACATTTCCGAGACTTCCTATCTGATAATTAATGCCGTTCATGAGATTCTGCATAAGGTCGTAACCCCAGTCCCAAGCCTGATTTACAAGATTTCTGATACAGTCAGCTGAGGAGTTCAGACCGTCCGCAATAGTATCACGGATTCTCCAAATCCTGTCCCACACACCATTACGGACGTTATCCCACACGTTCAGGACTGTATTCTGAATGATGTTCATTGCTGTTCTTACGGAATCGGGCATTGTGTTCCATACGCTTGAAACGTTTGCTTTTATGCTGTTCAGAACACTTTTTGTATCAGCTGAAATTTTATTCCACGACTTTGCAGTGAAAGATTGTACAGAATTGTTTACAGTTGAAACCGTAAGTTTTATTGAATTGAAGTCCGTCAGAACGTTACTTTTTATAGTGTCAAGGGATTTTTTTATTGTGTTGACAATCGTATTCCAACCGAGCGTTATACCACTGATGATAGTATTCAGAACGGCATTTATCGTGTCTTTTGAATCGTTCCATACTGTCTGAATATGCGTGAAAATCTGTGTCATAAACGTGTCGACAGTATTCAGGATTGAATTGAGTGCAGTTTCAATAATCGACTTGATGATTGTAGTGACGTTGGTTGCAAAACCTGAAATTGTACTTTCAACGACTTCTGCATTTGTCGTTATACCGTCGGCAAGTCCCTGCATAAAGTCCGGCATCCACGATTCAAAATCCGTCAGCGGACCTTCATCGGGGACGGAAAAGTGCAGAAAACTTCTGATTTTATCCGCAACGCCTTTGACTGCTCCTGCAACGTCCTCAATTTTTGACTTGATACCGCTTACAATTCCGCTTATTATATCTTTTCCCCAGTTTCCTGCCTCGGACGCAAGGTTTTTAACGAAATTCACGGCATTGTTGAAACCGTCCACAATAGTATTTTTTATAGCGGTAATCTTTTCCACAACCGCTGATTTTACACTGTCCCATATGTTTGAGACAGTATTTTTTATGCCTGTCATTACGTTGGAAACAGTCGTCTTTATGCTGTTCCAGACGGTTGAAACTATGCCTGAAATGGTTTCAAACACAGAAACAAAAAAGTCTTTGATAGCGTTCCAGACGGTCGTGACAGTGTTATAAATAGCCGTCCATATGCTTACAAAGAAGTCTCTGATATTGTTCCATATAGTCGTGAATGTGTTGCAGATGATGTCCATTCC
>JAIDUG010000047.1:3481-8261 GCA_029060305.1 Ruminococcus sp.
GTGTTGCAGATGATGTCCATTCCCGTCTGAAAGTCGTCCTGAAAACTGTTCCATATGTTGACGAAAAAGTTTTTGATACCGTTCCAGACGGTCGAAAAAAATTCTTTTACATCGCTCCAACCGGACTGCCAAGCCTCACAGAAGTCCGCTAAGTTTGTATTGAAAATATTGCAGATGAGTTCAAGAAATGTTTTAATTGTGCTTTTAATATTTTCCCATATACTTGCTACAATATTTTTGTAACTTTCCCAAGCACCCTCCCAGTTGCCTGAAAACAGGTTAATAAAAACGTCAAGAATATTAAGAATTATATCAACCGAATTGCTGAGAACGTCCGAAATATACTGAAAAGTGTTCTCAAAAATCGGTGCAAGGTAGTTACAAAACCAGTCCCATACATAGTTTAAAGTTTCCGTGAAGTCCTCAAAGTCAAATCCAAGAGCGTTCAGGCGTTCAACGATACCGCTTGTAAGACGTTCAAAAGTTGCTTTTATGCCGTCCCATATCGCTGTTATACTGTTTCGGAAGTCCTCATTAGTTTCCCATAGATGGTTGAAAGCTGAAACGAGTACAGCGATTACAGCAACTATTGCCACAACAGGTGCGGAAATTCTCATTATAGCGGTTTTTACAGCCGTGAAAGCTCCTTTTACTTTTGCCGTAATGGCAGGCATTTTAGAAAATACTATCATAAGTCCGCCGATTCCTGTAGTCAGCTTTCCGACTATCATCAGTAGCGGACCTATTGCCGAAACAATCAGTGCTATTTTAACAATAGTTTCTTTTGCGTGCAGACTGAGTGCGTTCAATTTATCCGCAAATTCCTGAATTTTCGTTACAATGTTCCTGATTGTAGGCATAAGAATTTCAGCAAAAGAAATAGCCAGTTCCTGCAATTGTGACATCAGAATAGTAATCTGTCCCTCAAGATTATCTTGCATAGTTTCAGCCATACTTTGTGCTGTACCGTCGCAATTGTCAATAGCGTTTGTGAGTTTTTCGTAATCTTCTTCACTGGCGTTTACGATAGCAAGCATTCCGGAAAGATTCTGTTTACCGAAAAGAATAGCCGCATTTTTGAGTTGTTCCGATTGCACAAGACCTTCTTCTGTCTGACTGAGTTCTGCTATAATATCGTCGTACTCACGGAGATTACCGTCACTGTCGGTAAGTTCAACGTTTACAGCACCCAGTGCAGACCTCAGAGCATCCATAATTTCCCTCAGAGGTTTCATATTGCCGTACTCATCTGTAAAGGCATCTCCACCGGTTAGGACTTCTTTAGTTACTCCCTGCTGTGCAACTGCCAACTCGTCCTGTGCTTTTTGGAGGTCATCAAAAGCATTTTCAAGTTTATTTGTTGCAGTTACGAATTGCACCGAATCTTTGCCATATTGTGCAACAACATCTGCGTGCCTTGCCATTGCATCTTCACAAGCACGAGTTTTTTTAGTTACTTTTTCCTGTGCTTTTTCGATTGCATCGTAATCGAAAACCTGCATTGTTTCTGTATAAGCAAGTCCGAGGTCTGCCATTGCCGAAACCTGTGCTTCAGTAGGCTTAATCAAGTTTACAAGACCATTTTTCAACGAGTTACCGGCTTGTGATGCCTTGATACCGGAGTTTGCCATAAGTCCAAGAGCAATTGCCAAGTCCTCAGCAGATACACCCATTGAACCCGCAACAGGTGCGACGTACTGGAAACTTTCGCCCATCATAGAGACGTTGGTATTTGCGTTTGAAGATGCAGCCGCAAGAACGTCCGCAAAATGTCCAGCGTCCTGTGCCTGATAACCTAAAGCAGTAAGTGCATCTGTTACAATGTCGGAAGTCGTACCGAGTTCTTCACCGGAGGCGGCGGCAAGATTCATAATACCCTCAACACCGTTCAGCATATCTTCCGTTTTCCAACCTGCCATAGCCATATAATTCATAGCTTCGGCGGCTTCACTTGCGGAAAATTTCGTTGCACTTCCCATTTCACGAGCTTTTGCACGGAGTGATTCAAGGTCTTCACCGGTCGCTCCGGAAACGGCGGAAACCTGACTCATTGCACTGTCAAATTCCGCACCTGTTTTGACGGCAAGCGTACCAAGTCCGATAATTCCGGCAGTAACAGGCAGTAATGCTTCACCTGCACCGCTGATTTTATTGCCGACGTTCTGCAAACCCTCACCGGCTTTTCCGACTTTTACGAGGGATTCTCTTGAGTTTTCTGCCTCTCTCTGAAGATTCTGTAATTCGTGTTCTGTCTCGATAATTTCACGTTGTATTGCATCTTACTGTTCTTGAGAGATAGGGTGTCCGAACTCCTCTGATACATCTTCAGCAGACTTTTTCAGGTCTTTCAGCTTGTCAGAAGTTTCTTTGACTTTATTCTGTAAATTGTTGTATTCTTCCTGAGATATTTTGCCATTTGAAAGCTGTTCATTTGCTTTTTTTGACTGTTCTTTCAGATTTTTCAGTTCTTCGGAAGTTTCGTTAATTTTTTCTTTTATCGGGTCGTACTTAGCTTTCCAGTCGTCATATTTGTCTTTAGTTTCGGCGGCTTTTTCACTGGCAGTACGGAGAGATTCAAGGCGGTCCTGAGTATCGTGTACCGCCTCGCCGAGTAACCGCTGTTTCTGTGCGAGAAGTTCAGTATTTGTCGGGTCAAGTTTCAGCAGTTTTTCAACGTCTTTCAGCTGTGACTGTGTGTTTCTTATGTTCTTGTCAATACTTTCAAGAGATTTCTGAAGACCGGTTGTATCACCGTTTATTTCAACAGTTATTCCTCTTACTTTTATGCGATTTGCCACAAGTTCACCTCTTTTTCTAAAAAATATCAGTAAATTTATCAGTGTAAATATTGACTTTTTTAATCGGATAGTATATAATATAAGTGGAGGTGGATAGTATGAATATTATCTCAGTTATTAAAAATACAGTCCCGATTTCCCAGTTTAACCGTGGACTTGCAGGAAAAATCTTTCAGGAAGTAAAACAAAGCGGTGCAAAAGTCGTTATGAAAAACAACGCTCCAGAATGTGTACTTCTTTCCCCGCAGGAATATGTCAATCTGATTGAAGAAATCAATGACGCACGACTTCTTGCAGTTGCTTCCGAACGTATGAAGAATTATAACCCCTCGGAAAATATTCCTGCTGACGAAGTACAGCGTGAATTTGGTATCACTGATGAGCAACTTGCAGATTTTGAAGAGGTAGAATTTGAATGAACTGGAGTGTTGAATATCTGCCGGAGGCAAAAAAAGACCTGAAAAATCTTGACGGAAGTCAGCGTTTACTTGTACTGAAAGCTATCAAAAAAGTTCAGACAAATCCTTTGTCGCAGTCTGAGGGCGGTTATGGCAAGCCCCTCGGAAACAAAAATGTAAATGACCTGTCCGGTTTTCTGAAAGTAAAACTTAAATCTGCCGGACTCCGTATTGTATACAAAACAGTAAAAACAGATGACAAAATGCTTGTTATTGTGATTGGTGCAAGAGCGGACGAAGAAGTTTACAATATAGCCGGTAAGCGTATAAATGATAATAATTTATAAGAAATTCCCCGATAATTCGGGGAATTTTTTTGTCAGAATTTGTCAAAGTCCGCCTGAGTAGGCTTGTATGGATATTTGAAGTCGTCATTTTCCTTTTCTGTGAACATATCATTCACAAGACCGATAGTCAGCAGGTCGAGTTCAGACATACTCAACCCCAGCTGAACACATCGGAGCAGAAATAAAGGTGTTGTCATCGGGCGGTCAAGTGGTCTATGTTTTTTTTAGCAACCGCCTGAGTTTCGTTATTCATTCCCCATAAGTCAAGCAATTGCGGTAAGATTTCGTAAATCGAAAAAGTATTGAAACGTTCAAGCCAGTCGTCAGGACTGTCGGGAACGTTTTCGGGGTCTGCGTGACGTGCCATAATGTAAGCGACGTTTTCAAACATTTCAAGGCTTTCAATATTGATTTCCGAACCGTTTTCATTTTCAGGATTTACGGATTTCTGCAAAGTTGAGAAGTCTTTGAAGATGTCAAGTCCGAATTTCATTCTGTAAAGACGTGGTACGGTTGCACTCGCCTTGAACGGTACTTCCATACCGTCAACGACAATATTTCTTTTTATGCCCATAAATTCACCCCGTTATGATGCTTTAGCGGTTTTTGCCCGTATTGTGGTGAAGTCGGGCATATAAACCTTGTTATACCAAGAATCGTAAGTTGCCTTGTCTGTCTCCTCGCAAGAACGTGCCTTAACAAGACCGTTGTTGAGAGCGGTTGCAGTAAGTGAAAGCGTTTCTGTCTTGACTTCCTTGCTGTCCTCTGTAGTACTTGATTCTGTTGCCGGACGTGATGCGGAACAGCAGTACAGAACGTGCCTGATGTGATTCTTGTCGCCGTCAAATTCAAAAAGAAGTGCAAACTGCTGTAATTCAGCGGTATTTGTCTCAACGAGTACGCCATTTTTGTCGAGGATTTCACCGAGAATTTCCGTTGCAAATTCAAGTGTTACAAGTGCGATTTCAAGGTCGCCCTCATATCCTGAATTGTTGTTGATTACGTAATACACACCGTTGTCAGCATAGAAATTTTCAGCCTCACCGTTTGCGTCGATTGACAGCGAAACAGCACCTGGAATACGTACCGGTTTGGCATACGTCGGAACGCCCTCTTCGTCAAAAGACAGAATTTTTGCATAGTGAACCTTGTTCAGACCGAATTTTACCTTATTTTTTTCCATAGCCATAGCTATACCTCCATTTCGTACAGGATTTCATAGAGTTTTTCGCTCTCA
>JAIDUG010000048.1 GCA_029060305.1 Ruminococcus sp.
TTACATATAAATCAAGTAATACTGATACTGCCATCGTGAACAAAAGCGGTGTAATTACAGCCGTAAGCAAGGGCAATGCCGTTATAACCGTTTATAATTCCGACGGCGATGCCGTACAACTGAAACTTACTGTAACTGACCATGTTAAAGGCGATGCCAATGACGATAATGAATTTACCGTTGCAGACGCTGTAATGCTTCAGAAGTGGCTTCTCGGTTCAGGGGAACTTACCAACTGGCAGAATGCTGATTTATTTGAAGATGGAATAATTGATATATTTGATATGATTGAGATGAGAAAACTTCTCACTTAAATCAACTTTCTTTGCACAATAGGAGAGTAATAATATTCCAATAAGGGACAAATCAAAATTTCCGCAGGAAAATCTGCGGAGATTTTAATATTATTTAATAAGATTAAACCATGTAGCAGTAAAAATATCTGGCGAAATTGCTGACGGAGGAATTACAGATATACCATGGCAACAGCATTTACTTTTTAGAGAAAATAGAGTAAAATGGGAAATATGGATATAAAAAACATCAGAGAGCTAAGAAGAATGTACGGAAATATCCGACACAAGCCTGAAGATATCATAATTATTGGACTATATACTGTAATATGTGGGGGAGAAGATTTTACCGATAAAAGAAAAAAAGTTGCTACATATCGCAACATTTACATTCGTTTTTTACTAAGCTAAAAAAGAAAATGTGGTACTCGTACCACATTTTTCTTTTTGTAATCACAGATAATGTTTAATCAATTCTGCGTCTGTAAGTGCGTTTTCAAGTATTCTGCTTAAGACAGAAGTATAACCATTGCCAAGGGATTTAGCAGTGCGTACAGCTTGCGGAGACAATCGAAGTGTTACGGTTTGCTTTCTGCGTTCTTCACGGTTCTTCTCTGATACACGTGCAAATTGCTTTAACTGTTCAGCTGTAAGTTCAGGGCATTCGTCATCAAGTGTAACTGGTCTTGTTTTAAGTTCCTCAAGAATTTTCTTCTGTTCATCAGTCAGGCTTGTTAAAATCAATCTTTTTACGAATAATTATAATACGTCCCCCTTTGTTGTTTATTCTTCAATCGGAACGATTGCCAATGTCTTACCAAGTGGTTGTAAAATCTTCAGTATAGTGCTGAGGTTCGGCGTTGTATTTCCATTTTCTACTCTTGCAATAACTGGCTGTTTCACACCGCTGAGAGTTTCAAGTTCTCTTTGAGTAATGCCTTTTTCCTTACGAGCCTTTACAAGTTCGCCTATCAGAGCGACTTTCAACTTGTTTTCAGCGATTTCTTCGGGCGTGAAAAGTTCTTTTTCAACATCATTCCATGTTGTGAATTTGTTTCCATTAAGTTCAATACTCATTCAATCCCACTCCTTTTCTTAAAGTCGGCTAATTCTCGCTTTGCCTGTTCGATTTCCCGAGGAGGCGTTTTTTGTGTTTTCTTCATAAATTGGTGTAAAAGTACATATTTTCCGTCTACAACTCCTGCAAACAATATCCTGTCTCTTAATGGTCTTATTTCCCATATATCGCCGTTCAGATGCTTCATATACGGTTCACCCATTGTTGCTCCGTATTCTTCTAATACGCCGATATACTCCTGTATTTTTCGTAATCGGGTACGATTTTCCTTGCCGTTTGACTTTGCAAGTTCCCTTAAGAAGTCAAGAACAGGACTTCTGCCCTTTTCGTCCTCATAAAAAATTATCTCATGCAAGTTTCTTTCACGTCCTTTCATTCATTATTATACAATAAAGTTATCAAAATGTCAATAGTATTTTATTCCGATTTTTACTATAACACGTTAAAGCAAAAAAGAGGGCGTTTTATTACCCTCTTTCTTTGTTCATGTATACATAGCTTTATTTCCCGCCTGTAAGTTTCTGATACATCTTTACAAGTTTTTAACATAAAATGTTTAATTTTGTCTTAATATGTCGAAAGTATTGACAATAAAATTAAGTTATGATATGATATATTTATGGTAAATCATACAAATATATTTTTTTCAAGGAGGACAAAAATGAAAAAACAACTGAAAAAGGTGTTTGCTGTTATGACTGCCGGTCTGTTCAGTGCTTTACCGGTTTTTAATCAGACAACTCATGCAAATGCCGCTAATTCCGGAAAACAGAATACATGGAGATTTGTAGAAAAGTACTCCGGAATCGGTCTTGAATGGTACTCCAGCGTTGCTGTGAATACAAAAGGCTATACTTTCGGTTCGAGTGAGAAGGGTTCGTTAATTATAAACGATACCGAGTTTCAGACCGGATATGACTGTGGATTATCAGCATTGATAAGCGGATATTCAAGTCCGCCCAAAATCAATGGTACAGGCTATTTATCCAAATCCACATGGTATACCCCTGCGACAACAAAGTCATTTTCTTTAGATTACAGCTATGAAACAAGCAAGGGTTCTATTACTACAATAGCTGTCTTAGTCGGTGATGTCAATTTCGATGGATGTGTAAATATGGATGATGCGGATTATATAGCTTCATATGTTGCACAGTCACATGGTGACAATGGACCGAAATTGACTGAGTTTCAGCAATTAGCAGGTGATGCCAATAATGATGGTAAAGTTAATATATTGGATGCCGCTACAATTGCAAAATATCTTGCAGGTGACAGTCCGCACTTTTAAACAAAAAAGTGAAAAATTAATTAAGGAGAAAGACTAATGAAAAAAACATTCAAAAAAATCACAGCATCTTTAACAGCAATGTTAATGATGTTTGGCAGTACATACACTGCTGTAGGCTCTGTAAGTGCCACAAACAACGAAATACAGCCAAGAGCATATCATGTATACGGTGATGTTCATGATGATGGCAGTGTTGACCTGAAGGATGCAGTTCTTATTGCACAGTTTATAACAGCATATAAAAATAAACATGGTGTTAGTACTTTAATATCAGTGCAAAATGCTTTAGATTACAAACTTAAAGAAACGAACAACGAATTTTATTTGCCTGTTCCGCAGGCTGCTGATGTTGACGGCGATGGTTTTATTACTGAGGCTGATTATATATGTGTACAGAATTATGGCATTAACAACTATGACAAAGCCGGAAGATGCGGTCAGCTGTTCTATATTAACGAATAATAACATAAAAACTCCTGAAAATTCAGGAGTTTTTTTTATTTATTATTTCGTTAGTTTCTGATATAGTTTCATAAGTTCCGCTACACATTCGCTCTCGGTCATCTTGATATTAAAGCCGTAAGCAGTCATCACCGCTATGTCATTCGCCTGATGAGCCTTGCGGAGTTCCGGTGGCATTGTCAGCTCATCGTAGAGGTCAGCAAGGGTACAAGTAGGGTAAAGGTTGCGTGTGTCTAAAATAGCCCTTGCAGTGCGTTCTATGCGGTCTCTTTGCTCAGGCGTTGGATTAGGGAACGGGAAGTTATTATAAACAACTGTGTTAGAGTAGCTGTTCACTCTTTAAACGTCCGCAGACCGTTCTTGTCCATGCCATGTGGACATTTGAAGTAAGCACGCCGAATAAATAAATCTGCTTCAGCAACCATAAATAATTTATCTCATGCAATAATTTCCGACGAAAGATACTCCATAGGAATATATCTTCTGTTTTCAGATGATACTTTAGGTAAAGCAATATATTTAGTTTTACATTCTTTTATTTCATCAAATAAAGTGGGAGTTTCAGCTTTTTTCCTTGTGGCTTCTTTCTTGCTTGTAAGCCTGAACGCTCTGACTTTCTCTACACGTTCTATAACTTTCCGACACTTCTTCAAATCAGATGGATTTGCACCTACAAGCCACAAACAATATCGGGGCTTTCTTTGGATAAAGTCTTTGCCCATCATAAACGGGCGGATAAATTTTTCTGCCCTCAATGAAAATATTATCCGCACTAATCAAGTAAGGACTGATATTTTTTACAAGTTGGAAATTATCTGAATTGTATAATTTTTTCAACTGTTTTTCAACATTATTCGGCGTTATACAAGAAAATCCTACTATAACACAATGGACGTGTGCTTTTAAAGTTGCTTCACTGTCCCACCGGAACGTCCTATATGCAAAGTCAATACACTTCAAAACGTTCAAATAAGGGCTTCCATACGCTTGCTACCTGTTCGCCTTGTGTTATACTGTTGGTAGACACAAAAGCCGTCTGAATGGTTGTAGAGTGCATCAGAGACGATGCTTTGAAATACCAACCGGCTACATAGTCAATCTTTCCGGCAGTCTTGTATGGTTTTCCCTTTTCGTCAACATAAATACTCAAAATATTCGCTTTTTGTTCTTTGCTCTGCAACGAGTAGCCAACAAAGGGCGGATTTCCCATTATATAGGACAGCTTTTCTTTTGGTACAACGTCAGCCCAGTCAATGCGGAGGGCGTTTGCTTCAGTAATGTTCGCATAGGACTTTAATGGCAGGAAGTTAAGGTCGTGTTCAACGATTTCTTCTGTTTCTTTCATCATTTGACTTTCAGCAATCCACAAAGCCGTTTTTGCGACCGTAACCGCAAAATCGTTGATTTCTATGCCGTAAAATTGGTGTATTCCGACTTTGATTAAACCGTCAAGGTTAAACATCTTCTGTCCGTCGTAAATCGCACGTAAAGCCTCATTTTCAAGCCGTCTAAGGCTTATGTACGTCTCAGTCAGGAAGTTGCCTGAACCGCAAGCAGGGTCTAAGAAAGTGAGTGACGACAGCTTGTTTCTAAACTCCTCCAACCTTGAAAGACGTGTCTTGTTGACTTTGATTTCAAGGATGTTAGCCAATTCTGCCTTTAAATCGTCTAAGAAAAGCGGTTCAATAACCTTGTGTATGTTCTCAATGGAAGTGTAGTGCATACCGCCTGAACGTCTTGTATCAGGGTTTAAAGTGCTTTCAAACACCGCTCCAAAAATTGTCGGAGAGATTTCAGACCAGTTAAAGACTTTGCTGCACCGTTTACCAGTAAATCCACGATTTCTTCTGTAAATCGTGGAATTTCTATATTTTCGTCCGCAAACAGTCCGCCGTTGACGTATGGAAACGCTGATAAATCGTCATTCATATATGGGTCACGGTTTGATATGGGCGTGTCCAACACCTGAAACAGTTCAATCAAGGCTTTCCGCACGTCTATTGCCGGAAATCGCTGTAAATACTTTCCGAACATCTTATGTTTTCCGAAAATTCCGGAGTCTTCCGCATACAAGCAAAATACAAGCCGAACGCAAAGCATATTCAGACTTTTGAGAGTTTCCGGACTGTCAGGGTTCTTGTATTGCTTTAGTATCAGGTCATACAGTTTGCCGACTAATTCTCCGGCTTTTAAAGATATATCCATTTCCTTTTTGATACTTTCATTGCCTGTATCAACAAGAAATTGCAGTCGATAGTATTCTTTCGACAGGTCTTTCAAGAAAACCTGTTCAGGTTCGCAGTTCGGCTTTTCCATGTCATAAACGAGAAACTCCGAGAAGTTGCAAGTCACCACCCAACGTGGACGTTTGGAATACGGCAGTTCTGATGCGTAACGTTTAGCCTGTTGAAACGGCGTTAAAAGTGTTCCGTCCGACTGTTTTATACCTTTTCTAAGGTCTTTACCTAAACTTTTTTGTTCAATCATAACGTGCGTTGCTTCAATATAGCCGTCAATAAAAGACGTGTGGTCTAACTTGACTTGTTCTTCAAAAGAAATATACTCTGTCACGTTTGATACGCCCAAGACGTTCTGCAACAGGTCTAACCAAAATTTCTGAGATTCGCCTTTTTCATAACCCTTGCCTGTCCAACGTTCCCCAAACTCTTTTACGTACTTTTTTCTTGCATCATTCATATCTGTTCACTCCCATAAAAATATAATTCAATTATAACATAAGTTGGAGATGCATTCAAGAAAAAGAAAATTCAAAAAGTAGTTCGTTATTTTGCACAAAAAAAAGAACTAAAAAGGTTGCAAGTGGTTGCAAGCTCGCTTTTTTGTGCTTGCAACCATTATTTTTGGCTTAAAATAGAATAAAATATGATATTGGTTGCAAGGGTTGCAAGCAATTTCCTTAGAAAAGTTGAAAAACCAGCTTTTTTGATTTTTTTGTAATTATTTTGTAACCTTTTTTTATTTTTTTAAGAAAAATTTTATATTTTAATAGTAAAATGCTTGCAACCCTTGCAACCTCAGTTTATTTAAAGCTATAAATAGGCAAAAAAACGGTTGCAAGCACAAAAAAGCGAGCTTGCAACCGTTTTTTTGATTTAAGGCTATAAATAGGGAAAAAAAGCGGTTGCAAGCATAAAAACACCGAGCTTGCAACCGTCTTGTTAAAAATGCACAAATAAATGTAAAAACTACGTAATATAGGCAAAAAAAACGGTTGCAAGCACAAAAAAGCGAGCTTGCAACCGCTTGCAACCGTTAGTATTGGATAGTATTGATATATATTCTATGGGGTAGTCTAATTACTCTCCGAACTCCCATAGAAGTTTTCTTTGCTTTAGGTTCATATCCATATTTTTTGAGTATCTTTCCTACTATATTAGCATCATATTTTAAATTATGCCTTTGGATAAATTCGGTTACAGTCATTTCTTCCCAAGTACATAAATAGCCTTGTTTAGGTGTTTGTTGTTCCTCCAGTATGTCAAGTACTTCACATTCACCTTTCATTGGCTTGACAAATGTGGCATTACGCTTTTCAAGGTATCTTTTCTCCTCTTCGTCAAGTCTGAAACAGCTTGATTTGTCCTCGTTCTTAACGATGTTATATATTTGTGACCATAGTTGTAACGCATCAAATGGCTTTATTTGCGTGTTGTAGTCGATTACAAGGTCTAAGGGGAGGGGGATTGTTACAAAACGTCTGTTGCCTGTCTGGTCTATTAGAAACTGCTCATCATTGACCGTGCCAACAAAAGAAGTCATACGTGGATAATGTAGACTTGCTTTGCCGTAAGGTGTTCTATATTCGTCTGTAGACTTTGTAAGGAACGCCTTGACACTGTCCATATCCTTACGCATTGTAGAACCTATCTCGCCTAATTCGCTTATCCATTTGCTTGTAGCTTGCATAATGCTGTCTTTGTCACGAGGGTCAAGACAAATGCCCTCACCAAAAAACTTAGAGTTAAGAGCGAGCATTTCAAAGAAACGTGTTTTGCCTATGCCCTGTTTGCCTTGAAAAACAAGGATAATATCCAGTGAGAACGGATTTTCAATGTCATTGAACAAACCGCAAATGCACTGTTTAAGCCATTTAAAGATAAAAGTACGGCTGTATATGCCCTCTTCCGTATCTGTAGGTATCCTGAATATATCATAAATCTGTCCTACATGGTCTTTTCCGTCCCATTTTACCGCCTTAATAGCGTTAAGAATAGGGTTATATTTGTGCCTTGTTGCGTATCGGGTTATATAGTCCATTATAACTTGTTTTGTAACGTGGGTATATATCAATTTTAACTGGTCGTGTAGAATTGTCGGCACATTCTCCGCTAAATGTTCTTTGCTTTCGCTCTCATCAAAGCCGAAAAACTCAAAATTATGTGTAATCTGATTGTATCTTATTGAATATCTCTGTTTTTCGAGAAATTCAGCAAATAATTCATAGGTGATAATTTGTCTTTTCCTACTTGTACTAACTTGTTGCGGTTCTGATGACGGCTTAGAGGTAAAAATATATTTGTTGTCATTCAGAACGCTCTCAATAAGCTGTACAGCTTTTTCAGAGCCTACATACTCCACAATATCGGATATGTCCCCCTTAGGCTTTAAAGGCTCATACAGAGCTTGTGAGGGTACTAATTTGACTGAACGTGCTGTCTGAATGATGCTCTCTGCAATATTTGTAGCGTGTTTCAAGCCGACTTCATCATTATCGGCAAGAATAATAACATCAAAGCCGTTTATACACTTAGTGTAATCATCTTTCCAGCGAGAGCCTGCACCATTTGGACTGGTTGTCGCAATATATCCAAGTTTTTCCATTGTTTCAACGTCTTTTTCGCCCTCAACGATAAATACAGGTTTTGTATTATCGTTGAGGTTGTAGACGTGATATAATGGCATCTGTAAGCCGTTCAGATTTTTAACAAGGGTATTACCCTCATAACGTTCCCAACGTGCCGTTTTTGAGCCGTCAGGCTTTTTATAAATGGTCTTTACAGCTATCTTGTCACGGTTCATGTTCATGTACACGTGAGAACGGAGCTGAAGCAACGAATTTGAGTTACTTTGAGTGTTCTCATAGTCTAATGACGACAGATGATATTTTTTTGAAAGTTCGTCAGCAATAGTTATGAAGTCACTGATATGATTTACTTTTCCGTACAAGTTGCAGATGTCACCATTAGCACCACAGGCAAAGCAATAATAGCTGTTGGTATCAGGATATACAGTAAACGCTCCTGAATGGTGAGAGCCTGTCCCACTGTTGCATAAAGGGCATATGTACTGGTTCTTGCCACCGTTTCTTGACGGCTCTGTGATTTCCTGAACATAGTCAATCAGGAATGGTTTGATTTTTTCGATTAAGTAATTCAAAGTTTTATCAGTCCTTTTCAAAATATTTTTTCGTTCCAAACAACAAAAAAGTTGCGGAACTGAAAGAAAGTAACCGCAACTTATGTTTCACTGTATATAAAAAAACTGATAAAAAATAAATCTATTTCATCAGAAAATTTTTATAACTTTCCTCTTGACTTTCATTGATAACTTTGATATAATTAATATCAAGTCAGGGTGTTATGTATTCTTACAGTTGATTCAAGTTAGTACAGATAACTTTGTTTCAGCGTCTTTCTAAGGTTTGCAGACCGAAATCAGACAGTAGGTGCATTGCACCCATTGCTTATTATATCACAAATAAGAAAAAATTGCAAGTCATCAGAAAAAAATTTTGTTTGTAACTTTTTCTTTTCAAAGAAGTTGCTATTAGTAGCAACTTTTTTTGTTTATCAAAGTGAATACATATATCCATTTTCTTTTTTCAGTTTAGTTAAAAAGGGGTTCGGGGATTTCCTCGACGCGGAGCTGTTTACAATTTAGACATATTTTTGTATGTAAGAGGATTTTGCAAAATTTTTTTAGCCATCAAGGTCACAGACTTTGCCCAATAGATTCATCGGAGAGGAATATTTTGTTTTGCAAGGTCCATAAGGAACGTGCAAAACAGATATTGGGTAAACACGATCTGTTTTGTTTATGCAAGGGGTTATACATCATATGGAACGGGACTGATTACTAAAATAGCAAGCAACGCAAGTGGGTGTCCACTTGCAGATTTTCAAGGTTTTGAAAATCATTTTTTGGAGTCTTCAAAATCCATTTTAATATAAAAGTAAATATTATAATTAATAAAATTCAATTAGCTTGAAAAGAAAAAATAATCTTTTCACACAATCATCACAATTATTTTTTCAGATTTTGAAGAATTTTTTTGAGAAAATTTTTTCAAAAAAGTTTTGAGTAAAAATCAGAGGTATTATGACAGAACGGGTAGTGTTTACCCAATACCTGTTTTGACACACCTTGACGGTCTATCAAAACAGAACGTTCCTCTCCGATGCACTTATTGGGTGAAATTTGTGACAAAGATAGTCTAAACTTTTTGAATGGTTTTGGAAAACATTTCACAAAACTGTCATAAAGAATTTTGAGAAAAAATTTCTGTTGACTCCATCAATCATGGTGTACCCTGAACCCCTTTTCATTAATCCGATATGGAGAAATTCGATAAAAACCTCAAAGATTTTTTAGCGAAATTTCTTGAACTTCCGAACGGTATACTGGACAGTGACACATTCAGACGAGTATTTGAAAATATTGATCCGTCTAAACTTTCATCATGCCTGATAAACTGGGTATCAGCAGAACGGAAAAAGCGGTCTATGATAGCAGTAGACGGAAAAACAATCTGCGGAATCGGAAACAGTCAGCATAAAGCATATCATGTTGTAAGTGCATTTGTTGCAGAAAATCAGATAACACTGGGAGAAATTAATGTTGAGGAGAAAACAAGTGAAATCACTGCTGTGCCTGAATTGCTTGATTTAATAGATATTGGGGGAGCAATCATAACTGCTGATGCGATGAGCTGTCAAAAGAGAATCACAGAAAAAATAATTCAAAAGAAAGCAGACTATATTATCGGATTAAAACAAAATCAGCCAATGTTATATAAAGATGCGGAAGATTATTTTAATGAATTTTCGTATGAACTGCCTATAATTTGTACAGATGAAAAAGGGCACGGACAAATTAAAAAACGTGAATATTATTTGCTTACATATTTCGTGGTTTGAACAAAAGCAGGAATGGAGCGGATTAAGTGCTTTGGGGATGGTCAGATCAACTGTTACAGAAGGTGATGAAACCCGTGTATTTACCAGATATTTTATTACTTCATTAATTGATTTGAATGAATTTTCTTATGCTGCACGAAAGTATTGGTCTATTGAAAATCAAATACATTGGTGTCTTGATGTTATTTTCAGAGAGGACGCTTCAGGAGCGAGAAAAGACAACTCTCCTTTGAATGTGATGCGTAAAACTGCTCTTTCTCTTGTCACGCAAGCGCAGTACGGATGTATCAACAAGAAAAAAATTGATGTTTAAAGCCTCTCTTGACCCTACTGTTCTACTTGATATCCTTTTCTTTCCAAAAGTAAAGTTGTTGCCTTGTTAAATTTGCTGTAAAATATTGACTCTTTGTAATTTTTATGTTAGAATTAAATATAATCTGCTGAAATAAAAATTATAAGGAGTTGATTTTTTGACCGAAAAACAAAAAGTAACAAAAAAAGTGTCTTCAGTTTTTATAGCTTTTATTATGCTATTTACGGTATTAACTATGAATCATACTGAATTTGTTGTAAATGCTGCAATACCAGCATATGTAACATGGAGACAAACAGACAGTCGATGGGGGGCAATTTTATTGGGTTCAGAAGCTGATTCGACAGTTGCTAACATTGGCTGTGCTGCTACAAGTACTTGTGTTCTGCTTGCACATTCTGGTGTATGTAGTACAGATGAAAGCGTATTTAACCCTAAGATTGGTATTAATGCACTTAAAAATGCTGGTGCTTTTAACAGCGAGGGTGAAATTTCATGGGGAGTTGTTTCTAAAGTTTATTCGGATTTCAAGTATGTAAGCAGGGAAACATTAAGTGGAACTAATTCAGACAAACTCAAACAAATTCAAAACTATTATGACCGAGGTTATTATATGATTGTTTCTTGTAATACAAATGGTGGTACTTCAACAAATCACTGGGTTGGAGTTCGTAGTTGTCAAAATAATAATTGCACAATCATTGATACTGGAGGTAAGAATTATACAGATTTATCAAAGTATACTATTACTAATAGAGTTATTCTTTATACTGCTCCCAAAAAATCAAATGAAAATGATGACACTACAACATACGAAACAATGCCATCGGGAACAATATCACTGAAAAACAAGTCAACAGGCACATATATGACAGTTGACGGCGGAACAGCATCAAACGGACAGAATATTTCCGTTGCCTCAAAAACATCAGCAGATGCTTTCAAATTCAATCTTTCAGGCGGAACTTCAAACTATCTTGCCTCAAAACTTAACACATCATATGTTGTTAATCCATATTCAGATAACCCCGGAGATGGCACTAACATAACACTGTACACAAAAGATTCATCCGGAACACAGACGTGGCAGTTCGAGGTTGTTTCTGGCGGATATATTATACACAGTGGTTATAATACATCATGTGTATTGACTGTTGATGGTACAAACGTAAAGCTTGCGACAAAGACGGGCAAAGACAGTCAGGTATGGTTGATTGAAGGTTTTGAAACATATAA
>JAIDUG010000049.1:0-27463 GCA_029060305.1 Ruminococcus sp.
ATAACGCCGTCGCCGTCGATGTCGCCTGTTGCCTGAGGAATGATTGTGTACTGGTCAGGAATGTACTGTCCGTCCATGCTTCCGTCTGGTCTTTCTTCTGTATCGATTTTAATAAAGAGCTGCTGCCAGTACCATTTGTAAGTGCTGTCTGCATCGTAAGCAATACCAACACCCATATGTGTGTACTCAGGGTTCATAATTGCTGCCCAGTGGCTCGGGGAATTTTTCCACTGTTCAAAAGTGGCTTCCGGAGTATTCATACCTGCTGCAATGTTTTCGCTTATTTTCTGCCAAGGTGCTGAATTATAGTCTACTACTGTGGAATAAGAATCGCCATTTGACCTTGAGTGGCTGAAAACTTCTGTGCATTCTTCAGCTCTTAATGTTGCTCTTTCACGGAGGTAAGGAACCATGTATATCGGTTCTAAACCAGCTTCTTCTCTTGCTTCGTTTACGAGATAAACAATTCTGTCTGCCATTTCGTCGAAGTTTGGTTCTTCGTTTGTAGCTGATGTGTTGAATGCGAGACCGCTTGCACTTACTGTCATAATAGCTGTTGTGATAGCTGTGATAACTCTTCTAAATACGTTCATTTTTTTCATAATATTTCCTCCTAAGAAACTCTTTATTTCGATGTGTTTATTTTTGTTTGTTTGTTTTTCTTTAATTATATTTTAGCATTTTTTCGGATTTTTTGTACTCTGAAAATCAGAGATTTTCCTGTAATTTTCCGTTCTCTTAATGCTGTTTTTCGGGGTGTTTTTCGTTTCCCTTACTGTGATTATATTATATCATTGCTACAACGATTTTTGCACTCTTAAAAAAAGACATTATCCATTAAAAAAACGTCATCTGAAAAGAAACTGTTTCAAACTAAACAAATAAAAGAGGGCATTTTTACGCCCTCTTTCTTAATGTGTTCATTTTTTGCCGGATTTTTTAGATTTCAAGTGAAGTTTTCTTTTAGTTTTTTCAGGAACAATTCAATAATAGGTGAAAAAATCTGATACTTCTTCCATATAATATACATACTTGTTTCCAAAACAGGAACAATAGGACGGAAACAAAGTCCGCTTTCTTTGCTTGTATCAATCAGATGTTCAAAAGTAAGCAGATACCCCAGTCCCTCACGTACAAATACTGACCCGTTATAAGCAAGGTTAAATGTTCCTGCAATATTCAGCTTTTCAATATTTTCTCCACACCAGTGTGGAAAATCAGCACGTATGCTTTGTTGTGATGTAAATAACGGCAAATCGCACAAATCCTCAAATGTCAGTGATGTTTTTTCCGCAAGATGACCGTCCTGACGCATAACAACCCCCCATCTGTCTTTTTCTGGTATAGGCAGATAATTATATTTTGATAAGTTAGGCGGTTCAACAATCACTGCAATGTCAAGAAGACCACGCTCAAGACGTTCTGTAACCGGTTCAGTATCTCCGCTGAATATACGAAAAACAAAATCGGGATAATCTTCCTTGAATGATTTTATTACACGTGCAAGGTATTTTATCTGTATACTTTCCGCACAACCGATTCGTATTTCTCCTCCAGTAATATTATCAAGCATACTGAATTCCTCAGCAGTCTTGTCTACCATTGTAAGAATATCAGAAGCACGTTTCCTCAGAAGCATACCCTCATCATTCAGTTTCATATTCTTGTTTGTACGTATAAACAAAGTGTGACCGAGTTCTTCTTCCAGTTTCTTAATCTCTTTTGACAGTGCTGACTGTGAAATATGTAGCTGTTCTGATGCTCTTGTCATATTTTCTTCTCTTGCAATTGCCATAAAATAGCGTAATACTCTGATTTCCATAGAAAAACCTCCATGATTTTATAGTCCTATTATATCATATCCTGACATTCCTGTAAAGAATATCAGGCAATTATAAATAGATATTTTACATATCAACAATTATGTGATACAATGAAATTACAGAAAACGGAGGCGATGAAATGGCACTGGCAACTGATAGAATAGCTGTTATGACTGAAAATCTGAAAGATGCAGGTCTTGACGGAAATGAAGTGACAGAATGTTTTGAAATGCTTGACAATCAGAATTTTTCAGCATTACAGAAATTTCTTTCCGATTATCGCACAAGACTTCTGAACGGCATACATGAGTATAACAACAGAATTGAATGCCTTGACTATTTCACATATATATTAAAAAAATCTTTGGAGGTAAAGTAATATGGAAAATGAGAAACTCATCTTGACTGAGGAATGGGACAAAACATTCCCGAAAAGCGATAAGGTAAACCACAGGAAAATCACATTCCACAATCGTTATGGAATAACACTGGTTGCAGACTTATATGAACCTAAGAACTCAACCGGTAAACTTCCTGCTGTTGCAGTTTGCGGACCTTTCGGAGCAGTCAAGGAACAGTCATCAGGTCTTTATGCACAGACTCTGGCAGAACGTGGATTCCTTACAATTGCATTTGATCCCTCGTTTACAGGTGAAAGCGGTGGTATGCCTCGATATGTAGCATCTCCCGATATAAACACTGAGGACTTCTCATCAGCGGTGGACTGTCTTTCCGTTATGGAAAATGTAGACCCTGAACGTATTGGTATTCTCGGAATATGTGGCTGGGGCGGTATGGCTCTGAACGCTTCCGCAAATGATACTCGTATAAAAGCAACAGTAGCTTCAACAATGTATGATATGACACGTGTTAATGCAAGAGGTTATTTTGATTCAATGGACGCAGATGCACGTTATGAATTGCGTAAGGCTCTCAATGCACAGAGAACTGAGGACTATAAAAACGGAAGTTATCAGCTTGGCGGAGGCGTTATAGACCCTCTTCCTGAAGATGCACCTTTCTATGTAAAGGACTACTATGACTATTACAAAACAAATCGTGGCTATCATAAACGTTCTCTGAACTCTAACTGCGGTTGGAATACAACTTCTGCACTTTCATTCATGAATATGCCGATTCTTGCATACAGTGACGAAATCCGTAGTGCTGTACTGGTGATTCACGGAGAAAAGGCACATTCACGTTATTTCAGTGAGGACGCTTTCAAAAAACTTAAGGGAGACAACAAGGAACTGCTGATTATTCCGGATGCTGTTCATACGGATTTATATGACCGTATGGATATTATACCTTTTGACAAGATTGAAAGTTTCTTCCGTGAAAATCTGAAGTGATGAAAAAACTTATACTTTCGATACTGACTACATTTACCGCACTGACCGGAACTTTTGGTATTAATAGTTGTAATAAAACATCGGATAATGCTATTATGTCAAGAACTGCAACTGTTTCTGCTGATTTACAGGAAAATTTTACAGTGCAGGATTTGAACAATTTAAGGGACTTTCTTCTTGATGTACCTATGAAAGAAGATTTAAGCGGTAAAAATTACGATTTGGACGGCGATGAAGTGTGGAGTGTTTTCGATTTATGTCAGATGAGAAGTATTGTTACAAACACATCTCAGTCAGACGAAAACAAGAAAGCTGGTGTATTTGATATGGAAAATAAAACCGTTATGCTGAATAGTGGTTACAATATGCCTGTTCTCGGACTTGGCACATATAGTCTTACAGGCGAGACTGCTGTGAAGTCCGTTGTTTCAGAACTGCAAAGCGGAGGTCGTCTTATTGATACTGCGTATATGTATCACAATGAAGAAGACATAGGAGAGGGTATCAGGCAATCAGGCGTGCCGAGAGAAGAAGTATTTGTTGAAACAAAGCTGTATCCCAATCAGTTCAGTGATGCAGAAAACGCCATAGATGAAGCACTTGAAAAGCTCGGTGTTGAATATATTGACTTAATGTTACTACATCACCCTGGTAAGAATGATGTAGAGGCTTACAAAGCTATGGAAAAGGCAGTTGCTGACGGAAAAATACGTTCTATCGGGCTTTCAAACTGGTATATTGAAGAACTGGAAGATTTTCTGCCACAGATTACAATTATGCCTGCCGTTGTACAGAATGAAATACACCCATACTATCAGGAAATTGAAGTTGTCCCATATATCCAGTCGCTTGGTATTGTTGTACAGGGTTGGTATCCGCTTGGTGGCAGAGGTCATACAACAGAACTTCTCAGTGATGAAACTATCAAAAAAATTGCTGAAACCCATAATGTATCTTCTGCACAGGTCATACTTCGTTGGAATCTGCAAAGGAATGTTATTGTTATTCCGGGGTCAAGTAATCCCGAACATATCAAAGAGAATCTGGACATTTTCGGGTTTGAATTGTCTGAAGATGAAATGAAACAGATTAAGAATCTCAACCGTGACGAAAAACATGATTGGTATTGACCTAATATATCATATAAGGGTTTCTATTTAACTGATAACAAATATGTGAAGTCTCTCACCTATAGAGGGTAGAATATTCTGCCGAAATTCAGATAAAAAATACTGCTCCCAAGGGAAATTTTTTCTTTGTTGCTTGTGTTGTAACACGTTTTTCCGGAGTACACTATTTTTTCCATAACTTCATTCCTGTTTTACATCACATTAAACATAAATAAGAAAGATGATATTTGGAAATTTGGCACAATAAATATTGACTTTCTGATTTGTCAATATTAAAGAATTTTCAGAAAAAATATAAAAAAAGAGAGCGTTTTCAGCCCTCTTTTGAAGAGTAAATTAGTTTCGGATACATCAGTTCGGCTACACATTCACAGCATTCAATTTGAGAGCCGTGTTTTATTATTTTGTAGAAAGCTCAGCGTATTTAATGAGAACTTGTGTGGCATCAACCGCATCAACCAAGCCATCACCGTTGTAGTCACCGAGAGTTTTGCCTACATATGACGTTGAACCAGTAGAGTTTTTAGAATAAGCTATGAGTATTTGTGTAGCATCAACAGCATTAATAAAACCGTCGCAGTTAACGTCACCTTTCTGTACTTTTGTATTGTAATTTTCCCCAATATAATAGTCTAAATTGCCGTTTTCATCAAAAGTCAGAAGAACGTCATTAAGAGTAGAAATTGCCTCATCCTGTACTTTTTCTTCAGGATTTGCTGACATTATATACGGATTATCGTCGGAAGACTTGTAGACCACCGAAACAAGTCCATTTTCGTCACGGATTATATCATTTATTTTTATCTGACACTCCAGACCGTCCGAACTGCTTAAAATTACACCTCTTTCGGTCTGTATGGCTTTAAAATCAATGTCGGTATTTCCTGAAAAATCCAATTTGTAGTGCGGTGAGAATTTATAACTGCCTTCTTCAAAAATCAGTGAAATATCGTACTCTGTCGGTGCTGAAACGTCAAAATTAAATTCATCTGAATTATAGAAAATATTATTTACAGCACCTTGAAAATCCGTATGAACAGCATGATTAATATCCATAAAATTCACGCCGAAGGTTTCGGAATTTGCCGTATTCTGTACTTTAAAGTCTTTACCTTTAAAAACATATTCTTTGCCTTTATTTGCAAAAATTCTCTTACAGTCCGATATACCGTCAAAAACTGTGCCGTCCTCTCTGGTGACGCTCAGATTATATTCCTTTTTATAATTTTTAATGGTTACACTTGAAATTCCCTCAACATCTGTATTATAAGATTCTGAGGGATTGATTGCTCCCCTATAATTCATGAAATCCTCATCATCAAGTGAAAGAATCTTGAAATCTTCTCCTACATCGTCGTCTTCAAAGTACATCGGAAGATACATCTTTTTGGTTTCTGAATTTACAAAAAGACTACAGTCATCGGCACAGCCATATGAAATAGTTTCACCGTCTTCACAACGGTGCAACAAATTTGTATCATATATTGGTATACATTTATCATACTTTTCTCCCTCATACTCCCATTCTCCGTCAACCAGACCCAGTGCCGTTACCGCATGAGAAAATTGCGAATCGCCGTCATCAAGTATTATAAGAAAATATTTTCCCTCGTCATGTGCTTTCTGTGCTGTTTCAAGCAGATTGTCAACGGTTTCCGACTCGTCGTATTCAGAAAAATGCTGGTGCATATATAGCCAGAAATCTGGTCTGTCCTGTCTCATCTGATATGTAATTATTTTTCTCATGACAGGGTCATTTGAACCATGCAATAAATCGTCTTCCAGAAGTTCAACATCAATCAGTCTTTTTTTATCTTCCTGTATATCGGACGGCGAAAAAACACCATTATGTGCAAGTATAGAGGTCAGCGACATTCCGAGACAACGTCCGCTGTCAATGTTTGAATAATAGTAAGTCCACGGCATATATGCCACCTGAATATTTGAAGCATTTGTTAAATAGTCAACATAAAACATATCATCACCTGATGACCCTTCATTATGTATCGGGTGTGACGGACCGTTGTAAAATAGGAATCTGTCTGTGTATATGCCCCTCTCAATAGCGTACTCTTGTACCGGAGTGACTTCTTCATAGGTAAAATCTGCATTTGATGCATTTACTGATATAGGACTTGCAATGCATACAACAGCGAAAGATGTAGAAAGAAAAGATGCAACTTTTTTAATCAATTAAATTACCCCCTGACTGTATATTAAACAAGAAAATTAAAAATTTCCTGTTTCATAAATAATAACAAATCAGAGGGCTGAATCCTGACAGAAAAAAATACGGTTTTTATTATTCTACTTTTTGCACAGATTTCGCCATATCAATTAGTGTATTTTTGCCAATATTTGAACCTAAGCTGATTATATAATCTCCGTTATCCCATATAAGATTATAATAATTATTATTGTCAACGAAATAAATTGCCTCATGTCCATTTATATCCATTGTTAAAATTTCTGCATCTTCTGTATTTATGCTCGGGTGATACATCTCTTTAGTGTATTGAGTAAAATAAATCGCAATATCATCTTTGACATAAACTATATCACGGCTGTATTTATTTTCTTCAAAATAATCTATCTCAAAATCACTGATATTATAAGTTATTTCATAGATTTCTTCAAGAGTAATGGGAGCTGAATCATCTTCAACAGGTTGAACCTTAGAAGATTTTTCATAAGTGTTTACAAAAAAGTCAGAAAACATATTCCTAAGCGCATCAACATTTAAAATTGTGACCGAAGATACAATAAGAACAGTTACGGCAACACAAGCCACTCTTTTTCCTGATGTATTTATTATTTTGTAGTATGGCTTGTTACGACGATTTATGAGCTTCTTCATCTTTCTCTCAAACTTAGGAGAAAATTTATGCTCATCAACAATGTCCTGCATAGCCGTTTCATATTCAGGAACAAGAGCATTATACAATGCTTTTTCCAAATTACTTTCTGACATATTTATTCACCTTTTTCCAGTTTTTCTTTAAGTAACTTTTTAGCACGTTCTATCCTTTTCCATACAGCGTCCATAGAAATATCAAGCATTTTTGAGATTTCCTTAGTTGTGTAATGATTTACATAGTACATAAACAGAATATCCTTGTAAATTAATGGGAGTTCAGAAATAGTCTGCAACAGTTTCTGATAATCGATATTTTCAAAAAAATTAACATTAACTGTCGGTTGATTATCATCAAGTTCGGTAAGATGTTCACTCTCTTTTTTATTCTTCCTGTAAATGTTGATAGAAGCATTTCTAACAATTATAACAATGTATCTTTCTTTTTTCTGACAGGAAAATTTTTTAATTTTCTCAAAGTTATCTGCAATTGATATAAATGCTTCATGAACAGCATCTTCTGAATCTTCAACGTTATGTAATATATTATACGCAATAGCATACATTTTCTGCCTGTATTTTGTGTAAAAATTCCCGAACTTTATTTTATCTTCAGCAGTTTCCAGTATGGACAGATATATGTTTATCATCTTTTTTCCTCAGTTAATAAATTTTTAAATTTAAGTTTCCATTATTCTCACGCTATCTTTCAGCAAATGCAGTGACTTGAATTTTTCCTGAATCGTTCATTTTTTTACCTTTCGTTATATCATATAATTTGTTAATTTTTCAAAAAAGGTTGATAAAAAGCCTTTAGTGTGATACAATAGTAATTGATGATACAATCGCATACACCAAAAGGCTTTACTTTGTCTTATTACTATATTATTATAGCATAAGACTTCAATTTTGTCAAGTCTTTTTTAGCAAGAATCAGTACATATGCCCATTGTGTAACAGTGGTACAGGCTCACACCATTCAGGAGCGTTTACTTTTTACCCTGAAACAGACAGTTTTCATTGTTTTGCGTGTGGTGCTAACGGCGATATATTCACACTTTACGGCAACTTGAATGGTATCAACGAAAGAACCAAAGAGGGCTTTATGACTATTGCCAAAGAACTTAACGCAAAGTATAACATCTATTCTGCACAACCAATAAGACAGAAGAAACAACCGTTGAAACCCGAACCAGTCAGACAGGAAACAGATTATACTGTATTCCTGAATGATGCAGAAACACACCTGTATGAAACCGATTATCTGACTAAACGAGGTTTATCGCTGAACACTCAAAGAAAATTCCATTGCGGATATGTAAGCAGTTACACATACGACCATAACACAAAAGCGACACCGGCGGTAATAATTCCGACTTCCAACACTTCTTATATGTGGAGAAGTACTATCGAGAACGTCAAGCAGAAGCGAGGAAGTATACATATTCTCAATCCTGAATTACTTAAAAATGAATATTGTTTCGTTGTTGAGGGCGAAATCGACTGTCTGAGTATAGACGAATGCGGATTTGCGAGTATCGGATTAGGTTCCGTAAGCAATATCCGCAAAATTTTTGACTTTAATACCTCAAAAACCGTACTTATTATCGCACTGGATAACGATAAGGCAGGGTGTAAGGCTACTGTAGAACTATCAAAGTTGTGTGATGAACATAGAGTACCTTATATCATTGCTGATAACGATATATGGGGAAACTGCAAGGATTCTAATGAATTACTGGTAAAGGACAAGTTGAAACTTGTTGCAAATCTACAGGAACATTCTGAACGTGCTTTATCTCTTGATAAAGACCAATGGTTAAGGGATATGCTTGAACGCAAGCAGGCTAATTCTGACTGGCGGGGAAGTCTTATACGTAATAAGTCTGATAATGCGGTGAAGAACAGCCTCACCAATCTTGAAACCATATTTCTGAATGACCCGAAATTCAGGAAAAAAATAGAGTTTAATGAACTTACACAAATGCGGACTTTTGAACGCAAAGACTGGAAAGACGTTACTGAAAACCGAATAAAGCTGTATCTCGAAAAAGAGTATTCGCTTTATACGTCAATAGACAGTATCAATCAGGTGTGCAGTATCATCGCTGATGACAATTCATATCACCCCATAAGAGAATATCTAAACTCTGTACAATGGGACGGTATTCACCGTGTAAAAAGCGTATTTACGGACTTTTTAGGGGCAACAGACAATATCTATACTCAATCTGTAGCCATTGTGACATTTGTCGGAGCAGTTGCAAGGGTTTTTGAGCCTGATGTGAAATTCGATACCTGTACGGTATTTGTCGGTAAGCAAGGCATAGGCAAATCGAAATTTATCAGTAAAATAGCTGTAAAACCTGAATGGTTCACGGACGGTGTAACCACATTTGACGGAAAAGACTTCTATGAGAGCATTCAGGGCAAGTGGATTATCGAACTGGGCAAGGGGACTGCCTTTCAAAAGTCTATCAAAGAAAGAAGTAAACAGGCGATTGCAAGCCAACAGGACTTTTACCGCAAGCCTTACGGAAGAAACCCTGAACAACGTCCCCGACAATGCGTATTTCTTGGCACTACCAACAATTACGACTTCCTGAAATATGAGACCGGCGACCGCCGTTACTATCCTATAGATGTCAACATAGCGAAAGCTACCAAAAGTATTGACCGAATTTATCGCTCAGCTATGGGCGGAAGCTCGTCAGCTTTACAAATGCGGACAAAGCATATATATTCAGGACAGTCAGGTTCTCACCTTGGCGGAACAGGAACAACGCAAACATTTTGACGAAAGTCCTCTACAGTCCGATATATACAACTTTCTTGAGATTCCTATCACTCAAAATTGGTATACGGAAAGTCTTGATTTCAGACGTATACATATCAAAAGATGTCAGGACGGCGATACCTCGGCAGGAGCTTACAAGCGTGACCGTTTGTCTGACCCATCTGTGTATTGTACTTGCCGATACTCCGAATACCTTTACTGTCTCCGAAAATATGTAGCATTTCCTTACTTTATCATTAGGTTCAACTATAAAGGAACTTGTTGTAGATGGAAGCAAAGAAACTTGACAGTTTTCTGAAAAATGATGATTATATGGCAAAAGAAAAGATACCGCTTTCATTGTATCATATAGGCAATAAGTCAGCGGATAAGTATATCAAAAAGAATTTAGAACAGGTAATTGATTACTGTCTTGTTTATGGTGAAACTGATAATATCAGTAAACTTGCCGAAAACAAGTTTATCAGCCTTTTTTTTGTACTATTTATTCATTTTAAAATTATTAACACATGACAATCGTCAGTCAATACCTCCGCTTTGGATATGATTTTCTGTGCAAAACGAAGATATATTGACTTTTAGTAAAAAATACAGTATAATATTAGAAAATATCATAAAGGAGAGATAACGTTACGAATATTTTTAGCATTACAGGCAATGACTTTTTTAAGGCATTTACTGGGAAATATCAGTCTGTTTTTGCAGATTGCCTTGAGATTATCTATAATTCTTATCAGACTGAACTGTCTTATGGCATCGAAAAAGAGATTCTGCTTTCACAGATGACAAATTATTTTGAAAAAAATAGTTTTTCAGAGATAAAATTTGATGATGATACTGAAATCCTCAAAGATTCAAGAGCAAAAGCAAGTGAATTTCTGAGAAAGTTGAAACTTTACGGCTGGGTTGAATATGAATTCGGAAATGACCAGCGTGTAAGGATTGTTATGCCGAATCATTCGATTATCATGATGCAGGCACTTAACGAGATTTCAAAAAACAGGGAAATGGAGTATCAAAGTGAAGTTTCTGCTATTTATTCGCTTCTGATAAATGAATCGCTTTATGACAGACCATATCCGCAAATCATCAAGCCTGTCTATGACAGAACGCTATCTCTTTTTACAGGATTAAAAAAATTAAATACCAGCATCAGAAAATATATTGACGAACTGACAGACGGTCAGCCTGTTGAAGAACTGATGGAGCATTTTTTTGAATATAACGAAAAAATCGGCTCTAAGGCTTATTATCGTATGCATACGAATGATAATATTTCCAGATTCCGTAATACAATAGAAAGCCGACTCAAGAATATTCTTAGTAATACAGACATTATGGAACGTGCTGTTATTGGCTATCAGACTATTGAGAACGAAAACGATAAACAGGAAGCATATGATAAACTAATAGAAATAATCACTAATATCATAAGTTATTTTAATTCTTATGACGAACTGGAACACGAAATCGAGCGTAAACATACAAAATATCTGAGAAGTGCTGTAAACAGGGCTAAACTTGCATTTTTAAAAACTAACAATATCGAGGGGAAACTTTCCACAATTCTTAGGTATCTTGTAAAAAACACTGAAAACGAAACGGATTTGGGACTGTATGATGAAGTTCCGCAGGAGATAGGCAGACTTTTCAATATATTTCCACAGTATTTTATTAACAGAGAGTCTCTCTATACGGTTGGAATTTCCAAGAAAATTGACGATGTGGAAGAGATTGTGCTTCCTCAGATTATTTCCGAAGATGAAATGAATCGGCGAAGAAAAGCCCTGAAAAAGAAGAATGACCAGCGATTTTCACGAAAGAATATTACTGCCTATGTCATGGAACTGCTTAAGGACAAGCCAAGCATACAGGCTTCTGAAATCGGAATCCATACTCGCCATGATATGCTAAGGCTTATTTTTATCAGTATGTACGGCAGAAACAAGCATTCTGACTTTGTTGTGATACCTAAAGACAATATAATTCAGCAGAATGGCTTTTCTTTTAAGGAGTTTGAACTGAAACGGAGGTTGAAATAGTGGAATTTTTCAATATAGGAAATATATCAAAGGATAACTTCAGATTATGTGCGAATAAATTGTTAAATGAGTGTTTTATTCTGAAAAGCTGTGCGGAAACCAAATCTTGTTATTACTTTATTCTAAGGAAAAAAGAAGTTTTTTCATCTTATTTTGACTTCCTCGGTTATGATATTGTCATTAATGAAGAATATGGCGTCATTTGCCTTAATAATTCCTATGGTACGGGAAGATTAAGGCTTAGATTACTTGACAGCATTATATTACTTATTTTAAGAATAATTTACATTGAAGAACAGAAAAAACTGAATGACAGCGTGATTATCTGCGTTGATGAAGTTTATGACAGATATTACAGTCTGCGAGAAAAACACATAAGCAAAACTGATATGCGTTCTGTGATGAGTTTATTAAGGCGTTATCATATCATTAAAAATATTGATACAGATATGGGAAATCCTGATACAAGGATACAGATTTATCCGTCTGTGATACTGTCTGTTGATTCAACAGAACTTAACAGAATTTATGAAAATACACAAGAAAAGCTGAATACTTATGTGAATGGAGGGGAAAAATATGTCAACGAAGAAGACTCTGACGAAATTAAAGTTGATTAACTGGCATTATTTTCAGAATGAAACAATTTGCTTTAAAGATACAAACTTGTTTTCAGGTGATAATGGTGCAGGTAAGTCTACAATACTGGACGCAATACAGTTGATTCTGACTACTAACAGCCGTAAATTCAATCTTGCGGCTAATGAACGCAGTAACCGCAGTCTGAAAAGCTATGTCCGAGGTAAAACAGGTGAAGAGGATAATGAATATCTCAGAAAAGGGGCGGTGATTGCATATATCGCACTTGAAATCTATGAAGAAAGCAAAGAACGCTATTTCGTGATTGGTCTGAAAATTGATTCGCCCGATTCAGAAAATGACCCTAAAAAGAAGTGGTTCTGTGAAGAGGGAACGCTCGAACAGCTTTCTTTTATCGTGGATAATAAACCGGCAAGAGATGAACAATTTCGTAATAACGGCAAGAAAGTAACTTTCATTCAGCAGACTTCCTCCGCAAAAGAACATTTCCGACATCGTCTGGGACATTTACAGGATAATTTTTTTGAACTTATTCCTAAATCCATTGCATTCAAACCCATGAATCATGTTAAAGGCTTTGTTTCGCAATTTATACTTCCCGAAAAAACAATTGACGTTGAATCACTCAGGGAGAATATCCGCACCCTTAAAGAGATGCAGAATCTTATTGAAGAACTGAAAAGAAAAGTTATCAGTCTGGAAGAAATTCAAAATACTTACAAAGATATTATCAGACTTGATGAACAGATACTCACAATCGATATTCTGATGAAAATTTCAGAAAAAGAGGAGAAAAAGTATCAGATTATTCAGAAAAATAAGAAGATTCAATATCTTAAACAGTCATTATTGCAGGATAATCAGACCTGTTCCGTCATGAAATCAGATATTGCAAACTTGAATGACCGCTATATAAGTATGCAGACAGCCTTACAGACAAATAAGAATGCACTTTTAATCAGTCATGTTAATTCTGAAATTAAGGATAAGCAGAAAGACAAACAGGCGTCTGAAGAGAATTTTAACAAACTGAAAGAACAGCTCAGGAGAATAAAAGCCGTTCTGCCTGATATCCGTGAATATTGCAATATTAATCAAGTTTCTGCATTGGAACACACTGAATTATCGGCAGAAAACAGAAATCAGCTTGTAATTGAGCTGGAAAATTCATTCTCATACGCTGAAAACAAACTGAATGACCACATTGCACAATTAAAGTTTAAACTGTATCAGTTTGAAGCAATTCTTTCACGGCTGTCAGACGAAATTAGAAGCCTTGAAAGAAATAAAATTACTTATGACAAAAACGTATCTGTGCTGAAAACAGCCATAGAAACAGAATTTGATAAACTCGGAATTTCTTCAACGGTGCATATTCTCGCTGATTTGCTTGAAATTTCCGATACAAAATGGCAGAATGCTGTAGAGGGCTATTTGAATACTCAAAGATTCCACATAATTGTTGAGCCTGCTTATTATGATATTGCCGTACAGGTATATGACAGATATAAAGCAAAAGTGCATACTGTTGCCGTTGTGAATACTGCAAAGCTGAAAACTGAAGTTATACCGGAAGAAAATACATTTGCTTGCATTGTAAAGAGCCAGAACCGCTATGCTTTCGCCTATATCTGTCAGATTTTAGGAAAAACTGTCATGTGTTCCGACGTTTCCGAACTGAAAAATTATCATAGTGCCATTACACAGGACTGTATGTTATATCAAGGCAATGCACTCCGAAAAATCAACTCTGCAAATTACAGTATGCCATATATCGGGAAATATGCTTTACAGCAACAGTTAAAACTGAAAAAAGCGGAGTATGCACAAAAATCATCCGAAAAAGCAGTACTCGACAGACAGAAAACAGATTCTGAACGTATTTCAAGCCTTATCCGTCAATGTAACTTTGAAATATTAAAAGATGTTCTTTCCGCTCCTGTTGATATGCAGAGAATAACAGCGGAAATCAAATCATTGAAAAACTCTCTCAAGGAGGCACAAAATGACCCTGCTTATCTTCAGTTACAAATAGATGCGGAAGAACTGAATCAGAATATACATATGAAAAGAAATCATCTTGATGATGTCAAGAGCGAAATAACAAGAAAGAACATTGAAATAGAAGCTGTTCAGGGCAGTATTGAGCAACTTAATCTTGAAATTCAGGAAACCGAAAGACAGATTATTGAAATGAGCTATGAACATGAATCGGCTTTACATACAGCTAACAAGCGATTTGAGACCCGTAAGAAAAACAAAACATCTGATACTCATTTCGGAAACTATCAGGCTCTCAGAAAGAAATACGTACACCAGCGTGAAGATTCTGTCAGGAAACTGATTCAGCAACAGACAAAGTATAAAAACAGTGATTTGGGTGTGGGAATTGAGATGATGTCCGCATATTCTGAGGAATACAGCAATCTGACAAAGCATAATCTTATTGATTATGAAGATAAACTCAGAACTATTCAGGAAAACTGCGAAACAGAGTTCAGAGAGAGTTTTTTGGCGAAAATACGTGAAAATATTGAAAATGCCATATCACTGTTCAAGGCACTTAACAAAACACTGAAACCGATTTACTACGGAAATGATTCCTATCGATTTGACTATTCCCCCGAAAAAAAGAAAAAACGCCTCTACGAGATGATAATGTCAGACTTCAATCTTGGTGGGTTTTCGTTGTTTTCCACGCAGTTTGAAAAAGAATACCATGATGAAATGGACGAATTGTTTTCAAAGCTGACAGTGTCCGATGAGAACGGAAATGATGTTATTCATGAATATACAGACTACCGCAATTATCTTGATTATGACATTGATATTATCTCCAGAGACGGCAAGGTGCAGAAATTTTCAAAGATTTACAGGGAAAAAAGCGGTGGCGAAACGCAGACACCTTACTATGTTGCAATTTCCGCATCATTTGCACAGCTTTATAATACAAACGAAACCGTCAGAATTGTCATGCTTGACGAGGCTTTTGACAAAATGGACGAAGAACGCATTAAAAGTATGATAAACTTTTTTAAGTCTCAGGATTTTCAAGTTATCCTTGCTGTTCCGACGTCAAGACTTGAACTTATCGGAGAACAGGTAGATAATATCGTAATGGTATACAGCGACAGTGAGCATCACAGTTTTACAGACCCATTCTCTTATGACGAGTTATAAATAATACTATGAAAAATATAAATAATATATTGAATTATCTGATTGATAAATATGAAAGAAGCAAATCTTTTGTTGAAAATACTGAAATCAACAGAAAAATTTCTGTAAAAATCACCAGAATTTTTCCGAAATATGAAGATGAAGCAGAATATCAATTGTTTACTGAAGTTAATAGTGCTGTTCAGGCTCTCAAATCAATGAATTTTATCAAAGTTTCCGCAAAAAATAACGGAATGATAAACAGTATTTCTTTAAATATCGATAAATTAAGGGAAATATATTCGTTTATTTCAAGACAACCAAAAATTGAAACAAACCGACAACTTCTTGAACTTCTTGAAAGTTATGCCAATGATAACGATACCTTGGCTTTATTCTGCAAAACTCAGACGGAAAGAATACAAAAGAATCAGAAAGCAGAACTTTTCAGCGGAGATTTTACAGAATATGACAATATTCTGAAAGCAGTATCGGAATTATATCAGCTTGAGGAAGAAACCTACATCAGAGACTTCTCAGTACGGATATTCGGTGATTCAAAAGCCTTTGAAAAGATAAAAAGAAAAGTTATCAGCTTATTATCCCATTACGGAAACTTTCCGCAGGAAGAAAACATCTTAGAAGAGTTAAATATTATAAAAAATCCCGGACATATTTACATTAAAGGAAACTGCAAAATCTCCATTAACGGACAGATTATTGATTTTTCGCAATTTAATGCGGATATCGCTATTTCTTCAATACTGCTTGATAATATCAGCAGTATTGAAGTTATGGGCAATAAGGTTATCACAATAGAAAACCTCACAACTTTTAATCGATTCTGTGAAGAAAATGCCATGGTGATTTACTTAGGCGGATACCATAATACACACAAGCGTAATTTTATCCGTAAACTGTATGTACAGAATCCTGACATTGAGTACTATCATTACGGAGATATTGATGTAGGCGGTTTCTATATTCTCCTGCATCTGCGAAATAAAACGGGCATTCACTTTCTGCCATATAATATGGATATCGCTACGTTACAACAGTATTCTGACTTAACTAAACAACTGACAGATAATGACAGAAAACGACTTCAGAACTGGACTGACAAAGAATTTTCACAAGTCATTCAATATATGCTTGACAATAACTGCAAACTGGAACAGGAAGCCATTTCGTGAAATCTATCAATATTTGTAGAACATACAACAGATAGCTTTAAGAGCAAAATATAAAAAATTCTCTTAAAACAGCACTGATTCTGATAGAATTTCATAAGTCCGATTACATATTCGATTCGCTTTTTGTTATATTTCTGTCGAAACAATAATCATTCATTAAAGCATTAGAATTTTATATAATTGTGAAATATGCTTATTATATATACATAAATGCCGTCTTCTCATGTGCAAAATGTAAAAAAATTCTGGTATCTATTGACAATGATAAAAAAATGGTTTATAATTTTCTTATTAGTATCTGCTAACATATATAAGAGTAAATCATACTTTAAGTGAACTAAAAAAATCACTAAAAAGTGTGATTAATTTTTGAATATAAGTTAGTCTGAGATAACTAAATCGATAAAGTCCGGAATATCCGGATTTTAAATAAATTTTTAAGGAGAAAATATATGAAAAAAGTCTCATCAATCATAAGTGCCACGGCACTTGCTGTCTCTGTACTGGGAACTGTTCCGATTATTGCAGGTGCTGAGGAAACAGAAAGTCTTGTTTACGGTACGATGAATATTCCGTATGCGGATTTTTACAAGGCTGAACTTTCAGGAAGTACAAACGAATATGAAGTGGACGCCATATCTTCCGCAACGACTTCAAAGTGGTCAAAGAACGGTGCAGGAGAACTTTTTGAAGGAACGTTTAACGAAGCAAATGAGGACGGAACAGGAACAATTCTCGGAGTTACTTATCCTGTCGCAATAACTCAGTCAGACCTTGATTCACTCGGAGACAATAATTATAGCTTTACTGCCATTGAATATGTTCCGTCAGCGTATAAGACAGTAACAGTTGAGGATGGTGCAGTATCTTTTTCAGAGTTACAGGACGAAACACCTGTTACAGCAAACGAATCATTAATAAAACTCAGTACAAACACACCATGGGGAGATTATCTCATTGACATTGAAAATGCTCCTGAAATGGGTGCGATATACGGAGCTTTGATAAAGACTACAGACGGAAATTCATACGCAATGTGGCATGAAGCAAATATCTGGCGTGGTGAACTTGCATGGTCTTCAGGTATAAAGAGAAGTGAACCGCACGGAAATAATCTTCCTTATGAAAATTTTGTCAGCCTTATGGGTTCTACAATAAATGAAGTTGTATTCATTACGCTTGATGGTTATACAATAATTGAAACCGATACTTACATACCTGTAAAATTTGAGGGTGAATTTGTTATAGAAAACGGTATATCAGGTACAGGCTCAACAAACTTTACTGCCAACAACGTACCTGAAGACTATGAAAGAAATTACAGCATTGCGGATAATTTTACAGTGACAGACGAAGAAATTGCATATACAGACGCTCTCGCCGGCTCTTATACTCTTACAGTTTCTGACAATGCCGGAAAGTATGCTGATGTTACAGCCGATTTTGTTCTCACAACTGACAGTATGCCAGCAGTTTATTCTGACGGTGCAATTGTAAAGGCAGAGGGTGCAGATGATTCTGATTTTGCAAATTTTCTTAAGAATATATCTGTCGTTTCTGTAAACGGTACGGAATATTCTGCTTCAGGACGAGGAAGTATAAAAATAATCGGTGACGACGGAACGATTGATACAGAAGTATCTTCAAGAGATTCAAAAGTCTTTGACAGTGACAGTACTTATCATATACTTGTACAGTCAACAGGTTACAACAGTAATCTTGAATTTGAGTTTGAAACAGGAAGTACTTCCGAAGAAGAATCCACTTCAACCGCTCCGAATGATGAAAACCAAAATATCAATAATTCCTCAACAGTTTCAATAACCAATAATAATTCCTCAAATACTTCTTCAAATAATACTACTACTTCCAGTAGTTCCACAAACAAAAACAATAATACTACTTCTGCCAATAATTCCTCTTCAAATTCGACTGCAAGCCCGAAAACAGGAGTAAAAGGGGTTGCCGTACCAGTTACGCTTATGCTGACGGCAGGAGCAGTAGCATTTGTTGTAAAGAAGAAAAATAAGTAAGTCGGAAAGGTGAAATAATATGCTTTTTCTCATTGCTCTGTTACTTGCAACCGGTTTTGTGTTCTTTTGTAGTAAACCTTTGAAAAAATATCCTTTTATCTTCTATACGATAGCAGTTCTGATAACAGTTATAAGCATTGTAATTGCCGGAATAGATACTCATTCTGTACCTCAGTTAGTTAATACTTACATTATCGGACTTTTTACAAGAGGAGCATTTGCAACAGCCCTCTGGTGTGTTGTAATGTGGACTGGAGCATTCCCGAACGGTTCAGCACCTATAAAGAAACTTATGCCGATAAGAAGTGAGCTTTCCATTTTTTCAGCAATACTTACACTCGGTCATAACATAGGATTCGGACAGACTTATTTCGTAAGACTGTTTACAGATACAGGCAGAATGTCTTCCAATCAGATAACAGCAGGTATTCTTTCAATCGCAATGCTTGTCATAATGATACCTCTGACAGTGATGTCATTTTCGGCTGTAAGGAAGAAGATGAATCCTAAATTATGGAAGAAAATTCAACGTACAGCATATCTTTTCTATACAATGATATACATTCATGTAATTGTACTTTATTATCCTATGGCTAAGGCAGGGCGTGAGGGGATTTTCTTCAATATTCTTGTGTATAGTGTAACATTTATTGGTTATGCTGTAATGAGAATAAGAAAGTATATAATTGTGAAAAAGAAACCTGAAAATAAAATAGTTCTTAATATTGCAAGTATTATAATATTTTTGTCTGCTCTTTCAGGAGTGCTTGTTTCTTGCAGTAAGGAAAAACCGGAAAAGACTTCTGATTCAGGAATTACTAATAGTATTTCGTCAACTACTTCTATATTGTCTGATAGTATTTCCGCAACAACTTCATCTGCCGGAACATCTACAGCAACAATCACAACAACTGTACAGACGGTTTCCGCAACTGATATTGTTACATCAGATACAACTACAACTGGTAATAATACTGATACTACAACGAAAAATGCTGAAACTTCAGGGACAGAAGAATCATCAGAAACTACTGAAACAACTGTTACTGAAACAGAGATTATAGAAGAAGTTACTGAAGATGACGTACAGAATGATTATACAGAACAGCAGGAGGAAGAAACTCCACAACATGAAGAATCATATACAGAAATCAATGAACAGCCTGAACAGCGTGAAGAACCGAAAGAACCTGAAATACCTGCTGAAACAGAACCGTCATATATTTACAGAAACGGAACATATTCGGCAAGTGCTTACGGATATGATGGTGACGTGTATGTTGATATAACTGTTGAAAACGACGTAATAACAGCAATTCACGCACGCACGGAAGAAAGTGACGAATGGTATTTCAATTCTGCACAGGAATCTGTAATTTCCAGTATTCTTTCCTCACAAAGTACAAGTGTTGACGCTGTTTCCGGTGCTACATATAGTTCAAAGGCTATTATGGAAGCAGTAAAAAAAGCCCTTGACTCCGCTAAAAACTGACTATGAAAACATTATCTTTAATTTTAACATGAAGTAAACATAAAAAGTTTTCCTGCAAATCAAGGAATACACGCTTTATAGATACTTTGGATTTACAAATCATATTGCACGCACATAACGCACTGTAAGGGCTATTTTAGGCGTACACAACCTTTGCCATACATTTACCCTTACTGACCTCTATGACGAGCTTACAACGCATTCTAAGTGCCTTAAATCAAATATGTAATAAAGAGGACAGTGAAATGTCCTCTTTTTATTATTTGTGCATAGTATGATTTTCAATAACCTGTTGTATATGTTCGTCAGCCAAATGAAATCCTGACTTTCTTACAGTTTTTTCACAAACAGACAGCGGATAGCATTGAGTATTGCAAGAATCATAACTCCGACATCAGCGAAAATTGCAAGGTACATATTGGCAATACCTACTGCACCAAGTGCAAGACAGGCAAATTTTATCACCAGTGCAAACGTTATGTTCTGATAGACGATACACAGACATTTACGTGAAATCCTGATAGCTTTTGAAATTTTCATAGGGTCATCGTCCATTAGAACAATGTCAGCGGCTTCAATGGCGGCATCTGAACCCATAGCACCCATAGCAATACCTATATCAGCCCTTGATAATACAGGAGCGTCATTTATTCCGTCGCCGACAAATGCAAGTTTTGCCTTGCCCGATTTCTTATTCAGCAATTCTTCAACTTTTTCCACCTTATCAGACGGAAGAAGTTCACTATAAACTTCGTCTACACCGAGTGAAGAAGCTACACTCTCCGCAACTTTTTTCGCATCACCAGTCAGAATTACTGTTTTTTCAACGCCTGCGGACTTCAATTCGGAAATAGCAGTCTTTGAAGTAGGCTTTACAATATCCGATATTACAATATGTCCTGCATAAACGTCATTGATAGCCATATGAATAATAGTGCCTGTATCATGACATTCAATATATTTAATATTTAAGTGTCTCATAAGTTTATCGTTACCGACAGCGACTTTTAAACCGTCAACATTGGCAATTATACCATTTCCGCTTATTTCCTGAATATCACTTACACGGTTTCTGTCAAGTTCTTTACCATATGCACGCTGTAAACTCTTGCTTATCGGGTGTGATGATGCACTTTCAGCCAATGCAGCGTATTCAATTAACTGTTTGTTCTCTATTTCATTGTGGTGAATACCGTTTACCTCGAATACGCCTTGTGTAAGCGTACCGGTCTTATCGAATACTACTAACTTAGTCTTTGAGAGGATTTCAAGGTAATTAGAACCTTTTACCAGTACACCCTGACTGCTTGCACCACCAATACCGGCAAAGAAGCTAAGAGGAATACTTATAACCAATGCACAAGGACAACTGATAACAAGGAAAGTCAATGCACGGTAAATCCATATGCCCCAGTCGGCTGAAATTCCCATTACAAGCATTCTAACAAGCGGTGGAAGTATCGCTAATGCCAATGCACTGTAACATACAGCAGGAGTATAGAATTTAGCAAACTTTGCGATAAAGTCTTCTGATTTTGATTTGCGTGAACTTGCATTTTCAACTAAATCAAGAATTTTAGATACAGTGGATTCGCCAAACTCTTTAGTAGTCTTTATTTTGAGTACGCCTGTCATACTGATACAACCGCTTATGACTTCATCACCGACTTTTGCCTCTCTCGGCAGACTCTCACCGGTCAATGCACTTGTATTCAGACTTGAATTTCCCTCGATAATAATTCCGTCAATCGGTACTTTTTCCCCTGGCTGAACAACTATTATACTTCCGATTTCAACTTCATCAGGGTCAACCTGTTCAAGTTTTCCGTCTGTCTCGATATTGGCGTAATCCGGACGAATATCCATAAGACTGCTTATATTACGACGGCTTTTTCCGACTGCATACCCCTGAAACCATTCTCCTATCTGATAGAACAGCATAACGGCAATCGCTTCCAGATATTCGCCGTTCTCGTAAACAGCCAATGCCATAGCTCCGACGGTTGCTACTGCCATGAGGAAGTTTTCGTCAAATACACGACCGTTTCTGATACCTTGAAACGCTTTCTTAAGAATATCATAGCCGATAATGAAATAATCAGCAAGATAACATGCAAAGCGAATACAACGTCCAGCAGACTTGAATAAATAGCTGTCAATTACATTGAATACATCTGCTGAAATGAACTGGAGACCTAAAAGAACAGTAGCGGAAATCAGAATACGGGTCATCATAGTTTTCTGCTTTTTGGTCATACCACCGTTACGGCTGACAAATGTAAGAAGACATACAGCCGTTATAACGACAATTCCGAGCAATATGTCTACAATAAGTTCCTGCATATAAATAACTCCTTTCAAAATATGTTTAATTTTTCATGTATTAATCAGTAAAAACAGCACCCCTCAATCTATTTAAAGATACTTCAAGAGGTGCTGACTTGTTGAATTTTGGCTCAGAAATCTATTTCGCAATCCGGTTCAACCTTTTTACACGCTTTCAGAACGTCCTGCATAACGGCTTTTGGTTCGTAACCGTCAGCAAACTCAACAATCATCTTCTGTGTCATAAAGTTTACTGTAGCCGTTGTAACGCCTTTGGTCTTACGTGTAGCATCTTCCATAAGATTAGCACAATTTGCACAGTCAACTTCTATTTTGTAGGTCTTTTTCATAGTGGATTTCCTCCTCATAAAAATTTTTTTGAATTTAACGATTAAACACTTGCTTAATGGTTATGGTTATAGTATAATATAAACAGGTCAAAAAGTCAATATACTTTGTGAGTATTTTTCTAAATGGACGAAATTTATTTCCATATGGATTAAAATTACTCATAACGAAAGGAGTTAATACAAATGTCTGATAAAAAATTACCTCACCAGCACGGAGAATCAAAGGAAATGGCACTGATACAGGAACAGATAAACTGTGTAAGTAACTTTCAGACCGTCGCCGACATACTCAAACAGCTTGGTGATACTACAAGAATCCGTATTTTTTGGCTTCTCTGTCACTGTGAAGAATGTGTTATCAATATTTCTTCTATAATGGATATGTCAAGTCCGGCAGTAGCACATCATCTGAGACTGTTAAGAAACAGCGGACTTATTATATATCGTCGTGAGGGCAAGGAAGTATATTATCGTGCCTCTGATACAGAACAAAGTCATCTTCTGCATAAGATAATAGAACAGGTTATGGAGATTGCCTGTCCTGAACAGAAAGGCGATTATCATGAATAAAGAATTACATCACATTGAAACTATGTTGCAGTCTGTCCCGAACAGCACTATAAATCATATTTCCTTGTATTATGGAATAGACCTTTATTTTTATACGGTAAATACAGATAATTTTTCCGTACATCATCAGAAAATCAGTCATATCATGAAAATCAACTATTGTAGAAAAGGAAGGCTCATCTGTGATATGAACAATGATAATAAAATATATCTTGGTTCGGGTGATTTTTCATTGCATACTCTTGATGTCTATTGTGATTCTACCCTTTATTTTCCTACAGGAAACTATGAGGGACTGTCATTATATATTGATTTCAAAAAACTCTTAATAAATCCACCTGAACTGTTAGAGGAAACTGGCATTTGTCACGAACTTTTCAGCAATAAATTCTGGCATAAAGGTTCATTTGCCTCTTTTTCGGGAAGTACACAGACAGATGCTATATTTTCAGCATTTTATGACTGTCCTGAACATCTGAAACTGGCATATTATAAAATAAAAAGTATTGAATTACTTCTTTATCTGAGTACAATTCAAACCAGTAATGATTGCTATCTGACGGAATATCGTTCAGAACAGATAGAAATTATCCGTCAGGTGCATGACTATCTGACGGATAACATCGGCAAACACATTACTATTGAAGAGCTATCACGGCAATATCTGATTAATCCTACAACTCTTAAATCGGTCTTCAAGTCTGTTTACGGAAATTCCCTTGCTTCCCACATAAAAGAACACCGTATGGAACTTGCTTCTAAATTTCTACGTGAAACTGATTTGAGTATAGCTCAGATTAGCAAAAAGGTCGGTTATGAAAGTCAAAGTAAGTTTACATCTGTTTTTAAAGCATATTATAAGATACTGCCCAAAGAATACAGAAAAAATTTTATAAAATAAGAAGCTCTCACCTTATGTGTTCGGTGGAAATTCTTTTTTACTTTTCAGCGGTCAATTTCTGACAGAAAAAGTTGACATATAAAAATAACAGCAATATAGAGAAATTCAATAAAAAGGCACTCCACGAGGAGTGCTTTTTTATATTTCGTATTTTATAGTCTCAAAATCGTTTACAAATATATCGTACATATCTGCATTGAAACCGCTTTCCTTTTTATTTCTGACGGATACAGAGGGAAGTTTTTCAGGGGCAATATTGATTATTACGCCTTTTAGGTAAGAAACCGCATTGCGTATCGGTTCTTTTGAACTCACAAGCATAATATTATATAAGAGTTTCAGACGTTTTTCAAGGAGTTGCGGAGTACGTTCTGATTCAGTGGGTACTTTATATGAAAGCATCTCGCAAAGAATATTCTTTTCTTCAGGCGAAATATCCTTTTCAAACTTTCCCGACAAATAAGGCTGTAACTCTGAACGACGTTCAGGGGCTTTTGGTTTCTCATCAGGCACGTTCTCGGTAGTCGGAACAGTGGGCTGTGGCGGTGACTGAGGCTTTGGCAGAGACTGACTGTCTATAAATTCCTGCCATTCCATAGGGTCTTTGTGTTTTGTGTTCTTGTAAATATGGAAGATAATAGTCAACCATTTGCCACGATTGCCGACTTTGCCACGTTCATATGTATAACGTATATCGGTATTTTCTTCAAATGCGTTCTGACAGCTATCAAGAACACGATTTCTGAAATCTTTTAACGCTAAATATTTATTAGGAGCAATATAAAGATATTCACGAAGTTCGTTGATAGATATTTCAAATTTTTTCTGAAATTCGTGCTGTTTCAGAAGTTCGTACATTCTCAGCTGATTGGCGGATTTCAAGCGTAAAGCGTTCCATAATTCATAGGTAAAATAATTGTTTTTCAGATTGAAAAGTAATGGTAATGCCTTATCGTGAGCATCTATTTCAACAATCCATGTATCAGAATCATCTTTGAAGAGTTCCACTTCCTTAAAAAGCTGAAAAGATGATAATCCGCCTTTGTCATTCGGCAAATGAACTATCTTACAAAGCAAACCATTAACGGCAGTTTTAAAATGCTTGATATTCATTCTTCCGATACCCATAATCTTCTGAAAATCAGTTAACGGAAAGCTGACACGGCGTGTAGAAATTTTACGTGCATTAATTCTGGCAAGATAGATACTGAAGAATCTCATTTCCTGTAAGCTCATGTTATTACTTCTAATTTCGTTAAGCAAATTACTTTTTTCTACAATGTATTCATTTTTTATCATTAAAAGCACCTCCACTTGTATTATATCACAACAAGAAGAAAATGTCAAGGACTTTTTTAAAAAAATGTCCCTATCTGTACATGCAAATGAATGTCCCTATCTGTACATGCAAATGAATCTCCCTACCTGTGCAAATGAATGTCCCTATCTGTGCAAATGAATGTCCCTATCTGTGCAAATGAATGTCCCTATCTGTGCAAATGAATGTCCCTGTCTGTGCAAATGAATGTCCCTATCTGCGCAAATGAATGTCCCTATGTGAAAATTTTTTTGGCGATATTCCGTCAAAAAATTGGTGGTCAAACAAGACAATCAAACAGAAACAGGGATAAAACATGTTATTTAAACACTCTTTCAAACAGGGAATTTTCCTCAATTTTTTCCTGCGATTTTCGAGCTTTTTGAGCTCAAAAAAATTTCAAAAAACAGGATTGATTGATTGATTGAAATCTCAACACAAAAAATTCCTTTGTTTTTTTCTAAAAAACATTATCAATAAGATTTCCATGAAAGAAGTAATCTATTAAAATTCTATAAGTCTTTCATATTTCTGAAAAGAATCTAATAAAACTTCAGACTAATAACCTGTAATATAAAAAAATCATTAAGAATTGATAACTCTAAAAGAAAATCAAATTTTCAGACTTTCAAGAATAGTTACTTTATAGAGTATCAATAGCAAATAAAGTAACTAAAACTCAAAATAAAAAAATCTTGGAAAGAAAACTGTAATTTCTGAAAGAGTTACGTTCTATTCAGAGTGAAGAAATACTGAAACATTGTCGATTCAAAATCAAATACTCAAATAAAAGTTACAAAACTGATGAAACATTCATAAACTGAAAAGGTTCGTAACAGATAGTTTCAAGATTCCTTAAAAAGTGATTTGAAATATCTTTAATATATACCTAATCGCTTTCTGGTATTCTGTAAGATGAAATATTCTTGTTATTATTCTTAAAATCAAATCCTTAATTCTTGTAAGATTAACCATATATCTGAAATCCATAAAAAAATCGGAGTATCTTGCAATACTCCGATACATTTAATGCCTTTAATTCAATCATCCAGTTAAAAATAAAAGGCGATGATAATACATGAACTGTTTACTTCTTGTAAGATAAGAACAACAAAAAAGAAATCCGTAAAGTGTGTCAGCGTTCTTCCAGCAAGCTCAAAAAGATGTCATCAACATTCTATCGAATTATCCTTTTCTTCTTGTAAGGTCAGAACAGCAAGAAAGAAATCCGTAAAGTGTGTCAGCATTCTTCCAGCGAGCTTAGCAAACTATCATTAAAATTCCATAAAAAAACCAGAGTACTGAACAATACTCTGATTTTGAATGTTTCATTAATTATTAATTTTTCTTCACTTCACTAACCATTTTACGCTCACTAACCATTTTACGCTCACTAACCATTTTACGCTTACTAACCATTTTACGTTCACTAACCATTTTACGTTCACTAACCATTTTACGCTTACTAACCATTTTACGTTCACTAACCATTTTACGCTCACTAACCATTTCACGCTTACT
>JAIDUG010000049.1:27563-46899 GCA_029060305.1 Ruminococcus sp.
TCACTAACCATTTTACGCTTACTAACCATTTTACGTTCACTAACCATTTTACGCTCACTAACCATTTCACGCTTACTAACCATTTTACGCTCACTAACCATTTCACTTGCAAAGAAAAACAATAAGTAAAAAAATTTGTAAAGTATATGGTAATACTATACTAACAAGCTTAACAAGCCAGTTGAAATTCTACAAATCCAATTAAAAGGATTGTATACTTGAATTTCAATAAAAAACAATAATAAAAAAACAAGGTAAAAAACAAGATAAAAAAACAAATGTAAACAAAATGCACAACAAGAAATCCGTTTGGAACGGTATCCTTACGGTAATAAAAATTCTTGTATAGTTTCATAGATCTCTAACAGGACGGTACCCATATTTTGTATCTGGAAACTGTAACATCTCCCGATTCCAAAAGGAAAAAAACCCATAAAATAGCTAATCTGCTTACACCTGACCGCATTCCATTGAACTTTCTGAACATATTTTCAAAACTCTGAAATGGAACGAGTCCACACATAGAATCCCATGCTATCGGCTTAAGGCTTTCCGACAACCTCCGGATGTTTGCGGGCTTACCGGTCGCCCAAACGTTTAACATGCATATTAATAATATTACTGTATCACACATTTTTTTATTTGTCAAGTGCTAAAAGTACATTTTCTAATATTTTATTATTTTAACAAAATACTGGAGAACAATTCGATGCAGAACATAAATATAGCCCCTCTGCCACGAAAGACAGAAGAGCTATAAGAAAGAAGTTTGAAGATGTCGTATTTTGCTATAATTATTTAACAATAACAGACGGCTTTGCTTCCATTACCATATTGTGCTTGTCCTGTTCCCATACATTAATGGCTTCTTTGAATGTATCTGCTCTCATATCAACCAGCACCATGTATATACCGACCATGTTAACAGAATTACGGTATGAAAAAGGAATAAAGCTGAGTTCTTCAGAATTGAATATTTTTGTCATCGCATCTTTGGTGGCTATGATTTTCTTCTGATTGGCTCTATATCCGAATATTGCTATCACCAGAGGCACATAAAAGATAAAAGCACCCTGTATAAAACCCCCGAATCCTCCCATGCTTTCAACAGACATACATACAACGAGGGAAAAAACTACAGTAAATGTGAAAAAAGCAATTACCTTTTTTAATGTCCCCTTTGTCTTTTCGTATTTGGCGGATTTGTTCTCCAGTGAACTGAGTTCATTTATACGTGGCATTGCTTTCTGAAATTTTGCCAAAAGTTCTTCTCTTTCGTTCATAATAATCAATCTCCTTTCTTATTCCTTGACCGTACTTTCGTAGTTACATTTTTCAATCTGAGAGGTTATGCAATCATTGAACATACTGTCAAGGTCATTATATCCTTTGAAACTGTACGGATAAAAATCTCCCCAGCTCAGATAACCATATTTGCTATTTGCGGTTGTACTCGGCATCGAACCTGAACTCAAATCAAAGGAACAAGTACCGTCTTCAAGAATAACAATATCACTGTATTTGTAGTATGTATAGTAATAATCCGTATAAGGCTTCTTTTGGGCATCTTTTTCTTTAGCTTCTTCTTTGGAGGCAAATCCTGTTATTTCTGCTGTTTCTTTGAAAACACAATAAAGCTGATTGCCCTGTAAATTAAAGCCTTCTTTTGGAGTAACTAAGTAATATCCGAGCAGTTCAGTATTTTGGAGACTGTTTCCCTCTGCCCACGAAGTTGAAGCACTCTTGAAAGAATCTTCTGCCTGACTTATCATCTTATTCAGTGCATCTTCGGGAATATCGGAAATAGTCTGTGCATAGCTTACAAGTCCCTCAACAGTGAACGTCTTTTCGGTTAATGTAGGAATTTTACCCTTGCTCATACAGTATTCCTCGATAGCTGTTCCGCTTGACGATGATATATTTACAGTAACCTCATCACCATTTTTCAGTCCGGAACTCTTGTCCAGAGTATAAATCAGTTTTATGTCGGAGTTAGAATCAGATGTGTTTACGCTTGCTGAACCATTAGGAGACATACCGCTGAAGTTTACAGCTATATTCTCAAAGGGGTCAAATGATTCCACCTCGTCAAGTCCGCTGACCGTGATTTTCTTTTCACCACCTGACAGTTTGAAGTCATAGCTTTCAAGAGCCGAGTTATCAACATCTATGGTCAGTACAACTTCATCGCCGTTAGAGAGATTCTCAGAGGGCGATACACGGTATTTGACTGCATCATAGAGTGCCTCTTCCAGTAATGCAAGCTCCGTGAATGACATTCCCTGTCCGTAATTCTTTTCGGTGTTTACAAGCCAGTTTCCTTTTGAAACCGTAGCAGTTCCGTGACCGTCATATCCGCTGACAAGAATATCTGCATCAGCTGAAACGTCAACAGTTTCCTTGCCACAGCCTGTAAGACCTGCACACATACAGACTGCTGTGAGTCCGACAAGAATGTTTTTAAAGTTTCTTTTCATACAACAAACCTCTTTCTTTTCCCCATTTCTTTGTGAAATTACGGGGATTTTTTAATATTATTAATACGGAATATTTTTTAGGAAATAAACTTATACTGACAGTATATTACATAAATCCCGTATAATAAACTTATTATAGCATATAGCGTTTCCATAAGTCAATAGTTATTGTACCGAAATTCCAAATATAATCATACTTATTTATGTTAAAATTTATGTATGAAAGGAGGTGGAATTATGGAAACAATAGAAGACTTCGGAAAAAAACTTAAAGAACTCCGTAAGGATGCAGGACTGACACAGAAACAGCTTGCAGACAGATTGTGGCTGAAAAAATCAACCGTAAGCTACTACGAGCAGTCTGTGCATTATCCCTCTCCTGAGATAATAGTGAAACTTGCCAATATATTTCACGTCACCACTGATTATCTGCTTGGAATTGAAGAGAAAAAGCAGACGATTGATGTAAGTGACCTGACTGATGATGACATTGAGTTTCTTGAAAATGCTGTAAAACTTCTGAGGAGAAAGAAACGTCCTGACTGATATTCCCAACAAGGAAATTCAATGATTATATCATACCGAAAAAACTTCAGATTGTCATTGATTGGTAATCAAAACTAAAAAAATCAGATTTCTTGTATGATTTCACAATTTTTGTATATTAAAAGACAAAAAAAAAGCCGTTTTTCACAAAACGGCATTATTTTTTATTTATCAGACTTTTTATTCTTGTATCCTCTTGACGACCTTGTTTCAATAATAAACTCAGGATATTCATCTTCTATGTCCGTGTTGAAGTCTATTACTCTGGTGTATCTTTTCTTTCTGAGTTGCTGTTCAATAAAGAGGTCACGTTCATCTATCGGATAACTGAAACCGGCTGAATTTATAAATCTCTTTCTGTCGTCAACAGTAAGGTCAAGAGCAATTGCAAGGGCGATGACAATGTTTTTAGATTTTGCTTTATACGTATGGTTTCTTATTTTTGAAATAGTGCTGTTGTCTATGTTTGCATTTTTAGCAAGTTCTGTGTCTTTTCCTGTGTATTTAGCTAAATACACATCAAAAAACCATGAACTATTATTCATATCTTCATGGAACTGTTTCATAAGGGTCTTTGGCTTGTACTTCGTATCGATTTCTGCAACTCTGGTAAGCTGATTGGTATATGAAAGTGACTTTTCTATCTTACTTTCCACATAAATCTGCTTGCACTCTTCAGGCGTTATAGACCCTCTCTCCATACGAAAAAAAGCATGTGCAATCTTAGGGTCTATTAAATTCCACTCTTGAATCAAAATATATATATTCTTTTTGCTGAATCTGTCAATATTGTTTTTCAAAGCCTTTGCTAAAAAGTCGCTGTCCATATGATGATTAAAGTCAGCCTTGTTAAACGACGGGTGTATCAGAATATTCTCTGCATCAATTTCCTTGATACATTCAACTAATTTTTCGCAACAATAAACATAATTTTCGTGGTCACATATTGTTGGTCTTTTTATGCCTTTAGTCTTGCTGGGTACAAGGTCAAGGGAATGAATCAATATGAAAACATAGTGTATACCTGTTTTTTCCGACTTTGCAGTTGTTATTCTATCCGGTTCAAATGCACTTACAGGCAATTCTTTTATAATTTCATTAAAATCATTACGGAAATCATTGAGAGAAGATTCATGGAATCCACATATTCCCTGTTTGTCTTTATTGCTCCAATCTAATGCAACCGGAACAATGACAGTATCAAAATTATAGAAATTCTTGTCAAATCCCTTGCATATGTAGTTTATGGTCATATACTTTACTCTCCTTGCTATATAAATTTTCTTTTTAAACGTCCTGCTGGTCTTAACATTGCCGATTCTCTCACCTGAACAGTTTCAATAATATCCTGAAACTGCGTATGAGTTCTATATTTTATTATTTAATATTATATCATATTTTATTTTTATAGTCAATAGTTATTAGAAAAAATATAATATAACGTACCTTATAACGAGTGTGCGGAGAGGGTATTTTTTATAAAAAAACAAGAAAAATGTGTTACTAAGACTTGACAAAATGATATTTGTGTATTATAATAAAATAAAAAAAGGGGTTTTTAATATGAAAAAAATTTTTTTAACTCTCGTTATATCTGTTTTATCAGTATCATTAATTGCAGGTGTTCCGGCGGTTGCAGTTAGCGTACAGGATAGTATATCTGTTTTAGCTGAAGAAGTTTCCGCCACAACTTCAAATCCTGACCTTTATTCGCTTGCTTCTTCACTCGGAGCAGATACTGACTGCTTTAGTTTTCCAAATGACAACTCAGCAGATGTAAGTGACGAATTACTGAAGCGTCTGAAAGAAGAAAATATGACAGGTTCGTCAGATTTTTTGGGAGAATTTCAGTCAGGTGCATATCACGGATTTGCTGTACTTGAAGTTCTGAATCACAACGGCGTTATATCACCCTCAGACATTCAGGAAAATGCGGAAACCTTGCATGACATCTCATTTGACAGTAAGGTAAACGATATACTTTGTTATTACCATATATTGCAGAATTATCCGTTACAGGATTTGGTACGTGGGGAATATTACTGTTCACATGATACAGCCGACCAGTGCAATGACTTAATAAAATACGGTCAGCAGGCTGTTGAAAACGGAAAATACTTCCTTATCTCGTTCAGGGCAAATAACGTTCCGCATAGTGTAGCCGGAATTGGTATCGCTGACGGAATATGGATTTACGACGGCAAAAAATATGATAAATGTATACTCACACTCGATAGTGATTCATCATCAGGCGGATTTGACACTGAAAGGTGCATATACATGGATTCCGTAAACAATGAGTTTTATTTCCCTGCATACAAGACCGGCAGTACAGACGAAAATACTTTCATTACATTGGTTACTGACGATACGGATATGCTTAACTATATGGGAGATATAAAACCAAGCGAAAACGTTCACTCAGAGTACAGCCACATCAGAAGCATACAAATTAATGAACCGTTTATCAGTAAATATGAACTGACTGTTGAATGTGACGGAAAGTCAGAAACATTCAATTGCGACCCACGTGATTCTATGGGAAACTTCACTAAAAACAAATGGAATCTTAAAGAGACAAATGCAGGCGCAAGTTATTACAAAAAAGCAGACAGTCTTTCCGCAACCTTGAATACTATAGAAACCCCAAATTCCTTAAACAGAGAGTCTTCACTTTCTCTTGATATAACAGATTCCGACAGAAACAGAAATTATATTTTTGTACCCAATAATTCAACAGGTACTGTCAGTGATGATACTTTTACAAGTACAAACCTCAGAGACGAAGACAACCGTTATTCTTTCGATACAGTAAGATACAAAAATAACAAGTATGATTATAAATTCTCAATGGACGGAATATTAAGTGATACAATATCTATGAAAGTACTTGATGAAGGTATACTTGTATCTGCAACTGACAATAATGTCAATGGTTCGTGCTATTTCAGAACTGAAAACGAGGAAGATAAAGTATCGTTTTCTCAGTTCAATGTCTTTGCAAAAAATGATGTAATGATTAAGTTGAATAAAGAATCAGGAGAGGTATATTTTGCAATAGGTGAAAATTTCGATACTCCTGTTGAAATCGGCGATGTTGACTGTAACGGTATGCTTAATGCTTCAGATGCTACATTCATACTTTCAAACTATGCTCAGGCATCAACCGGTGGAAAAAATATGCTGAATACACAACTAGCTGACTTTAACGGTGATGGTATAGTCAACGCTGTAGATGCTTCTCAGGTACTTGCCGAATATGCAAAACGTTCCACTACACAATAAGCTGACTTATGAAAAGCCACTTTTCTATTGCAACAGATTCCAGTGGCTTTTTCTGCAACATAAAAAACACACTTTCTCAGATAATTCTTGAAAAGTGTGTTTTTTCAATAGTTTCATTGTATATAAACATTTAAGGAGTTATAATTTATATTCAGGTCTTTATCGGTTTTTTACTGTTCTTTGTTAAGTTCACTTAAATCAAACTTAAACTCTTTATAAACAGGCATACCATAGTAGAGGTCGCTATCAATACGTTCCTGTTTGTTAAGGATTCTTGCGTATATTATGTCACTTGACGGAGTTGTAAGAGAACCTGTACCGATTTTTTCGTTGATGAAAGGAATTTCATTACCGTTTTCATCATAGAAAAACAGTACCATAGAATATAAAGGTGCACTATATCCGTCTATTGTAAAGGAGGTTTCAGTCATATTTTTGACATCCAAATCGTTGGGGTATTCCCATTCAACGTGAATACTTGCAGGGCTGTAATTGGAAAGTCTGACTTTATATCCGTCCTCGCTCTGTTCTATCGCATTTCCGTTAATCAGGTCTTTATCGACAACAATATGCTTATTGATAACTATGTCATTCAATTCACCTTTTTTATTTAAATAATTATCACCAGCCCATACATTTTCAAGGGTAATAACAGCATCTTTCGACTTTGTAATCATATCCTCATCAGGAAGTTTGAGAGTAATCTGTCCGCTGAAACTGTTTTCTGTACCGTCATCAAGCATCATATTTCCATCAAGCCACGTGTAATTTGCAGTGCCGTTCAGTCTGCTTGCCGTTTCAAAAACAACATCGCCACAATCAATTTTTATTGAATCGAAACTGATATATTTGTGTTCATCAGGATTTCCATTGTTGAAACTTCCTGTCAGACCAATCACAAGTGTTCTGCCGTCACAATACGTACTTTCAATTGAAACTGAGACTTCGTCATTGCTGACAATTTCAGTTTCTTTTTCTGTATTCGCAAAGGATTCCAGCATTTCATAGTTGTTGAAGTCGGGAGTTTTATCAATCTTCCATTCCGTTCCGTTATCATCAACGTATGTTTTGTTTTTATTGGATTCAAGGTTTTTAAATAAATTGCTATGAGTTGCTGCAAATACAGTAGTTCCGCAACAAGCTGCAATTACTGCTACAAGTATTGAAACACTCATCTTAGGTTTATGTCTCTTCTTAACCGGAAGAGTTTCTGTTTCTTCTCTAAAACGTTTCATAATATTATCTACCTCCTGCTTGCTTATCGTTTCTGCTTTCGGCAGTTCGCTCGCATCATTGTTCAGGAGTTGATATAACATTTCATTCATAGTCGTTTCTCCTATTTGAAATAATCCGGATTATGCTTTATAATCTTTTGCTTTCCTCTGGAAATACGCTTGTACAAGGAATTTTGAGATTTTCCAAGCTGTATAGCAACATTGTCAATACTCTCGCCATTCCAGAAAATTTTCACAAAAATCATTCTGTCTTCTTCCTTAAGACAGGATATAAGCTCTGCAAAAAATTCATCGAATGATTCATTCCCTGTAAAAGCAGACTTATCTGATATAGACAATAAATCAATATCTTCCGTCGGTTCAAGTCTTTTTATTGTTCTTAATCTATCAAGAGCAGTATATTTTGCAATTGCACAAATCCAATTCTCGAATTTATTTTGTTTATTGTAAGAATCTATGTGTTTCCATATTTTCAGAACTGAATCATATAAGCATTCCTCAGCATCTTCCGGATAATCGTATAAAATGCGACGAATTACTGCCTTCAATAATCCACCGTGATTCTTAACAACGAATTCCAGAGCGTCCTCGTTCTTTCGCTGTAACTCTTTTAAGAAATTTTTTTCTGTAATATTCAATTTGGTACCTCCTCTTATTACATCGTTTTACCTCCTTCACTTACTAATACGAAATTTAAACAGACTTCCTGACACTTTCAGAAAAATTTTTTTGATATTGATAATTTTATGGTTGAGAACGATTGGCTGACGTTGGTGTAACAACTTTCTGTATCTTTTTATGATAGCTGAATAGAGAATGCGTGTAAACACGTTTCACAAGCCATTCTAAGCGCACAAGACCTCTTGCCATACTTGTACCCTTACTGACAGTTGAAACGCTTCCTGAGCCTCGTAATAAGGCTTTATGGACGAATAGCATATTGTAACGTCAAACTTGATAGAACAGAGAACGATTGGCTGACGTTGGTGTAACAACTTTCTGTATCTTTTTATGATAACTGAATAGAGAATGCGTGTAAACACGTTTCACAAGCCGTTCTAAGCGTACAAGACCTCTTGCCATACTTGTCCCTTACTGACAGTTGAAACGCTTCCTGAGCCTCGTAATAAGGCTTTATGGACGAATGGCATATTATAACGCTGAACACTTACGGTTTTGACAGAAAATGCATATAAAATAAAAGGAATGTGCTATTATAACACATTCCTTTTTGTTGGATAAGTTTTGTTATTTAGTTTTCTGAGATTGGTAAAAAGGTGTCTGATAAACAACAAGTCGGTCGGAAACTTCATCATAAATTTTATAATTATTTTCTTCAAAGAACGGACTAAGAGTTTCGTTAAGATTTGAATTAACATGAATAACAATGAAGTCATAAAGTTCAGGGTTAATAAGTTCATTATTATTCTGATTAATGTTTTTAGAATCTAAAACATAAATCTCTCGGCGTTGTGCAATATGTGGCAAATAATAAGTATCACAAAGGACAGAGGCATCTTTCGGAATAGAATCAAGCATTTTATCGACATCTTCAATTACTGCTTTGCTTGCACTATAAGTTTTTATGCTGTGTAAGAATTTTGTTTGTGTTCCGCAAGTGAAAACGATTGACATAACTGTAATGAGAACAGGAAGTTTTTTCCTGTATGAATTGTCCATTTCTGAAATATTTACAACAGACATATAAATAAGCAGGGTAACCGGTCCGAGAGTATATTGGAAGCCTATGTCTGCGGCACAGCTATAAAGTGCACCGATTATAAGATTTGTTACGATAAATGGCATCATAAGCAGATAGCGGTGAATCTTTTTGGTTAAAAAAGGCGTAAACAGAAGAGGAATCATAATAGCCATAAGATACTTTGAAGTTTTTTCCATAAAAAGCATACTGAATATATATGACGGGTCGGCAAATGCAGTCTTGATAACATCTTTTATTCCACCGTCAGTGTCAGTCATCATATGACCGAATCTCGATGATGACATTGATTGACCATAACCGTTGACAGTAAGCCAATTTAAAATCTTCATCATATATATACCTGATAATACAGCAATAATAATACCGTGAATACGCCTGAACTCGCCTTTATGTTCAAAAAACATATATGCACCTATAAATATTACGAAAAATGGTGCATCTTCCTTGACAATACAGACTAAAGCAGACATAATATATAACATTATGTATTTTCTGTTATCCATTGCCCAAAGCAACCACATGAGAAGAGTGGGCATAAATGAATTTTCATGGAAAAAGAAATATGAAGGACCAATAATACCCACATTAAAGCAGTAAGCTATTCCTATAAAAGCTAATGGCAAGCCTTTAATGTTGCGTTTCTTTGCAATAAGAAAAAGAGGGACTACTCCGCCTATTACTAATACAGAATGTGCAATATGAAGAGTAACCGGACTTCTGAAAATCTTATAGAACGGCAGAAGTATATAGTAGATATATGAAGCGTGTACCTTAAAATGAGATAATTCAAAATCACGTTCACAGGTAGTGATTGCGTGAAAATCCTCTGCCATACGGTCAAACATCTGAATGAATATTCCGAAGTCAAATGTCTGAGTTTCAAAACATTTGTCACGTAAAATCATTGTAATACTTAATAATGTTCCGACTATAACTGCGACTGTCATTACAATACTAAAACTTATCTTATCTGTTACTTTGTTTAAAATATCTATTTGTTTCTTTTTCAGCGTACCAATCATATAATTTACTAAAACAGTGGAAACTATGGCAAAGCTGAGGCAGAGATAAATATTCATTCCTCTCCAGAGAAGTGCTATATCAAAATAAAAAATTGCGATGCAGGCAAAAATATAGTCTGTAATTCTGTATTTTGGTGGCATTAACCAGTGAAATATTGTAAGCATGATAAAACCAATAATCATAAAAGATATAGTTCGCCCTATATTGATACTCTGTACGAAAACAGACCATTGAGTATCTGCATAAATTTGCTTAGCACGCATCTGAACAGTATTCAATCCGGAAAAAAAGAAAAATACTGCCAAAAATCTCAAAAACAGCATATCGGGAATACCACAATTTTCAATAAAACCTGTAATCCACGGACATACTTTCAGTATGTTGCTTTTGCATTTGAGGTAGAAACTTTCTATTCCGGTAGATGTTGGCGTAACGGCTGAATCTGAAGATACTGCGTGTACTTCTTTAATTTTGTTATTTTTAGAGTTTTTATGTTTTTTGTTGCTCATAAATATCCCCCTTTTTTATTTCAGAATATATTATACTATAGTGAACACTGATTGTCAAATTTTCTTCTATAGAATTTATAAAAAAATTATATATGATAAAAAATAAAACCGCCTGTCAGTTTTGTATCTGACAGACGGTTTCTGTTTTAATAATATTTTACTGTTCCGGCAGGAAATTCATTTACTCTGCCTAAAAGATAATTCTGCATAGTCACAGCATCAGCAATATTTACAGTATCGTCACCGTTGACATCGGCAGTCGCCAAATCTTTTTTTGTGAGAGTTTCATTGTTTACGACAAACTGTCTGATTCTTACAAGGTCGAATACATCTATTCGCATATCTGAATAGACATCTCCGACAAGTATACTTTCCTGTTGTGTATCCTCAATGCCTGTATATGTTTCTGTAGGTTCTTCGGCTTCACTGTTGAATATTCTTACAAAATCTACTGAACCATTAAAATTATTTTTGCCGTTATTGTCTGCACCTATCCTGTAAGCACCATTTTCGACGGCATTTGCAATATCGCATGGATTTATTGTTATTGTACCCTCTGCAACTGTTTTTCCGTCAACTGTAATTTTTCCCTTGTCGCCGTCAAGAATTAAACGTACTTTTGCCCACTTTGCACCGTCAACCGCATTTTCTGCTATAAGTTTTTCTGATTTGCCATTGAGCATAAATTCAGCTATAAAACTATTTCCTGATGCCGAAATCTTTATATGCGAATTGTCATCACCGAAAAATAAAACAGTTCCGTCGCCTCTGTTAAGAACAGCGGTCTGAATATCTATATTTTCAGTATAAAGCACGCCCTTATCCAATTCCGCAAAATCGTGACTGTTGAATGTTAATACACCTTTTGCAGAAGTTCTGTTATCTTCCCATTCTGCACCATAATTCATACCATATGTGGAATTATACCTGTCATTGAAGCTTAATGTACTGTCCATATCAAAATCATAAGCATACATCAGTTTATCAGTATAAGGTCTGCTGTCAGCATATGACTGTGTACTCGTCCAACCGTAAGACGTTCCTTTTGCGATAGTTTTTCCACTGTCGTCGTAATAGTCACCGTCAACAACGCCTTGTCCGGTAATATTTCCGTCAGCCATTACAAAGGCATTTCCCTTAGCAATGGCATTTTCAGACATTTTGGTGTTGCCGTATACGCAGGCACTTTCAATGACTTTAGCGTTTCCACCTACCTGAGAACGTCCCATTACAAGACCTGTATCGCCAACTCGGGCATTTTCCGATATTGTGGCATTTTCTGCAACTATTGCATATCCGCTTATAACAGCATTGTCGGTTACTGTTGCACTGTCCTGAACTACTGCATAATCTTCTATACGGGCATTTCCTGAAACAGTTGCATTTCCCATTACTTTAGCATTTTTTCCTACATATACACTATCTGCAACATTTGCATTGTCTGAAACAAGTCCTCCGCCGTTCTGATGAGTATGATAACTTTCCCACGGATTGTTTTTAACAATTCTTTCAATAATTGAAACTCCGTCACTGAATGTAACTGAATATGGATAGCGTTCTTTACTGCTGAAAGGCATATTACTTTCTGAAAATTCCGAATTATCGTTGTAAATTTCAGGAAGTCCGCACTTTGTTATCTTGTCAAGGTCAGGCGTTGCGATTACAGCAAGGTATTCAGTACCACCATCTGAGTTCCATTTTACAGTTTCGCCTGCACTGAAAAGTTTTGAATACTTACAACTACCGTCTGCTGACTGCTGAACAATACAGGCTCTCCAGTCTGCACCGTCAATATTTGTACCGGCATTGAGTGTAACAGAACGTTCACCGCTTTCAGATTTAATCGGGATTACATTTATTCCTGCAAACTGTGGCGCACGTTCAGTCGGAACAGCGTATGTATTGACTTTTCCGGAGACCTTTTCAAGCATTGTATAAATCTGTTGCCAGTTCCAAGAACCTGAATCAAGTAATTCATTAAGTCTTGCACGATAAGCATTACCATTCCTGAAGTCAAGTCCGGCAATATGTCCGGCATAAAGTCCGAGCGTTTCTTTGAAGTCAGCCGGTGCAAGTCTTTCTATTTGGTCAAACGGAAACTCGTCCGGTTGTCCTTCTTGTAACAATTTCCTGACAAAATCTTCACCATATCCCTCAAGATTGTCCGGATTTTCAGTAAGATACTGGAAAAATGCCCACGAAGCATAATAATCACGTCCGCAAGGAAATGTGAAACAGAGATTTTTCATGTATGTTTCAAAGAAGTCTGTTCCGTGACCGGTATCATCTGTTGAATAGTCACTGTAAAGATACTGTTCTCTGTACCAGTTTCCAATAGCTTCCCACCAAGCATATGAGTATTTATTGTTATTCCAGCCACCCTGATGTGCTGTCATTACGTGTCCGAACTCGTGCGGAAACACCCATGACGGCGGACTATACTGCATTGAATCAACACAACAGAACATATAGGCAAATCCGCCACTGTCATATGACATATAAGCCCAGTCATCAATCATATTTTCAAGACCTGTACCTGAAATGTATATATTGGTCTTATATTTTTTTCCGTCACGCAAGTTTTCGTCTACAGCTTCCGACGGCTCTCTCATAGACAGCGTATTCATATAAACGTTCCAGCACGCCTCAAAATTCTTTGAGTTTTCGGTTAAAAATTCCTGCGTAACTTTCTGTGCATCGCCGGAATTTCCCCATATAAACTGAAAATGTTCAGAAGTATAGTAGTTGTAACCTTTTTCAAAGTTATAGAACGGGTCACGGACTGCATAGTCATCAGCTTTCGTTGAAATTTCCATTACTGGAAGTACACTGAGTGACAAGGCAAGTGCCGTTAATTTTTGAAGAAATTTCTTCATAGTCAAAACCTCCCTGATTAGTATGTATATATATTAACATTTTTACACCAAAATGTCAACATAAATTATATATTTTGTAAAAAAATCCGTTCTTTTTCTGTCCCTTTAAAAAATAAATATAATCTCCGGCTATTGACTGATTGTAAAATTTATGATATAATATTTAATAAAAGTTAACAAAAAAACAGAGGAGGACAAAAGAATTGAATGTAAAACATAATAAGGTCTCTCAGCAGATTATGAATTATGCGATACTGATTGTAGGTGCGATTATTTCTGCCTTTGCTTTGGAGCAAATACTGATTCCTGCACTCATAATGGACGGCGGTATGGTGGGTATTGCAATGATAGTCAGTGCAAAAACGCCGATACCTCTCAGCGTGATGACCCTTGCACTTAATCTGCCACTTGTATTTATTGGTGGAAAAAAACTTGAGCGTTCATTTGTGTTTCGTTCACTTACCGCTATGGCAGTTTTTTCCGTTGCACTGACATTTTTCGGAGGTACACATTATCAGATGGATAAGCTACTTGCTACTGTATTCGGCGGAGTATTGCTTGGATTCGGTGTTGGACTTGTACTGTTAAACGGCGGTTGCCTTGACGGTACTGAGGCGGTAGCTGTTATATTAAGCCGTAAGTTTAATTTTTCGGTCGGACAAATCGTGCTGTTCTGCAATGTTCTGATTTACCTTACTGCCGGTAAACTTTTTGGTCTTGACCGTGCTTTATATAGTATGCTCACATATTTTATTGTCTCAAAGATAGAGGACTTTGTTAATACAGGTATGCAACAAGGCAAGGCGGTAATGATAATTACTAATCAGGGAAAGGAAATTGCCAACGACATATATAATAAACTGGGCAGAACAGTTACGCTTATGGAAGGTAGCGGACTGATTTCCGGCGAAAAAATCATTCTCTATTGTGTAGTAACCCGTATTGAAGTGCCAACCCTTAGAAAAATTGTCAGCAATGACGACTATTCGGCGTTTATGGCTATCAGTGATGTATCTGAAATCGTCGGAAAACATATCAAAAGTAATTCGTCAAACCTGAATAAATAATGGATATTTAAAGAAATCAGTCAGAATAAAAAGAGTGTATTATAATACACTCTTTTTTAATAAATTATTTATTAGATTCAATATTATTGTCTTTCAGCCACTGGTCTATTTCGTCACGGTCGTATGAGGAATAAGTAACTTCCAGTCCCTCTTTTATAACGCTGTCGGGAGTTAATTTGGCAATTGCACTGATTGTTTGTCCGAAACGACCTCCGCCCATTGAACAGAACGGAATAATAGTCTTTCCGCTGAAATCATCATGTAAAAGGAAACTACGTACAGGTGCAGGAATAGACGACCACCAGTTACAGTAACCAAGCAGAATAGTATCATACTGTTCAATATCGGGATATTCTTTCAGTTCCGGAACAGCTTCCGCACGTAGTTCGTCCAGTGCTTCACCGTACAATACAGGACCGTTACTGCTTGACGAATACGGAGTTTTTCTTTCAAGACGGATAATATCTGCACCGCTCATTTCGTGGATAATGTCAGCAAGCCCCTCAGTATTACCGGTCTGTGAGAAGTAGACTATCAGTGTTTTTCCGGTTTTCTGTTCAGCCTTTGCACTGTATACGCTTTTTACTTTTCCTGTAGCTGTTCCGGCATTTCTTACCGGTCGAATACCTATACTGTAAAGTCCAACATCAGCAGGTTGTGCGCCTCGGTAGGCAGAACGTATATGTTTCGGATGGTCATTCCAGCCACCGCCTCTTACGACCTTTGAGTTGCCGTTTTCAGCACCTGTCGGATTACTGGTGATTGCTGAATCATATTCGCTGTACCAGTCCCACACCCATTCGGCGACATTTCCGTGCATATTATAAAGTCCGTAATCGTTTGCGGAATACTGATTTACTGCTACTGTCTTTCTGAGATATGCGTCTGAACCGTTTACCCAGTTACCGCTTGCATCGTTGTTGTAACCGTATGCGTTGTAACAGTTTGCATCGCTGTTATGAACATAGTCTCCGAAACTGAAAGGTGTTGAAGTATTTGCACGTGCTGAATATTCCCATTCAGCTTCAGTCGGCAGTCTGTAACCGTCTGCACTCTTATCCCATGTGACAGTGTTTCCGGAAATCGTATAACACGGAGTAAATCCCTCTTTCTGACTGAGTTTATTGCAGTATTCCACAGCATCATACCATGTTATATTTGTAACAGGCAGGTCATCACCTTTTGTATCACTGGGATTTTTTCCCATTATATCCTGATAATCTTTCTGCGAAACTTCCGTCTTTGACATATAGAAGTCTCCTACCGTCACGTTATGCTGAACTTCATCGGAACTGTGTTCAGGTTCACTTTCGGGACTTCCCATTCTGAAAGTATCGCCCTTTATCAGTGTATACTGTTCATTTTGACTGTTTTTTTTTATGTCGGATATTTCAGACTGTTTGTCATCAAGCCATGTTTTGACTGTTTCCTTTGAAGCACTCGCTGAGAATCTTTTTCCCTCAAGCTGATTGCCGATTGGTACGAGCTTTGAAATATTCCTCTCACTTGTTGTATTTCCGCTACTTCCCGAAGTACAGAACGGCACAACAATTTTGTCGGAAAAATCGTAACTTTCAAGGAAAGTATCTATAATGCGAGGTTCTTCGCCCCACCATATCGGATAGCCAAGATATATTACATCATAATCGTCAATTGATTCAACAGGCTTTGCTATTGCCGGACGTGCTGACTTGTCATTCTGTTCCTTGTTGGCACGGCACGAAAAATTGTTATATGCAAGGTCTTCATCTGTATAAGGAATTTCCGCCTCAATAACGTAACTGTCGGCATGGGTCATCTCAATGAGATATTCAGCGATTTTTTCAGTATTTCCTGTACATGAGAAGTATGCAACAAGTGTATTGTTGGTGTTTTCTTCCGGCTGTCTGAAAAGTTCGTTCCTCATCATACATAAATCGAATATATCAACTCTGCCGTCGCCGGTCAAATCAAATGACTTGCTTAATTCTTTTCCTGAAATTCTGTTTAACAGAAAATTCTGTAAATCTATAGCGTCCTGTACTGTATATGTTGTTGATTCAGCTACAGCAGTATTGAACGGAACACTTGTAACCACTGCACTTACTGACATAATACCCGATACTAAAAATGATGTTATTTTTTGCATTATATGACCTCCTTGAATTGTTGATTTGTTTGTACTTCAAATATGTTTGTATACATTTATCCTATCACAAATCAAAATTAAAATCAAATACCTATATTAAATACACAACTATGCTTTGCAGGCATATTATTACGTGGATAAATTCCGGAATATTCATTTTTTCAGTGTTCTGAAAAAAATACATTCAAGCTATGTTGCAACTTTTCAAAGTTTGTTGCGATTTTACAGAATATATTGACTTTTATGCAATGATGTGATAAGGTATAATCACAAAAGCTAACCATATAGACATAATCAGGGAGGAATCAGCAATGACTGACAAAGAAACGGAATTTCTGGGTAAACAAATGACACAGCTTCGTGAGAAAAACGGTATAAAAAGCCTTCAGGCAATGATGGAACAGAGTAACTTTTTCACGAATGATAGGCAAGGACGGCATTACGCTTTATGAAGTCCGTGAATTTCTTGATAAGGCAAAGGAAAAACTGAACATTCATATAGGTAGTTATGACTGTACAATGTACGGCGGTATGTGTGGGGCAGGAAAAAATAATATCTTCTATTCTAATGGTAAAGTGTATATATGCGGAAATTGTGTTGATTTGCCGGAAATCGCTGATTCTGATAATCCGCTTTATATGATAAAGCCTGATATTCCTGAATTTGACTGGAGTAAATGCTTTAAAGAAATAAATACAGGAGGTAATGTTCATTGAAGTACGCACTTTACGGACTGCCATGTGCAGGAAAATCAACACTTCTTAATAATTTGTCTGTCACCGTTATCAATGGCAGTACGGAACTGAATAAAATGGTGTCAGGCAGATTTTCGCTTCTTCCTGAAGCTGAGAAGAGAGAATGTCGTATAAGATATGCAAAAAAACTTTCAGAAATAAGCGACGAATTTATTTCCGACGGTCATTATGCATTCCCTGACGGAGTTGTTTTTACTGAAGAAGACGGAGATTTATATGATGTTTTTCTATATCTGTACTGCAAACCTGAAATAATAAGTGAACGTCTTAAAAATTCATCCAAAAACAGCCGGTTTGCACATATTTCCGTTGAAAATATACATAAATGGCAATCTTTTGAGATAGAAAGTCTGCGAGCCGAATGTCATAAGAGATATAAAAACTTCTGTGTGATAAATGACATATCTTCTATGGAGTTACAGGACTTAATAAAAAGAATCAGAAACGGCTTCGGTTCTTACCAACTTGCAAGAAGTATTACTGATAAGATACAAAAAATCTATCCTGTTCCTTGTGAATTGCATATCTGCGATGGTGACAAGACTATTATAAAACAGGATTCTTTCAGAATATGTACTGAAAACTATATTACTAATGCTTTCGACGGCAATTTCTATACTGACTATCAGTCTTTAAAATTCAGTGAAGAAGTGCATAACCTTAAATATAATACTGATAATCTTGATAAGATACAACTTAATAATATTATCTATGAAAAAGTATGTTGCAGAAACTATATTGTACTTTCTTCCGGAATAGGTAGTATTTGGAAAAAACTTGCTGAAAAGTTTGCACTGAAAAATGTAATGGCTGATACAATGATTTCTGCTGATACAAAATATTTTGTTGTAAAAATATTGAAAGAAAAAGGCTATAATATTACAGTTTACGGTGACGGCAAAAACGACATCTATATGTTGAAACAGGCTGATAACGGATTTCTTTATATCGGAACATATCTTAGCAGTTCACTGAAAGATACAGATATTTCAGGTATAGGATTAATTTATGATAAATCTCAATATATACTTGCTGATGAAAACAAAAATATTTCTGAGGATATTGCAGTATGTAAATCAAATTTAGGTATCAACGGTTCAAGGCTTGCGGAAACCCATTTACGTTTCGGAAAAATGCTCGGTGAAGTTATCAGGAAATTTGTACCTAATATGAATACTGCTGTTATCGTACTTGAACGAGGAGGCAGGTTCTTTGGTGACGGATTGTATACAGATTTTGACGGTGTATTCTACAGCTATAATCCTAAAAAAGACAAATTCCCTGATATTCATCACAAAACAGCAGTAATAGTGGACAGTGTAATTAATACAGGAAAGTCCGTTATGAATATGATAGTCAAACTGAAACATTCCAACCCTGAAACAGAGATATTTATTGCAACCAATGTCATTTAGGAAAAGGCTATTGAATATCTGAAAGAGTATAAAGTATTTGCAGTCAGAATTTCTTCCAACTCTTTTATTGGCAACAGGCAGGTAAAACAATATCACGGAAAAGGTCCTGATACAGCAGACAGACTTTTTAATTATATCAGTTAAAAGTATAACAAAAAAACGGTTGATATAATCAACCGCTTTTTTTTGGAAGGATATTATGAAAAAATTATCGTGTTATCTTAGAATAATTTAACAGGAACTTCGTTAATCTGACCGAGGATATATTTTCTGAGGAATGCAGCGTCGGAGTAGCT
>JAIDUG010000005.1 GCA_029060305.1 Ruminococcus sp.
TCTCCCAACTTAGAACTTTGCGTTCTTTCATTAGTGCCTAATCTTTTCAATCAGGAACGCATCGCACCAAGATTGATGAGTGCAAGCTCCATAAAACGACCTATTGCAATGTTGGCTTCTTCAGTAGTCATTCCCTGAGTATTGTCTATTCCAATCTGATTGGCAACAGGACCATTCACGTACATCATTGGAGTAAGTTTTCCGGATTTCAACGAATTGAGATAGTTACTGTCGCTCAGTGCCTCAGTAAACGCAATACATATCGGCAGATGTTCCGGCGAACAGCCTGCCATAATTGCATTCGCTGTAACCTGATATGTTTTTACTTTTCTGCCGTTGATTGTTGCAACTACATCATCATATCCGTAAGAAGAATAACCGATAAATTTTTCCGCTTTTAACTTTGTGGGCGGTACTACCGGCAGACCGTCTGTCATACCCTGCTCCCTGAAATATTCCTCTACTTCTCCGTATGTTCCGATAAACAACGGAGGATATGACTTGTCATATTTACTGCTCGGCGAAATTATCGGAAATCTGTTATTTTCGGGTTCAATCAAATCGTACTGGTCTTCAAGAATGCCGAGGCTCTGATATGTTTTTCCCTGTGCTTCGTATTCGTCTTCGTAACCGTCTTTAAGTACAGCAGAATGAGCCGAAAGAGTAGCAGACATAAAACTTGTTACAATCACCAAAGACGAAAGTGCAGAGAATGTATGTTTAAAATATTTGAATTTCATAATATAATCCTTTCTGACTTTTTGTAAACAGCTTTATTCCGGCAGATAATAATTACTGATTGGACTATATCCCTCATTCGCAACCAGTTTATCCCAGTTTCGAGGAAGATTAACATTAAATGAACAGGTGTCACCGCCTGGCATAATCTGTATCTGACTACTGATATTTCCACCGGTTATTACAAACCCTGTATTGTTTGCTTCAATAGTCTGAGTTGTATCAATTATGTCAAAAGGCACAATTTCCCTGAGCCATTCCGGAACAGGCGTCTGTGAAACGTAATCCCTTTCAACGTTTTCTGTAGAAACTCCTTTTTTTATGTCGTTGTAATGCTGGTCAAAAGTGGTGTTCATATGGATTTTTGAACCTGTATTAGCCCAGTAATGTGCATATGTACGCATCCAGAGAGGTCGGCGTGCAGTATCTATGAGGGTATCTTTCAAATCCGTCTTTGAACTGCAACTCTTTGCGATAGTTTCAGCCACGTCCTTTGTGAGCCATATCATACGTGCCTCACGAGGATTTGTGTTGCCGAGACCATTCTGTTGTTTTTCGGTAACGTCCCAAGAAAGAAGCTGTATTGCTTTATCGGGGTCTTTTGTACCTACGTCTATAGGATTTCCCCACGTAAGAGTAGAGCCACAAGTTACTACACTTGTATTGAGGTCGTAACCTTTTTCAACATGGTAAGGATTCCATCCTATATCAATACAGGCCTGTTCATCTTCTGCAAAAGCAATCGGCAACATATATCCGAAAGTACCCATTCGGTTTTCCTTGATTTTATATCCGGCGAGGTTAAGCATAGCAAGCGAAACAAATCTGCCTAAAAGTTTGTTGGCTTCCTGATTAATCATTCCGTTGTCATAAGAAATGCCGAGCTGTCGTGCTATCGGACCGCTTACAAGGACGTATGGTGTCCAGCCGTGAGTGCTTGCAAGCGACTTATAGAAATTACCGTTTGCAAAACATCTTGTAATCGCAATACACAACGGCATATATTCTGGCGGACAGCCTGCCATAATTGCGTTGACTGCAACGTGATAAGCAAGTATTTCTCTGTTTGCCGGTGGTACGTCCTGTACTTCACCGTTTCTTGTATTGATAATATCTGTAGCCTTATATGTAGTATATTGCAGATAGTATTCAACCTTTTCCCTCGTAGGCGGTACAACCGTAAGACCGTCTGACATCTCATTTACCTCATAAAATTGCTGTACACGCTCGTGTGAACCTGTAAATACAATATCGTCATAATTTACACCGGCAACATCTCCGGCGATTCTGTCCTTTTCAGCCTAAGTAATCTGTGTTGTAAGGGCTTTTACAATCTGAGGGTACAGATTTTCACGAGCCTTTTTCTGCTGTACTTCCGTTGTATCGCTTGCGAATGCCCCAGGGTATGAAGCAGTTCTAACAACGGGTACACCTCTGTTGTAGCCTGTTGATTCAATCTGCGGTACAAACGCTTCTGCTCCGACTACAACAGCCGGAATCCCTGCATATTCAGCAGCAAGACCGTTGCCTGTTTCCTTTACTGTACAGATACCGCAACCGCAGTTACCGGAAATTACAGCGTCAATCTTGTATTCCTTGAGTTTCTGCTGAAACTCCTTTGATTTGTCGCTGATACTGTTAGGATTAAATGTGCCACTTTTTCCGATTTCGTCGGTCATATAGAATGTAGTACAGCCGTATTCGTTTTTTAACATATCACTGATAACCTGATGTGTTACGGAAGCTGAAAAACTTCCGCCGACAAGGGCTATTCTTTTTCCTTTCAGTGAATCAAGACGGGCAGGCTGTTCAATAGGAGTTATTGACGACCCTGACGGTACAGGCGACAAAATCTGATATTCGTTTTTTATCGGTTCAGCGTTTGAGGCTTCAATGTTGACTGCAAAACATTGTGCTGTATTTGTAACAGCAAAACCGGTTATACAGGTTACTGCAAGTGTAACTGACAGTAATCTTTTAAAAAAGTTACGTTTCATAAAACTGTCCTTTCCTTAAAAATTTCAACATACTCATTCAGTTTCAGGTGAATGGCTTTCTATAACAGTATAAACTGCAATTATTAAAATCAGATTAAAAAAATCATAAAATAAAAAAAATCCGTTCAATCAGCAACAAACATTCTGAACGGATTTTTTATTTTATTTGTTTTTTGAGAGGTAAAGCGTGAAACAACTTCCCTTTCCGAGCTGACTTTCAACCTTGATTGTACCACCGTGTTTTTTTGCAATTTTTAAAGCTATCGGCATTCCAAGTCCATAACCGCTACTGTTTCGTGAAGAATCAGATTTAAACAAGCGTGTAAAAACTTTATTCTTTTCCTCTTCCGTCATACCGATACCGTTGTCTTTTACTTTTACAAAAACAAAATCGTCTATTTCGCCGGTTTCAACCTTGATTACTGTATCGTCACGACTGAATTTTACAGCATTTGAAATAAGGTTTGTTACCGCTATTGTAACAAGACTGATATTCCCCGAAGTTTCTGATTTGCCGACGTTTGTTATATTAAAACTGATTTTACAATCGGGTAATCTGCACTGTTCAGCTTCACATACAGCAGAAACAATTTCCGTCAAATCAATAAATTCCTGCATTTCCTCTTTGTCGCCCGATTCAAGACGAGACAGCATAAGCAATGTAATGACGAGTTCCTGCATTTTTTTTGCCTGTTTCAAAATCACCTCAAAGGACTTTTTTTCCTCAGCAGAAAGTTCCATATTATTCAGCATATACTGACTCTGAGCCTTGATTACAGCAACAGGAGTTTTTAATTCGTGTGCAACATCTGCGGAAAACTGTTCCTGCTGGTCAAAAATTTCATTCATGCGGTCTAACATACGATTGTTAGCTTTTATAAGAGAGTTGATTTCCTTGTAATAACCGCTTTCTTCCATATGTTCATCTGACAAATGTGAAGTACCGATTTTCGCAACACTTGTTTCTATATCCTTTATAGAATGTTTGAAACGTTTAAGGGCGTAAAGCATTGCTACAGTCAATACTGCAAACACAACTATCATTCCGCCAAAAGTTATGACCTTGACAGGAATATAATTTTTCAGAATATCAGTTTCGCTGACATATGCCCTTACAAATCCGTTATCAGATATAGTATATTTTATATCTCTGTCAATATAGTAATATGTAATTTTTCCTGCCTCGACCTTTGCAGGTGCAAACGCTCTTTTTGGATTAATTTTTACTCCGTCAGGAGCTGAACCCCATATTACATTCCTTTTGCCGTCAATAATAACAATATACATATCAGCGTATTTTTTATCAATTCTGCTTTCGTCAACACTAAGTATTCCATTATCGTTCACAATATTATCGGAGAGACTTGTAACCTGTCGTGTAAGACTACTTCTTATATCAAGCTCAACGGACTGGTTAATATATAAATGGACAAACAAAGCCATAATGGAAAATATTATTATTTCGGATATAAACCATATTGTCATTATGTAGGTCATAACAGACCGGTTTTTCATTCTGCTTTTAATTGGTAACCAACTCCCCTGACAGTATGTATCATTTTCTTGTCATAACCGTCATCTATCTTTTTACGCAGATAACGGATATATACATCAATGATATTTGAACAGTTTTCGCTGTCCAGATGCCACAGATTGTTTTCAATCTGTTCTCTTGTCACAACTAATCCTTTATTCCTCACAAGGTACAGCAACAACTGAAATTCCTTTGCGGAAAGTGAAATCGGCTTGTCTTTACGGAAAACTGTATAATCATTACAGTTGACAATCAGCTCACCGCAACGGTAAATATTTTCACGTGTTTCAACTTTTTTTCTGAGCATTACACGTATGCGTGCAAGAAGTTCATCAAAGTCAAATGGTTTTGAAATATAGTCATCTGCTCCCGAATCAAGTCCACGGATAATATCTTTTTTTGAATCTCTCGCAGTAAGAAACAGTACAGGAATCTGTATTCCATTGTTTCTTATTCTTTCAAGCAAATCAAAACCGTTAAGTTTCGGGAGCATGACATCAAGTATTGCACCGTCATATTCTCCCAGTGATAAATACTCATAAGCCTCTTCACCGTCATAACAAGAATCAACAACATATCCGTTGACAGACAGTTCTTTTGCTATTATTTCATTCAGGTCTCTTTCGTCCTCAACCACAAGTAATTTCATGACCGTTATCACCCTTTTCTGATTATTTTGTTATTATAGCATAATATATATTATTTGTCAATAAAAAAGGAACGACTTAAAATCGTTCCTTTCTTATTTTCCGCATTTTTTCAGAATATTATCCGAGGAATTTCTGAAGAACAGAAATAAATATATCCATATCCAAAGGTTTTGCAATATGTGCATTCATACCGCATTTGAAAGCCGTTTCTTTATCATCTTCCAATGCGTTAGCAGTCATTGCAATAATCGGAATAGTCTGCACGTCTTTTCTTGACATAGAACGGATAGTACGGGTTGCTTCATAACCGTTCATCACCGGCATTTGTACGTCCATGAGAATAGCATCGTAATAATATTCCTCTGACTGTTCCATCATTGATACTGCATCTGTTCCGTCCGGAGCAGTTTCTGTCAGGAAACCTGTTTCCTCAAGGATTACTTCTGCAATTTCACGGTTCAGCTCATTGTCCTCTACAAGCAGGATTCTTTTTCCCGTAAAGTCTGCTTTTGTCCATTCCGGAGTATTTTCCTGTTTTTCTGTAAGATGATTAGTGGCAAGTAATACTGTCTTCAAATCAGACATAAACAAGGGCTTTGCACAGAATGCAGTCACACCGGCGGATTTTGCTTCTTCTTCAATATCTGTCCATTCATATGCGGTAAGAATAATAATGGAGGCATTGTTTCCGACTATTTCACGAATTTTTCGGGTTGTTTCCACACCGCTGAGTATGGGCATCTGCCAGTCAATAATGAATGTATGATAAGGGTCACCGTCGTCAAAAGCACGTTTCGCACGGTATACTGCTTCTTTGCCTGATGTTGTCCATTCGGAACGCATACCAAGCTGTTGTAGCATACGGCAGGCACTGTCGCAGGTATTCAGGTCATCGTCGACGACCATTGCACGTATACCTTCCAGTTGTTTGATATTTGATGTAGTCTGTTCCGGATTTTCCTGTAGTCTCAGTTCAATCTCAACCGTGAACACACTGCCTTTACCAGTTTCGCTTTCCACGTTTATAGTGCCGTTCATCATTTCCACGATATTTTTAGTAATTGCCATACCAAGTCCCGTGCCTTGTATGCCACTTTGAGTTGCAGTAAATTCACGTTCAAAAGGGTCAAAGATATGTTTGACAAATTCCGGAGACATACCGATTCCGGTATCTTTTACAATAAAACGATAAATTCCATATCCTTGACGGTAGGAATGTTCCTGAATAATACGGAAAGAAATCTTTCCCTCGGCTGGTGTATACTTTACAGCGTTACTCAGCAGATTAATAAACACCTGATTGAGTTTGAGAGGGTCTGCAATAATATCCTCATTGATTACCTCAAATGTATCAATAAATAATTCCAGTTGTTTTGCTTTGACCTGTGGCTGAACGATATTGACAAGATTGTGAATGATTTCAGAGATATTGCATTCCTGTTCTTTTATCTGCACTTTACCGCTTTCGATTCTGCTCATATCCAGTATATCATTGATAAGGCTAAGCAAATGGTTACTGGAAGCGAGCACTTTCTGTAGACAGTCAAGAACCTGCTCCTTGTTGTTGATATGATTTACCGCAATAGTTGAAAATCCGATTATTGCATTCATAGGCGTGCGTATATCATGCGACATATTGGAAAGAAACGTTGTTTTCGCCGTATTTGCGTGCTGTGCCTGCATCAGTGCCTCCTGAAGTGCCTGTGTCTGTTCACGTTGCTGTTTAACCTGCTCAGTAATATCCTTTGAAATTACCATAACCATAATATCGCCCGTATTATCATCTTTTGCCATAGCAAAGGACTGTCGCACACAATTCAAATCTGTACTGAAACCTTTGCTCCAGTATTCCGCAACAACTTCCCTTTCACCCTGTTCAAATCGTTTCAAGAGATATTCCGTATTCACAATATCAGAATAGCTTTCTAGCGATTCCGGCAAAACATACTGTTTCCACGCTTCAAAGAAATCGGAAACCTTGCAAGGAACTGTCATATTCAGCTTTGAAAGAAAAGAAATCTGCTTTCCGTTGATTATTCCGACTATTTCCTGTTCAATCAAATCCTTTGTCAGATTGAACTCACAGTTACAGAAAGAATTTGACATAATTGCAACCTGATACTGTCGCTCTTTTCGATTGGCACGTGACCTCTCTTCCTGTATACGCAACTCTTTTTCCTTAATCTCCGTTGTATTCTGACGTGTAAACATTGCTTTGACAGCCCTACCGTCTTTTCGTTCCAGACAAACAACATTGATATGCTCCCACTCAGAGCGACCATTGCGTATAACGTGCAGTTCGTGCCTGAGGTCGTTATGTTCCGACATAGCTTCAACAATAGAATTTCTGTCCATAAAATCAATGACATCTTGTTTAAAAGCATCATCTGCCGTCTGAATGAAATGATTAATCAACATCTGATATGGTCCGTCACTGGGAATCATACCGTCAAGTGACTTTGTACCTGCAAGATAATGATAAGTGTTCTTTTCAAAATCCACCATAACAAATCGGGTAAACAGCGTATTCACACCGCTGATGATATATCCCATTTCCTGATTTTCAGTTTCCAGTTGTTTGTGTTTACGTCCGGAACAGATAAAAACAATCGTAATATAAACAATAAACATAACAACAAGCATAATCTCCAACTGATTTACTGCCGAATACCCTTCTTCAATCATAGTTTGCGTTACATTTTTCGGAAAAGTCTGTACAAAAACAAGATTATTGTCTGAAAGATATGTAACATATACGTTATCCACCTTGCTTGAATTGTCACAAACAAAAACTCCTGTATCACCGTTTTCAAAGACCTGCTGAATCTGCTTCACCGTCGTAACGTCAATCATATTTTTTTCTGTCAGAATATCTGAAAGCTGTCCGGTATAAGCGATATTTTCAGAATCAGCAATCACTCTGCCGTCACGTGAACAAAGAAAGACCTGTGCGTTTTCCCCGAAATAAGTAGTTGTAAGCATATTTTTCAGGTATTCTTCTGCAAGAAATGCACCACGCAATACACCGATAATCTGCTCGTCAAGGCAAACAGAAGCATAAAAACAAATCATGGATTCATCGAAAAAATAAGGGTCGTATATAATTTCAATTCCATTGTTTCCGCTGATACCGTCATTATAGAATCCTCTTTGTCTCGCATCGGCAGTACGTCCGTCGGAGGCATAGTCCACACCGTTTTTATCTGTAAACATAACAGCGTCAAAATATGAATTTTTCTCTATTTGTTTCAGCATATCCGTTGTTACTACTGATTCCGTCAGACTTTCACCTGCAAAATATGCGTAAGTATTGATTTGCCGTAATGCATTGCTCAGCTCCTCGTCAATCTGTTCTGCTTTGAGATGTCCCGAATCTGTCGCATACGCCTTGTTCTGTTTTTCGATACGATTACTTGTTTTTATACCGAATCTTAAAAACAAGAAAAACACAGCAATCAGAATCAGCAGAGCAAATGCAATTTCCTGTTTAAAAAAAACTTTTTTTATTTTTTTCATTTTGTCAGTACCACCCCTTTTTACAAATTTATTATAACATATACTGTTATATTTGTCAAATTTTTATGATGGAACATTTATATTTTCTGATAAAATTATATAATCAGGGTATCATACAAAGACAAATGAATACTGTTTAAGCATAATTTATATGTTTTTTTCAGCCCAGTCAGCCACCTTATTTTTAGAGTTTTCAGCTTCACAGCCACGAACTGAAAGCCCTTTTTTCAGTACAGCACCCTTGCATATTTTCTTCAAATCACGTTCACTGCTACCCATTCCGCTACCCTCATTTGTACAGAATGGAATTACAGTTTTGCCGTAAAAATCATACTTTTCAAGCAGTGTGAACATACACATAGGCATAGTACCCCACCAGTTAGGATAGCCTACAAAGATAATATCATAATCTCCGAAATTTTCAGGATAAGACTTGATTTCCGGACGTGCATCTGTACGGAGTTCAGCTTTTGCCTCCTCGATACAGGTCATATAACTTTCGGAATAAGGCTTGACGGTATCAACCTCAAACAAATCTCCACCGACAGTTTCCTGAATAAATTCCGCAACACGTTCCGTATTGCCTTTACTGATATTTTTCAGACCACCATTCCAGTAATTTTCACCCTTACGTGAATAGTAAACAATTAAAATTTTTGCCATAGTATTTACCTCCATAAATTTATATTAAAATATTATTCCTTTCCGTAGTTTGTCATTTCCAGTAAATCATCTTCACTTATTACTTTTACTCCGAGAGTCTGAGCCTTTACGAGTTTGTTTCCTGCTTCCTCTCCTGCAACTACATAATCAGTTTTTTTCGATACAGAACCGGAAACCTTTCCGCCGAAACTTTCTATAAGTTTTTTAGCTTCTTCACGTTTCATAGTCGGGAGCGTTCCCGTAAGTACAAAGGTTTTCCCCCTGAATCTGTCGTCATTTGCCGATTGTTTATTATACGTCATATTCAGACCGCATTCACGCAAACGGTTAATCAGTTCAATTCTGTGAGGTTCACGCAAGGAACGCACAACGCTTTCTGCCATAATATCGCCGAAACCCTCAATATCAGAAATATCTTCCTTTGAAGCACTCAGCAGGCTGTCCATATCGCCGAATCTTTCACACAACAGAACAGCTCCACGCTGACCGATATTGCGTATTCCCAAAGCATAGACGAGACGGTCAAGTCCCCTGTCCTTTGATTTCTGTATGGCGTTTATAAGATTTTCTGCCGACTTCTCTGCAAATCTTTCAAGTGATAAAAGCTGTTCCTTTTGAAGTGTATACAGGTCGGCAGGGGATTTCACAAGTCCGTTGTCAACCATAAGTTTCATATTTGCATCTCCCAGACCGTCAATATCCATAGCGTTCTTTGAAGCAAAGTGTATCATATTTTTCAGAAGCTGTGCAGGACATTCAACATTCGGACATCTCAAAACACTCTCATCATCTTCACGTATACAATGAGTAGCACATACCGGACAGACTTCCGGCAAAAAGAACGATACAGAGTTTTCAGCGTGACTTACTGAATTTCGGACTTCCGGTATAATATCGCCTGCTTTTCTGACTGTAACTATATCCCCTATGCGAATATCCTTTTCTGTAATAAAATCCTGATTGTGCAGTACCGCCCTTGAAACACTTGTGCCTGCCAATGTAATCGGCTCAAAAACTGCAACAGGAGTGATAGCACCTGTACGACCTACATTTACTTCAATATCAAGAAGTTTTGTCTGTTTTTCTTCCGGAGGATATTTATAAGCTACTGCCCATTTCGGAGTTTTTGAAGTAGACCCCATTATATCACGTTGCGAAAGGCTGTTCACTTTAACAACCGCTCCGTCTATGTCATAAGCTAATCCGGCTCTTTTTTCACCTATGGAATTTATTTCTGATTCTGTTTCCTCATACGTATGGCAGATGTTATATGATACTGTCCTGAACCCCATTTCTTTCAGATAATCGAGAGTTTCGCTGTGTTTCAAGAAGTCACGTCCCCTGCACTGCTGTATATTGAATATGAATATATCCAGTTTACGTGAAGCTGTAATTTTAGGGTCTTTCTGTCTCAGTGAACCGGCGGCGGCGTTTCGGGGATTCTTGAAAGGCTTTTCGTCACGGAGTTCCTGCTGTTCGACAAGTTCAATAAAACTGCTTTTCGGCATATACACTTCTCCACGTACTTCAATATATTCCGGAGCGTTTTTCAGCTTTAGAGGTACTGAACGTATAGTTTTTATATTTGCGGTCACGTCCTCACCGGTGAAACCGTCTCCACGGGTTGACGCTCTTGTCAGAAGTCCGTCAGTATATTCAAGCGATACCGATAAACCGTCTATTTTCGGCTCGACAGTGTATTCCGGTGAAACAAGTTCCGCACTGCATTTTTCAAGGAAATTACGCACCTGTTCAAAGTCAAAAACGTCCTGAAGACTTGCCATTTGTACGGTATGCTGGACTTTTTCAAAGGTATTGAGAGCAAGACCGCCTACTCTCTGAGTGGGAGACGACGGAAGTATAAATTCCGGAAACTCTTTTTCCAGTTCTTTGAGTTCGTTCATAAGCATATCAAAATCATAGTCATCTATATCCGGATTGTCAAGAACATAATATTTGTAACTATGTTCTTCAATTACTTCCGATAATTCTTTTATACGTTTTTCCGCAGAAATTCTTTCCATAAAATTCATACTCCTTTTTTAAATCAGTAATTGTAACATATAGTTTTATTTTACCATATTTTTTAACAAATGTCAATAAAAACGTTTGTAAATTTATGCAGAAACAACAGTCTTTATGAAAATAGTCGACATTTTCCGGTTACAATCTGTAATTAATAACAATATTATTACAAAAGCGTATAAAGCTGTATTTTTCGCTAAAAATAAGGAAATAAATTTTTCAGAAAGCGGGATTAACACAAAGTATAGTCCGTAATGTTTCACTATTTTGTATCTGTTGTAATTATTCTGTAACTATTTACAGATATATTTTTTTATTTATATATTATTTATTTAATCTGAATTAATATTTTATTAATGATGTTTTGTGTATTTTTGCTGTATTATGTATTTTTTCAACACTTGTTTTTAGGCGTAAAATGGAAATGTTTCTGAAAGTATTGCCATTTTTGATAATATATGCTATTATTATCACAGTCAAAAAGACAGCCGAAAAAATTTCGGAGAAAGGATTTAATCAATGAGTAAAGGTAAAACGGCTATTTGTGTTTGTGCGATGGTTGCTTCATGTGTTACAAGTGGTGTCCTTATTGCTGACTGTGCAATATCGGGAAAGACTGTAGGAAGAATGGATAATCAAGAGGGTTCAGGTTTCGAAAACCAGAAACTTACAAATGCTATGCCGAATTTCACCGCACCCATAGGTGAAAATACAGCAGTAATCACAGCAGATACAAAGCATTTTATTGAAGAAGTTCCGGCAGTAACTTCAGAAAGTATTGTCGAAACAACAACCCAAGCTATTACAGTATTCTACACCGAAACACAGTCAACAAAAACAGCTTTCACCGAAACAGCTGTAACAACTATCACTACTGATTCCGCAGATGAAACTTTTCAGGAAGAAGTAGTAACAACCGAAATAACTACAGAAGTAAACACTATCGTAACAACCACAACTATTTCTTCATCAGAAGAAACTGCAACCACTGAAACAACAACCACTACTACTACAATTCCCTATCAGGAAACTGTTACAACGTCCACAACCGAATTTACAGAACCTGCCGGTTGGTTCTATATTGAAACTTTGCCTGTTGTTAATGTTATGGCAACAGAACCTGTAGATACAGAAACTGCACATACAGAACCGGTAAATACAGAAACTGCATACACAGAACCGGCAACTACTGAAACTCCTCAGACAGAACCGGTAACTACTGAAACTTCTAAGACAGAACCAGTAACTACAGAGACTACACAGACCGAAATCTCATACACAGAACCTGTATACACAGAAACAATATATACAGAACTTGCGTACATAGAAGATTTATATACAGAACCTGTTACGGAAGAAGTTACGACAACTGAAACTACAACCACTGAGACAACTACTACAACAACCACTACTACCACGACAACTACTACAACAACAGAAACAACTACAACTACTACTGAAGCTACAACAACCACTACTACAACTTATTATACAGAACCGGAAGTATATTCACCAAATAACACTTACATATCAGACAGCGAATACGTACTTCTTTGTAATGCTGTCGCTAATGAAGCAGGCTCAGACTGGATTGATATTTACAGCAAAGCTAATGTAGTTGAGGTTATTATGAACCGAGTAAATAGTCCTCTGTTCCCGAATTCTATATATGAAGTTCTCGCACAGCCTTATCAGTTTGAAGGCTCGGAAGCATATATCGGTCTCAGTTCTTATTCATATCAGGTTACAGACGGCGTAATTTCGGCTGTAGACCTCTATTTCAATGAACCGTCCTCATTCCTGCATGGATATATGTATTTCTATGGTGACGGCTATCAGAATCATTTTTCAGTTTCACAGTAAGCTGAGATAATGTTTATAATAAGAGTATTTTTTCGGATTTGTTAAAATCCTGCTCTTATATAATTTACATATTAATAATTCAGCGGAGATTATTATATTAATATTTAATAGTACTGCTGAAAAAACTACATATCAGATATTAAAAGTGCGGAGTATGTTGCTCCGTACTTTTTTGTTTACAGAACGGTCACAGTATTTTACATATCAGTAACGGATATTGAAAAATTTCTCATTATGTGGTATAATATTCTTTAGTCCCGCAAGAATGATTTTTTTCTATGGAGGTGTTATTATGTTTCTGGAATCTTTAAAAGATGTTTCCCCTGTTTTAGTGAGTGCTTTGTCAACGGTTATTCTTGCATTGTGTGCCGTTATAATCTTTCTCATATCAAATAACGAAGCAAAGCACGCCCGTCAGCATTGGAACAGAATTTCCGGATTTATGGAACTCGCTGAACAGAATGTATCGTATCCGCTTATATGCGACGAAATACTCATAGGCAGGCACGCTTCTGCTGATATACGTCTGACGGATTTGTCAGTTTCACGTTATCACGCAATTCTCACAGTTGCAGATGGTGTATGGACAATTACTGATATAGGGTCAAAATCCGGTATATTTGTAAACGGTACTCTTGTTAAACAACGTGTGCTGTATGAAAATGATGTAATCAATCTTGGCAACAGGAAACTTATTTTCAGACACAGGAGGGTTGAAAATGTACGCTAATATTTTTCTTTATTTAATATCATGTATTTTCGTTCTCCTGACCCATTCTGCAATGCTCATTCACGTTTTCCTCAATGGTAATTACGAAAGTATCACAAATGTTATAGTTCTTGCGGTAGCTGTCATCTTACTGGATATTACATGGTTCATTTTAATGAAAATGTTCAGGCACAGAAGTTGTGTTATCGACTTTATGCTTGTGCTTATTCTGAATATGAGTGTTATTTTTCAGTCGTGTTTCGGTGGAGTAAGTCTTTCAGTAAAGCATTATATAACCTGTATCGTTTCCCTTGTTGCCTCACAGGTAGGTTTCAAGCTATGCAGAAACCACAAATGGCTACAGATGAACAAGAAATACTATTACATTGCAATCGGTGTACTTATGCTTATAATACTTACGCTTACTGGTTCAAGAAGTATGTGGATAGAAATAGGTTCGTCAATAACAATACAGCCGTCAGAATTTATAAAACCGTTGTTCGTTCTGGCGTGTGCCACTTCAATAGCCGAACAGCAGAATAAACGCAAATTAGCGTGTTTCTTTGTAGTCTATGAAAATTTCGCACTTTACGGACTTACTGCTGTAATATGTCTTTTGCAGTGGTGGTGCAGGGATTTGGGAAGTCTGCCGACTTTTGTAGGGATTTTCGCCGTAGGATTCTTTGCAAGAATATGTTATCCTAAAGCAAAGTTTTCAAGAAAAACTCTCATACAGGCAGGTGTGATTCTTCTGATAGTGGGACTTATCGCTATGAAATTCGCTCCCGATTACGTTCAGGAACGTCTGCACACTGACATATGGAACGATAAAACCGGTGGTGGTTATCAGCAGTCAAAAGCACTTATTGCTATTGCGGAAGGCGGACTTTTCGGAAAAGGTGCTGGATATGGTGAACTCTGTGAAGTATTTGCATATGATAACGATATTGTATTTGCAACAATATGCGAAGAATGGGGTCTGATATTTGCACTTGTATCCATTGCCACAATAATAATAATGATTTTTAGTATATGCATAAATCCCCCGTGTTCTTATTATCACGCTACTATGTCGGCTGGAGTTATCGCATACTTTATTATGCAGATGTCATTGAATATTTTCGGTTCGTGTAACCTCATTCCCTTTACTGGTGTAACAATTCCGTTCATATCCGCCGGAGGTAGTTCAATGCTTACAAGCGGATTTATGGCAGGTATGCTTATCGCTGTACAGTCTCCGGAATTTTCAGAACCTGTTGCAAGGAGGCATTCTTTATGAAAGGAATAAGACGTTGCAGATATATAGCACTTATGTTTCTTACTGTATTCATACTTCTTATGGTTGTTCTTGTAATCAAAATCTGTACAGAAGCCAGTTTCTACATAGCAAACTCCGAAAAACAGGTGCTGGGAATGGTATATGACAGAAACGGCGGTGTGCTTTTTGACGGTAATGAAAGTAACTGGTATGAGGATAATTTTTTTGTTGATGTCGGAAACCTCATAGGCGACAACAAAGGACAGATGACAAATACTCTCGTTGCTCAGAATCTTGAAAAACTAAGTAACTATAGTTTCAAATCGGGGGCGATTGCAGACGGAAAATCCGCCATTTATACTACCCTTGACCATACCGTCAACCGTGCCGTATACAACGCATACGGTTTTCAGAAAGGTTGTGCCGTGGCTTACAACTATAAAACAGGTGAAATCCTTGTATGTACAAGTCTGCCGTCACTTGACGTTACGAAAGGTTATGACGGTATTGAATACTTTGAAAGCGGTACACTGATTTCAAAAAATATGTACCGTACTGTCCCCGGCTCTACTCAGAAGATTTCAACAGTCATATCAGCTATGGAAGTATGGGGAAAAGACAAATTGTTTTCCAAAAAATACAGTTGCTCCGGACATTATACAAACCTTAACGGCGACGTTATAGACTGTCACAACTGGAGCGGTCACGGTGAACAGGAAATACAGATAGCTGTCGAAAACAGCTGTAATCCTTTTTTCGCACAGCTCATTGAAGATGAAGAACTTGACCTCAATGCAATGATAAAAAGATACAGAAAACTCGGATATGCTGTAAATGACGACGACCTCGGATATATTGACATTGACGGCATACAGTGTGAAAAAGCATCGACAACGCTTGTTGACCAGCACGAATTCAGAACACAATGGGGTTGTATCGGACAGGGCGATACAATGGTAAGTCCGATACAGTTAATGATGTGGCAGAGTGCCATTGCAAACGGTACAGGCAGAATGACTATGCCACATCTGATAGACCACGTTACAGACGTTGACGGAAATATTACCGAAACCGCCAGTACTTCATTCAGTAAACAGATTTTTTCAGCGGAAACGGCAGGCACTGTAAAACAGATAATGCTGACAAACGGTGCAAACCATTATATTTACTCGACAGGTATTTCAAATCTCGGCGTAAAAAGCGGTACAGCACAGGTTGAGAACGGCGAAAAGGAAAATTCCTTGCTTGTGGGATTCCTTGACGACCCGAATAAACCGATAGCTTTCTGTATAGTGATTGAGGACAAAAATTCAGGTTTTGCGACAACCGAACAGATAGCACAGATTATGATTAACTCAATCAGTCTTTAATGATTGTGTAGTCTGCACAAATATTTATTTTGTTTTTGTGACTGTTCACAAATCTTACAAAAATCTATTGATATTTTCGGAAACTTATGTTATAATATACTCATAAAGTTTATACATCAGTTCTTGTAACTGGTGTCTTAAGGAGGACTTACATGAAAACAACAATCACCGCTAAGAAAATGCAGATTCCGCAGAATTTCACGGAGTACGCAGAATCGAAAATCAACACGAAACTCAGCAAGTTTTTCGGTGATGAGGCAGACGCTAAAATCGTTATCTCGGAACTCAGAAACCAGATTGTCATCGAGCTTACTGTAAAGTACAACAGCATTATCTTCCGTGCAGAACGTTCAGCAGAAGACAAGTTTGTTGCCCTTGATGACGCTATCGACAAAATTATCAGACAGATTCGCAGAAACAAAACAAAGATTGAAAGAAAACTCAAGGACAACGCTTTCAAGGAAGCATTCATTGAAACCGTTCCCGAAACTGCCGACTATGAGGTTATAAAACATAAAAAATTCAAAATGCGTCCTATGGATATTGATGAGGCTATTCTTCAGATGAATATGCTCGGTCATAATTTCTTTATGTTTATGAACGGCAATACAGGCGAAATAAATGTAGTATACAAGCGTTCAGAGGGTAACTATTCAGTTCTCGAACCTGATAAAAACTAATAAATAATACCGGCGGTTCAGAAAAGAGCCGTCGGATTTTTTGAGGAGATGTAAATTTTTATGGATTCTAACAAAAAAACAATTATTGAAAAGCGTATAAGAAAAACAGGTGAAAACCTCGTAAAAAACAATATGGAATTTTATTACGCAGAAAAAAAGGAAGATGTCTGTAAGATAGTGGAATCACTCATAAAAAAAGGCGACGTTATTACAAACGGCGGTACTATGACTATGGCTGAATGCGGTTTATCCGACCTGCTCCAGTCCGCCGACTATACTTATCTTGACCGTTCTGGAAAGTCACGTGAAGAAGTTGAGGAAATCTATATAAAGGCTTATTCCGCTGACGTTTATATTTCAAGTTCAAATGCAATCACTGAAGACGGTGTTTTGTATAACGTTGACGGCAACAGCAACAGAGTTTCCGCTATTGCATATGGTCCGAAATCCGTTATTATAATAGCAGGTTACAACAAAATCGTAAGAGACCTTAAAGAAGCTGAAATCCGTGTGAAAAGAGAGTCTGCACCCGCAAATTGTGTACGTCTTGACTGCAAAACCTACTGCAAGGAAAAAGGTGAATGTATTTCACTTTCCAAACCCGACAGACAGATGACTGACGGCTGTTCCGGTAGCGACAGAATCTGTTGTAACTACCTTATTTCAGCACAGCAACGTCAGAAAGGACGCATAAAAGTAATTATTGTAGGTGAGGAACTCGGCTATTAAAAAAACTCCAATAAGATAACAAGAGGTAAATAATATGTCAGATAATTACATAACACCAAATAAGCAGGATTTAGACAAGGTTGTAGTTCCTGAAAATACAGAATTTTATGAAGAAATGGACTTAATTTTACACTTAGCAAAGAAGTATCCTGATAATATCCGTCTTGAACTTAATTTTCCAACTTCAAAATCAAAGATAGACGAATTTGAAAATAAGAATAATATCAAACTTACAGACGAGTTAAGAGCTTTATATATGTTTGCAGATGGATTCTCTGTTTCGTCTGGTCATCTTGATATTCTTGAACTTGATAAGGTTGAAAAATCTCTTGATACCAAATGGGAATGGGGTGATACCAAGCATTATATTCTTCTTGGAGATATGATTGGCGATGGTGAGGAGATTTTTCTGAATCTTGACAACGGCAAAATTATATCATATGAACACGGTGCAGAAGAAGAATATCATAGTATTGCTATGTTGCTCAGTGATATTATTTTTACATTCATAGACGGCGAAGTTGAAGACGAAAAATTAAATGAATATATTGGTGATTGGGAAGATGTATAACTTAAAGAATAATTATACTCACCGCTAACAGACAAAAAATACTGATTTATCATAATAAAAACCGCCCCGATTATCAGGGCGGTTATTTTTATTATCTCTTTATGAAATACTCCTCGTACCATACAAGGAATGTATATATAGTCCATACTTTACGCCAGTTATCAGAATTTCCGCCGATATAGTCATTGAATATTGCGTTTATTTCGTCTACATTGAAGAACTTTTCAGCGGTTTCACTGTTAAACTTTGCCTTTACGTCGCTGTTGTAACGTTCATCTGCAAGCCATATTCTTATCGGTACGATAAAGCCGAGTTTCTTTCTGAAAGCTATTTCAGCAGGAAGCACCTTTGAAGCAGACGTGCGGAAAGCTACTTTATTTGTTTCTGCATTGACCTTGTATTCTGACGGCATTCTCGAAGCTATATCGAACACTCTCATATCAGTAAGTGGCATACGGATTTCAAGACCAACCGCTGTACTCATCTTGTCAACATTCAGATAGATGTCACCTTCAAGCCATATCTGAATATCAACGTCTGACATTTTTGTAAGAGGGTCAAGACCTTCCGTTTCGTCATAGATGTACTTTACAAGGTTTATCGGAAGAACGTCAGGATTATAGCTTTTGAGAATCTTCTGTTTTTCGTCTTCTTTCATTATGTTTGTATTGCCGACGTAAAAATTTCTGAGATTATCGCCATATCTTTCAGCGTTGCGGTACATATTGTAACCGCCGAAAAATTCGTCAGCACCCTCGCCGGAGTAACAGATTGCAGTATGTTGTGCGGTAGCTTTGCAGGCAATCGCAAACGCAATCGCAGAAGCGTCACCGAGAGGCTGTTCCATATTGTACATAACGTAAGGTACTATATTGAAATAGTCTTCCGGAGTAATCAGACAGCGGTTATTTTCACAACCGAGAATATCAGCGGTTTGTTTTGCGAGACCTGATTCGTCGAAACGTCCATCATCGTAACCACATGAATCAGTAACTTTAACGTCAGACATTGCAAGAACATATGAAGAATCAACACCTCCGGAAAGGAAAGACTCTGCTGTTTCGCCGTCTTCCTTGACTTCCGGAAAAACTTCCTGTATAGTGGAATGGATTTCGTCTGCCCACTCGTCAAGGGTTTTTGAAGTATCAGGACGGAAAGTCGGTGTCCAGTAACGTTCAACAGTAAGTTTGCCGTTTTCAAATTCGAGCCAGTGACCAGGCATTAATTTTTTTACGCCCTTGAAAAAAGTGTCTTCACCTGCAACGTAAGTAAGTGACATATAAATCTGAAGCATATCGGTATTTACTTCTTTTACAAAACCATCCTGCTCCATAATGTTGCGTATCATTGTACCGAAAAGAAGTTTACCGTCAGCAGTCAGATAGTAGTAGAAAGGCTTTGTACCAAACTGGTCACGCATACAGAAAATCTTGCCGTTGTCGTCGAGGGCGAAAGCAAACATTCCGTAAATATGGTCTGCCATATCGTGACCCCATTTTTCGTATGCTTTTGCGATTATCTGTTTTTCACGTTCATCACGTTCTGAAAGCGGAAGCGGACAAATATCCAGTTCACCGCAAAGTTTTTTCCAGTTGCGGATATGTCCCCTGTATTCGAGAATTTTTATCATAAAATATCACCTCATTAAAATATATATGCTTATTTCTTAAATTCAATTTCTTTTCCGTTTTTATCAACCATTATTATTTTCGTAAGTATCTGTTTATAACCTGTGAATAACATTTTAATATATGAACCGTCATTTAAACCATACACTTCCCATACTATTCCATAACCGGAAGTTCCGGTAGGTTCTCCCATGATTTCAACGACTTTATCATATGACATTCCTGTTGTTATTTCCTCAAAGTCTGAAACAGAAAAATTTCCGTTATCAGAAGTGATAATATATTCTGTAGATTTCTGACAAGCAGTAAACATTATAAGATTGACAAGAACAAAAAGTTTAAAGTTCCTCATAAATTTGTGGTCTGTTCATAAGTTTTCCGAGGGCTTTTCTTACGTCACCGCCGTGAAAAAGTATTTCGTTAAGCTGTTCAGTTATGGGCATTTCAACTCCCAGTTTCTGTGAGAGTTCATATGCAACTTTACAACAGAAATATCCCTCAACAGTGCCGACCTTTTCAACAGCTTTTTCCGGAGATATTCCCTGCCCTATCAGTATTCCTGCACGTCTGTTTCTGCTGTGCATACTGGTGCAGGTAACTATTAAATCGCCTATTCCGGTCAGTCCGGAAAAAGTAGCCACTTCTGCACCGACAGCTTTTCCGAGACGTGCAATTTCATGGATACCTCTTGTCATCAGGGCAGCTTTTGTATTGTCGCCATAACCCATTCCGTCACATATTCCCACACAGAGAGCGATAATATTCTTCAAAGCTCCGCCTATTTCGCAACCTGTCACGTCGTTGTTGATATATATTCTCAGGTAGTCGTTAGCGAAAACTTTCTGCACATATTCAGCGGAAGCAAGATTTTTTGAAGCAGCAACGATTGTTGTGGGAATACAGCGTGCAACTTCTTCTGCGTGTGAAGGTCCTGACAAAACAACAATCTTATCCGACTTTATTTCTTCTGCTATAACGTCACTGAGGAATTTCAGACTTCCCTCTTCAAGTCCTTTTCCTGTATTTACAATAACCATTCTGTCGTCAGTGTAAGGAGAAGCGAGTTTTGCAACATCACGGACGAAAGTAGAGGGTATTCCGAAAAGCAGAATATCGCAGTCTTTTACGCACGAAATGTCACTTGTAAGAATAATGCTTTCGGAAATAGGTACTCCCGGAAGTTTGTGGACGTGTTCACCGTGAGTTCTTATTTCGTCTATTTCCGACTGAAATTTTGACCACACTGTAACTTTGTGTTTACCGCAGTGTTCAGCCATTACAGCAAGACTAAGCCCGAATCCTCCCGAACCGAGTATAACAATGTTTGCCATAAAAAGATACCTCCTATCAAATGAGCATATCCGGCTAACAGATATGCTCTTATAAATATTATTTTCTGAATACGAATTTGCTTTCCGTACCTGCAATAAGTCTGTCAATATTAGGTTTGTGTTTCCATATGATAGTACCAGCCATAACAGCGGAAAGAACGGTATACAGAATACTTAAACCAAGAGAACAACTGTTCACAAAATACGACATTGCGAAAACAGCTATCGGACAGTATGCAGAAGAAAAAATTGAAGCAAGCGAGACATATTTGGATATTGCAAGTATAACAACAAAAATAGCCAAGACAGCAATAAAGACTTTAGGGTCAATCATTATAAATGCCGAAGCCCCAGCGAGTACGCCTTTACCGCCCCTGAAACCGTAATATACCGGAAAGATATGTCCCATTACAGCCCCTATGCCTGCAATATATCCTATGTATTGTATATCGCCTTTTATTCCTGCTTTCAGCATATTACAGAATAACATCGCAAGAGTGACAGCAAGCACGCCTTTGAGAACATCTCCGACAAGCGTCAATAAGGCACACTGTTTTCCTACACAACGGTAGGTATTCGTGAGACCGGCATTTTTACTGCCCATTTCACGAATATCCTTACCTGTAAGGATTTTGACAAAGATGATTGAAAAATTGAGACTTCCAAGAAGATATCCAAGTGCGGAGGCGATAATAACAGCAAGTAAATAATTCATTTGTCGTTACCTCCCCTCTCACGTACTATGAAACGAACAGGAGTTCCCTCAAGACCGAATGTTGAGCGTATCTGGTTTTCGATATATCTTCTGTAAGAAAAATGGAATAAATCAGCTTTATTCACAAAAGTGACGAAAGTAGGTGGTTTTGTAGAGGGTTGTGTCATATAGTAAATTTTAAGTCTTTTTCCCTTGTCTGACGGTGGCTGTACTCTTGTGGTAGCATATGCGAGAACATCATTCAACATACCTGTCGAAATTCTCATACTGTTCTGTTCAAACGTATACTTTATAAGTTCATACAGCTTATTGATTCTCTGCCCTGTCTTTGCAGAAATAAAGACAAAAGGTACATATGACATAAAACTGAAATCATTTTCGAGTTTGGTTCTGTATTCCTGCATAGTCCTGTCATTTTTTTCAATTAAGTCCCATTTGTTTACGGCGATAACACACGCTTTACCCTGTTCGTGAGCGTAACCTGCAACCTTTGAATCCTGTTCAGTGAAACCCTCAGAAGCGTCAATCATTATAACGCACACGTCAGCACGGTCAACCGCCATATATGCACGCAGTACGCTGTAATGTTCTACTTTTTCGGTAATACGTGACTTTTTGCGTATTCCTGCTGTATCAATGAAAACAAATTTTCCGTATTCATTTTCGATAACTGTATCGGTTGAATCACGTGTAGTGCCTGCAATATCAGAAACGATAACACGGTCTTCTCCTGCGATTTTATTTATCAGGGAAGATTTTCCCGCATTAGGTTTACCGATTACAGCAACCTTTATATATTCCTCGTCATATTCCTGCACGTCTGATTCCGGAAGATATTCATATACAGCATCAAGCATATCACCTGTACCGTGTCCGTGGACGGAAGATACAGGATAAGGGTCTCCGAGACCGAGATTATAAAACTCATAGAGTTCCATAGGAGGTTCACCGAGAGCATCACACTTATTTACGGCAAGTATTATCGGTTTACCGCTTTTTATGAGCATTTCAGCAACTGCATAATCGTCAGCAGTAACTCCGCACCTTATGTCAGTCAGAAAAATAATAACGTCAGCCTTTTCGATAGCAAGCTCCGACTGTCTTCTCATCTGAGAGAGAATAACATCATCGCTGTCGGGTTCAATACCTCCGGTATCAACAACCATAAAAGTCTTGTTACGCCATTCGCACTTTGAGTAAATGCGGTCACGTGTAACTCCTGGTGTATCTTCGACTATTGAAAGTCTCTGCCCGATAATTTTATTGAAAAGCGTTGACTTACCGACATTTGGTCTTCCGACAACTGCAACAATTGGTATTGACATTTTATCGCACTCCTTTCATATATTCAGTAAGTGATTCCTATAATTGCGTCAAGAAGTTCATAGCCGTCATTGGGAGTATGCCTTATTTTTACGCCGAGAGCATTTTCCACATCCTGTACAGTGAGGTCGTCAAGAAAAATTTCATTGTCACGCATCAGCATTGAATCCGAAATAATAAGACTGTCACCGAGGTTTCTGCCTTTCAACTGAGCTATCAAATCCTGAGCTGTTATAAGTCCGGTGACGGTAATAGTTTCCCCGAAAAAATCGTTTCTTATTCTGTAAACGTCGCATTTCAGTAACGGGAAATATTTTTCAGCTTTTTCAGCGAGTTGTTTCATAAACTCATATACCGCATACCCGACCGCTAAAGATACATGACGTTTACCGCCCTGCCATTCGGCAACTGCGAGGGCTTTTTCAAATTCGTCAATAAGTGAACGCACCATACCCACACCGTTTTCGTACTGTGGGAAGTCCTCATAGTATTCCATAGGCGGAATATCACGTCCGGCAATAATGAAAAATTCGTCCGAGGGAAAAACCGTTCTTGTCCCGAATTTTTGCAGAAATATTTCCTGAAATTCTGAAATTATGTCGATAGTTTCAGATGCTTTTTCCGGAGTAAAAGTTGTCAGCGGAAACAATCCGTCACGGAATTTTGTGAGACCAACGGGGACAACAGCCATACTTGAAATATTCGGCATAAGTCTGCCGAGGTCGCTGAGTGAACGCCTTAATTCTTCACCGTCATTGAGGTTCGGACAGCATACAATCTGACAGTTAAGTTGTATGCCGTTTTCCGCAAGCTGATAGATATATCTGAGTTTTTCACCTGCAAAACGGTTGTGCATCATTTTCACACGCAAATCAGGATTAGTTGTATGGACGGAAACGTTTATATTCAGTTTCATTTTAATAATGCGGTCAATGTCGTGCTGTTCAAGGTTGGTAAGAGTGACATAGTTTCCCTGAAGAAAAGAAAGTCTTGCGTCGTCGTCCTTGAAATAGAGAGTTTCACGCATATTCGGTGGCATCTGGTCAATAAAACAGAAAACGCATTTATTACGGCACGACTGCTTACAGTCCATCAGAAAAGTTTCAAATTCAAGTCCCACGTCGTCATATTCGTCTTTTGTGATACTGAAAGAAATTTTTTCGCCGTTGCGGATAACTTCTATAGTGAGAGAAGTTTCGGAAGCATAAAACATATAGTCAAGAACGTCATTGATTTCCTGATTATTTATATGAAGTAAAGTATCGTCGGGAATAATTCCGGCGAGAGAGGCAGGAGAATTGCGAATAACATTTTTAATTTTAACCATATAATCCTCCGTAGTTTTTCAAAAAAAGGAGAGCAGGACTTAACTCCTCCTCTCCTTCTCATGTATCGGATTAAGCCGATTAAGCATCGATTTTGATAACCTCAACGCCCTTATAGAAACCGCAGTTCTTGCAAACCTTGTGCGGAGCCTTATATGCGCCACAGTTGTCGCACTTGGACATAGCAGGCACGTCAAGCTTCCATACAGCAGAACGTCTCTTATCACGTCTTGCCTTGGAAGTTTTTCTCTTTGGTACAGCCATTCTGGCACCTCCTTACAAAGAGCTTCACAGCTCAGAAATTGAGACAATTGCAATCAGAGACATTGAGGTCACAACCGCAGACCATACAAAGACCTTTGCAGTCATCTTTGCAGAGGATTTTCGAGGGCAGTTGTAAGAGCAAGTCAGTAAAAGCAATATCATTGAGTTCAATGCTCTCACCGTCAGCGACGATATAGTCGTCGTTATCGCCGTTCACTGAGGGGACGACGATATGAGAAAAATCAAAGGAAAACTCACTTTGAAACTCTTTCAGACATCTGTCACAGGTAAGAGACAGAGTAAATTCAACGGAATATTCAAGATATACAACGCCTGCACGGTTAAAAACCTTACCGCAGACATTTACAGGAGAGGCGAAACAGTAGCCGTGAATAACTGACAGCTCGTCCTCAGATATGGAATAGCCGATTTCTCTGGACTCACCGACGATATTGAAAAGTTGTCTTAAATTAAATTTCATACACAAAAAACCTTTCAGAGCATCATAGGATATATTATACACCAGTTCACAGAATATGTCAATAGGTGTTTCCGAAAAAAGCAAAAATTTTATTTCAGCAAATCACTTGATAAACTGCTTTACATTTTCAGAAAGGTCATCAGCATCAGCGGAAACGGTGAATACAACGGAAACGTCGTCACCAGTAAGAGAGTCGATTTTTTCAAACATCTTGCCTACTTCTTCATAGTCACGACCGACGATTCTTAAAATACCGTCAATATAAATGTGTGTGATATCGTAATTGCTTGCGAGAAGACCTGCAATAAAGCCGTAGAAAGCGTCATAGCCCTCAACCTTGTAATATTCTGTATCACACCATCTTACCTTACGGCTGATAGAATATCTTACAGTAGAACCTTTTTCCACACAAACAACGTTGCCGTTGCTGGACTTTACTGCTTCGTTAATCTGGTCGATAAGGATTTTAGTTTTTCCTGTACCTTTTTTACCGGTAATGAGTTTAATCATATTTTTTTACTCCTTTTTTTAATTTGGATATATAAGCCGGAAAAAGAAATTAACCGAGCTTTGCTTCAAGGGTAGCCTTAGCACCCTCATAACCAGGCTTGCCGAGAAGTGCAAACATATTTGACTTATAGCTTTCAACACCAGGCTGATTGAACGGATTTACACCGAGAACATAACCGGAAACAGCACAAGCCTTTTCAAAGAAATAAATCATATAGCCGACACTTTCCTCAGTAGTATCTTCGAGTTCAAGAATAATATTCGGAACACCGCCCTCAGTATGAGCGAGAACAGTACCTTCAAAAGCCTTTCTGTTTACTACTGACATATTCTGATTTGTAAGGAAATTGAGACCGTCAAGATTTTCGTCATCAGGTTCAAGGAAGAGGTCTGTTTTCGGTTTTTTAATGTCAACGACTGTTTCAAAGAGGATTCTTGCACCGTCCTGAATATACTGACCCATAGAATGAAGGTCTGTTGAGAATACAGCAGATGACGGGAAAATACCCTTGTTGTCCTTGCCTTCGCTTTCGCCGAAAAGTTGCTTGTACCATTCTGACATCATAACGAAACTCGGGTCATATGAAACAAGCATTTCAACGGACTTGCCTTTTCTGTAGAGAATATTTCTGAGAGCAGCATATTTGTAGCAGTCATTGTTGTCGAAATCTGCACAGAAATCATTCTGAGCCTTTCTTGCACCTGCCATAAGAGAATCAATGTCACAACCTGCAACGGCAATCGGGAGAAGTCCGACAGCAGTAAGAACAGAAAAACGTCCGCCTACATCGTCGGGAATAACGAAAGTTTCGTAACCCTCAGTATCTGAAAGATTCTTGAGAGTACCTCTTGCCTTGTCAGTTGTAGCGAATATACGGTTTTTAGCTTCTTCCTTGCCGTACTTGTCTTCAACCATTTTCTTGAAAATTCTGAAAGCGAGAGCCGGCTCAGTAGTAGTACCTGACTTTGAGATTACATTAACGGAAAAATCCTTGTCTTTGCAGAGAGAGATAATTTCGTTAAGGTATGTAGGATTGATACTGTTGCCGACATAATAGATGTCAGGAGTATCCTTTTTGATATTGTTATAGAGGGGGGATTTGAGAAGTTCTATAGTAGCTCTTGCACCGAGATATGAACCGCCGATACCGATAACAATAAGAATATCGGAATTTTTCTTGATTTTTTCAGCAGCAGCCTTGATTCTTTCAAATTCTTCCTTGTTGTAGTCTGTAGGGAGATTCACCCAGCCGAGAAAATCATTTCCGAGACCGTTCTTCTTGTGGAGAGAATCGGCAGCAGCTTCCACCTGAGCCTTGATTCCTGCGAGTTCATCACAGTTCACAAAGTCGGCGAGATATTTTGTATTGAGTTTTAAAGACATATATATACCTCCAGTTTGCAGGGAAAAAATCCCGTACAAAAATAATTTACCATATTTATAATACTATATTTTGAAAATTTTTTCAAGGGCAATTTGAATATTTGACATAATCAATAATATTCAACATCATTTTTTGAATATATTAAACAATATTTTCTTGAAAGAAAAACCAAACGACAAAGCCTCAACATTATCCTTGACAATAATATCAGTTTCACATACAAGAGAGTCTCCGCTGTAGAAACCTGCCGAGCCTATCACCTGTCCTTTTTCAATCGGAGCAGTGAGGAAATCAGGAATTACAACAACGGTATTGAGTTCTGTAATATTTTTCGGTACAACAAGATTACTCTGATTTCTGAGCTGAATTTCCACAGCCGATTCAACACCGTTTTTTACTTTTACCGGCATAAGCATTTCGTTAGGAAACATAGTAGCTGTAATGTGGAAACCGTTGAATCCCCTGTTAATCAGTTCTTTTGCCTTTTTCATTGAAACGTCCTCATTTACAGCACCGAGAACGACGGAAATATAAACATTTCCCTCGCTGTTTCTTCCGCCCTCTGCGATACAGTAACCGGACTTTTCCGAATGTGACGCTTTGAAGCCGATATGAGGCTCATAGGTGCGTGAAAGAGTATTTTCGTTCACCAGTTCTGCCTTTTTTTCCCTGACGAAGTCACGCCATGTACGGAAATACGGCTCCAGAACGTCATAGTCAGATAGTTTCGCACATATTATAGCCAAATCATGTGCTGTTGTGTGTTCCCGCTCATCATAGTACCCGTAAGGTGAATAAAAAGCAGTATCACGCAAGCCAAGGTCAAATGCTTCACTGTTCATACGCATAACGAAACTTTCAACAGATTGCTCGGAATATTCGGCAAGAACGGTCATCGCATCATTTGCGTTGCCTATGATTACGGCTTTCAGCAGTTCGTCAACGGTAATATTTTCGGACGGCTCAATCCACACCACAGCACCGTCAGTACCGGCAACAGCTTGCGACGCTGTCATAACAGTACCGGTTGTGTATTTACCTTTCTCAATATCCTCCGCTACCAGCAACAGTGCCATCAGCTTTGTCATATAGCCCACATTCAGTTGCAAATCAGCGTTATACTCGTCAAGTACAGCACCTGTACGTGCTTCTATCAGAATATGAGCCGAATATTTTTCCTGAACATCCTCAGCCACGTCAGCAGACATAAACAATGATGATATCAGCAGTGCCATGAACACCGCCGTTATCTTTTTCAGAATATTATTCAAATATACCGCCTCCCTTTTCTGAATATATATGTAGGAGACGTATAGGGTAATGACTAAAATTTAACCGAAGTTATAATAAAACTGTCGGTATTGTTTCCGGATATTGTATATTCTCCCGAATCAGGAACGGGAACGGAAGTAATCTCTCCGGTATACCTTACGCTGTATATCTTATACATACTTCCTCCGAATCTGTATGAAAGAGGATTGTCGAAAGTATATGTGTCAAGAATATCAAGATATTCTTCAAGACAGTAATCAAGGTCTTTCATAACTGAAGCATGAACCTTACCGACATACCGTAGATGCCAAGGATAAAAGTCCTTTCCGGTCTTTTCTCTTTTTCCCAGTGGAAAACGTAATATATATCCGTATTCGTGGCAATGGTCAATAATCCATTTTTCTTCATCACAACCGTCATATGTAAGAACATCACTGCCGACATTTACAGCCAAATCAATAGTATTTCCGGTTGAAGACTCCGGAAAATACTGAGGACAATATGAATCTTCACCTGTATAAGTATCGGTAGTTCCATACACAAGAAAATTTGCCTGTCCTGTAACATCATAATAATCTTTCATCATCATATTCAGGGCATCAGCCGCCTGTATATTCAGTATAACCGAATCCGTTTCATTTATTAAAGTATAATAATCGTTTCTGTAATTTATCAGGTCAACGGCGTAAGGCATTCCGGAATATACATAAGGGTTTTCATTATCCACCTTTACCAGTTCACCATAAAAAAGCTGAGAAGAATCCACACTGATTTCTTCAAATCCGTTTCCCTTATTTTCCTTAATCTCCTCTTCTTTTTTTCCGAAGACCTGAATATTTTCAGACGTGCTTTCATCAATACGTAAAACAATAGCACTATCCGTATCATATTCCTCATTGAATCTGTAAATAAATCTCCTCACAGAATCCACAGGAAATATAATAATTATAATCAAAATCAGGATTATAATAAAAAGACGGTCTGTTCTGAAACGTTTTTTAGCCATATCATTTCCTCCGAAATCGTTATACACTATCCGGAGGCAAACACGGAATAACAAATAGATTCCGTTCCGGTTCAATCGGGAAATTTAATGTCTTCGGGACGACGGCACATATTTCTCACCGTCTGCTCCGTAAACACTGTAGATACTGAGAGTATCATAAATGGCACTCCATTTGTCAGTGCATTTGCACATTACGAGAATGTAAGTTTCCCCTTTGATTTCCGCAAAGCTTTCAATACAGTTTCCAGCTTCGTCCGTATAACCGGTTTTACCTCCTTGTATTGTAACACCAGGCATTTCGTCGCCGTACATACGGCTGAAAAAATTGCTCGTAAAAGTAAGCCCCTCAGGATTCTTTTCTGTTGGAGGGACTTTGTACTCATAAGCAGAAATAATTTTCCGGCAGATTTCGTTCTGAATTGCATACTCCAGAATCAACGCCATATCTGTTGCTGTACTGTAATGTTCATTGTCATGCAGACCGACGGCATTGGTGAAATGAGTACTTTTCAGTCCAAGCTCAACGGCTTTTTCATTCATAAGCTGAACAAACGCCATTTCTGAACCTGCTACATATTCAGCGACAGCAAGTGTCGCATCTGCACCCGACATGAGAACCATTCCGTACAATAAATCTTCAAGCGTGGGCGTTTCATCAGGAAGAAAACCTGCCCTTGAGGCATCAAGTTCTATCATGGGGTTAATCATATCTTCTGTTATAGTAACGGTATCTGAAAGATTTTCTATGTTCTCAACGGCAACAATGAGAGACATTATTTTAGTAAGAGAAGCAGGATACATCTGTGCGTTTGCGTTTCTGTATGCTATTACCTTTTTTGTATCGGCATTCATAAGTAAGGCATATCCTGATTTATAATCATTGCTGAAACGCTGTGCATTATCATCTCTTTCAGGATAGACAGAACAGGTTGTCGGTTCACTTAATGCTTCGATGACTGTTTCTGTATATTTTGTAGTTGTTGTATACTTTTCAGTTGTTTCCGTCTGTAAAATAACCGTTGTATCTGCACTTACAGACGTTTCAATAACTATGTTTTCAGTTGATTTATATGCTGAAAATACTTCTGATATACCGAACAGAAGTATAACAGACAGCATTACAGTTGCAGTTATATAAAAGATTTTCATTCTTTTTCCGTGATTCATTTCAGCACCTCTGCATAAATAACTACCATTCTATTATAATGCAAAAAAACTTGAATGTCAATCCCCATTATGAAAATTAAGGAATTGACTTACATGAAAAAACATAATATAATAATATACGACGTAAAAAGACATGAAAAGGAGGAATATATGTACTATAGTATAGATATAATAATATCTGAAAAAAGCATAGTGATATATAAATAAAAAACTGCCGGAGAATATCCGACAGCTTTTTTTATTGTTATTACTTGAATACTGCAAGCAGGAATCCGGCAGCTATTGCAGAGCCGATTACTCCGGCAACGTTTGGTCCCATAGCGTGCATGAGCAGGAAGTTTGTGGGATTTGCTTTTCTTCCCTCGTCCTGTGAAACTCTCGCCGCCATTGGTACAGCGGAAACTCCTGCTGAACCTATAAGGGGATTGATTTTTCCGCCGGAAAGTTTGTACATTATTTTTCCGACAAGCAAACCGCCTATTGTTGAAAAACAGAAAGCAGTAAGTCCGAGTAACACTATTTTAAGTGTTTCCCATGTAAGAAAACGTGAAGCGACGGTTGTTGCACCTACTGAGATTCCGAGGAATACCGTTACTATATTCATAAGTGCATTCTGTACAGTGTCTGAAAGTCTTTCAGTAACACCACATTCTTTCCAGAGATTGCCGAGCATAAGACAGCCAATCAGCGGAGCAGTTGACGGAAGAAGAAGAATTACAACTACTGCTACTAAAATCGGGAAAATAATTTTTTCAGTTTTTGAAACCATTCTGTTCTGTGTCATTACAACCTTACGTTCTTTTTCTGTTGTAAGCATACGCATAAGAGGTGGTTGAATCATAGGGATAAGAGCCATATATGAATATGCGGCAATAGCGATAGGTCCGAGAAGATGTGGTGCGAGACGTGTTGTCAAGAATATCGCTGTAGGACCGTCAGCACCACCTATAATTCCGATTGAAGCAGCTTCATTTCCCGAAAATCCGAGACATACTGCTCCGAAGAATGCAAGGAAAACACCCATCTGTGCGGCTGCACCGAGTAAAAGACTTTTCGGATTTGCAAGCAGAGGTCCGAAATCTGTCATAGCACCTACTCCGAGGAATATCAGTGACGGATAAAGTCCTGATTTTACGCCTATGTACAGAATGTCAAGCAATCCGCCGTTAGCCATTATATTTCCGTAACTGTGATAAAATTCGCTGTCATGGTCAAGGAATGCGTCCCATAACTCAGGGTGATAGAGAGCATCGGGAGAACTCTCACCACCGGAAAAGAAGTTTGAAATGTTCACGAGCAGACAGCCGAATGCTATTCCCACCAGTAAAAGCGGTTCAAATTTCTTTTTTATACCGCCATATAGCAGAGCAAATGAAATAAATATCATCACGAGATTTTTAAGACCTTCCACTGAAAAGAATCCTGCAAATCCCGAATCAAGAGCGAGGGTTTTAAGGGTTTCAAGAATATCCATTCCAAATTCCCCCTTTATGCGATTACGACAAGCGGTGAACCTGTTTCAACAACAGCACCTTTTGTTGTGACTACCTGAGCAACAGTGCCGTCTTTCGGAGCTACTATTTCGTTTTCCATTTTCATTGCCTCAAGTATAACAAGTACCTGACCGGCAGTAACTTTGTCACCGTCTTTAACGTCCACTCTGATAATATTTCCGGGCATAGGAGCGGAAACAGTTTCACCGGAAGCAAGGTTTACAGGAGCGGACGGTACAGGTGCAGGAGCAGTGACGGCAACGGGTGCAGGTTCAGCAGAAACAGCAGGTGCAGGTGCAAGAGCCTCATATTCGTCAAGCAGAATTGCTTTTCCGTGTTCAACTTCTACCTCGTAAGTTTTTCCGTTGAGAGTTACTTTATATTTCATTTTTTGACCTCCTTTATTGAAATGAAGTGTAATTCATTTATCGGTTTTTTCATTGTATCTGCAACAATAGCCATAATCATAGCGGCTTCCTTGTCGGGAACGTCATAGAGCTTTATTCTTCCTGCTGAACCTTTTGCCAAAGGTTTTTCAGACTGTGTTTCAGTGGGAACGGGTAAAGGCTGTGTTGCAGTCGGAACAGGGTCATTACTGGTTGCTTTTTTTTCAGCGACCTTTACTTCCCTTGACCTGAAAAAAGCACCCATACAACATATTATTAACATGAGTACAAGCAGACCTGAAAACACTACAGCATATCCGACAAGTGCGGTAATTCCTGCTTCTCCAATGTTCATATAAACATCTCCTTTTTACATAGCTTCAATAGTGTATACAGCTTCGTTTTCTTCTTTTGCACGGCGAGCCTCTAAGAATTTCATAGTCTGGTCAGGATAGCATATATAACTCATAATATCTTCTTCAGAACGTGCGAGGTCTCCGAGAGCCTCACGAGCCTGAACAAATTCCTCACCTGTACGCTTTTTGTCTTCAACACGGCAGTCAACGGGTTTACCGCCCTCACCAATAACCTTTTTAATAAGTTCTTCGCTTACCGGAGCAGGTGCGATACCGTATTCACCTTTAATGTAGTTTTTTACTTCTTTTGAAATATTCTTGTAACGTTCACCGACAAGGACGTTTGTTACTGCCTGATTTCCTACCATTTGCGAAAGCGGAGTTACAAGCGGAGGATAACCTAAATCTTTTCTTACTTCCGGAATTTCTTTCAAAGCGTCGTCAAATTTGTCCATAGCGTGCATATCAGTAAGGTTTGCAATCATATTTGAGAGCATACCACCAGGGACTTTATATACAAGTGCCTGTGCATCTGTTGCAAGACTTTTTGGGTTAATCTGTCCGTTGTCAATGTATTTCTGTTTTATCGGTTTGAAGTAGTCGTTGACTTTGTTTATAATTTCCTCGTCAAGACCTGTTTCAATTCCGTACTGCTGTAACGCATAGAACATCGTCTCTGTTGATGGCTGAGAAGTTCCGCCTGAGAAGCAGGAAGAAGCACAGTCGATAACATCTATACCAGATTCAATAGCCTTTGTAAGTGTCATATAAGCCATACCGGTTGTACAGTGGGTATGGAGAATGAGCGGAATATCTCCCACAGCATCTTTGATTCCTTTTATGAGACTCTCTGCCTCGTATGGTGTCATAGTGCCTGCCATATCCTTAAGACATATTGTCTGGAACCCCATTCTTTTGAGTTCTCTGCACATTTCAACGTACTTTGCAACGGTATGCACGGGGCTTTGTGTATACGAGATACAGCCGGAAGCTATTGTTTTCGGGGTTGCGAATTTCATAGTTGCGTCGAGAGCAGTACCGAGATTGCGGAAATCATTGAGTGCGTCAAAAATTCTTATTATGTCTATTCCGTTCTTTATTGAAAGCTCTATGAACTTTTCAACAACGTCGTCATGATAGTGTTTGTAGCCGAGAAGATTCTGTCCTCTGAGGAGCATCTGTAAACGGTTGTTCGGCAGGTGCTTTCTGAGATTCCTGAGACGTTCCCAAGGGTCTTCGTTGAGGTAACGAAGACAAGAGTCAAAAGTTGCACCGCCCCAGCATTCGATAGAATAATACCCTGCCTTGTCCATATCCGGCAGAATATCTTCATAGTCGGAATACGGCAGACGTGTTGCCATAAGTGACTGGTTTGCATCACGCAGGACAGTTTCTGTAATCTGTACTTTTTTCATGTACATTCCTCCTTTATAAATTCACATTTACTATTATAACACACTTGAAAAATTTTTTCCATAGATTTTTTTTAATTTTTCATTTTTATTACATATTAATAAAGAATAATATTATGAAAGGAAAATGATAATTGTTGCGTATGTGCAAAAGGGCTTGCATTTTTCGGAAAAAGGTGCTATAATAAAATTACGTCTTATTTATGTAAGATAGTATATAAAAGTAAAGAAGTGTTTGTATATGACGAAAATCACAATTTTTTCGGGTTTCCTCGGAGCAGGAAAAACCACACTTATCAAGAAACTCATTTCAGAGGGTTATAAGGGCGAAAAACTTGTACTCATCGAAAACGAATTCGGACAGATAGGCATTGACGGCGGATTTCTTCAGGACGCAGGAATCGAAATCACAGAGATGAATTCCGGTTGTATCTGCTGTAGTCTTGTCGGAGATTTCGGAAAGGCACTGGAGCAGGTAATCGAAGAGTATCACCCCGACAGAATCCTCATTGAACCGTCAGGCGTTGGCAAACTCAGCGACGTTATCAAGGCTGTTCAGAATATTGATGTGCATGATGTGGAACTTGACGGCTTTACAACTGTTGTTGATGCTAAGAAATGCAAGATGTATCAGAAGAATTTCGGCGAGTTTTTCGACAATCAGATAACTTACGCAAGCTGTCTCATACTCAGCCATACGGGCGGACTTTCACAGGATAAACTTGACGACTGTATAAAACGTCTCCGTGAATGTAATCCCACAGCACCGGTTGTTACTACAGAATGGGATAAACTCACAGGGAAACAGCTTGTTGACGCAATAACACAGAAAGATACTCTCGCCGACGAATTAGAAAGCCTGCTCCATGAAGGTATTCGTGTTGAAGAAAATGAACATCATCATTGTCACCACGACCATGACCATGAACACCACCACGAAGAAGAACATCATCACCACCACCATGAACACGGTGAAGACTGTACTTGCGGTTGTCACGACCATGACCACGAACATCACCACGAAGAAGAACATCATCACCACCACCATGAACACGGCGAAAATTGCACTTGCGGTTGTCACGACCATGACCATGACCATGAACATCATCACCATGCAGACGAAGTATTTACAAGCTGGGGTGTTGAGACTGCAAGACCTTATACAGAAGAAGAAATCAGAAACGCCCTTGAAAAGCTGTCCGATTCTGAAACTTACGGCGTTATTCTCCGTGCAAAAGGCATTGTACCCTCAGCCGACGGCGAATGGATTCATTTTGACTATGTACCCGATATTCCTGATGTTCGCAAAGGAAGTGCAGGTACTACAGGCAGACTTTGCGTTATCGGTTCAAAGATTAACGAAAAGGCTATCGCTGAACTTTTCCACGCTGAATAAGGAGGTTTAATTTATGCCTTACGACGAGGAAGAATATACTATACCGGTATATCTGTTTTTAGGATTTCTTGAATCGGGAAAGACAAAGTTTATTCAGGAAACTCTTGACGACAAGCGTTTCAATACCGGTGAAAGAACTCTGCTTCTTGTCTTTGAAGAGGGAGAGGAAGAATATAATACTACTGATTTCGACAAGGACAATATTTTCCTGCGTGTAGTTGACGACAAGTCCGATATGACACCCGAAAATCTTCAGCGACTTGTTGACGAATGTAATGCAGAACGTATCGTTATAGAATATAACGGTATGTGGCAGGTTACTGAACTTTTCGATTCTGCACCTGACGGCTGGGCTTTCTATCAGATTATGTGCTTTGCAGATGCTACAACTTTCGCACAGTACAACGCAAATATGAGAAGTCTTGTTGTTGACAAACTCAATGTATGCGAACTTGTTGTATTCAATCGTTTTGAAAAAAGCTACGACCCTAATAAATTCCACCAGATAGTAAGAGGAGTCAGCAGACGTTGTGAAATAGCTTACGAATATACTGACGGTACTGTTGCATATGACGATATTGAAGACCCTCTGCCTTTTGACGTTGAATCACAGCACATTGTAATAAATGATTCTGACTATGCTTTGTGGTATCGTGACATAATGGAAGAGCCTGAAAAATATGATGGTAAAACAATAACATTCCGTGCATTAGTTGCAAGAAATCCGAAATTCCCGAAAAATACCCTTGCAGTCGGTCGTCACATAATGACCTGTTGTGTTGAAGATATTCAATACTGCTGGTGTGTGGGACAGTTTGAAGATGTATCCGATATTAAGGAAAAAAGCTGGATTATGCTTACTGCCAAAATAAAGGTACAGCGTCATAAACTCTACCGTGGCAAAGGTCCTGTATTGTTTATAACAGACTATACACCTTCTGCACCTCCGGAAAAAGAAGTTGCGACTTTCTATTGATAAAATATAGAATACCGGTGCTTGAAACGCCGGTATTCTTGTTAAAATAATAAAATATATATTACCCCCTTGATTTTTTCGTAATAGTGTGATATAATGTTAAAGTAACATTGGGGTGTAGCCAAGCGGTAAGGCAACAGACTTTGACTCTGTCATCGCGCTGGTTCAAATCCAGCCACTCCAACCAATAACTATACCTCGATTTTTTCAGAATGAAAATTGAGGTATATTTTTTTATAAACAATCAGGATTTCTTTTTCCTGAGCAGGATGAAAAATAAAATACAGAAAGGATAACAGAAAAATGATTTTAAATGAAAAATTCACATTATACAACGGCGTGGAAATTCCTAAACTCGGACTTGGTACATGGCTTATAGATGACAGCATAGTTTCCGACGCTGTAAAGCAAGCTGTATCACTTGGTTACAGACATATTGACACCGCACAGGCTTATGAAAACGAATCAGGCGTTGGCAAAGGTATAAGAGAATGTGGAATTTCAAGGGAAGAGATTTTCATCACAAGCAAAGTACAGGCAGAATATAAGTCTTACGAAACCGCTATAAAATCCATTGACGAGACCCTCAGAAAAACAGGTCTTGAATATATTGATATGATGCTGATTCACTGTCCACAGCCTTGGGCGGAATACAACAAATCCGACAACCGTTACTTTTTGGAAAACAGACAGGTATGGAAAGCACTTGAAGAGGCATATTCTGCCGGAAAAGTCCGTGCTGTAGGTGTATCGAATTTCCTTAAAGAAGATATTGAAAATTTAATGGAAACGGCTGTAATAAATCCTATGGTAAATCAGATAGAATGTCATATTTCCGGAACACCGATTGAACTTATAGAATACTGTCAGAACACAGGTATAATCGTTGAAGCATATTCCCCTATTGCTCATGGAAGACTTTTAAATAACGAGTATGTCAAATCGCTTGCGGAAAAGTATAATGTGACAATTTCACAGCTTTGTATCAGATATGCAATTCAGCTTGGAACTGTTGCACTTCCGAAAACCACCAATCCCGACCATATGCGTAACAATGCAGAAACAGATTTTAAGATTTCCTCCGAAGATATGGAGATACTGAAAAAGATATGATTATTGATAATAAGTCTTTCTGGATGTATTTTTTGGAAACAAATTTCCCTAACGCATATGATGAGGAATCAGACATATTTTTAAGTGATTTTATCTTTGACGAATATGAATATGATGACGATTTTATTAACCAATTCACGCAGTATTCGGAAGATATATTTGATATAAGTGACGGTTATGTTGACAATCCGAACACTATTGAAATACCACTTAAAAATCATAGTTTCAGAATAGAATTTCATGCAGGAGATACAGTTTACTTTTTGGACGGAAACGAAATCGGCTGTACTGGTCCGCATTTCATTCTCAGAAAAATTTCCGTACAGACTTTTAACAGTTTTATTGATGGCATTGAAGATGTAAGAATACCACTTCTGATTCTTCCTATGGTTGCATTGAACGATAATGAGCAGTACGTTTTATATATCCGGAAAATCATTCATAACGGTCTGAACTGCATCGGAATAAAAAAAGAACATATAAATATTGTTGCTGGTATGATTATTTCTGGACTTTTGTAAAAGAAAAGACTTCCCTTATGGGAAGCCTTTTTTTGTGTTATTTATTTTCCGATTCAAGTTTTCGTATATTGCGGAACTCATACAATGCCATAGATATTGCAACAACGGCAGACAACAAGTCAGCAACAGGACCCGTATAAATAATACCGTCAATCTGGAAAAAGTGCGGTAATATAAGCAGTAACGGCATAAAGAAAATAATCTGTCTTGTAAGCGAGAGGAAAACACCCTTTATAGGTTTGCCGATAGATGTAAAGAAAGTTGATGTTATCGGTTGCAGACAGTTAATCCATGTGAAGAACAGGAATATTTTGAAGAATTTTTCGCCGAGTTCGTAATATGTATCAGTACCGCTTCCGAAAAGTGAAAGAATCTGACGTGGGAAAAGGTGGAAAAGTACAAACGCAATAATTGAAACGCCTGCTCCTACTGTTACAGCAAGTTTGTAAGCATCACGTACTCTGTCATATTTCTTTGCACCGTAATTGAAACTTTCTATAGGCTGAGTGCCCTGTGCAAGTCCTATTACTATCGCAAAAACTATCATATTGACTTTCATTACGATACCGCAACAAGCAATAGGTTCTGATTCTCCGTATACTGACAATGCACCATATTTTTTAAGGGAATTGTTAAGTACTATCTGTACTATTCCTATTGCAATCTGATTGAAGAATGAAGCCATTCCTATTGAAACTATACGTCTGCTTATAAAATACTTTATTAAAAAGTGTTCTTTTCTGAGTGGGACTGTCTTGTAATGTAAAGCATATCTGATAACGATTATACTTGAAACAACTTGTCCGATAACAGTCGCCCACGCTGCACCTGCCATTCCCCAGCGGAATATCATTACAAAAAGTGCGTCAAGTACAGTATTTACAACAGCACCTACTATATTACACGTCATCGCCATCTGCGGACTTCCGTCTGCCCTTATCAGATGACCGCCACCGGTTGTGAAAATAAGAAACGGAAAGCCAATAGCTGTTATTTGTACATATTCGTGTGCAAGTGGCATTACATTTTCGGGAGTACCAAAGACTTTCAGAAGCGGATTCAGGAAAATCATTGTAAAAACTCCCAATATTATACCGCTCAGTGCAAGGAGCGTGAAAGAATTTCCTGCAAAGTAACCTGCCTGTTTCTTGTCTCCCCTGCCCATTGTCAGATTGAAACAGGAAGCACCACCCACGCCGAAAAGTAATGCAAGAGCTGTACATACCGTTGTGAACGGAAAGGCTACATTAGTGGCAGTGTTTCCGTCGATTCCGACTGCGTGACCTATAAATAACTGGTCAACGATGTTATACAGCGAAGAAACAAGCATACCCAATATACTTGGTACCGCAAATTTCACCATAAGCCTGAAAATCGGCTCTGACTGTAAAGGATTTGTTTCTTTTGTTTCCTTCATGAATAAAAAACCTCTTTTCATATTATAATCTATATAATATTATACTCTTTTTTTCCGGAATTTCAATAGTTTAATTTACGAAAAAACAATTTTATAGGATTTTATTGAAGTTTTTAGTTGACGAATGCGTTATTTTGTGGTAAAATAATAAGAAGATACTTACACAGAAACTGGAGTGCTGATTATGAAAAAAAGCGATATACCTTACGTATGGACTGACAAAAAACGTACTTTTCTGAGTTTGCCGTGGTCTTTCACACGTTACTTTCTTACTGAAACTAAACTCATTACACGAAAAGGTTTTTTCAATATCGACGAGGATGAAATGGAACTTTATAAGATAGATGACAAGAAAATGAAGTTTTCATTCGGACAGCGGATTGTCGGTTGTGGCACTATAATAATTTACAGCCGTGACCATGACACTCCTGTCAAGGAAATAAAAAGTATTAAGAATGCCCGTAAGGTTTCGGACATGATAGACCAGTATCTCAATTCTGTGCGTGACAAGTATGGTATAAGAGAGCGTGACCTCATATACTATGGCGGTCACGCAGATAACGACGATAATTATTAATTTACGGGGTGAAGATATGCTCTCCTTTATTACGGAAAAACAATCCTGCTGGGACAGACTTTCAGCGGAAAAAAGACCAATATTTATTTATGGTATGGGTGACGGTGCATTAAAGATAATGGCTGTATTCAGGGAACGTGATATTACTGTTTCGGGTATTTTTGCAAGTGACGAGTTTGTCAGGGGTCACTCATTTGAGGGTTTCAGGGTGCAGAAACTTTCAGAAGTTGAAGCAATGGTAGATGATTTTGTTGTTGTACTTGCTTTTGCCGCAGGCTATCAGGAAATTGTTGATAAAATACACAATATTGCCTCACGCCATACTCTTTATGTACCGGACGTGCCTGTTGTGGGACACGGGCTTTTCACTTATGAATACTGTATGCAGAATGCGGAAAAGATTCAGAAAGTATATGACAGTCTCGCCGACGACTATTCACGGAAAGTTTATGCTAATATAATCAATTTCAAGATAAGCGGAAAAATTGAATATCTTTCGGCGGTCACCACTCCAAAGGCTGACATTTACCGTAAAATCATAAAGCCCGGACTTAATGAAGTCTATGTGGATTTGGGTGCTTATAACGGTGATACCATAAAGGAACTACTTGAATTTACACGTGGCAAGTATGCCGAAATTTATGCTGTTGAACCCGACAGGAAGAATTACAAGAAACTTGTGAAAAATACGGACGGTATGCCTAACGTCCTTACTTATAACGCTGCCGCATGGAGTACGGACGGTTTACTTCCATTTTCGGCGAAAGCGGGCAGACAGTCGGCTATTTCCGCAAACGCAACAACTATGGTTACGGCAAGGGCTGTTGACAGTATGGTCAGCGGAAACCGTCCTGCTACCATAATCAAAATGGACGTTGAGGGTTTTGAACGTGAGGCTATATGGGGTGCATCGAATACCATTTCACACCACTCGCCAAGACTTATGATAGCTTTGTATCATCGTAACGAGGATATTTTTGAAATTCCACTGCTCATCATGACTTTGAATCCGAATTATAAGCTGTATGTAAGACATCAGTTATACATTCCTGCATGGGAGACTAACTTATATGCATCTCTCTGAAATAAAGTCAAAATAATATACTAATAGTCAGAAAAAACCTGCTCCTTTATAAAACAACGGTACACAAGGAGCAGGGCGTTTTTTATTTATATTATATCTGTGGTGAGTTGTTGTGAGTTAATACAAACCCACCACCCCTTATTTTTTGCTATTTTAAGGCAAAAACAGCTTGTCTGTAATATTTTTGGTGGTGGGTTTGCACCCTTTTCTAAAAACCTTTACAGTTTTTTAAATTTTATGCGAAAGGAATTTATAATAGCCAGAAACCCACCACAACCCACCACCGCTGTTTTTATAGCTATGAATTATATCAGTTTTCTTTCGTCGCAAAATTCACATTCAAGTAACGTTTCGTCACCGCCTGAACGGAAACTCTTCGGGAGATAGTGTTCGTGATTTGTTATGCAACGTGGATTGTCGCACTTTACGGAATTGTACACCTTGCCTTTTAAAAGCTGTGTGGACTTGTCTTCACTGAGAATAGTAAGAATGAGAGCCATTCGTGCAAAAACTCCGTACTTAGCCTGTGTGAAGTACATTGCTCTTTCGTCGTCGTCAACGTCAACTGTTATTTCGTCTACTCTCGGCAACGGATGCAGTACAATCATATCTTTTTTTGCAAGAAGCATTTTTCTGCGGTCAAGAACATAAGTATTTTTCTGTGCAAGGTATTCTTCTTCGCTTGCAAATCTCTCCTGCTGAATGCGTGTCATGTACAGAACATCAAGTTTACCGATAGTTTCTTCGAGGGTATCGACTTCTTCAAAAGTGCTTCCGTTAGCCCTTATAATGTCCTTTATGTAAGCTGGCATACGTAATTCGGGAGTAGAGATAAATATAAACTTATTGTCTTCAAACATACTGAGGGCTTTACAGAGCGAGTGGACAGTACGACCGTTTATGAGGTCTCCGCACATACCGATTGTCAGTCCTGAAAGTTTCTTCTTTTCGATTTTGAGTGTAAGTAAGTCCGTGAGGGTCTGAGTAGGGTGAAGATGTCCGCCGTCGCCTGCGTTTATAACGGAACAGTCAGCAGTAAGTGCGGCAGCTTTCGGAGCACCTGCGACAGGGTGACGGATTACAAGAATATCTGCGTAACTGCTTACAATCTTTGTAGTATCCTTGATAGTCTCTCCCTTTGAAACGGAAGAATTAGCAGGATTGTCGAAACCTATTATCTGACCGCCTAAACGTATCATTGCAGTCTGGAATGACATCTGCGTGCGTGTTGACGGTTCATAAAAAAGTGTAGCCATAATTTTTCCGTCACATTCGTGTGCAAATTCCGCCGGATTGTTTTTGATTTTTTCGCCAAGTTCAACTACTTTTTTCCACCATGAAACAGGATAGTCGCTAAGGTCGATGAGATGCTGATGTAACATAATTTTTACCTCCGATTTGAAATTTAATATTCTCCGTTTTTGTTGAAATACACGTCGTACCACACAAGGAATATAAATATAGTCCAGATTTTTCTGCTGTTGTCGGACTTTCCGTCCCTGTGGTCGTCGAGTAACTTTATAGCGTACTCTTTATTGAAAAATTTTTCTGCACTTTCGCTCTCAAAAGCATTTTTTACTATGTTGTAGTATTTTTCTTCTCTGAGCCATACACGTATCGGTACGGGAAATCCGAGTTTCTTTTTAGCGGAAGTGCTTGCCGTCTGAGGCGGAGTATCTTTTTTGGAAGCAAGCCTCATTGCATATTTTGTGATATATTTTGTTTCGTCCGTTCCCTTTTCGTGAGTTACTCTGTATTTTGTGGGAATTTTTTCCGCAAGGCTCATGACTTCCTTGTCAAGAAACGGTACTCTTAATTCAAGAGAATTTGCCATACTCATTTTGTCAGCTTTCAGAAGTATGTCACCTGCCATCCACATATGCAAGTCAAGATACTGCATTTTTGTAACATCATCTTTACCCTTTACACGTTTGTAGAATTTTGAAGTAATCTCCGACGGTTCGGGAGCGTTTGTATTTATTTTAAGAAGTTTCTTTCTTTCCTCAGAAGTGAACATATAAGCGTTGCCTATGAAACGTTCTTCAACGTCTCTGCCTTTACGTACAAAGAAATTTACTCCCCTTTTTGCAGGAAGTTTTTCTGCTATGTCTGCAACCGTTCTTCTTACTGTCCGTGGCAGTCTGTCATATAAAGTACCGTCAGGGTCGCTGTATACGTTGTAACCACCGAATATTTCGTCTGCACCCTCACCGGACAATACTACCTTGAGTTTTTCGGAAGCTATATTGCACACAAAATAAAGTGCAACTGCTGACGGGTCGGCGAGAGGTTCGTCCATATGGTACTGAATCTTTGAAAGATTTCCCCAGTATTCTTCCGGAGTAATAACCTTGCTTGTATTTTCCTTGCCTATTGCCTTTGAGAAATTTTTCGCCCAGCCGATTTCGTTGTATTTTTCGTCAGTGCCGAAACCTACAGTAAAAGTCTTGTCAACATCTGCAACAGAAGCCACATAGCTTGAATCAACACCGCTTGAAAGGAAAGAGCCGACTTCAACGTCAGCTATCTTATGGGCGTTGACGGAATTATGAAAAGTATCTGAAATACGGTTTACCCATTCGTCAAGGTCGGGATTGTTGTCTGCATTGAAATGAACGTCCCAGTAGCGATGTGCTGTAAATTTACCCGATTTGAAAGTAAAACAGTGAGCAGGCGGAAGTTTATAGACATTCCTGAAAAAAGTTTCGTTGGTCGGCGAATACTGGAAAGTGAGGTAATTTTCAAGGGCTTCTGTATTGAGTTCCTTTTTGAAATTCGGGTGTTCGAGGAAACTTTTTATTTCTGAGCCAAACATAAATGTTTTACCCATTACCGCATAATACAAAGGCTTGATGCCGAAAAAATCCTTTGCTCCGAAAAGTTCCTTTTTATTTTTGTCCCATATCACAAATGCAAACATTCCTCTAAGTTTGTCAAGGAGTTTTTCTCCGTACTGTTCATAACCGTGTATGAGGACTTCCGTGTCGGTATTCGTTCTGAATTTATGCCCCTGACTGACAAGCTCCTGACGTATTTCTGCATAGTTGTAAATTTCGCCGTTGAAAATGATAACAAGTGAACCGTCCTCATTGAAAATAGGCTGGTCGCCCTGAGAAGTCACATCAATAATGCTGAGACGGCGATGTCCCAAAGCTATACCGTCATCAATATACTTGCCCTCTGCGTCCGGACCTCTGTGTCTGATTCTGTCCATCATCTTACCTAAAACGGCGTTTGAATTGTCAATATCATTTGTAAAACCTACAATTCCGCACATATATTTCAACTCACAATACTATAATTTTGAGACAGAAAAAAATTCCTGCCTTAAATATTATACTACATTTCACTTACCTTTGCAACACTGATTGAAAATTTTTTCATATTTTATGATATATAAAGGTATTCCCTTACCGAAAAAAACTGACAGATTTTTAATAAAAACCCTTGACAAATGTGCAGAAAAATGTTATAGTTAATAAGCAGTGTACAGTTGTTCACCGCTGACGGACGATTCACACCGTTAAGAACGTTTTCCAGAGGTGATTGAATGAAAAAATCACAGCTTATTGTTGCCTGCTCTGACATTCTGCCGGAAGTTTTCACGAAAGTCCTTGAAGTGAAACGGCTGATAGTATGTAAGGACGAAAAAAGCCTTGCATCTGCCTGTAAAAGAGTAGGTATTTCACGCAGTGCGTACTATAAATATAAGGATTCCGTTTTTTCATATGAGGAACTTTTCAACAGAAAGATAGTAAATATGTATCTTCTGCTTACGGATAATCCGGGGGTACTTTCAAACGCACTTGCATTTCTTCATAGTCTTCAGGCGAATATACTCACTGTCAATCAGAGCATTCCCGTTGACGGTGCGGCAGCGGTAAATATTTCTCTGCGACTGACTGACGGCGGTGATAAGGAGCTTGAGGGACTGAAGACTATTAAAGAACTCGACGGCGTTCTCGAAGTGAGGATACTTTCCGCCGAGTGAAATCAAAAATCCGGAGGTATTGAAAGATGAAAAAATTCGCAGTTTTAGGACACGGCGTTGTAGGTTCAGGCGTTGTGGAACTCTTCTATAAGAACAAGGCTAATATTGAAAAGCACGCCGGTTCTGAAATGGACATCAAGTATATTCTTGATTTAAGGGACTTTCCTGATTCACCGTATAAGGAAAAGTTTACAAAGAACTTTGATGATATTCTCAATGACGACGAAGTGACAGCAGTTGCCGAATGTATGGGCGGAGTTGAACCGGCTTTCACTTTTATAAAGAAACTTCTTGAAAACGGAAAAAGCGTTTCCACCTCAAACAAGGAACTTGTTGCAAAGAAAGGCGATATACTCCTGAAAACCGCTATGGAACACAACTGTAACTTTTTCTTTGAAGCAAGCGTAGGCGGTGCTATTCCGATAATCAGACCGCTTCACCGTTGTCTTGCCGCTAACGATATAACAAAAGTTGCAGGTATTCTCAACGGTACAACAAATTTCATTCTCACAAAGATGTACAACGACAATATGCCTTTTGACGAAGCACTTGCACTTGCACAGAAACTCGGTTACGCTGAAAAAGACCCGACAGCAGATATTGAGGGTCACGACGCTTGCCGTAAAATCTGTATCATCTCATCACTTGTATTCGGAAAACACGTTTATCCGGACAGCGTTTTCACAAAGGGCATTTCAGATATTCAGTTATGCGACGTTTCTTCCGCTGATATGCTCGGATATTCAATAAAACTTATTGCCACAGTTTCAAGAAACGAAAACGGAAAAATTCTTCCTGTCGTAATGCCTATGCTCGTTCCGTCTGAAAACATAATCGCAGGAGTAATCGATGTTTTCAACGCTGTACTTGTTTACGGTGACGGCATTGACCAGACAATGTTTTACGGCAGAGGTGCAGGAAAACTTCCAACTGCAAGTGCGGTACTCGGTGACGTTATCGAATCGGTAAAGCACAATGTAACTGTATTCTCACAGTCGTGGGATTCTGCTGAAGACGACTCTTTCATTGACACTGTAGAAAATTTCAAGGCACGCTGGTATTTACGTACACCGTCCGCAAACACTCCGTCAACAGGAATCGGCAATACATACGACGTACACGAGGACGGCAGTGAATACGCATTTGTAACAGAAGAAGTCCTCACATTTGCACAGGTGAAGAACATTGCTGAAGAAGTAAAGGCAATTGCTGTAATGCCTGTTCTCGACTGATAAAAAATTTTCAAAAAACAAACAGCACAGACTGTAAAAAGTCCGTGCTGTATTTTTTGTCACTCGAAAGAATCAAGGTCTATCTCTGCTAACATGTTTTTAAGAGATGCGAGTTCGTCAGCGGTAAGTGTAACGCCCTTTCCCATTCTCGAATGGTCAGGAGACCACTCACGAATATCGTATTTCGGTTCGTGTTCATTCCAGCTTACGAGATTGATTTCTTTAGTCCAACCTTTTGAGTTTTCGGAAAGAACGCCTATTTTTTCAGTAATTTCAAATTTCAAGTCTGCCATAAAAAACTTCCTTTCATAATTATGATATTATTTTACCACAAAAACGGAAGTTTGTCTATACTTTTCTGAAAAATTTTTCATATTGTCTTGCAAAGATAGTCGAGAGCCTTTATGTAGACATACTTCGGAGGAACTTTATTTTTTATAAGCATTTCCACAAAACTGATAGCGTCCTCACGGTTTTTTGAAAAATCGGGAATAACTTCCACATTGCCGGAGATATAGTCTTCGGTTTCTATGCCGTAAGTTACAGTATTCCCCATACGTCCGACAATTACTCTGTATGCTACTTTGTTCTGTCCGTAAACTTCCATGTATATTGTCTTGTCAGTGACCGGAATCTTTTTTTTAGTAAACATTTTATCACGTCCTTTCGATTTGATTATAGCATAGTTTTCAGCAAAAATAAACCGGTATAAATTATTATTTTTGTTGTTATCGTGTCGAAAATATTTTGTTTTTGTTTTGAATTTTAAAAATTAAAATGCCATAAAAATACCGCCGGTTTTACGCAAACCGACGGTAAAATTTTATTCTGAAATAATATCGTTGTAAAGTTTTATGTAAACATCAGCAGAAGCCGACCAGCTATAATCACACGTCATCGCACGTTTAACAAGAGCATTCCAGACATCTTTGTCATCATAGTCACGTTTCGCACGTTTTACAGCGTTAAGCATATCGTTGGCGTTGTAAGTCTTGAAAGTGAAGCCGTTACCGTCAACACCGCCGTTATCGTGAACGGAATCACGCAGACCGCCGGTTTCACGTACAATCGGAACAGTACCATATCGCATAGCAATCATCTGTGCCAGCCCGCAAGGTTCACTCTGCGACGGCATGAGAAACATATCAGCACCTGCATAAATTGTATGTGCAATTTCGGGTTTAAATCCGAGTATTACGGAAACTTTGTCGGGATAGCGTGCGGACATCTCACGGAAAAAGTCCTCATAGATTTTTTCACCACTTCCGAGTACGACAAACTTCACGCCCATATTGACTATCTCTTCAAAAACACATCTTATCAAATCGATTCCCTTGTGTTTTACAAACCTCGTCACGATACCTATAACAGGCTCGTCACCGTCGTCAAGTCCGAACTCCGACAGCAACGCTTCTTTGCATACAGCTTTTCCGGAAATATTGTCAGCGGAAAAATTCAAAGCAATGTCCTTGTCGTTCTTAGGATTGTATAAATCGTAGTCTATGCCGTTGAGAATACCTTTCAGCTTATATTGTTTTGTAACAAGTATTCTGTCAAGCGAATGTGCATACCAAGGGTCAAGAATTTCCCACGCATAACTCGGGCTTACAGTCGTAATATAATCGACAGTTTCAAAAGCACCTTTCATCATATTTATGTAGCCGTCATATTCGAGAAGATTTATATTATACTGAGGGATTCCCATAAGTTCCCCGAGGACTTCCTTGCCATAACGTCCCTGATACTCAATGTTATGAACCGTGAATATTGTTTTTATACCGTCAAAACCCTGCTGATACCTATAGTATATACTGTAGTATACGGGAATCAAAGCGGTCTGCCAGTCATGACAGTGAATAATATCCGGTTTGAAATCAATGTACTTCAGCATTTCGAGGACAGCACGGTCAAAGAAAACAAACCTTTCACAGTCGTCATAGAAACCGTACAGACCGTCACGAGCGAAATAATATTCGTTGTCTATAAAATAGTAATCGATACCGTTTGCAGTAGTCTTGAAAATACCACAGTATTGTTTACGCCACGAAACGTCAACGGTAATATTGTTTATAAAGGTCATTTCGGAACGCAATTCCTTGCTTACAGAGCCGTAAAGTGGCATTACAACACTGCATTTGTGACCTTTTTCGTTGATTGATTTCGGAAGCGAACCGATTACGTCAGCGAGACCGCCGGAGGCTGCAAAAGGTACAGCCTCACTGGCAGTGAAAAGTATATTCATAAGGAAACACCCCGTCAGATTTTGCCGTTTTTGCCTATATAAAGCGGATAGGTTTCTGAACCGGTGAGAACCTTGTCGTTACTTATCTCAACGCATTTATCTGTAATAACAGAAGAAATGCTACAGTTATCGCCGATTTTTGTACTCTGAAGAATAACTGAATTTTTAACGACAGTACCCTTTCCGACTTTTACCCCTCTGAAAAGTATAGAGTTTTCAACAGTACCCTCAATTATACAGCCGTCTGCAATGAGGGAGTTTTTGATATTGGATTCAAGACCGTACTTTACAGGACCGTTATCGCCGATTTTTGTGTAAACAGGCATACTCTTCTTGAAAAGTGCGTTTCTTTTTTCGGAATCGAGAAGCATTTTGTTAGCTGAGTAGTAATTCTGAACACTGTCAATTCTTGTGAAGAAGTCTTTGTGTTCATAACCCATAATTTTGTATTCATTCATTTTGCCCTGAAGTATCTCACGGGTAAAGCTGTACTGATTACGGCTTGCAGCCTCTGAAACAATCTTCTTTAAAAAGTCTTTGCTGATGATAAGCATATCAAGCCACATATTACATTCTCCGGAAATCTGTGGGTCAACAAGCACATCATTCAGGCAGTTTTCTTCATTGAAGTCAAGAATAGTTGCACAGTTATTTTTTTCGCTGTCGTAAAGACCCTTGCTGTATATGAGGGTAATATCAGCGTTTGTATCAGTGTGCTGTTTGAGTACAGGTGTGAAGTCGATAGATGTTACAACGTCGCAGTTAGCGAGAATAACGTACTTTGCCTTTGAATGTTCTACAAAGCTCCATACGTTGTTGAGAGCGTCAAGTCTGCCTTTGTAGATACCGCCTGTCTGACTATACGGCGGAAGAAGATGCAGACCGCCTTTTTTACGTGATAAATCCCAGTCACGACCTGAGCCGAGGTGGTCAAGAAGTGAGCCGTAGTTTGATTTTGTGATTACGCCGACTTCATATACGCCGGAGTTCACCATATTTGAAAGCGGAAAATCTATCAGACGATAACGTCCGCCGAAAGGTATTGAACCCATAGTTCTCTGCTTTGTAAGTTCGCTTACATAGGAATCGTGCATACTTGCGAAGATAAGTCCTAAAACATTATAATTAACACTCATAGTAAAAAATCCTCCGGTCAGATGTTTTCGCCGATAATTTCTTTAGGGGCAACGGTTTTATTTTCGGAAACAGTCACATTATGACCTACAACGGCAATACCCCAGTCGTCACGGTTTTCAACTTTTTCAGGGTCTAAACCGATATGTGCATTGCTTTCAATAACGCTGTCGCTTCCCACGATAGCGTATTCAACGACTGCACCTGACTTTATAACAGCCCCTGGCATAACAATACTGTATTTGACTGTTGCGTCCTTTTCAACTGTAACTCCTGAGAATACGATTGAGAAGTCAACGTTACCGTCAATATTACTTCCCTCGTCAATCATTGAGTTTTCAATATTAGCGTTGTCGCCTACATACTGAGGGGGCATATAGTTGTTGCGTGAATAAATTTTCCAGCTGGGGTCATAAAGGTCAAGCGGTACACTCGGACTGAGTAAATCCATATTAGCTTCCCAGAGAGAATCAAGTGTGCCAACATCTTTCCAGTAGCCCTCAAACTCATAAGCAAAAAGCCTCTGATTGTCACGGAGCATAGAAGTGATAATATCCTTGCCGAAGTCTTTAGACCATTTTTCACCACGGTCACGCTTACCATTTGCATCGTTTTCATTTTCGATAAGGTACTTTCTGAGTTTGTCCCAACTGAATACATAGATACCCATTGAAGCAAGTGTTGACTTTGGCTCTTTCGGCTTTTCAACGAAATCTGTAACCTTGTTATTTTCGTCACAAATCATGATACCGAAACGTGAAGCCTCAGCTTTCGGAACGTCAATAACAGAGATTGTGCAGTCAGCGTTGTTTGCAATGTGGAAATCAACCATTTTTGAATAGTCCATTTTATAGATATGGTCGCCACCTAATACAACAACATATTCCGGATTATAGCGTTCAATAAAGCGGATATTCTGATAGATAGCGTTAGCTGTACCCTCATACCATGAAGCACCTGCCTGAGTTTCATAAGGTGGAAGTACGTGAACACCGCCGTTCATCTTATCCAAATCCCACGGCTGACCGTTGCCGATATATTCATTGAGGACGAGGGGCTGATACTGTGTGAGTACGCCCACCGTATCAATACCGGAATTTGTGCAGTTAGAAAGCGGAAAATCTATAAGACGGTATTTTCCGCCGTATGGAACAGCCGGTTTAGCGACATTCTTAGTAAGTGCATAAAGTCTGCTTCCCTGACCACCGGCAAGCAACATTGCAACACATTTTTTCTTTGTATACATATAATCCTCCTAAAAGTGTTTCATTCAGTCCGTCAGTAACGGACTTTTCTGAAATAGTTACAGAAATTTATTCAGCCTTAGCAGATTTTTTCTTTGCTGAGGTTTCAGACTTTTTTACAGTACCGGAAGATTTTGCCGTACTTGTTTCCTTAACGGTAGTTTCTGCTGATGTATCTTCTGATACCTTGGGAGTTCTTTTCTTTACCGGAGCGTATTTAAGATATATTACGGACAGCGGAGCAAGTGTCATTGAAATACACTGTTCAAAGCCGTGCATAGCAGTCTTTTCAGTCCTGAAAGATTTCTGTGTTATGCCCGAACCGCCGAACTCTGTAGCATCGGTATTGAATACAAGTTTGTATCTTCCCTTTTTCGGAACACCGATTTTATATTCCTGACGTGCAACCGGAACGAAATTACAAACAGCAATTATCTCCTCGTCGTTATCGTCAATACGACGGAAAGCAATTATACTTTGTTTGTTATCGTCATTGGAAATCCAGCTGAAACCGTTCCATGAATCATCGTTCTGCCAGAGGGGAGAATTTTCAGAATAGAATTTATTGAGTTTCTGCGAATATTTAAGCATAATTTTGTGTTCAGGTGATTTTTTAACAAGATTCCAGTCAAGCTGTGTTTGATAATTCCACTCATTTTCCTGTGCGAACTCCTGACCCATGAAAAGAAGTTTCTTACCGGGGTGAGCCATCATGTAAGCAAGAAACGCACGGTATGAAGCGAATTTCTGTTCATATTCACCAGGCATTTTATTGAACATTGAGCATTTTCCGTATACTACTTCATCGTGTGAAATCGGAAGCACATAGTTTTCGGAAAAAGCATAATAAAACGAGAAAGTGAGTTTATCATGGTGGAATGAACGGAAAAGAGGGTCAAGTGACATATACTGTAACATATCGTTCATCCAGCCCATATTCCACTTGAAATTGAATCCGAGACCGCCCACATCTGTTGGTTTTGTAACCATAGGCCATGCCGTTGACTCTTCGGCAATCATAAGAGCGTCGGGGTGATTTGTGAAGATAGCCTGATTGAGATTCTTGAAAAACTGTACAGCCTCAAGGTTTTCCTTACCACCGTGTATATTGGCAACCCATTCACCGTCACGTCTGTCATAATCGAGATATAGCATTGAAGCAACAGCGTCCACTCTGAGACCGTCCACATGAAATTCATTGAACCAGTAGTTAGCACTTGAAATAAGGAAAGAACATACCTCCTGCTTACCGTAATCAAAAACTCTTGTACCCCATGCCTTGTGTTCTTTTTTGCGTTCATCTGTATATTCATAACAGCAAGTGCCGTCAAATTCATACAGACCTGAGCCGTCTTTCGGAAAATGTGCAGGCACCCAGTCAAGAATAACGCCGATTCCTGCCTCATGGAACATATCAACCATTTTTCTGAAATCGTCAGGAGTTCCATAACGTGAAGTCGGTGCGAAATATCCCGTAACCTGATAGCCCCATGAACCGTCAAAAGGATATTCGGTCAGAGGCATAAATTCTATGTGTGTATATGACATCTTCTTGAGATACGGAATTATTTCAGTTGCGAAAGAGATATAATCCATAAATGTATCTTTCTTTTTCATTTTCCATGAACCGAGGTGTACCTCATATACATTGACAGGACTTTTATAAACATTCTTTCCCTGCTTCTGTCTGAACCACTCCTCATCATTCCACTGATATTCGCTTTCATATATTTTTGAAGCTGTATCGGGACGTGTTTCAAAGTGAGTTGCATAAGGGTCTGATTTGAGAATCGTTCTTCCGTCTTTGGTTTTAATACTGTATTTGTAAACGTCAAACTGTTTAAGTTTAGAAATTTCGACTTCCCATACGCCGTCTGAAATAAGCGTCATGGGATTTTTACTTCCGTTCCAGTCATTGAAGTCTCCCACGACTGAAACGCTTACAGCATTAGGAGCCCAAACCCTGAAAGTGAATACTCGTGAACGACCCTTTTTGCGGGAATGTACCCCGAAAAATTTATAGGTCTCGTAATTCTTTCCCTGATAAAACAGATAAAGCGGAAAATCGTTGAGATTGTTATTTTTAACAGACATAATTTAGCCTCCTTTGCTATATTTCATTTTATCAGAAATTCAATCATTAATCAAGCTTTTTAAGAAATAATATAAAAATTTCAGCAATTTGACAATATTCAGGAGCTATAATTATGCAATATGACAAAAAATTTCCAATTAATTATTTAAAGACTTGTCAAAATGCACACTCCGGTATATATTCATATAATTACGTTACACTATATATTATTCAATACACGTATACCGATAACCGTTATATCATCATTATGTAGTGTAGGATTGAAAACATCAGCCTTTGCACAGATTTCGTCAACGATTTTTTTCAGGTCGTCAGAACTTAACAGCAATTCTTTTATGAAACGGTATTCATTTTCGCTGATACCGTCAGAGAACATAATTATTATATCGCCCTCCTCAAAATCGCATTTACAGGAAAAGACTTCCGATTTGCTGTATATTCCAATCGGGAAAGTAGGCGACATTATTTTTATAACGTTTCCCTTGTGACGTATGAGAGTTGCAGATGCTCCCGACTTTATAACGGTAAGTCCGCACGTATCAAGGTCTATACGTACGGCGTCAAGTGTTGCGAAAGTTTCTTCCGGCGATTTGTTCATCATTACGGAATTGATAAGTTTTATAGCAGACGGATAGTCAACGCCACTTCCGATAAGTCGACTGAACATCTTGACAACCATTCTTGACTCAACAGCGGCATTTTTACCGCTACCCATACCGTCGGAGAGAATAACGTAAGAAGTGCCAGTGCCGTCCCCGAAAGTAGCATAAGTATCACCGTTTTCCGTACCCTCTGAACATACTGAAGCTGAATATAATTCAAGTTTATATAAAGGACGTTCAAAAAGTCTTATTCTTACCTGCTCCCCTGAGTTCACCGGAACGGAGCTGTCAAGCGGTACTCTGAGTTCGTCAGAAACAAGGTCACATACTCTTGTGAAGTTTTCTGGAGCGTTTTTCCTGTCGAAATAGATTTCCGTGTGGAGACGGTTTCCCATATTGTAGTAAGCTATCACCTCAGACGGATAAAATCCGAATTTATTAAGTTTGTTTTTTACGATTTTGCTTACAGGTATTGAAAACCTGATTTCTGTTCTTTCGCCTGCCGAATGTATTATTTCTTCAATGGTTTTCATCTGTTCAGAAAGTAAAGTCATATTATCGGACTGGCGTAAAGATATAATACGTTCTTTTGCTTTTTCGGCGGTCATCTTCCTGTAAAAGTTCAGCAGACCGTTTTTATAAATGCAGTCGCTTATCTCATAAGGAAAAGTCTCCTCTGAAAACTCCGTCATTGCAGAAAGTTTCATAAAACCTGACTTTGTATTCTGCGGATTGACCTGCCAGCAGTGCGACTTTTTCGGACAGCTTGTACATACAGCATTTACAACATCTTCTGTAGTTACTTCCTTTTCCCTTTTTCTTGAAAGCATTTCAGATATTTTTTCCGATTCCGTCCTGATTGCCTTTACAGTATCGGCAAGAAAGTCCATTCTTGCGTTAATCATTTCGGGAAGTGCGGAAGTCCTGTCACTGCCTGTTGTAAACCACTTGTCAGAATAGTAAGGAGATATTATCAGAAAGAGTATTGTAGAACATACTATATCAATCATACTGTAAATACTGTTCTGAGTGATTCCTGTCAGTACCATTAAAGTGAAGTTTATTCCGACAAAACACAATGAAGCTGTAGTGTTTTTCTGTTTGTTGAGGTATCCTGTAATCAGTCCGGAGGCAGGAAGCAAAACTACATTCATTCCGCAATTCACAGATGACAGAAACGCTCCGCAGACAGTCAACGCACCGCACATAACTCCTCCTGTATGGCAGTAGTAATATGCACCGAAAAGCGTTACGGTAACGCCGAATATAAGACCTACATTTATATATGGTATTTTTACAGAACACAATGAGGCTACACATACAGTATATACTATCGCATAAGCACAGCCGGTAGTTGTGGAAAAATCAAGTACAAAACGTTTTTTCAGACCGGCTATTATGTATGAAAGCGAATATGCAGTAAATCCGGCAAGTCCGCCGTAAAATGTATAGAAAAGCAGTTTGTAGGGTATTTCGCCTATCAGTGCCGATACCGCCGTACCTGCCGTCAGTACTCCCATTAATGTGGTAAGACCGCTTACACGTGGAGTATTTTTAGGCTCATAAAACATTTTCACAATCGTTATGATAACCATTGCCGTAATCTTAACAATATTCTTTCCTATGCTTTTGGTGAGCATACAGCTCAGGAAACTTCCTGTAAGTACGGTTGCCGACAAAGGAAGTGGCAAAGCTCCGGCTATAGAAATATCGGCAAATGAAGCAACGCCTGCCATATCTGTTCCGGACATAAGAAAGCCTGCTCCCAATGCCGACATAAAAATACATAATCTGCGTATGGAATTTTTTTTCAAAATATATCACCCTCTGATTTTTTATGATACGAATAATATTATATCACTGTTGCAGAGTGAAATTTATCATAATCAGTAGAATGATATACTGTTATATTGTCTTTTTTTGCAGAATCGTGCCGGAATCTGTATTAACGCATAGTATTGATATATTCCCTTATAGCTTTGTCGGCACTGATATACTGTTCGTGAAATTCACGTGCGGAAATTCTCATAGCACCGTTACCGAGAATAATCATCTGTTCAAGACGGTCGGAAGTCGCCACCCTTACACGATTATTCTTTGAGAGTTCGTGCGAAACCTTTTCTATATAGGTATCGGCTGTTTCCGATTCTCTGGTATATACAATGCTTATATTACAGTATTTTTCAGTATCACGTTTTTTCCCTTTTACCTTGTAAGCATCGAACACAACTATAATTTCGTATCCTGTAAAACCTCTATAATTGCACATCATATTTATCAGTTCGGAACGTGCGGAATCAAGGTTATCTTTTGCCAGTTTATTTAATTCGTCCCAAGAGAATATTATATTATATCCGTCAACCAGCAAATAATCTTTTCCGTCAGAATTATATTTTACAGGTTTTTCGTTACGTACGTCAACAGCTTTTGTCTTACGGAAAGCCCTGTAAGGTTCACGGTTAATTTTTCCGTAAGTTCTTTCAAATATTTCCATCAGTTCGTCGTCGGAAACGGCTTCACGTACAAAGTGACGGGCTTTTTCCCTGTAGACTTCCTGTGTTTCCGACTTCTTTTCAAGACATGACGGTAAGTGCATACGTTCCGGCACTTCATTCCATTTTACAACATAACCTGCTCCGTGCGTACAGAAAACAGAATCAGCAGTATTTTCAATATCGCCGTCGCAGTCGTAACCGAAAGACGTTATGACCTGCTCAGGATTGTGACATTCCCTGTAATCTCCGGCAGTACATATCAGACGACCTTTTCCATGTGTGTAAGCTATTACTTCTGCCTGATAAGCGTTTATCTCAGAAACAGGTGCAGAGCCTTTTATAACGGATATATCCCCTGTTGTTTCAGGCTGTCCGAAATCCGCATACATATGTTGCAAATCAGCTATCGCACGACCGGTACTGACTGACGGTATTTCAAGTTCGTAATTGTAGTAAGGTTCAAGAAGAATACTTTCCGCACTTCTGAGACCCTGACGGACTGCACGATAAGTAGCCTGACGGAAATCTCCTCCCTCAGTGTGTTTCAGGTGTGCTTTTCCGGAAACAAGAGTTATTTTCATATCCGTCACCGGTGAACCCGTAAGCACTCCCGAATGTTGTTTTTCAGCAAGGTGAGTTAATATAAGTCTCTGCCAGTTTCTGTCAAGGGAGTCTTCACTGCACGTTGTATCAAAGACGAGACCGCTCCCACGTGGCAGAGGTTCAAGCAGTAAATGCACTTCCGCATAATGCCGTAAAGGTTCATAATGTCCAACGCCCTCGACAGTATTTTTAATAGTTTCCTTATAAGTGACTTCACCGTTACTGAAAGTCACAATGTAGCCGAATCTTCGCTGAATAACCTGAGTGAGAATTTCAAGCTGTATCGCTCCCATAAGCTGTACGGAAATACTTCTGTTGATTTCGTTCCATACTATGTGTAACTGAGGGTCTTCGTCCTCAAGAATACGCATATTTTTCAGCACGTCACTTACGTTCATTTCCTGCGGAAAGTTTACCTGATATGTCATTACCGGCTCTGAAAAAACTTTTCCCGAATCCTTTTCACAGCCCATACCCTGCCCTGAATAAGTTCCGGAAAGTCCGGTAACCGCACATACTTCACCTGTTTCCGCACAGTCTCCTGTACGGTACTTTTCACCCGAATAAAAACGTATTCCGGTAACTTTTGCCTTAACTTTTTCACCGTCCGAATTTATATATACAAGTTCGTCACGTACCTTGAGACAACCGCCTGTTATTTTGATATGGGACAAGCGGTTACCTTTATTGTCATAAGTGATTTTGAAAACCTTTGCACCGAAATCAGTTTTTCTGTTGTTTTCAGCCGTGAATCTGTCGAGAATTTCAAGAAATCCGTCGATACCTTTCATTTTGAGTGCTGAGCCGAAATAACACGGAAATATATTCCGTTCTGCTGTTCTTCTGATAATATCTTCATCTGAAATATAACCGTTATTCAGAAAGTCTTCCATTAATTTTTCGTCACATAAAGCAACATATTCGTGTATTTCATCTTCACTTCCTGAGAAGTCAATACAGTCTGTTGAAAGACGTTTACGGAGATTTTCAAGTACAGACTGCTTGTCAGCTCCTGTCAAGTCCATTTTGTTGACAAAAATAAAAGTCGGTATGCTGTATTTTTCAAGAAGTTTCCATAGCGTTACCGTGTGAGACTGTACGCCGTCAGTAGCACTTATGACAAGTACAGCATAGTCAAGTATACTGAAAGTCCTTTCGGTTTCCGCAGAAAAATCAACGTGTCCGGGGGTATCAGTCAGAAAGACGTGAGTATTACCTGTCACGAAATCCGCCTGATGTGAAAAAACTGTTATACCTCTGGCACGTTCAGTGGGGTCGGTATCAAGACTTGAATCACCATTGTCAACACGTCCGGTTGTACGTATAGTGCCTGTTTTGAAAAGCATAGCTTCCGAAAGTGTAGTTTTGCCGGAATCAACGTGTGCAGTAATTCCGACTGTAATATTTTTTAGTTTGTCTGTCGTATGAATCACCTCTCTTTCAATATATAATTGTAATTATAAACTTCTCTCACCGTCACCCGATTTGCATTAACGGAATATACTATAAAAAATGCGGGGAGGGATTTTTTTGAAACGCAGAAGAAGAAAACGTTATAATTACAGGATAACGATTATTATATGTATAATATTACTGATAATACTGATAGTATTTGCAGTATGGACTGACAAAGCCGTCCGTCCGGTAGCATCGTTGCAGGCTGAACACTTTTCGCTTGCAATAACCGAAAAAGCCATAGAGGAATCGGCTTCATGTTATCTTATGGAAAATTCCTGTACATACGGAGATTTTGCCGACGTAAAGTATGACGGTTCAGGAAAAGTGACGGCTATAGAAGCCGTTTCCGAAAACATAAACAAAGTACAGTCGGAGCTTGCACTCATAATTAACGACAGACTGGAAAAATCAGAAGAATACACTGAAATTCCTGTCGGTTCGCTTACAGGTTCTTATATGCTGGCAGGAAAAGGTTTCAACATACGGCTGAGAATATGTCCGGCACGCAAAGCCACCGTCAGTCTGAGAAGTGACTTCACGTCTGCCGGAAACAATCAGACCTGTCACAGAATATCAGCAGTAGTCACCGCTGAAATAAAGTCTTCACTGCCTCTTTACGACTTTGAGACAGAAACACAGTCAGAATTTCTTTTAGCTGAAAACATTATAGTAGGTGACGTGCCGTCCTCAAGCGTATATACGTGGAAAGAATATTAACAGAAATTCGGATATTCCATCATATGCGAAAGTATAGCTATATTTGCGACAGATTCAACTGCCGGAACAGCTCTTATAACTGTGCAAGGGTCATAATCATTATTGGTTTGATAAGTTTCGCTCGTCATTTCCTGTAAGTCCACACCTTTCTGAGCTTTTGCAAAAGTCGGGTTTGGTCGGAAAGATACCTTGAAAGTTATAGGCATACCGGAAGATATACCGCCTAATATACCACCGTGATTGTTGGTTTCTGTAAGTACGTGACCGTGACCGTCAACATAAAAATCATCATTCCAGTCACTGCCCGTCATTCCTGCTGATTTGAAACCTGTTCCGAACTCTATACCTGTCACAAAAGGTATTCCGAAAACAAGCTGAGATATAGTATTCTGTAAACCGTCAAATATCGGCGAACCCACTCCGGCAGGAACGTTTATTATAGCACATTCCACCACTCCGCCCAGTGAATCACCGGTCTTGCGTACACGTTCAATATCTTCTTCCATAAGCCAGCCCTTGCGGTCATTGATAACAGGAAATTCCTTGTTGTGTATGCTGATAATATCGTCACGTGTGACTTTAACAGGATTAAAAGGATTGTCCTTTATGTTGTGTATGCGTGCAATGTGTGTACCAGTATATATGCCACGTCTTTCGAGAATCTGACCGCATACTGCTCCTGCAAAACACAAAGGTACAGTAAGTCTTTCAGAGAAGTGACCGCCGTCCCTTACGTCGTTGAAACCTCTGTAACGTACCGCACCTGTATAATCTGCGTGACCTGCACGTGCAAGTCTGTCCGTTTCGGGAACGTAAACAGGTTCAGAAGAATAGTTCTGTATAAAGGCACACAAAGGTGAACCGGTTGTTCTGTTATTGAAAAGCCCTGACATTATGTGCGGTAAAAGATTCTCACGACTGTCCGCACGTCTCAGACGTTTAAGAAACTTCTTTATTTCCGCAACATCCACGTATTCACCTGAAGGCAGATTATTTACAGTTACTCCTATAGCCGGACTTTGTGCTTCTCCGAAAACTGAAATTGAAATTTTATTATTCCATACTGATGACATCTATATTCCCCCCAAGATTTTTATAGTCCTCAAAGAATGCGGGATAAGACTTTGTGACGGATTCCGCACCCTTTATAATAACGTCTCCGTCAACAGCGGTTGCTATAACAGCAGTTGCCATAGCTATTCTGTGGTCGCCGTAACTGTCTACGATACCGCCGTGCATATTTCCGACAGGACGTATAACAAGTCCGTCGGAAGTGATTTCGACGTTTCCTCCGAGATTGTTAATCATTTCAGCAGTAGTTTCAAGACGGTTGCTTTCCTTTATTCTGAGACGTTCAGCATTATATATTTTTGAAGTTTTTTTACCGAAAGATGCAAGAACCGCAAGTATCGGCACTAAGTCGGGAATATCGGAACAGTCCGCATTGAAAAAACCGTCATTTTCAATAGTTTTTATTATGTCAATAATTTTCCTGTCGCCCTGAACACTTTCGGGATTGAGATTTCCGAGAGTTACGGAAGAGCCGAGACTATTCGCAACATAGAAAAATGCTGACTGTGAATAATCTCCCTCAACTTTTCCGCTGTATGACTTATATTTCTGATTTCCTTTTATGTGAAAACCTTTTTCCGTTTCGTCAACCGTAATGCCAAACTTTTTCAGTACGTCAATAGTAATGTCAACATACGGACGTGATTCAAGATGTGAAGTCAGGACTATTTCGGAATCGCCGTCAAGCAAAGGCAACGCAAAAAGAAGTCCTGTAATAAACTGTGATGAAACATTACCCTCTATTTCATAGATACCACTTGTAAGCTGTCCGGACATTGTAAACGGCATAGTGTTGTTATAATCAAAAGTTATACCGTGTTTTCCGAGTTCTCTTATATAGATGTCAATAGGTCTTTGCGGAAGTCTGCCACGTCCGTGAAACTCCGTCTCAACGCCCAAGGCACTGGCAACAGGTATTATAAATCTCAGTGTAGAACCGCTTTCGTTGCAGTCAATGACGGCTTTTTCCGGCGGATTTATTTCAGCGGAAACTTCTGCACCATTTCTGCCAATATTAATTGCTGAGCCTAAAGCGTTCATTGCGTGAACGGTAGCCTCAATATCCTTTGAGAAGTTTATACCGGTTATTTCGGAATTTCCGGCAAGTGACGCACAAATCAGCATACGGTGTGCAACGCTTTTTGATGCAGGAATTTCCACATAACCTCTTAATTTCTGTGGAGTAATTCTTATATCCATAATCATTCCTCCATAGCCTTTTCAAAATCGCTTACAGATGACTTTCTGATTTCAGCCTTGCCGACTGTACAGCATACTATATAACTGATATTGCCGTATTCACGTTTTTTATCCTTTGAACAGTACGGAAGAAGTTCACTCATAAGGGCTTCAGTACCTGTAGGAAGTCTATAGGCAAGAACGCATTTTTTAAGTCTCTCAGAAAGAACAGGAGCGAATCTGTCAGTAATCAGGCACATTCCGGCAGAAACACCCATACCGTGAGTATAGTCCGTGTAATTGTGCCATCCCTCAATAGCGTGACCGAGAGTGTGTCCGAAATTGAGAATCATTCTCTCACCTCTGTCAAACTCGTCACCCTCAACAACATCACGTTTTATATCAATGCAGGTATAGACTATTTCGTCCATTATTTCGTCGACGTTTTCAAGAGTGTGATTTTCAACGAGTTCAAAAAGTTGGCTGTCCCTAATCATACCGTACTTGATTACCTCTGCCATACCGCACGAAAGATTTTCGGGGGTAAGAGTTTTTAAAGTATCGCTGTCGCATATTACAAGCGAGGGCTGTTTGAAAGCTCCAACAAGGTTTTTTCCACCGGAAATATCAATAGCAGTTTTTCCACCGACAGAAGAATCAACCTGTGCAAGTAAGGTTGTAGGTATCTGCACAAAGTCCACACCTCTGAGATAGCAGGCAGATGCAAAACCTGTTATATCGCCGACTACTCCACCACCAAGTGCAATAATAATATCACTTCTTGTTATACCAGAATCACAAAGAAAATCGAGTATCTTTCCGAGCGTTGAAAGGTTTTTAGACTGTTCGCCGTTTGGAAATGTAAACACTGAACACTCAAAGCCGTTTTCCTCAAGGGATTTTACAACAGTATCAGTATACAGTCCGCCGACAATATCGTCAGTTATAACAGCGGTTTTTCTTGACTTTGTGACAGCTGAAATGTACTCTCCACACTTGTTGATACTGCCACGTTCAATCAGCACGTCATACGGACAGCTTGTGTTAATATGAATTTTTTTCATTACTACCTCCATAAAATAAAAACCGTTGCTTTCATTCAAACTAAGCAACGGTCAGATTTAATGCATAAATTCTCCATGCTTATGCATAGTTTCCAATAAAAATTTACTTTTTTTATAAATTATATCACAATATCAAAAGATTGTCAACACGTTTCCGTAAAGATTTCAATAGTCTCTGATGTTATCGGATTTGTTTTTTTAGTATAGACAAGCTTTCAGAAATATGTTATAATATTTCCGAAAGGAGATTTTTTTATGGAAATTCCAAACAAAACTCTGATTCTGATTATTGTGATTGTGCTTTTCACAGTGACTTTTATAAGTTCAGCACTTATCACATACAGGATAAAAAGAAAAAAATCAGTTAAGAAATCAAAATCTGATGAAAGAAAGGATTTAACAGAATGAAAAAAAAGATAATTGCAATGATACTTGCACTCGGAATGATACCCCTTAATGTTTCTGCTGAAGAAGATACTTCTCATACAATGACATTCCTTGATTTTGACGGAAATGTAATGCAGACTATAGAAGTAAATTCAGGCGAAAGTATAGACTACTCCCAGATTGATGTATCATCTCTTCATACATACCCCAACTTATACACAGAACAGGATTTCTATGCATGGAGTGCCACTCCTGATACAATAGATTCTGACACAACTGTTCAGGCACTCTATAAAAGGGCTATAATTTCCACTGAAGGCTTTCCGGTTAAAACAGAATACTACACAACAAAAGGCGATGTAAAATTCGACGGTCTTTCCGTAATAATCACAATTGAAATACAAACTCCGGTTACCAATGAAAGCGGTGAATTTCACGTTGCTGTTCAGAAAGCAGACGTAATCAGCAACTGTCGCTCCGACAAAACACTGGAGGAACTTTTTGCAGACGGAAAAACAGCAGAAGTAAACGTTATACCGACCGGAGACGACAAACCTATTTTCACTTACGAAATAACTCTTGTTGATAATCTCGGAGATACTGATGATAACGGTCTGACAGATGCTGTTGATGCAACACATATACTTCAGTTATACGCTTCACTTTCAACAGGCGGAAATACTTCTATTGACGAAAATCAGAAAACAGTCTGTGACATAAACAGGGACGGTCTTATTGACGCTCAGGACGCAACTTTTATACTTATGTACTATGCGCAATCCTCAACAGGTGGTTTTCCGTCATGGGAAGAAATTGTTCCGTCACTTGTATAAATAATTTTTCCGGAAAAATTTTGATTTTCCTATTGAAATTATTACAGAACTGTTGTATAATATATATCATAATACTAAATTTAAGGAGTGTTTTTTTCAAATGTATAATGATTTAATGGATTCAATCGGCTTTGTGTTAGGTTACGACAGCGAAGTCGGAGAAGCTATGGCTCAGGAACTCGCACGCCAGCAAAGAAACCTTGAACTTATCGCAAGTGAAAATATCGTTTCCCCTGCTGTAATGGCTGCTATGGGTTCTGTACTCACAAACAAGTACGCTGAGGGTTACCCCGGTAAACGTTATTACGGTGGCTGTCAGTGTGTTGACGTTGTTGAACAGATTGCCATTGAACGTGCAAAAGAGCTTTTCGGAGCAAAGTTTGCAAACGTTCAGCCACATTCCGGCGCACAGGCTAACACCGCTGTATATTTTTCCGTTCTTAAACCTGGTGACACCGTTCTCGGAATGAGCCTCGCAGACGGCGGACATCTTACTCACGGCTCACCTGTAAATATTTCCGGTAAATATTTCAATTTTGTCTCATACGGTCTCGACGACGAAACAGAAGTTATTAACTATGATACAGTTCAGAAACTCGCAGAAGAACACAGACCGAAACTTATTGTTGCAGGTGCAAGTGCTTATCCAAGAGCTATTGATTTCAAGAGACTTTCAGAAATTGCAAAGTCCGTTGATGCTCTTTTCATGGTGGATATGGCACATATTGCAGGACTTGTTGCCGCTGGTGTTCATGAATCACCTGTTCCGTATGCTGACATTACTACAACTACTACTCACAAAACTCTGAGAGGACCTCGTGGCGGTCTCATTCTCACAAACGACGAAGCACTCGCAAAGAAAATCAATTCCGCTATTTTCCCAGGAACACAGGGCGGTCCTTTAATGCACACTATCGCTGCTAAAGCCGTATGTTTCGGCGAAGCCCTCAAACCTGAATTTAAGGAATATCAGAAACGCATTGTTGAAAACGCCAAGGCTCTTGCAGACGGTCTTGTAAAGAGAGGTTTCAACCTTGTTTCCGGCGGTACTGATAACCACCTTATGCTTGTTGATTTACGTCCGTTCAATATCACCGGTAAGGAACTTGAACACCGTCTCGATGAAGTTTACATCACGGTAAACAAGAACGCTATCCACAATGACCCCGAAAAGCCTTTTGTAACAAGCGGTATCAGAATCGGTACTCCTGCCGTTACAACAAGAGGTTTAGGCGCTGAGGAAATGGAAAAAATCGCTGAATACATTTATCTCTGTGCTACAGACTTTGAAAACAAGGCTGACGAAATCCGTGCAGGTGTAAACGCTATCTGCGAGAAGTTCCCGCTTTACAAGTAATTTTTTAACATCATGGGACGGATAACTTGTCCGTCCCTGTATTTTTATTTGATATTGATAATTATGGCTAAACATAAGAAAAATAAAAAAACTATTCCTTACAGAAGTTCTGGTATTGTAAAATACGGTTCGGACAAATATGCTGTAATGCTAATTCTGCTGTATCCTCTGATAATCCCCCTTGTGAACAAAGAACCATTTAAGAACTTGTACCAATAGGCTAAAAACGTTTTAACAGGGTGTGCAGATGTGAAATAATAACCATAGTTTCAGC
>JAIDUG010000050.1 GCA_029060305.1 Ruminococcus sp.
ATTCTTAAATCTGTCCAATTGACATATATATTATAATGTGATATAATTTTATTTATAAAAAAGAAAGGAAATTTTTGCAATGGATTTTATGGAAATACTTAAAGCCGTCATACTGGGAATAGTTGAGGGTATTACAGAATGGTTACCGATAAGCAGTACAGGACATCTGATTCTTGTTGACGAATTTCTGAAACTTAATGTTTCGGACGATTTCAAGGAAATGTTTGACGTTGTTGTACAGCTGGGAGCAATTATGGCAGTCGTCATAATCTTCTGGAAAAAACTCTTCCCATTCGGCAGGGAAAACAACTCTCACCCACTCAGTAAAGAGGGTTTCGGAGCATACGTAAAAACGGATATTTTTCAGATGTGGTTTAAAGTGTTGGTGGCGTGTATACCGGCGGCTGTAATCGGTCTGCTTTATGACGAAAAATTCAACGAACTTTTCTATAATCCGCCTACAGTAGCAATAGCACTTATAGTATTTGGTATTGCTTTTATAATCGTCGAAAACTGGAACAAAGGAAAAAGTCCGAAAGTAAACAGCATTGACGACCTCACCTACAAAACAGCTCTTATAATAGGTGTATTCCAACTTATAGCAGCGATATTCCCTGGTACTTCACGTTCCGGTGCAACTATAGTCGGAGCATTGCTTATAGGAATTTCAAGAACAGTCGCCGCTGAATTTACGTTCTATCTTGCCGTGCCTGTAATGTTCGGTGCAAGCCTGCTCAAACTTATAAAATATGACGGCGGTTTCGCAACTCAGGAAATAATGATTCTTGCAACAGGTATGATTATTGCTTTTGTAGTTTCAGTGTTTGTAATAAAGTTCCTTATGGACTATATCAAGAAACACGACTTTAAAGTTTTCGGCTGGTACAGAATTATTCTCGGTGCGTTGGTACTGATGTATTTCACGCTTGTCAGATAAATATATAAGCACTTCTGTTAATTTTCGGAAGTGCTTTTTTTCTTGACATTTTTGTATTTAATTGATATAATTTAGTAAAATAATTATTGGAGGTTAATATGAATAATAATGATTTCAGACAGCATTGTATAAATATTCTGCATGAAGCCGGCATAAATGATTACGAAAAACAAATTTATATTGTAAACCCTATAATTGAAAAAAATAAGTCTTATGGTACATATGACTGGATTATGAAACTTAATGTACTTCCCAAAAAGGTGAAACTTACTTTTGAGCAGATGATAAAAATATTTACTTTATGGGAGGGATATTATCCATGTTGGATTGATATTACTATTACAGAAAATAATATTGAAATGGATACCAGTCTCCGTATGCGAAAATTAAAAAATACTAAAAATATAGGTGAAAACCACCCGTTCAGAATAAAGGTGATAAAATGAAAAACTCAAAGAATTATAGGTCTTATATGGCAAGGAGACGGAAACTTTTTAAACACGCCTGTGAAATCAAGTCTGTATGTTCGGAATGCGAAAAACCATTATTGTATTTCTATACATATGATGCTATATGCTGTATATCGTGCAATGTATGGACGGAAGAAAAATGTTCCGACCCTGAATGCGAGTTCTGTTCAAAAAGACCTGATACTCCGACAGAGGCACTCTATATTGAAACTGAAAAAATACAACCTGCTTATGACAGGAAATACTATCGCTGTCTTAACTATCAGCGGAAAAAATCCGGCAATATAAAACATGAAGGTGATAAAAATGAATTACGAAGAAATGAATTACAATGAACATGCAAAATACCTGAAAGAAAATCCGCCATTTAATAATAACAAATGGGACAAGGAAATTTTATATGAGTATCTTGTTTATAGCTGTTGTATCTCTACAAGCGAATATATAGACGAATATTTCAGCAAATACACCAATGACGAAAATTTACTTAAACTGTTATTTGATTTCCTGCTTGATGATGATTATGACGGTTCAGACAGTCAGATTTCCTCCGCATACTACATATCAAAAATGGACAAAACACTTCTTGAAAAATACAGCGATTTACTTTCAGAAGCAGGAAAAAATCCAGTTGACGCAAGAAATCCGCTGAAATATATGGAATAATACAAAAACTCCCTGTCGGAATGACAGGGAATTTTTTAGTTATATTAACATCCACAGTTCTTTAAAAGATTGCAAATGAGCTTGAAAAGTTCGTTACAGCACATATCGCTGAACCTCCTTTATGTAAAAGTTTTTCCTGTTAAAATCAGCATCCGCAGTTCTTTAAGAGATTGCAGATAAACTTGAAAAGTTCGTTACAACACATATCGCTGAACCTCCTTTATATAAAAGTTTTTCCTGTTAAAATCAGCAGCCGCAGTTCTTATAGAGGTTGCAGATAAACTTGAAGATTTCGCACATAATTCATAAACTCCTTTTCAGTGGATTTCCTCTTGGGATTGATTATATTATAGCACGGAGTTTCAATAAAATCAATGCAAAAATAATGTCAGAAAACTTTACTTATACAGGAAAATTAGTTAATAATATATATTGATACCGCAAGATATGTTGCAAATACGCTCCATAACAGGTAAGGTATGTTGAGGACAGCAGAGATTTTACTGACTTTAAAAAACTGTAAAACCATTATTCCAACAAGTACCATAAGAATTACTGCTGTTATTGCTGAAAGTCCGAACATTCGGAAACGGAAGAAAATGATACTCCACATAAAGTTTACAGCAAGCTGTATTGCATATATTTTCAGACTTCCTGATTTTTGGTTTTTTACGATAAATGCAGAAATTCCCATAAGAGCATACAATAAAGTCCACACTACAGGAAAGACTATTGCAGGCGGTGACAATGGCGGTCTGATTATCTGAGAATAGAACGTTTGAAAGTTTCCTGCAACAAGTGCTGATACTGTTCCGACGAGTTCAGCGGTTACGACGGAAATCAATAAGTCGGTCAGACTGAATTTTTTCATATTATGTACTTCTCCTTAAAATAGTAGTAGTACATAATATTCAGCGTTACCGGAAAAATATTACAGTCTTATGACCCTGTTGAATATCGCACAGAATTTCATAGGAATGTACTTGTCTATATGGCACTTTCCGAAAAACCATCTTTCATACTGACAGGTCTTGATAAGCTCCTCAAGAAAAGCGTGAACTTCCAGCCTTTCAAAAACGTCAACCCTGAGGCAGTCTTTTAGTGAAGCTGGCGGTTCGTGGGTAATTATGTAGTCGACTTTATTGTTGTTATCGGAAAGATTTCTGAGACCGGAAGTTATTTCGTCATATGTAGGCTGTTCACGTTCCCACCAGTTTTCGCTGTCACGCCTGAATTCATAGTCGTGACTATGACCGCCACCGAATGCAAATATTTTTCTGTTTTCTATTGTATAGACTTCTCCACGCATAAGATGTACTATATTTCTTGAAATCCTGTGTATTCTGCCACCTTTCCATATTTCAATGGGGTACTTTTCAAGTAAGTCAAAATTTTCGTGACAGCCGTCTATAAAAGCTATTGTGTAATCTTTTGCTGAAAGTTTCTTCAGCGTTGAGATTTCAGTTTTTGAACCGTTCCATATGAAGCCGAAATCTCCGCATATAATAAGAGTATCGCCTTTGCGGATTTTCCGGAAGTCCGGCGACCTGAAACGTTCAATATCTCCGTGAGTATCTCCTGTTACATAAATCATTTCTTTAGACCTCCATATTTTTTGATTGTTATAAATATATTTTATCATATTTTTACCTTAACGTAAAGTACAAAAAATTTTTTTTAAAAAGGGCTTTAAAAATCGGAAATTATCTGTTATAATATATTTATCAGATTATCATGTATAAAGTAAAGGAGTTCGTATGAAAAAATTTTTATCTGCACTTGTGGCTTTAGCAATGACAGTGCCACTTCTTTGTGTTCCGAAAGCAAAAGCCGTCAACTTTACACTTAAAACCCCGCTTCAAAGTGAATCGGTTATTTTGTTTAACCGTGATACAAACACCATAGTAAACGAAAAAAACGCCGATACCCGACAAATGCCCGGACCTCTTGTCAATATAATGACAGCGGTTGTTGTCCTTGAAAACTGTCAGAATATAAATCAGGAAATTGTTATGGACGAGGAAGTTTATGCCGATGTTATTTACAATGAAGAATATCCCGACGATGTACGTACTGCCGATATCTACAACGGCGATGTGTTTACGGTTACAGACCTGCTTTACGCAATGATGCTTACTTCTTCTATGGAAGCATCACAGACCCTTGCTTATTACGTCGGAGGAAGTAACGTCAATAACTTTGTTACACTTATGAATCAGACAGCCGAAAAAATAGGTCTTGAAAATACTCATTTCACAAACCCGACAGGACTTTATGACACAAATCAGTATACAACAGCCCGTGATATGACAAAACTCACCGAATATGCTTTGAATGTTTCGATATTTGAACAGATTGCCACGACTTACGAGTACAAGCCCACTGTCCCGAATGACACAAATCACCCCGATTTCAATTCTTGGACTTGGAAACATTCAAACGAAATGATGAATACCGAAAGCACTTACTACTATAATTCTGCAAAGGGAATAAAAACCGCAAATCTTGAAGAATCGGGACGTAATATAGTTACGTTGGCAAGTAAGGACGGAAATAATTATCTTGCTGTATTAATGAATTCACCTATGAATGATGAATATGGCAATCTGACATATTCACATATTGACGACGCAAAAACACTTTTCGACTGGGCATTCACGCATATTTCCTATCAGGTACTTCTTGCTGATACCGCTGAAGTAGGTGAACTTCCTGTAGAACTTGCTGACGGAAATGACTATGTTCTTGCACGTCCTGCAAAAGAAGTGTCACTCCTCTGGTACGATGAGATAGACGTTGCTGTTGTGAACAGATATGACATCAAATGGTATAAGAAATCGTTGTACGCTCCTGTTAAAAAAGGTGAACCGCTTGGCGAAGTCACACTGAAATACAACGGTGAAGAACTGGGAACGGTTGAACTTGTTGCAGTATCGGACGTTAAACGTTCCACTTCAAAATATAATCTTTTTGCAGTAATGCAGTTTAAGGATTCGCAGTGGTGCAAGACGGCGTTTACAGTATCGTTTGTATTGTGTGCGATTTATATTCTTGTATGTATTTATTCATATATTGTTTATCGCAATCAAAAAAAAGCCGACGATGCAAGAAGACGTGCTGCACGTAAGAGAATGTCCCCACCGCCCGAAGAATAATATTTCCGGAATTTCCGCAATCAGAAATGCCCTCTGTATTTTACAGAGAGCATTTTTTTCATATAAAAATAAATTCACTGCTTGAATAACCTATAGTTCCGTTGTAATTCACAACATACCAGCCGTCAGTTTCGCCGTTAATCATTACAGTAGCGTTATTCGGAACAGAACCGATTATTTCGGATGTCACGTCAGGTAGTTTCCTTATGTTCAGCCCTGAACCGTCTGTTATAACAGTTCCCCAGCGTACAGCGGTCGGGGAAATAAACGGTATTCCGAAATAGTCGCATATTGAACGTGCAATATTTCTTGCTATGATGTCAAGATTGTTTTTCAGCCATGCTTCGTCAGCGTAGTTGTCATGGTATCCGAGTTCGCAAAGAACAGCAACGGCATTTGTACGGAGTACTTCACCAAGACTTGAAGTAGGTACAGCGTTTACTTTATCAGGGAGAGGATAAATGCTTTTAAGGTTATTTGCAATTATATTTGCGAGATATTCACTATCACGACTTTTCGGTGCGAAATATATGTCAATACCTCTTAACTTTCCTGCAAGATGTTCGGGGGCGGCGTTTGAATGGAGTGCAAGGTGTACGTCATAGTAAGCAGAATTTGAATCCTTTATAGCACCGTTTACATTTCGGGTAGGGTCGTTGCGGACAAATGCAATTCCGCTTGACCTGAAATAAGGTTCTATCCTGTCGGCGAGCAGATTCATATAAAGTTCCTCATTGCCACTGGTAGCATATTGATTCCACTCCTGTGTCGAGGGACTTAAAAATACCTTTGGCATAAAAAGACATTCCTTTCGGTGGGAATTGAGATTATCTCTCATAACATTCTATGCCACATACAGAAAAAACGTTACTGTTCAGTTTGGCTGACCCACACGATGACGGAGATTGTCTTCTTTGAGTTTACGCCCCTCTGCTATGAGATTTTTCATAGTTTCAGAATCACGTTTCTGAAGAGCGTCACGGTATTGCAGAAGGTTGCCTATAAGTGTATCAAGTTCAAACTGTAAATTTTCGGCATTCTGCATAAACAAATCCGTCCACATTTTTTCGTTCATAGTTGCGATACGTGTCATATCCTGAAAACTTCCTCCGCTGAAACCACATTCGAGACTAAGTTCGGGGCTTTTAACGTATGCACTTGAAACGATATGTGCAAGCTGTGAAGTATATGCAATCATCTTGTCGTGATTTTCCGGACTTGTAAGAACAATCTTTCCTGCTCCTATTTCGGAAGCAAGTTTCCTGAGAAGTTCAATATCCTCATTGTTGCTGTCCTCAAAAGGTGTGATAATGAAATTAGCCTTTACAAATAAGTCGGAAGTACTGTTTGAGTAACCGCCAAATTCTTTACCTGCCATAGGGTGAATACCAAGATAGCGGAGACCGTTTTTTTCTGCTATGGACTTCATACGGTCGGAAAAATCGCCTTTTATACCGCAAACGTCGGTAACAAGAGTATTCCTGTTGAAATTATGTGCGTTTTCAGAAAAGAATTTTTCAGCAGTTTCCGGAAACAGCGAGATAATAACCAAATCGAAATTATCATATTTTCCGTCAAAAGCATAGTCTATCGCAATATCACGGAGAGCGTTTTCTTCAATATCGTGGTTTATATCGCAACCTGTTACTGTATGGTAAGTGTATTTTTTGAGAGCCTTACAGACAGAACCGCCAATCAGTCCCAGTCCTACAACGAAAATATTCATAAAATAATCAGACCTTTCTTTGAATTATATAAAAATTATATCGCTTTAAACAGTAAAAGTCAAGTGTTACGGATTAAAATATTTCCTTGAAAGATTCGGGAACATTTACATTAATTCCGTTGAGATATGCAAGAGGGGAATTTTCAGGAAATGCAAATCTGAGAGAGCAGGCACATAACGCTTGTCTGAAAACTCCGTAGCGTTTGTTGGCAGATATATTGCCGTATTTTCCGTCACCTAAAAGAGGAGCGTTTATGTGGGCAAGATGTGCTCTTATCTGGTGGGTACGTCCTGTAAAAAGCGTTACTTCAATAAGCGAAAGTCCTTTTTTTCTGTCAAGAACTTTGTAACCTGTTTTTATTTCCTTGTAACCGTCTTTCTGCGTGTCTGAAATACGGACGATATTTCTTGTATCGTCTTTTCTGTGGTATGCGGAAATAATATCCTCATTTTTCGGCGGTGGCGAAACTGTTACACAATGGTATATTTTGTGGATTGTACCGTTTCGGACAGCCTCGTTTAACTCTCTCAGTGCGAAAGCGTTTTTTGCAGAAATAACTAAACCGCTTGTATTTCTGTCAAGACGACTGCACAAAGCCGGTGCAAATGAACTTTCAGATTGGGGGGAATATTCGCCCTTGTTGTAAAGATAGTGTTTTATACGGTTTATCAGAGTATCGGAAGTGCTTGTGCTGTTGGAATGTGAATCAAGTCCCACAGGCTTGAAAGCTATTAAAACGTTTTCGTCCTCATAGACTATATCCACACTGTCGGGAGCTTTAAGGAAATTCATATCGTGTTTTTTTTCGCCGGAAAGCTCCTGTTTCACATAGACGGTCACAACGTCCCCTGTTTTCAGAACCGCTGATATATCACAACGTTTTCCGTTGACTTTGATGTCCTTTTTCCTGAAAAGCCGGTACATCATGCTTTTTGGCAAATCGGGCAGGGCTTTTGTTATGAACTTGTCCGCACGTTGTCCGCTGTCGTTTTCGTTAACTGTAAAATTAACCATTGAAATTTTCCTCACTTTTTTAAAAATATTGTACATAATGTTCGGAATAATCTGTTGAAATTCGTAAAAACAACCAAACATTCCGGAAGAAATTGTTTTTTTCGTTTCTTGTATTGCAATTTTAACAAAAATATGATATAATGTTACAAAAGGGTTACACGCAAAAATAGGTCTGTACCAGTTTTGGTACGGCTTTATTGTTTTAATAGAAAGGAAGGATAAAAATGAAGCTATATAAAAGATTGCTTTCGGCTGTACTGTCCTGTGCAGTTATCGGGACAGCTATTATTCCGGACGGTATTTCCGGTACAGTAGCTGTTGATATTCCTGAAAATATTTCTGCTGAATTATATGATACCATAGATTATGAAGAAAGTAAAGAGGAATCGGAAACAACTATATCTGATAGTACAGATTTACAGACAGACTATTCATTGTATTATGACTATATTTCCGAAATAAACAGCAAGGTTGAAAATGATAATTTTGACGGTCTTGTCCCTGTAAGCTACAAGATTTATGATATTGACGGCGACGGTATACAGGAAATGTTTATGTATTTCACTGACTATGATTTTTCTGTAAACAGCAAATCCTGCTGGCACATCATATCAACAACAAGTACATCACCTTTTATAATATATTCCGGAAATGCTGATACTACTTTCCGTAAATATGATAATCAACTGTACTATTCGTGGGTATATGACGGCAATCAGTTTATAGAACAGCTGACATACAACAATGGCATTTTTGAAAAATATGACGCTGAAATATATGATGATAATTTAAGTGAATTTAATGATTTCGGAACAGAGATTGATACATATGACTGGAATGACCTTTCCGGACTTGACAGTATCAGCAATAATCAGGTAATTAATGATATTTCCAAAACAGATACAAACAATGTTGAGTTGCCTTTTAATGTATTCGATATATACAACGCATATATGGGATATGCACTTACTACTACACAACCAACTACAACAACGACTACTACGACTACAACAACCACTACTACCACTACAACGACAACAACTACGACCACTACTACGACGACTACAACAACAACGACTACTACAAAACCTACTACCACAACAACCACTACGACAACGACTACAAAACCCACAACAACGTCAACTACTACTTCAAAAACAACTGAAACAACAAATCCGGCTACTACAACCACCACCAAACCAGATAATACTACTACAGCAAAATCAACAACTTCAAAAACAACTACAAAAACCACTTCAGCTACTACAACCACCAGCAAATCAAATAACACTACTACAGCCAAAACCACTACTTCAAAAACGACTGCAAAATCCACAACCGCAAGTAATACCACTACAACAAGTACAGCGTCTACAACCAAAAAGAAAACTACAACCAAATCAACCACCAAAAAAACAACTACCACAACCACTACTACACCGACAACCACTACAACTACAACAATTCCTGTTGACCTTGACCCAGTGCTTTTGCAGAGACAGTCAAAAGGTATTGACGTTTCGACATGGCAAGGTCATATTGACTGGAAAGCCGTAAAAGAAGCCGGTGTTGAATTTGCAATAATGCGTGCCGGTTACGGAAGATACATCACTCAGAAAGACCCCACTTTCGATTACAATATGCAGAACGCTCAGGCAAACGGTATTGCGTGTGGTGCTTACTGGTACAGTTACGCAACAGACGTTGAATCAGCTATTCAGGAAGCTGAGGTCTGCTACGAGGTAATAAAGGATTACGATTTTTCATTCCCTATATACTTTGATATTGAAGACCCGTCACAAGACTATCTGACACCAGCAGAAATTTCAGAAATAACAGATGCTTTCTGTACTACACTCTCTGAAAAAGGTTATCGTGTAGGTATATACAGTTATACCACATTCCTCAGGACAAAGATTTATACAGATGTTCTTGAAAAATACGACGTATGGATTGCGAACTTTGATGTTTCAGCACCTTACTACAGCGGAAAATACGAAATGTGGCAGTTTACGGCAAGCGGTTACGTTGACGGAATAGAGGGTGAAGTTGACCTTGATGTTTCATATTTAAACTATCCATATATGATGTCACCTGATACATATGTTGATACACCTGCTACTACTTTCGATTACACTATAAAGGATATAACAACAACCACAACTGCAAAATATCTTTACAAAGGTATTGACGTTTCAGTATGGCAGGGCGAAATCGACTGGCAGGCTGTAAAGGATTCGGGTGAAGTTGACTATGCAATTATACGTGCCGGTTATGGTAAACTTTTAAGTCAGGAAGACGAATATTTCGACTACAACGTAACTACAGCACAGAGTTTAGGTATTGACTGCGGTGCTTACTGGTACAGTTACGCAACTGATGTTGAAAGTGCCATTGAGGAAGCAAAAACTTTCTGCGAGATTATCAAGGATTACAAATTTGAATATCCTGTTTACTTTGATATTGAAGACCCTTGTTTTGATAATATGAGCAACGAAGAAATCCGTGACATTACTGATGCTTTCTGTATGTACATGGAAGAACAGGGTTATTGTTGCGGAGTAACAAGCTATTCTAACTTCCTTAAAAACAAGCTGGGAGCTTCATTCCTCAAAAAGTACGCTGTATGGATTGCACACTATAATGTAAGAAAACCAAGCTACGGCGGTTATTACGGAATGTGGCAGTATTCAAGCAACGGCACGATAGACGGTATAAACGGTATCGTTGACCTTGACTATGTATATATTGACTATCCTGAGCTTATGATTGAATGTCACCGCAACGGTTATTAAAAATATGAATCCCCACGTTTTTACAGACGTGGGGATTTCTTATATAAAAAGTTGACGTATAAACAATAATATGGTATAATTACTATACATCAAAAACACACAAGTATGTAACAAAAGGGGGATTTTTTATGGTGAATTTTATTACAGGTCAGGCAGGAACAGGTAAAACTACTTTTCTGTTTGACGAAATAAAAAATAATTCCGGAAAACAGCTTATAATTGTACCGGAACAGTTTTCGTATGAATTTGACAAGAAACTCTATTCATTTATCGGTGCGAAAAAATTCAATGAAATTTTTTCACTGAGTTTTACCGGACTTGCAAGACAGATTTTTCAGATTTACGGAGAACCTGAAAGAAAAGGCGAATATGCCGATAATTATGCAAGAATGATACTCATATATCAGGCTATATCGTCAGTTCAGAATAACAAGAATTCTCTGGAATATTTCAACAAACAAAGCTCATATAACGGCTTTGCGGAGGAAGTGCTTGACCTTATAAACAATATGAAACGCTCAGGAATATCCCCTGAAATGCTTGCTGAAAAATCTGAACTTCTTGATACCCGTCTCCGTAAAAAGACAAATGATATTGCGAATATATATTCAGAATATGAAAAGCTGATGAGCGAATATGGATTCAAGGATAATTTTGAAAATATTATAGAAGCCTCAAAAATTGCCTTCCGTGAAGAATGGTTCAGGGGAATGAATATATATATAGACGAATTTGAAAGTTTTACCGGCGACCAGTTGGAAATGATAAAAGTTATGATTTATTCTGCTGAAAACGTTTATATAGCACTCCGTACCGACAATGTGAATGCAGGCGAATTTACTCTCTTTGATACGGTAAACCGTACATACCGCACAATCCGAAAAATCTGCGACGAACTCTGTATACCAATATCATCAAGAAAAAATATAGTCTGTAAAAATAAATGGAGATTCAACAGTGCAGACCTTGAATATATCAGCGGTCATATTATGCGTAACGGTAATGGCAATAAGAAAACGGAAAATATTCCTTTACCGGAAAATATAAGGATATTTGAGGCTGGCGATATGTATAGTGAAGTAGAATACGTATGTGCTACAATAAAACACCTCATATACAATGACAAAAATCTGAAATACAAAGATATTGCAGTAATATCAAATAATATTGAGGACTATGCCGATATTCTGAAAGATACATTTGCAAGATGTGAAATACCTTATTTCCTGAGTATGTCAAAACCTGTAATGCACACTTCAATAATGGTATTTATCAATTCATTGCTTGACCTGCTTACCGCAAGAAAATTAAAGACAGAAAATATTTTCCGTCTCATTAAATGCGGATTACTTGATATTCCGGTTAAAAATGATTCTCTTACAGATATAGCACAGTTTGACAATTACTGCTATAAATGGAATATTGACGGCGATACATGGAATCAGCCTTTCATTGACGAAAAAGACGAAAATATTGAAGAGATAAGAAAATCTGTTATTGAACCGATAAATAAAGTAAAAAATAAAATTTCCAAAAAAAATAAGGCTGTCGATATGTGCAGGATTATTTATGAATACCTTGCGGAATGTGGTACAGAAAAAAGTATCAACCATATGATGCACGAACTCATAAAAAACGGTCGTGACTATGAAGCATCTGAACTTAAAAGATTATGGTCGTGTGTAATGGATATACTTGACAGTATCGCTGAAACCCTCGGCGAAAAGGTAATATCATTTTCTGAAATGTCACGCATAATAAAGTCAATGATAGGCAGGATAGAATATTCCGTACCGCCACAGACCCTTGATTCAGTGATGACAGCTTCCGCACGTACAGCAAGGCTCAGTTCACCTAAAGTTGTATTTGTAATCGGTGCAAATGAAGGTATTTTTCCAAGTAACAGCAGTCAGCACGGTCTGTTTTCGGAGACGGACAAGTGCAGACTTTATGAAAAAGGTATCGAAATATCGCACCCTTTGTCTGAAATAATATCAGCCGAAAGACTTGTTGTATACAAGGCTCTTTCCTATGCTTCAGATAAACTTTTCATAACATATACACTTTCTGATTTATCCGGCACAAGTAAGTATCCTGCTTCAGTAACTGACAATATAATTGAAATGTTTAACGACAATAGCATTCGTCTGAAAAAGGAAGATATTCCGCAGGACTACTATGCAGTAACACTTCATTCGGCATTTTATCACTATATGCAGAATGTAAGCCAGAATAATGTTTGCAATGCTTCAATCAAAAAAATACTTATGGAAGTACCGGAATATAAAAGCCGTATAGAATATATAACAGACCGTTCACAATTCCGTCAGGATTACAGGATAGATACGGACGTTATGAAAAACCTTAAATCATTTGAGCCACTTAAACTTTCTGCAACAGGTGTTGAAGATTACAATAAATGTCACTTTATGTACTTCTGTAAAAATTTCCTCAAACTCAAGGAATACAAAAAAGTAGAAATAAACAGTCTTGAAATCGGTAACATTATACATTACTGTTTCTGCAAAATATTAATGAATACCAACAAAGAACAGTTTATTAATCTGTCTCTGGAAGAACTCAGAAAACTTATAAAAAAATATGCGGAAGAATATAAAAATGAAAAACTTTCGGGAAATTTCAGCAAAAATTCAAGTTTTGAGTTTATGTTCAGGAAGATTATTGATTTTGCATTATTTGCGTTCATTCATTTACAGAACGAACTCAAGCATACTGATTTTGTACCAAAGAAATTTGAAATTGAACTCCGTGACAAATACGCACTCAGTCTTGATTTCGGCGACGGCTATAAACTGAATTTAGACGGAAAGATTGACCGTGCTGATGTATGGACGAAAGACAACAAAAAATATCTCAGAATTATTGACTATAAAAGCAGTGTAAAGACAAAAAATATTACTGTGGAAACCCTTGCGGGCGGTCTTAATCTTCAGATGTTGATTTATCTTTTTGTTGCAACGGAAGAAAACGGATTTTTCAGTGGCTATCTTCCGGCAGGAGTACTCTATTCACCGTTTTTTGCAAAAGATATATCAAGCAATACAGACCACCTTAAAAACGATACAAGTATAAATTCGGCTTTCCGTTCTGTCGGACTTGTTCTCGGAGACAAAGATGTCCTTAAAGCTATGGAAAAAGATATAAAAGGCGAATTTATTCCTGTAAAATTCAAAAATAAAACGGAACTGGAAAAAAGTAACAGCTCGTGTATATCTTCGGATTCAATGGAAAAGCTCAGAAAATATGTATACAGCAGACTGGTTGAAATGGCAGAGTTTCTTCTTTCCGGAAACGTTGAGGCAAAACCTCAGGTCATAAAAAATATTTCAGAGCCGTGCAAATATTGTAGTTATATAAATATATGTAATAATTCATCGCAGGAAGTAAAAACCACTCCGGACGAAAAAAAGGATTTTATTAAAGAAATATTGGGGAATCATCTTGAAAAACAGGGGGAAGAAGAATGAACAGTACAACTGAACCGAAAAATAAAATAAATTCGTCAGTGAAATGGACAAAAGAACAGGAAAATACAATCAATGCAGTAAATTCGTCTCTGATTGTATCAGCAGCGGCCGGAAGTGGTAAAACTGCCGTTCTTACTGAAAGACTTGTAAAACTGATTTCAAATCCGGAATCGGGTGTAAGAGCGGACAGAATAATTGCAGTTACTTTTACAAACGATGCGGCATCTGAACTGAAAAAACGTCTTGACAAAAAGCTGAGCAGACTCATAAAAGAAAATCCCTCTGATACTCACCTGATACAACAGCAGATACTTTTACAGAATGCCAAAATTTCCACTATAAATTCTTTCTGTTTTGAGATATTAAGAGACCACATCACTGACGAGGGTATAACATCGGGATTCCGTGTTATAGAGGAAACTTATAACAAGGTTCTCAAATCTCAGGCTATGGACGAACTTATTGAATATTACAGTCAGAATGAATATGATAAACTTTCATTTATGTACGATTGTTTCTGTAAAAACAATATTGACAGGATTAGAATAGTAATTGAAGATGTTGACAGATTTCTTTCTTCTGTGGCTTTCACGGACGAATGGCTTGATACTGCCGTTTCGGAATACAGGAAAGACTTTCAGAATACTATTTATTATAAATGTCTTATGGAAAATCTTGATAAAGCACTGGCTATTTCCGAAGAATGTTGTGATGAACTTGCAAAAGCATTCGACGGAGATACTACAAATAAGAAATATAATGATACTCTTGAAAAATTAAATATTGAATCTGTCAGAATAAAGAGTTTCAGCAATAAACTGATGAATGGCATTATTCCTGACAAAGACGAAATTGATAACGTGACGACGTTTGTAAAAGGTATAAGCAAAGACAGAAAACCTAAGTATTCTTTTAACGAATATAATTGGAACACTATGCTAAAAAAACGTGGCATATACAAAAATTGTGTAAAAAAAGCCCGTGCATTCTGTGAAGACTTTGAAAATACTTTCAGTCTTTCTGCCAAAGTAACGGAAATCCTTGTTGAAATGGTTAAAGAATACCAGTCACTCTTGTGGAAAAAGAAATGTGAAAAAAATGCTATAAGTTTTGACGACGGTGAACGCATAGCACTGAAAATTCTTTCAAAAAGAGACGAAGACGGTAATATTGTTCAGTCTGAAACAGCAAAGCAAATAGCTGATTTTTACGACATAATAATGATTGACGAATATCAGGATTCAAACAATAAAGAAGATATGATTTTCAAACTTATTTCAAAGGACTATCATCTTGACGAAAACGGAAGACCAATGTATGGAAGTAACGCTTTTCTTGTAGGTGATGTAAAACAGTCAATTTATCGTTTCCGTCTTACAAACCCCGAAAATTTCATAGCTACCGTTGAAAGTTCAGAAAAATATACTCCCACAAGCAATGCAATAAACAAGAAAATCGCCCTCAATAAGAATTTCCGCAGTTCACGTGAAGTCATAAACTTTGTAAATTATATTTTCAGCCGTATAATGTCCAGAAAATGCGGAGACGTTGATTATAACAGTGACGAGGAAATACTTCATTTTGGTGCGACTGCTTACGACAATGACGGCAGTGACAGACTTACACATATTGCTTTTATAAAAGAAACAAATACAGAGGACGAAAATGACAACGACGAAGAAAAAAGTCAGTCTGTCAGAAATAAAAATGATAAACCGAATGCGGAAGCCCTTTATACTGCACGAAAGATAAAGGAAATGCTTGACAGCGGTGCAGAGGTAATCTGTGAAAACGGTGAAAAACGTCCCTGTAGACCGTCAGACTTCTGCATACTTCTCCGTAAAAACAAATCTATAAAGACGTATACGAAAGCACTTGAAAAACTCGGTATTCCGTCAAACAGCAAGGAAGAAAAAGGCTATCTCCAATCATACGAAATAACTGTACTTATCAATTTACTGAAAATCATAGATAATCCCTTGCTTGACGTTCCGATGACAGCAGTTATGACTTCACCTATGTATATGTTCAAAATTTCGGAGATAGCGTATATAAAGTCCATTGATAATACATTACCATTATTTTCTGTTATGCAGAATATGGTCAGCAATAATAACGTCAGTCATAACAGCGGACTTGTTGAAAGATGTATAAGATTTCTTAAATCACTTGAAAATTTCCGTCTTGACTCCATAACAATGACAGTCGGAGAGCTTATCAATAAGATTTATGATACTACTGACTTTATTTCAGTAATGCAACTTTACAGCGACGGTGAAAGAAAACGTGCAAATTTACGTGCGCTTATCCATCATGCCAGAAACTATGAGAATTTTGTATCATTTGAGAATAACGGCGGACTGGGCGGATTTCTCCGTCATATTGATACGATTATCCAAAATGATAAAGATTTTGAACAAATCAGGTCTTCAGCACCGTCCGGCGACTATGTTTCAGTAATGACATTACACAAATCAAAGGGACTTGAATTTACTTTTGTTTTCATAGCCGAAACAGACCCTTCAAATAACAACGATAAAAGTATTGTATTATGTTCTCCGGACGGTAAAATAGGATATACGCTTTATGAAAACAGTCCGGAAAGTTATAAACTTACAAAATACAATACTTATCAGAAAGATTCTATTAAAGAAGAAAATGAAAGAAATGACCGCAGTGAATCAATGCGTCTGATGTATGTAGGATTTACGAGAGCAAAACAGAAACTTTTCATAAACCTTAAAATCAATGAAAAAATAATTAAAAAAATTGAAACACTTATCAGCAATTATAATGAAGATATTTCAGAACAGGCTTGCGAGTATAAATTTTTCAGTGAATGGCTGTGGCTGTGCCTTATGCAACACACTGACTTTGAAGATATTGCAAAAGAAATTGATATTGATAGTCACTTGAATCTTCCCGAACCTTTATGTAACGACAGAATATTCGAATATGAGTTTGTGAAAATCGATAACGTAAATGAGGACGATTCAGTTTATGAAAGTAAAGAAGAATCTGTTGTGGCAGATGATGATTTATACAATAAGATAAAAAATATTATTTATAATAAATACGACAGCAGTTTTTCACAAATGCCTGCAAAATACAGCGTTACACAGCTTACCGGCAAAAACAGATTAAACAGTGAGATTGATTTCAAGCTGAAACGCCCTGCATTTATGTCCGAAAAAACAATACTTACAGGTGCTGAACGTGGTACAGCTATACATACATTTTTCCAGTACTGTATTTTTGAAAATGCCATAAACAATCCGGAAAACGAAATAAAACGCATTACTGATATGGGATATATAAGTCCGGCACAGTCGGAAGTCATCGCCCCTGAAAAAGTAAAGGCATTTTTTGAAAGTATTCTTTATCAGCGTATAAAGAATGCCATCAACGTATGGCGTGAAAAGAAATTCACGGTTGCAGTTTCGGAGCTTGATATAAAAAACGATATAATAGAAAAGTTGCAGAAATCCGACAGTATGATAAAAGGTATTATAGACCTTATGTTTGAGGAAGATGACGGACTTGTTATTGTTGACTATAAATCAGACAGAGGTGTTTCAGAAAAGCACCTTGCAGAACGCTATAAAATGCAGATACAGCTTTACAAGTCAGCTATGGAACTCATTACCGGAAAATCTGTAAAGGAAACTTATCTCTATTCAATTGAAATGGAAAAAGCCATTCCGATAGAGTTGTAAAAAAAACACTAAAGCCGTTCCGGAATGGAACGGCTTTAATGAAAGTAAGGAGAAGTATGAAATAAAATGAATATTGCTTTAATCAGTTGTCGTCAACGCTTGTTTCGTCACCGAATGGTGTTCCTTTGTCAGCATTGGCTTCCTGTAAGATAACGTCAATCTTTATATCTTCACCGGCTCTTGTAATCGTAAGAGTGAGAGTTTCACCGGCTTTGTGATTGCTTTTTATTTTGTTGAGTTCGTCAGCAGTGGTAACGGGTTCACCGTCAGCATCTATAATAACGTCACCTTTCTGTATACCTGCGAGGTCACCTGCTCCGCCTTCCTGAACGCTCTGCACACAAACACCGAGCGGAATATCATAATAGCGTGAGACGGATTCAGTAACGTCAACGGTTGAAATGCCAATCTGCGGTCTGCCTTTTACGTACTTGTAATTTATAAGGTCGTCAATGATAATTTTTGCTTCATTTATAGGAATTGCGAAACCGAGACCCTCAACGCTTGCAGACCCATAGCTTGATGACATTTTAGCGGAATTTATACCAATAACCTGTCCGCAACTGTTGAGAAGAGGTCCGCCGGAGTTACCGGAATTTATAGCGGCATCTGTCTGAATAAGCGTCATGCTTTTTTCGTTTATGTCAATTTTTCTGTTCTTTGCGGAAACAATACCGCTTGTTACCGAACCGAACAAATCAAAACCGAGAGGATTTCCGACAGCTATTACAAGTTCGCCGACCCTCAAATCTTCACTGCTACCAAATTCGGCAGGTGTGAGACCGGTTTCATTTACTTTCAAAACGGCTATATCTGTTTCTGTATCGTAAGCTATTATTTTAGCTTCGTGTTCTGTTTCGTCGCTGAAAACAACCGATACCTCAACGGCTTCACCACATTTATATTCTTCATCCTCATAAATAACGTGGGCATTTGTAATTATATAACCGTCACTTGACATCACAATTCCTGTACCTGTTGCACGTAATTCCTGAGTTTGCGGTTGCTGAGGTATACCAAAGCCCCAGCCCCAGCCCATACCGCTGTAATCGGGTGTATATTCAAATGTTGAAGCAACTCCCACAACGGACGGCATAATTGTATCCACTATATCCGGAAGTGACTTCGCATCTGCACGAGAAGCTATTTCGATAAGGCTTGGAATATCTTTTGTTTCGGGATTTTCTGCAATGGAACTATCGGGAAGACTTTGCTGTACAACTGCCCTTGAAGTTTCAGTGTTGCTTTGGCTGTCGTCAAAATCCGATACTTCAATTTTGTCAGCATTCATATACTTGTATACCTGTACAGAACCACCGCCGACCACTACCATTGACAATACAAAGGCTATTGCTTTAAGTCCTGTATGTTTTTTAGGATTTTTCGGACTGGAATTATTCTCATAAATAAAAGATGATGAGTTTTGATAATTGTTTTTATCATCGTTGTTAAACGGATAATTGTCTGACATAAGAAACTTCCTTTCCGGTTTCGTTTTTATTTTATAATTATTATTATAAACATTTATGTGATAAAAATATGATAGCATACAGAAAAAAATATCATTTAATGTGAAATATAAGAAAAAAGAACAGGTTTCAGACCTGTTCTTTTTAACAAATTCAGAATTACTTAATTTTTGAGTAGGTTTTCTGTATGAATTTCGTACCGTTTACAAGGAAACGTCTGTGAGTACCCTCGCCGATAATACCTGTTTCATCAGAAGCCTTTACACTGAAAACAAATTCACGACCGTTTATTTCTGTAAGTGTTGCAGTAGCTGTAACTTTCATTCCATTCGGAGTAGCTGAAACGTGTTTTACATTTATTTCAGTACCTACTGTTGTCTCGTCATTTTCGAGGTAATCAGCAAGACAGTTACAAGCGGACTTTTCCATAAGAGCCACCATAAAAGGAGTAGCAAATACTTCGAGACTACCGCTTTCCGCATTTACTGCAAGCTCTCTGTCCGATACTGTTATTTCTGCTGTACCGGAAATATTTGTTTCTATGTTTTTCATTAATTATTCCTCCTCTGTAGGAACAAGAAGTTCTTCGGGTATCGGACAAGGTGAATAAACGTCGCCGATTACTCTGTCATAAGTAAGCATATCAAGCTGTTCATTACGTGGTACTTCGCTTGCATACTCTTCTGAATAAACCGGAATTTCTTTCATATATTCCATCATAGTATCAATGAAAGCATCGCGCGGAGCGTCAATAATATTCATAAGAACATACGGCATATAGAAAAATGATACATTTTCTTCAGGTACTGACGAATAATCAGCATCGTAATTGCTCCACAGGAAATAGTGCTGTTCATAAAGTTCACTACAGTTTGAACCGTTGAGACCAAGCTGATTATAAACGCTTGTTTCGCCTCTGAGTGACGGGAAATGGTCTCCCACAAAAAGTATCAATGTAGGCTCGTCAATTTTCTTGATGTTTTCAAGAAATTCTGTAAGACCTTCGTTTGTATGCTGAACCCATGTGAGATAGTTTGTAATTTCATCGCCGTCGCCCTGGTCGTAAGGCTGATGATTCTGCATTGTTGTAGTGTGAATATAAATCGGGTCGTCAGTAGTTTTAATAAGGTCTACAAGCTGATTGTAAACGGTCTTGTCATCTACATATGTTCCGAAATGTTCAACCGGCACTGTAAAATCCGATTCACCTGTCTGGTCGTTATGGAAAATCATAGTATCAAAACCGAATCTTCCATATATTCGTGAACGGCTATAGAAACTGCTCTGGAATGGGTGAACGTAAGCGGTTGAGTAACCCCAGTTCTTGTAATACTGTGCAAGTGCAGGCTGTTCACGTGAAGCAAGTTCTCTCTGTGGCATATTCGGAGTATTTATTCCACGTACAGGAAGTCCGAAAAGGAGTTCAAATTCTGAACGTACAGTCCAGCTTGCGTAAGTAGGGGTAATAGTAGTACCCGCATAACCCTCCTGACGTGCCTTGTCAAAACCTTCATAATATTTGTCATCTATGTTAAGTTCTTCAAATACTCTGAAATCAGCATATGATTCACTCATAACAACAATTACATTCGGTTTTGTACCGCCGTTGAAATCGTTGTTTTCCTTGTGTTCTTCCTCAACTATTTCTGTAATATGTTGGTCGTCGTAATTTTCCGGCTCTGTAAGACGGTTTGCGTAACTTTCGGAAGCGGTCTGTACTATGAACGCTAAGAAACTGTTACTCTGAAATTTTTCGTTAAGTTTGAAAGTGTTTGTAGCCTTTGTGGTATCTACACCGAAAACCTTATATACTGACGAGTAGAAAGCAGGAATTAAAATAAGTCCGGCACATGGAATCACGCACGCACAGGCTGTAATTACACGTCTTATCGGTCTTATTTTGAATTTCGGGTTGAAATAGAACGAAAGTGCTATAAAGGCTATTACTATCAGGCAATAAATAACAAGTCGTGGTGTTATCTTTATGTACGCAAACGATTTGAGGCTTTTAACACTGCGGAAAAGTTTCATATCAGAAAGTATCAGGTGATTTCCGTTAGTACCGTACTTGAAAAGCTCCGTGATACTCAGTGCCATATATACAAAACTCTGCACGGCAATTGAAATCCAACCTGAGCGGAACAGTGCAAGTAAAAATATAAACAGAATAGATGTCAGGAATAAGTCGAATAATATAACAGACGGTCGGCTTGCAAAAAATTCAAGATATGGTATAAACCCTTTGAACTGGTTGATTTCCGCCATACTCATTATGAATAACGGAAAAACAAGCATAATTGCAAGGTTTATTTTCGGGTGTAAGTCTGTCTGCTTGTTGTGTTTGTCCTGAAACGCTTTAAAACGTTCAATAATCGTTTTCTTTTCAACAATTGAGTCTGTAGTCATTAAATATCCTCCCCATAAAATAATAAATAAAATATATCATAATTACGCACAAATTTCAAGCTATACTGACAAAATATCATCTTTTTATCACGCAATTCAGCGGTTTAGTAATCATGCACGTAAAAAGAAACTTGTTTTTGTGAAATGTGACTATATTTTCAGCCAGCCTTTTTTTACCGCATCTTCTATAATGGCGTTTATGACTTCTGCGAGGTCTGAGGAAATTTCGGAAGTATTTCTGTTGCGTGCGGAAACCTGCTCGCTGTAAATATCATGTTCTTTCCATGATATACCATTTTTGGAATAGTTCAATATAAGAGGTTGTATTTTGTCGAGTACTCCTGCAAACTTTGCTTCATTTGTCTGACCGTCTTCAAACTCACGCCATAGTCTGTAAAATTCTTCTTTCTGGTCGTCGGGAAGCAGTCCGAAGATTCTCTGTGCGGATTTTTCTTCACGCAAGGCTTTTGTTTTGTAACCCTCTTCATCATAACAATAAGTATCACCGGCATCAATTTCCACAACGTCGTGAATCAGAAGCATTTTCATTATTTTGAAAGTATCCACCTTTGAATTTGCGTACTCGTCAAGCAGAAAAGCCATTACTGCAATATGCCAGCTATGTTCCGCATCATTTTCCTTTCTGTTCTCGTGTAAAACATAGGTCTGTCTGTAAAGATTTTTCATTCTGTCAAGTTCAATCATAAACTCAAGTTGTTTTTTCAGTCTGTCAGTAATCATTTAAACCCCTCCTCAGATAACCATACCGCCATTTACTGCAATAACCTGTCCGGTAATGTATTCTGCCTTGTCGGAAGCAAGAAAAACTACAGAATCGGCAACGTGTTCCGGAGTACCGAAAAATCTTAATGGTATTTCTTTTTTTATTGAATCGAGTTCCTCAGCAGTAAAACGACTGTTCATTTCCGTCATTATGAAACCAGGTGAAACACAATTTACACGTATTCCGGACGGTGCAACTTCTTTTGCAAGTGCTTTTGTAAAACCTATTATTCCTGCTTTTGTGGTTGAGTAGTCCACTTCACATGAAGCACCTACCTGTCCCCACATTGACGAGATATTAATAATACAACCTGATTTTTCGTGTATCATGTACGGCAGAAATGCACGTGAACAATTAAGAGTGCCATTCAGATTTATATCCATAATCCTTGACGATTTTTCATGGGAAATTCCAGTGAATAATTCTATTTCAGAAATTCCGGCATTGTTTACAAGTAAATCTGTTTTTCCGATTTGTCGGGATATTCTTTCAACTTCTTCCCTGTCGGAAACGTCAAATTTCAGTGCTTTTCCGGAAATTTCTTCCGCAAGTCTGATTGCTTTTTCTTCTGAATGAAGATAATTTACTATCACATAATAACCGTCCTCAGCAAGTTTTCTGCATATTGCCTGACCAATACCGCCAGTACCGCCGGTAACAAGTGCTGTTTTCATAAAAAAATCACTCCTTTGTGTTGACTGAATATAATTATAGCACATCGTAAAATAAAAATCCAGTGACAATACTTGAAATATTTGTAAATTCGTGGTATAATTAAAACAAAATTTTGAAATATGAGGAGTTTTTATATGAATCAGAAAAAAATTGACCGTATAAATGAGCTTGCACGCAAGTCAAAAAGTGTGGGGCTTACGGAAGAAGAAAAAGCTGAACAGACAGAGTTACGCAACGAATACAGACAGTCGGTTGTAGGAAATCTTGCCTCACAACTGAACAATACCTATGTTGTAACTCCCGACGGAAAAAAACGCAAAGTCGGTAAGAACTGAGGTGATTTTTTTATGAAAGACGCTGATTTTTTTGCACTCGCTGTTAAAGCCTCCGAAAAATCCTATTCGCCGTACAGCAATTTCAAAGTAGGTGCTGTTCTTCTTACAAAGGACGGACAGATTTTTACAGGTTGCAACATCGAAAATGCTTCATATTCGCTGACAATGTGTGCTGAACGTACCGCATTTTTCAAGGCTGTCTCGTCGGGATTCAGGGACTTCAAAGCTATTGCTATTGCAGGAAGTTCTGACGGTGACTTCTCAAAACCTTGTATACCGTGCGGTGCTTGTCTGCAAGTAATGGCAGAATTATGTGACGATAATTTTATGATTGTACTTGCTGATGGTGTTTACAGGCTGTCGGAGTTTCTGCCGAAAAGGTTTACACTATGAGAAAGATATATGCAGTTTACAACGACAAAACGATAAGAGTATATCAGGCTTTCAACAAACATATAGCAACGGAAGCAGTGAAGCTCGGTACTTTCGGGAAGTCTTTCAAGCGTGAGAGAATGACTTGGATTAAACCGTCGTTTCTTTGGATAATGTACCGCTCAGGTTGGGCGGAAAAGGAAAATCAGGAAAATATTCTTGCGATTGACATAAAGCGTGACGGTTTTGACGAAATACTCAGTAATGCGGTTATGTCGTCATATAACGAAAATATGGGAATTTCCCGTGAGGAATGGAAAAAACAAATAGCTTTATCAGAAGTACGCTGTCAGTTTGACCCCGACAGAGATATTTTCGGAAATCCTCAGCAGACAAGGGCAATACAATTAGGTCTGCGTGGGAAAATGGTTGAAAAATATATAAACGACTGGATTGTAAACATAACTGATATTACAGACCATGTAAAATATCTTAAGTCGCTCAGAGACAGCGGAAAACTTACGCCGGAAGAGTTGCCACAGGAAAAGGAATATCCGGTAAATATAATTGTTATAGGAGGACTAAATGTTAAGGGATAAAATTGAAAAACATCTGCTTGAAATTCAGAAACCGTCACGTTACATAGGCGGAGAAGTCGGCAGTGTTATTAAAGACAAGTCAAAAATAGATGTGAGATTTGCATTCTGTTTTCCGGACACCTATGATATAGGAATGTCACATCTCGGAATGAAGATACTTTACTCTCTCACAAATGAACGTGAAAATTACTGGTGTGAAAGATGTTTTGCACCGTCGGAAGACTTTGAAAAGATTATGCGTGAAAACAATATTCCGTTGTACGCACTGGAAAGTCTTGACCCTATCAGAGATTTTGATTTCATAGGTTTCACAATGCAGTATGAACTTTCTTATACAAACGTTCTGAATATGCTTGACTTAGCAGGAATACCCATATATTCACGTGACCGCACAGAAGAACTTAAACAGATAGTAGTTGCCGGAGGTCCTTGTGTATGCAATCCCGAACCTCTTGCTGAATTTTTTGATTTGTTCATTCTTGGAGAGGGTGAAGAAGTAAACCTCGAACTCATGGACTTATACAACAAAATGAAAGAACAAGGTGCTACACGAAAGGAATTTTTGCAGAAAGCCTGTCAGATAGAGGGAATATATGTTCCGGAGTTTTATAAATTCCACTATAAAGAAGACGGTACTATTGAAAGAGTTGAAACAACAGACAATGCACCGTCAGTTGTGAAAAAACGTATTATAAAGGATTTCGATAAAGTGTATTATCCGGATAACTTTGTTGTACCGTTCACGGAGATAGTACACGACCGTGTTTCCGTAGAGGTGCTGAGAGGCTGTCTGCGTGGCTGTCGATTCTGTCAGGCAGGATTTATTTACAGACCTTTCCGTGAAAAGAAATCTGATACTATCGTTAAACAGACAAAAGACCTTTGTGAGAATACAGGTTATGACGAAGTTTCACTTGCTTCACTCAGCACAAGCGACCATTCGGATATTTCACCGATACTTTCTGAACTCATTGAATATACTGCTGACGAAAAAATAACTCTTTCGTTGCCGTCGCTGAGAGTGGACAACTTTTCGGAAGAACTTCTTGAAAAAATAAAGAAAGTCCGCAAATCAGGGCTTACATTCGCACCCGAAGGCGGTACTCAAAGACTGAGAAATGTTATAAACAAGAACGTAAGCGAAGAAGAAATTATGAATACTTGCCGTATAGCTTTTGAGGGCGGTTATTCTTCTGTGAAACTCTATTTCATGATGGGACTGCCTACTGAAACGGACGAAGATATTATAGGTATCGCTGAACTTGCACAACGTATTATAGATATGTTTTATAGTCTGGAAAATCGTCCCAAGGGCAAGGGCGTACAGATTTCAATAAGCTGTGCCACATTTGTTCCGAAACCTTTCACACCGTTTCAGTTTGAACCTCAGGATACAAGGGAAATGATTGAACACAAACAGAAACTTCTGCTTGACAGCGTAAACAAAAAACGTGTAAAGGTAAGTTATCATGATGCAGATGTGAGTATTCTGGAAGCGGTACTCGCAAAAGGTGACAGAAGACTTTGTGATGTTATATATACAGCGTGGAAAAAAGGTTGTAAATTCGACAGCTGGGGCGAACATTTCCATTTTGACAAGTGGGTATCTGCTTTTGAGGATTGCGGAATAGACCCGTCTTTCTATGCGAACAGAAGAATAGCATATGACGAGGTACTTGCGTGGGAACATCTCGACTATTACGTTTCAAAGGAATTTTTCGTGCGTGAAAACAAGACCGCTCACGAATCCGTTACAACTCCGCACTGTCGTCTGAAGTGTTCGGGTTGCGGAGTAAATAAGAAGATTGGAGGAAAATGTTTTGATTAAACTGAGAGCCGTTTTTGAAAAAAAAGACCGTGCAAAATATATTTCACACCTCGATTTAAACCGCTGTATGCTTAGGACTTTCAGACGTTCCGGACTTCCGATATGGTATACAGAGGGTTTCCATTCGCACCCTTATTTTTCGTTTGCACTTGCACTTTCACTCGGTTACGAAAGCAGTTGTGAAATACTCGACTTCAATCTCAATGAGGAAATCCCTTTTTCAGAAGTCCGTGACCGTCTCAACGCTGTTATGCCTTATGGTATGAAGATTATTTCCGTTTCAGAACCAAAACTCAAGATTACGGCAATCGCAAAGGCTGAATACAGTTTCAGACTGGTGACCGACAATACGGAAAATCTTATGAACGAAATAAACAGTCTCATAAATCAGGAGCAGATTCTGATTGAGAAGAAAACAAAAAAGGGCATAAAGACGGTTGACATAAAACCCGATATGGAAATAACAGTCTGTGAAGTTTCCGGAAAATCCGTTGATATGGTGATGAGACTTCCTGCCGGTACTCAGACAAATTATAATCCGTCACTTTTCTTTGAGGCACTCAGAAACATTTCCGGAGTTCCTTTTGAAGTGGCTGATATAAGACGTACCGGAATTTTATGCGGAAATAATGAAATTTTTTATTGATATGGAGAGTGATTTTTTATGGCAGTTGAAATGGCAGCCGCTACAGTAGCGGAAAAAGTATTACCTGTCCTTGCAACAAAGATGTTGCCGGACTTTAAGGACATCAGCGGACTTGTAGGTGTTCTTTCCTCCAATATTATGGAGTACGGATATCAGAACAAAAAAATTATATCAGACGAAAGACTTCATATTTTTGACGGATTTATGCCCATAGCGGAAGATTTTTTCAGAAATCTGAATGATGCAGTGAATATGTCAATTCAGCTGGACGACCAAAGGTATAGCAGAGTTATTGATTGTGTCCTTGAAAACGAAACAGTATCATTGGAAAGAAAAATTGAAATATACACAGCTCTTGACGAACAGAAACATAATCAGAAAATGGATTGGATTAAAAATATTGGCAGATTTGTTATAGCATCTGCTGTTATAGTATTAGGCGGAAAAGCAATCCAAACAGGCAAAGAACTTAACACCAACAAATCATATAACAAAAGAAAAATCAAAGAGGCAAAATATAAATACAAATACAGATAATTATTTCAGAATTTTTGCTTGTAACTTATACATAAAAAATTTTTCGGAAAATATTGAAAATTTTTTTGAAAAACACTTGCATTTTTCTGAAAAGTGTGATATGATATAAAGGCATTTGAAATCCGTCAGCGGTTTTTGCCGACGGGAGTTAATGCCGTAAGACATTAAACCGGATAGTCCGCTGTTGTCCATAACAAGAATGTCCGAAAATTTTAGGAGGAATAAAAATGGATGCACTTAAGTTAATCAGCAACTCAAGCATGAAGGAAAACGTTCCTGAATTCAATGTAGGTGATACTGTAAAGGTTCACGTACAGATTAAGGAAGGCGAAAAGAGCCGTATTCAGATTTTTGAAGGCACTGTTATTGCCAAGAAACACGGCGGTATCAGCGAGACTTTCACCGTCAGACGTGTTTCTCACGGTTGTGGTATCGAAAGAGTTTTCCCTGTTCACTCACCCGCTGTTGACAAGGTTGAGGTTATCAGACACGGTAAAGTACGTCGTGCTAAGCTCTACTACCTCAGAGACAGAGTAGGCAAGGCTGCTAAGGTTAAAGAACAGATTCGCTGAGATGGCTGTTGACTGGATTCAGGCAGTTCATTCTGCCTGTTCCGTCTATCTCCGCAAGGGACTGCAAGTCCCTTTTTTGCTAATATTATGTTGTGAGGTGTCACTATGGAAGAAAATATGGAAGTCAATACCGGTCAGGAAAATGAATCCGGAAAAAAATCTGAAAAAAAATCCGGAAAAAAGTTCCTCAGTGATGTCATGGAAATTGTTGAATCCACATTGGTAACGGTTTTTGTTATTGTAATGATTTTCACCTACATTCTGCACCCTGTAAATGTTGTCGGCACTTCAATGACCAACACACTACAGGACGGCGACAGGATTTTTATGACTACTGTATATGGAAGCCTGTCATATGGTGATATAGTCGTTATTAACAACGATATGGCGTATCTTCTTGACGGTGACAACGAAATTGTTGAAAAAAATATCGACGGTTCAAGTCTTAAAGAATGTATTATCAAACGTGTTATCGCTACAGGCGGACAGACTATTAAAATCATTCCCGAAAGCGGAGACGTTATAGTTGACGGCAAAACCCTTGACGAGCCTTATATAAAAGAAAAACTCAGAAACAGCGGTACTTTCGACTATCCGATAATCGTTCCGGACGGATATTATTTCGTAATGGGTGATAACAGAAACGGCTCTTCCGACAGTCGTAATCCCGATATAGGTCTCATAAAAAAAGACCAGATTTACGGAAAAGCTATACTGAGATATGCTCCGATAAGTAACTTCAAATATCTCGGCGACTCTTACAAGCATAACAGCAATGAAGAACAATAAATTTTTCGGCGTACTGTACCGTGAAACTCTCGCATTGATTGAAATGATTATTATAACGCTTTTCATGATGTCGATGATTTTTACATATGTACTCCGGATTGCAACTGTAAACGGCGATTCAATGAAAAATACTCTGATGTCTGGCGACAGACTTATAACAACGGCTTTCTGTAACTCTCCGGAACAAGGTGACGTTGTGATTATATATGCCGGTGACGCTGTTACACTTGACGAAGAAAGAAATCTTGAAATAAAAAAAGGTCTCCGGAAAACTCTTGTAAAACGTGTTATCGCCACAGAGGGACAGAAGATTGATATAGATTTTGAACGTGGTGCGGTTTATGTTGACGACATTATGCTTGACGAAGATTATATAACCGGTCTTACCCATATGGACGAGGGTGCTTTTACCGGACAATATCCTGTAAAAGTTCCTGACGGATATGTTTTTGTAATGGGAGATAACAGGCAGGTTTCAAAAGACAGCCGTTCAAATGAAATCGGTTTTGTATCCGTCGAAAATATAACCGAAAAAGTTCTGTTGCGTATATCGCCGACGGAAAAATTCGGTTTTGTGAAATAACTTTTAAGGAGGTATTTTCGTGGATAATACCGATATGAAAAATATACAATGGTTTCCGGGGCATATGGCTAAAACCCGACGTGCCATTACTGCAAATTTGAAACTTGTTGACGCAGTGGCTGAAATAGTTGATTCACGTCTGCCGTTGAGTAGTCGCAATCCCGAAATGGACAGGCTGACAGCAGGAAAACCACGTATTGTACTTCTGAACAAGTGCGACCTTGCAGACGAAAAAGCTACTCAGAAATGGGTTAATTATTTCAATAACAAAGGTATAACAGCACTTGCGGTTGACTGTAAATCCGGAAAAGGTCTGAAACAATTTATTCCGACAGTTAAAACAAAGGTTCTCAAAGACCTTATGGAAAAACGTCAGAAAAACGGAATGACCGGTACACCGGTAAGACTTATGATTGTGGGTATTCCTAACGTGGGAAAATCCTCACTTATAAACAAACTGGCAGGTGCAAAACGTGCAAAAGTTGAAGACAGACCTGGAGTTACACGTATAAAGCAGTGGGTGAAACTCGGAAACAATGTTGAACTTCTTGATATGCCAGGAGTATTATGGCCTAAGTTTGAAGACCAGAATGTTGCAATAAAACTCGCCTTTACCGGTGCAGTAAGTGACGATATTCTTGATATTGAAACCCTTGCTATGAAATTACTCGTTTTTCTGAAAGAAAATTATCCGCAGTCACTTGTTGAACGATATAAAATAGAGTATTCGGACGATGAAACAGGTATAGAATTACTCGAAAAAGTCGGAAGAAAACGTGGTATGATGATTGCAGGCGGAGAGGTCAACACCGAAAGGGCTTCTATAACTGTTATCGACGAATTCAGGAGTGCAAAACTCGGTCGTATTACTTTGGAGTTGCCGGAGATAAAATAATATGAAAGACGAAATAAGAAAGAAAATTGAAGATGTTGCAAAGAGATATTCCAAATATGGCGTAACTCTTGCGGAATGTATAAATATATATAACAGCGGTCTCGCAAACCAAATCAGTGAAGAATCCGCAGTTATCGGATTACGCCTTGCACTGTCTCACCATTTCCACGAACATGAGTATTTTACAAGTGAAGATGTTGCAGTCATTACAGGCGAAACCGTGGAGCAGGTCAATCAGCGTATAGAAGAAAACAAGGAAGAACTTATGAAAAACGGTTCTATAATTGAAGTTTCAAGTCCGTTGAAAGGATTGTTCGACTGATATATCATTACAAAGGAGGGTTTATTATTGCAGAAAATAATTCTCCACAAGGAACTTTTTGATTATGACAGTGAATTACGAAAAGATTTTCCGGTAATATGCGGAGTTGACGAAGCAGGCAGAGGTCCTCTTGCCGGTGACGTTTATGCTTCCGCTGTCGTACTGAGCGACGGTCTTTTAATTGACTACCTCAACGACAGCAAGAAACTTTCCGAAAAACGCCGTGAAGAACTTTATGACGAAATTATAGAAAAAGCCGACGCTTATTGTATTGCAACTGCAACTGTCGCAGAAATAGACAGTCTGAATATTTTGCAGGCAACTATGCTTGCAATGAAACGTGCGGTTGCAGGTCTCGGCATAAAACCCGACCTTGCACTCATTGACGGCAACAGAACTCCGGAACTTGAATGTAAAAGCCGTTTTATCATAAAAGGTGATGCTATTTCCGCTTCAATTGCATCTGCTTCCATACTTGCAAAAGTCTCACGTGACCGATATATGAAACAACTTGCCGTTAAATATCCGGAGTATTGTTTTGAGAAACACAACGGCTATCCGACAAAACTTCATTATGAAATGATTGAAAAGTATGGCATATCCGACGTACACCGAAGGAGTTTCAGGCTTGAAAAAAATGACAAAAAATGAAACAGGTAAACTCGGTGAAGACAGCGTTTGCACATATCTTGAAAATCTCGGTTACAGAATTATTTTCCGGAATTACAGGATAAAAGGCGGAGAGATTGACATAATCGCTCAGAATGACGAATATACGGCGTTTGTTGAAGTAAAGTCAAGAAAACCGGATAGCCTTGTTTCCGGATTTGAAGCGGTCGGCAAACGCAAACAAGGTCTTATTATTAAAACTGCTTGTGATTTTTGCTGTAAGAATCCCGATATACTTCAGCCACGTTTCGACGTTGCGGAAGTAATCGTTGAAAACGGTCGGGTTCTCAGCATTGATTATATTTTTAATGCCTATGATACCACAGGCTACAATTTCATTTTCTGAAAGGTGATAATATGTTTTACAACAGCACAAGAAACAGCACCGTAAAAGTAAACAGTGCTGAGGCTATTACTCAGGGCATTTCTGCTGACGGTGGTCTGTTTGTTCCCGAAAGCATTCCCGAACTCTCTCTCGAAGAAATAAAAGCTGTCGGCGATATGAATTACGCTGACAGAGCTTCATTTGTTTTTTCAAAGTACCTTACTGACTTTACAGATGCTGAAATTCATTACTGTACGGACAACGCTTACAGTACAAAGAATTTTGAAACTGAAAGTATTGCCGAAATCGCTCACCTTTTCGACGGCACTTATATGCTTGAACTCTGGCACGGTCCTACGTGTGCTTTCAAGGATATGGCACTTCAGATTCTTCCGTACTTCCTTACAACTTCCGCAAAGAAAATCAACCTCGACAAGAAAATTGTAATTCTCGTTGCTACTTCCGGCGATACCGGAAAAGCTGCTTTAGAGGGTTTCAAGGACGTTGAGGGTACTTCAATTATGGTATTCTATCCGGAAGATGGCGTAAGTCCTATGCAGAAACGTCAGATGAAAACTCAGGAGGGTTCAAACGTCGGCGTATGTGCTTTGAAAGGCAATTTCGATGACTGTCAGAACGGTGTGAAAGCTATTTTCACTGACGGCGATGTCAAGGCAAAACTTGACGAAAAAGGAATGATGTTCTCAAGTGCAAACTCTATCAACTGGGGAAGACTTGTTCCGCAGATTGTGTACTATATTTCTGCTTACGCTGAACTCGTAAAGGACGGCGAAATTGAACTCGGTGAAAAGATAAATATTGTTGTTCCTACCGGAAACTTCGGAAACATTCTCGCCGGTTACTATGCTAAACATATGGGCTTACCTGTCAATAAACTCATATGTGCTTCAAATATCAACAACGTCCTTACAGACTTCATAAATACAGGCGTTTACGACAGAAACAGAAAATTCTATGCTACTGTTTCGCCATCAATGGACATTCTCATTTCCAGCAACCTCGAAAGACTTCTGTATCTCCTCACTGACAGAAACGATACCCTTATTAAAGAATGGTTCGGAAAACTCGCAACTGAGGGAAAATATGAAGTTACTGACGATATAAAGACTAAACTGAATGAGGAATTTTGTGCAGGCTTCTGCGACGACATACAGACCAAAAAGACTATTCACGAAATTTACGAAAAATATTCATATACCTGCGATACCCATACAGCAGTCGCTGTAAAAGTATATGAGGATTACAAGAAAGCAACAGGCGATACTACAAAGACCGTCATTGCCTCGACTGCCAGTCCGTATAAATTCAGTGCTTCCGTACTCGAAGCAGTACAGGACAGCGTTTCAGACCTTGACGAATATGATATGATTGACAAACTCGCTGAACTTTCAAAAATGCCTGTACCGACAGCACTCGCCGACCTCAGAAACAAGCCCGAAAGATTCAACGACGTTATCGACAAGGCAGAACAGAAAAATTATGTTCTGAAAACTCTCGGTATCTGATGAGCCTGTTTGTTATAGCCGATTTGCACTTATGTCAGGGCAAACCCGAAAAGACTATGAGCATTTTTAACGGCTGGAAAAACTATCAGGAGCTTATTAAGAAAAACTGGCTTGAAATCGTAAAGCCTGACGATACTGTAGTAATTGCCGGTGATATTTCGTGGGGAATGTCGTTACAGGATTCCTTACAGGACTTTCGATTTATTGAAAACCTTACAGGTAAAAAAATTATTATAAAAGGCAACCACGATTACTGGTGGTCAACTAAAAAGAAAATGGACGATTTCCTTGTGGCTGAGGGTTGCAGAAGTATTCAGATTCTTCATAACAACCACTTCAGATACGGAAATTACGGTATATGCGGTACAAGAGGTTGGGTAAGCATAAAGGGCGAAACTCAGGATGAAAAAGTCCTGAAACGTGAGGTGCAACGTCTTGAGACCTCGATAAAATCTGCCCTTACTGAAAATCTCCAACCTGTTGTATTTCTGCATTATCCGCCTATTTTCGCTACAAATTTCAATTACGACATACTTGACGTTCTTTACCGCTACAACATAAAAGACTGCTATTACGGTCATATTCACGGACGTTCCGCACATGAACTGAGCATTAAAAATACTTATGACGGAATTAATTTTCACCTGATTTCCGGTGATTATTTACAGTTTATTCCGGAAAAAGTCGTGTAATTTGTTCATTTCGCAGAACTCAGTGAAATCAGTAGAAAAATTTTTCAGTTTGTGGTATAATATACCAAGTATGTTATATAAATAATGGAGGATTAACAAATCATGAGTTTAAAATCATCAACAAAAACAGATGTAAACACAACCGAACTGGTTATCAGCATTGATGCTGAGAAATTTGAAAATGCCGTTGAAAGAGAATATCAGCGTCAGAAGAAGAGTATTCAGATTAAGGGCTTCAGAAAAGGTCACGTTTCACGTAAAATGGCTGAAAGAACTTTCGGCGAAAGCGTATTCTATGAGGGTGCTATCAATTCTCTCATCGGTTCTGAAATCGAATCCGCTGTAGCAGGTCTTGCTCTCGCACTTGTGGACAGACCCTCTGTTGAAGTTACTTCTATTGACAAGGAAACCGGCGTTGAACTCAAGGCTATATGCATCACAAAGCCTGATATTGAAATCTCAGATTACAAGGGTATGAAGGCTTCAAAGGCTGTAAAGGAAGTTACAGATGCTGACATCGACAGACAGATTGAAATGATTAGAAAAAAGAATGCACGTATCGTTTCAGTTGACGACAGACCTGCTCAGATTGGTGACGAAGTTACTATTGATTTTGAGGGATTTTTCGGCGATGAAGCATTTGAAGGCGGTAAGGGTGAAGACCACCCACTCGTACTCGGAAGCGGTCAGTTTATCCCTGGTTTTGAAGACCAGATTGTGGGTCACAGCATTGGTGACGAATTTGACGTAAACGTTACTTTCCCTGCTGATTATCAGATGGAAGAATATGCCGGTAAAGACGCTACTTTCAAGACAAAGTTAAAGGCTATCAGCTATGAAGAACTTCCTGAAATCAATGACGACCTTGTAAAAGATGCTACTGAATTTGATACAGTTGAAGAATACAGGGCTGACATAAAAACAAAACTTGAAGAGGCTTCATTGAAACAGGCAGACGCAGATTTTGAAACTCAGCTTCTGAACGCTCTTATTGAAAAGGTTGATTCCCCTATTCCTAACTGTATGTTTGAGCAGAGAATTGATACTATTGTACGTACATTTGAACAGCAGTTATCACAGCAGGGTATGGATATAAAACTTTATTTCCAGTATACAGGTATGAATATGGAAGATTTCAGAGAGTCTTACAGAGAAAAGGCTGTCAATGAAGTAAAACTCCGCCTTGCACTTGAAAAGATTACAGAAATTGAAAAAATTGAAGTTTCTGAAGAAGAAATCAATACAGGACTTACTGAAGTTGCAGCTGCAAACCGTGTTGATGTTGAAACTATCAAGAGATTTATTCCTATGGACGACTATGTAATGGATTTGAAGGTTCAGAAAGTTATCGACCTCATAAAAGAAACTGCTGTTACAGAGGACACTCCTGTTGAAGAAACTTCCAATGAGGAAAATGCTGAATAATCGGTTTTTTCAGGACTGATAAAATTTATAAATATAAAAAAGCTGTTCTGTCGGACGGCAGGACAGCAATGTTTTTTGTAGAAAGGGCGATGAATAATGAGTAGTTTAGTACCGTACGTCGTTGAACAGACAAGCCGTGGCGAAAGGTCTTATGATATTTTTTCCCGACTTCTCAATGACAGAATTATTATGCTTTCAGACCAGGTAAATGATGCTACAGCAAGTCTTGTAGTGGCACAGCTTCTTTACCTTGAAAGTCAGGACGGCGAAAAGGATATTTCGCTTTATATCAACAGCCCTGGCGGTTCTATCACTGCCGGTATGGCGATTTATGATACTATGAATTATATCAAGTGTGATGTTTCAACTATCTGTATTGGTATGGCGGCTTCAATGGGTGCGTTTCTGCTTTCCTCCGGTGCAAAGGGCAAGAGATTCTCTCTCCCCAACAGCGAAATTATGATTCATCAGCCCCTCATCTCCGGCGGACTTTCCGGACAGTGTACAGATATAAAAATACACTCAGACCACCTTGTCAGAACTCGTCAGAAGATGAATGAAATTCTTGCCAAGAATACAGGTAAGCCTATTGAACAGATTCAGATTGATACTGAACGTGACAATTATATGTACGCTCATGAGGCTCTTGAATACGGTCTTATCGATAAGGTTATTGAAAAAAGGTAGGTTGCATAGATGGCTGAAACTTTTAAATCATGCAATTTCTGCGGTAAAGGCGAAAACAGAGTAAAGAGTATGCTGTCGGCAGGTACTACAAATATCTGCGACGAGTGTGTCTGCTACTGCTATGAGATACTTTATGGACCGGCTCTTGCCAAAGCTAACAGAAAAACCACAGAAACGGATAAAAAATCCGATTCCAATGAAATAAGGCTCATGAAACCTATTGAAATCAAGAAATTTCTTGACGAATATGTAATAGGTCAGGACGATGCTAAAATTTCGCTTGCCGTTGCGGTTTATAACCATTACAAGCGAATTATGAGCCAGTCCGAAAAGGAAGACGGTGACAATGATGATATTGAACTCCAGAAAAGCAACGTTTTACTTTTAGGACCTACAGGTGTCGGAAAAACTTTTCTTGCACAGACACTTGCAAAACTTCTTAATGTACCGTTTGCAATTGCAGATGCTACTACAATCACAGAAGCAGGATATGTAGGCGACGACGTTGAAAACGTTCTTCTCCGACTTATTCAGGCAGCAGACTATGACATAAAGTCCGCTGAAAAAGGTATCATATATATTGACGAAATCGACAAAATCGCACGTAAATCTGAAAATACTTCTCTTACCCGTGACGTAAGCGGTGAGGGCGTTCAGCAGGCACTTCTGAAGATTATTGAGGGTACTGTCTCGAATGTTCCTCCTCAGGGTGGCAGAAAACATCCTAATCAGGAAGTACTTCAGATTAATACGAAAAATATTCTTTTCATATGCGGTGGAGCTTTTGACGGTCTCGAAAAACAGATTCAGAAGCGAATCGGTAAGTCTCCTATAGGTTTCGGAGGGGAAATAAAGTCAAGTATCGAACAGAAAGACAATATTTTCAAAAAGGTTGTTCCGAAAGATTTGGTCAAATTCGGTATGGTGCCTGAATTTATCGGCAGACTTCCGGTTATATCTGTTCTTGAGGAACTCGACGAAAATTCTCTTGTGAGAATACTCACAGAGCCGAAAAACGCCCTCGTAAAACAGTATAAGAAACTTTTTGAATACGACGACGTGGAACTTGAAATACAGGAAGATGCACTCATTGAAATAGCTAAAAAAGCTATCTCTCAGAAAACGGGAGCAAGAGGTCTGCGTTCAATTCTTGAAACGCTCCTCATGAAAGCTATGTATACAGTACCGTCAGACGGAAGTATTGCAAAAGTTACTGTAACGGCTGAAAGTGTTACCGGAGATGTACAACCGATTCTCACAAACAGACGTAACAAAGTCGTTAATATTTCAGATATAGCATAATAAAAAAGGGACGCTCAGTGCGTCCCCCTTTTTTTCGGGCTTGATTAACAGCCACAGCCACATCCGTTGTTGTTGCAACCGCAGTCGTTGTTATTGTTGTTGTTATTGCCACAGCCTCCGCAGAGAACGAGGAAGAGGAGAATGAGGAGAATGATGCACCAGCAGTTGTTGTTGCCGTCAAAACATGAATTACACATAAAGTACAACTCCTTGTTGAATTTATTTAAAGCGTTTTTGTTCCGCTTCATATTACATAGTATGCCGGACTGAAAAAAGTGTTACAAAAAAATTTTTCAACCGCAACTTTCGACTGTTATCGCATAAAAATAGTGGCATAATATAGTCAGGTGTTTTTTTCAGGAGGGTTTAACGATGATAAATACTGACAAGTTTACAAAAAAAGCGGTTCGGATTATTGAAAACGCTGTCAACATAGCTTCGGAACTGGGACATACCTATATAGGAAGTGAACATATTTTACTTTCGATTACCGCAGACGGTACAACAGGAGCTTCAGAGATTCTTATAGAAAACGGCGTGGCTTATGATGACCTCAGACGTGAAGTTATACATCTTGTGGGACAGGGAACTCCGTCCATTCTCAATCAGAGATACTTCACAACAGCAACGAAAAAAATTCTTGAAACTTCATACAACATAGCCTTGACGGACAAGAAACGTCAGGCAACTCCGGAACATATTTTAGCGGCAATTATCCGTGAGTCCTCGTGCAGTGCCTGTACGATAATAAAAAAAATCGGCGGAAATCTTACCGGCATATGTGGCGGACTGAATCTCATTCATTCCTCAGAAGTACAGGCGGAACTCCTTGAGGCTGTAAAACCAAAAATCTCGCAGTTACCGAATCTTTTCAGGTACGGAAAAAACCTTACAGATATAACGGTAGTCAAAAAAAATGACCCGCTTATTGGCAGACAGAATGAAATTGAAAGAGTTTTGCAGGTTTTATCAAGACGTAATAAAAATAATCCATGTCTGATAGGAGAAGCAGGTGTGGGAAAGACCGCTATCGTTGAGGGTGTAGCAGAGCTTTTTGTGCGTAATCTTGTTCCGGAATCACTCAGAAACAAGTTTATATTTGCACTTGATTTCACTTCATTGCTTTCGGGTGCAAAGTACAGAGGAGATTTTGAGGAACGTATGAAAGCCTGTCTCGACGAGGCTGTAAATGCCGGTAACATAATACTTTTTATTGACGAAATTCACACAATAGTCGGAGCAGGTGCGGCAGAGGGTGCTATCGACGCTGCCAATATTATGAAACCTCAGCTTGCACGTGGAGAACTTCAGATAATAGGTGCGACTACTTTTGAAGAATACCGTAAGACTATCGAAAAGGATTCCGCACTTGAAAGACGTTTTCAACCAATAAGTGTTAATGAGCCTGCTATTGAAAACTGTATCGAAATAATTAACGGTCTCAAAAATAATTACGAAAATTATCACGGCGTTGAAATAAGTGAAGAAATAATATCTTTGTCTGTAAATATGTCTGTGCGGTATATATCAGAAAGGTTTCTGCCGGATAAGGCTATTGACGTACTTGACGAAGCCTGTGCCTGTGCGAAAATCCGTTGCAGTACAGGAGTATTGACGAAAGATACGGAATATATAAATATGAATACTGCAAAATGTCGTTTAAGCGGAATAAGGAAAATTATAAACGGAAATGTCCGGCCGAGAGTGTTGAAAGAGGATATTATATCGGTTATTTCAATGAAGACAGGTATTCCGCTTGATAAGATAAGTGTGCGTGACGCTCATGAACTGAATTTTCTGAAAATAAAGCTGTCGGAAAGGGTCATCGGTCACGAAAACGCTATAAACAAGATTACAAACGCCATATGCCGTGCAAAATCAGGGTTACGTGACGGAAACCGTCCTACAGCATCATTCCTGTTTGCAGGACCTACGGGAGTAGGAAAAACAGAACTTGCCAAGGCTCTTGCCGACTGTATGTACAGCTCCGGAAACAATCTCATAAGGATTGATATGTCTGAATATATGGAAAAACATTCAGTATCAAAACTTATCGGAGCTCCTCCAGGGTACGCAGGTTACGACGAACAGCCGAGTAATCTATGCGAAAGAGTACGCAGAAATCCTTATTCATTATTACTTTTTGACGAAATTGAAAAAGCCGATATTGAGGTTTTAAACGTTCTTTTGCAGATACTTGACGACGGTATTCTGACAGATTCAACAATGAGACGTGTAAGTTTCAGAAACTGCATTATAATTATGACTTCAAATATAGGTGCTGACCAGTTGAGCAGAAAGTCATTAGTCGGTTTTACTGAAAATCCCGAAACAGCTAATGAAGATTACGTCATGAAAAGGCTGAGAGAACATTTCACACCTGAATTTATCAACAGAATTGACGAATTAGTAGTATTTCGACCGCTTGTACATGATGACCTGATGAAGATAAGTCAAATAACTCTCGAAAATCTCCGTATGCGTGCAAGAAGTCTGGGCATAGAACTGAGTTATTCGCCGAAAGTGATTGAAACTGTTGCTTCTGCCAAAGAGACAGAAAAATACGGTGCAAGACCTATAAAAAGACGTGTTACTGAACTCATTGAAAACGAACTCGCCGGAATGATAGTACGTTCTGAAATAAAAAGCGGTGAGACGGTACAGGTTGAACTCAAAAACGACAAGATACTTTTCCTCAAAGGTGCAATAGTATAATCAAAAAAAGAATCACTGAACGACTTAAGTTTGACTGAAAAATCAGCTACACTTATCGGTCGTCAATGATTCTTTAAAATAACACCTGTTCAGCTACCGGGTTATCAGACCCGCTCTCAAATGACTACCGTCACCGAGGATGCCCCAACAAGTGTTAATATAATTATATCACAATTATATTGATTTGTCAAGTGAAATCAAGAATAAAAATAACACTTGTTGAAGCTGACAGTGTTTTTCGCACAACAGTCAATAGCAAAAACGCTACCGAAGATACTTCAACAGGTGTCATTTTACAGTATACAACGATTTTACGAATTTGTCAAGAAGTATGACGGAAATTTTTTAAAAATCCTTATTCACTCCTCTTTTTTTCTGTGTCTGATAAGTAATGTTGAAGCAGTTACAGCCAATACCGCACCTGCTCCCACAACAACGCTTGCTTTCGGAGCAGACTGTGTTGATTTTTTGATTTTTTCTTCTGTACCGTCTGTTGAAATAGTCATAATGTGTTTGCCTGTTTCGTCGTTCACGAACATCTCGCTATCTTCAATATCAAACTCAATATTTTTTCCGTCAGCAATATTTACGTTTCTATAACTCTTTGAAAAACCGTTCATATCGTTTATTGAAATCTCAAGAATTTCGTCGGTGTTGCCCGAAAAATTTATTTTATAGTTTCCGTCAGACAGAAATATATATGTGTGTTCGTCATCGGAAAGAATTTTAAGACTTTCTTGCTGAATCGGAAAGTTATTTTTCATCACCTCAAAATCCGCATACGGATTATTCAGAGTTATCTGTCTGTATGTTGTATAGTCGGCAGTATCGGGAAGATTTTCAGCATAAATTTTCGGCTCATAAAAGTCCATACCGAAACCGCCTACATCAAAAGTAACTGTTTTTCCGGACTTTGTGCCGAATGGTACTAATGTTACAATATCGCTTTCATTCATAACGTTTATTATATTCGGACAGTCAACAGCAGAATTATAAACGCATGGACTTCCGAATGTATAGATAAATATATCTTCTGATGGAATTTTCAGTACAGAATCCGGACTGTTTATTTCTTTGCCCAACAACATAGCACTTGCACCGCCTATGCTATGACCGCTTATTAAAATTTTCAGTTTACCATTCTGTGCGGAATTGAGTATATCGTGTGTAGAAATATATTCGTCAAGAGCGTTTTTCACCCTTATGTAAAAATCATAGTAATCAGGGTTTGTCGTGCTGTCGCCGAATGGCTGACTGAAATCCTTGTCAATCTGTTCATAGAAATCTTTTTTTCCGCTGTTGCCTTTCAATGTGACGACAAGCAAAGTGGTTTCCCCTATTGCACGTGAAGCGATAGAAAACGAATAATCTTCTGACGGATAACCGTATATTTCTATATTGTCGGAAGTAAAACCAAGCTGTCGGTATGCGGAATTTATATAGTAACCTGTTTCACGTCTGCCATTATATGAAGCTGAACTCAATGCAACAGCTACTTCCGCAATATCCTTGTGATATTCCGTTGAATCCTGATTAAACATATCTTCAGTTATTTTCGTATCAACTGCTCCGCCGTAATACCTCACACCGTCAGGAATGTCATTGACTGTAGCGTTTATGTACTTATAACCATAGTGTGCCAAAAGTCCGTTTTCTTCGTTTGTGTCGAAATATACAGACTGTCCGAATCTTTGCCCGTCCGGAACTTGTGGTATCAGGTCGCTTTCGTTTATTACGTTTATGATGTTGTCGCAGTCAACAACCGTTGTGTCACCGTAATATACATTCGGACAGGCAAAACTGTACACAAAAATATCATTCTGCGGAATATCAAGTAATGCGTTGTACATAAAGTTTACAGCTTCATTTCCTGAAAAACCGCTGTAATTATTATCGTCATGGGTATTGAAATATGCTCCTAAAAGATTAGTACCAGCACCGCCGAGGCTATGTCCTGTTATGAGAATTTTCAGACTGCCTTTTTCAGCGGATTCCGCAATTTCGGGATGTTCTTCAATGTAGAGACTCATTCCGACTGAAACTTTTCTGAAAAAATTAACAAACCCGGTCGGAGAACTCTTTTTATAGAAGTCTGTACCGAATATTGAAATATCGTGCAGAATATCACTTGTGCTGTTGAGATTCGTACCTCGCAGAGTTACAACAAGCAGACGTGTATCGTCAAATTCCGTTGTTGCAAGCGAAAACGCCAAAGAATCATCTGTTGTATTTATCAGATTTGTTTCATAGTCGGCGTTGTTTTTTTTGTCTGTATAACCGAAAAGTGTTACATCATTTTCAACGTTAAAACCGAGTTTTTCGTAAGCGTTATTTAAATTTTCGCCGTTGTAAGCACACTGGCTCAGTACGGACGATAACAAAGCAATATCCTTATGGTATCCGTTGGAATTTTGTGAAAACATTTCTTCATTTATCGAAACTTCCGCTGAACCGTTTCCGAAATCAATTGTTGCGGTAGTGTTTCCGACAGCAGAAAAAATCATAACCGTACTTAAAATATTTGCAATTATCAATTTAAACACTCCGTCCGATAGATTTTTTAATATAATATGTCCAACAGAACTTTTATATTACAGTCCTGACAAATCAAAGTCCGGTACATACTGTTCGCCTACTGCCGACGATTGCTGTGTATAACCGTTTATTCCGAGATTTTCTGCATAACGCACAACGCTGTTGTATTCCATTTTTGTAAGACAACGTTTTATTTCGGAGTACTTTTCGTCTATAAAGTCAAAAGGCGTGTACTGATTCATTATGCTTACAAGTACATCAGGAACGTTTTCCGCAATCCATTCCATTATTTTCATTGAATCGTGACGTTGAGACGGCAGAACAAGATGACGTATCAGAACGCCTTTAATAAGTCCGCCTTTTTCATTGAAGATATTTTTTCCTGTCTGTTTAGTCATTTCGATAACTGCACGGGAAGCATATTCAAAGTAGTCCGGAGCTTTTGAGTAACGTGCGGAGACTTCCGGCGAAAAGTATTTTATATCAGGCATATAAACATCAATATAACCTTTCAGCATTCTAATAGTTTCCGTGAGTTCGTAACCGCCTGTATTATATATGACCGGAATTTCAAGTCTGTGTTTCACAACGTCGAGGGCTTTTATAATGTCAGGGACAAAGTGCGTAGGCGTTACAAGTTCAATGTTGTCTGCCCCTTTATCCCGCAACTTCAGAAACACTTCCGCAAGCTGTCGGTAAGTAAGTGCTTTTCCGAAAAACTCATTACTTATCTTGTTGTTCTGACAGTAACAACAGTGCAGATTACAGCCTGAAAAAAATACAGTACCTGCTCCGTTGCGATAGGATATACAAGGTTCTTCCCACTGGTGAAGCGTTGCCTTTGCGGACAGTATTTCCGCACCTGCTCCGCAGAATCCTTTTTTTTCGTGACGGTTTATTCCACAACGTCGGGGGCATAAATTGCAGTTTTCGTAAATATTCATAAAAATCACTCCTGTTAATGATTATACCATATCAGACAGATTTTATCAATATTAAATTTTTCGGAAAATTCATAATTTTAACACTCCACACACAAAAAAATATATTATTATAGTAAAAAAATAGAAACGGAGGAAATTATGAAAAAGAAAAAATATATAATTATTCCGTTGATTTTTGTAGCCTTTGTGGTGGGACTTCTGATACTCGATTCAATCCATATGCATTCGTCTTTTTCAAGAAACTGGAATACTATATCAGAACAATTTGAAATTGTAAACGATTACGCAATGACAAAATTTCCGGCTGAAAGAAATTATATTCAGCTTTCTGACCTTGACGACACCAACGACGATAATATAAATAATGCTATGTCGGCTGTACGTGAGTATTTAAACAAGTATTTTGATAATGGAAGTTATATTCAGATTTCCGATAGAGGCGATTATTTAGAATATACCTGTATGGAACGTTACCAATATATTTTAATACATATAAAGGATAACAAAAAACAATCTCTTAAATTCAGTAAAAAATTTGATTTCTTCATAAACAAATATACAATAGACAAGTTAGGCAACGGCTGGTATTTAGTGTTTCAGCACCATATATAAAAAGATAGTACCCGAAAAATTTTCAGGTACTATGTTTTTTTACTGCTTATGACTTTTTATTATGGACTTACTGCAAAGGTAAGTGATAAGGAAGTATCCGCCGTAAATCAGCAGTATCATTATTGAAGTAAATCCGATAGATTCAGCAAGTTTTTCCGTACCGAAAGTTTCGAGGATAAACGCTGAGAACTTCATACCGAATACCGAGTGTACGCAGGCGAGAAGAAGCGGAAGGAGGAAAAATATACCTGTCTGTCTGAACAGTGACTTTGATATATCGCTTTCTTCTGCACCTATTTTGCGTAACATCTCATATCTTGAAATGCTGTCCACGCTTTCGGAGAGTTGTTTCAAAGCGAGTATGGCAGCACATGAAATAAGGAAGATAAGTCCGATATACAGACCTATGAATGTAACCATAGCACCCAGTCCGACAGTAGCCTCTGCAATGTCAATTCTTGTATTAATGCCATACATATAGCCAATGTTTCTGTCATTTCTGTCTGATGTATATTCTTTGAAGAAATCGTTATATTTATTGTTTATTTTATCTTCAATTATTTGTTTATCTTCTTTTGTTTCTGCATTGTAGTTGCCTATGAGGAAATCTAAACTTGCGTAATTTTCGTCAACCACATAATCTGGTACTACATAAAATCCGATATTAACATGTTGTGACGATATATCTATAAAACCGTCCTGACATTCGTCATATTTTGAAGTAAGAGTATGTCCGAAAATTGTTATTGTCTTGTCTGTTTTCAATGCTTCATCACGAATTGCCTTGATACTCTTGAAATCGCAAATTATAGCAAATTCGTTATCATTGAGTGTAAGTTCATCTCTTCCGTAAAGTCGTCTGATTGCGTTGTAGTCGCTGAGTTTAACAATATCTTCAGGATTCTCATATTCCATGTATTGATATTGTTTCTTAACTTCTTCAAGTTTACTTCCGAGAGCGTCGGCAAAAGTAAAGCTATCGGAGCTGTAAGGGTGGAAATGTACATACTCACTTAAATCTTCCTCAAAATCGTAACCAAATTCCTTAGCTTTTTCCACAAAATCTACATATTTATTAATATCTGTCTGATTATCGTATTCAGTAAATTGTATTTCCAAATCAGCAGGACACATTTTTTTTAAGTTTGCGTTCATGGAGTTTCTTATTGAAAACGCTGACGACAATGTACAGATAGTCACGAAAAGCATAAGGCATATAACGGTCATTGAAGCAACTGTAGTATTGATTTTACTGCTTATCTGTCGGAATGTGAAACTGTTGAGATTTTTGTAGTAAGTCTTTTTCATTGACATTACAACCCTTAACATCATTCCTGATACAGACCAGAATATAAGGAACGTTGAAACTGCACCTATTGCTATAAGTTTGACGAGTTTTTCGGTACTCATGTCATTTGTTTTCCAGCCTGCTGTATAGTACGCATATCCTAAAGCACACGCTGATATTATAAACACGATTACACAAAGTACGGGATTCTTGAGTTTGAGTTTTTCCGACTTCTTGCCTGACTGCAAAAGGTTTATCAGTTTGCACTTGCTTATCATAAAGCTGTTGAAAAACATCACAACAAGATACATTATACCGAAATATATTGCAGTTTTAATAATTGCGTCGGTTGATACCATGAAAGTGTATTCTGTCATATCAGCTTCAAAGAGGTTGGCAACAACCGTACTCATAAGTTGTGAAAGTCCGATTCCGATAAGCAGACCCACTCCGAGAGAGCCAAGTCCGATAATTATTGTTTCTATAAGAAGTATTGCCGAAATTTTACTTTTTCCCATACCTAATATCAGGTACAACGCAAACTCTTTATTACGGCGTTTCATAAGAAACCGGCTTGCGTATACAATAAGCAAACCCAGTACGAAAGAAACAAATACACTTATACCGTCTAACATACTTGTGAGCAGGTCTATAATGTCTCTTGTATTGCTTGATACCTGTAAAAAAATTGTCTGTTCACTTATGGCGTTGAATACATAGAATACCGAAACGCCTATAATCAGTGTAAAAAAGTATATAGCGTAGTCACGCAGACTTTTGCGGATATTGCTGACGGAGAGTTTAAAGAGCATCGTTTACGTCACCTCCCAGCAATGTAACAACGTCTATTATTTTATCAAAAAACTGTTTTCGATTATCAGCACCACGGCTTATTTCGTGGAAAACTTTTCCGTCCTTTATGAAAAGTACACGTGAGGCGTAGCTTGCGGTGAAACTGTCGTGTGTAACCATCATTATAGTAGCCTCGTGTTCGTAATTGAGGTAGTTGAAACGCTCCAGTAACATTTTAGCGGACTTTGAATCCAATGCTCCTGTAGGTTCGTCGGCAAGAATGAGTTTCGGATTTGTTACTATCGCACGGGCGGAAGCTATTCGCTGTTTCTGACCGCCTGACATCTGATACGGATATTTCTGCAATACTCCAATAATATCAAGCTGTCTTGCAACGTTTTTTACAGCCTTGTCGATTTCAGCAGGATTTACTTTCTGTATGGAAAGTGAAAGTGCGATATTTTCGTAAGCTGTCAGCGTATCAAGCAGGTTGAAGTCCTGAAAGATAAAGCCGAGTTTTTCACGGCGAAACTGATTTAACTGTTTGCCTTTGAGAGTTGTAATGTCGATGTTTTCAAGATAAATGTGACCTGATGTAACTCTGTCGATTGTTGAGATACAGTTTAACAGTGTAGTCTTTCCGCTTCCTGACGCTCCCATTATTGCGACAAATTCACCTTTACTTACAGTAAATGAAATGTCGTCGATAGCTTTTGTAAGGCTTGACTTACTGCCATAGTATTTTTCGATTTGCTGTATTCTTAATAATTCCATTTGTGTGACCTCCTTGTTTTTGATAACTTAATTATACAGCAAAATTTTTTGTTTGTCGTCAGTCCAATGTTACGGAATATTACAATTCTGTAATGTTACTGCATTTTCATGAAATCGTTTTTTCCGAAAGATATTGATATTTCCGTGAAATCGTCAGGTACTGAAACCGCTTTCACTTCGTGACCTAAACTGTCGCAAAGATTTTTTATAATGTAAAGTCCCATTCCTGTTGATTTTGAACGTGTGCGACCGTTAGAACCTGTATACGACTTTTCAAAGATATAAGGCATATCACTCAACGGAATACCTATGCCGTTGTCACGGATATGCAGAATTGTCTTTTCGTTGGAATCAGTTGCATATATAAATATTTCAGGTTCACGGTCTGCCGAAAAATATTTCATACTGTTTGCGATAATCTGTCCGATAATATATTCTAACCATTTGCTGTCCGTCATAACTTTTATATCAAGGTTTTCCGTTCTGAGAATGACGTTTCTTGCCTGCAACTCCTCACGGTTTTTTATAGCTGTGTTTGCAAACGCCCTTTTCAACGATACTTCTTTTATAAGGTAATCCTTGCGGACGTTTTCGCTCCTTACATAATACATAACGTTTTCTATATAGTCGTCAATACGTCTGAGCTGTTCATTGTACTTTCCGTCAATATCGGGGTTGTTGTGACACATCAGTAAAAGACTTGCAACAGGCAGTTTTATTTCGTGTACCCATAATTCAATATATTCCTGAAATTCTTCCGAACTTTTACGATATTCCGCAACGTTATCACACATTGACTTGTTAGTTTCGCAGAGAATATCATAGAAAATCTGCCCTTCATAGAAGTCAGGAGATTCAGTCATTGCGGACAGCAGATATTTTTTTTCAAGATTTTCAGTGTTTGTCATAAGGTCTGTATAGAATTTTTTCCGCCGGAAGTATTCTATTAAAATCTTGCTTGTTTCTGCAATAAAGTATATAAACCCTATTATAAATATCTGTCCTGCTTTTATGTGAAATACTGCCAAAAAGTCCCATATTATAAGCCACGTCACTATTGTTATGATAATTGAGATTATTTTGTCTGAGAGGAATCTTCCGAACTTCATATTAATATATACCCCTGTTTCTTGCGAGTTTCTATTGCGTTTTCGTAACCGAAATCCGCAAGTTTATTTCTGAGACGGCTTATATTTACTGTTAATGCGTTGTCGTTGATATATTCTTCATTGTCCCATAAAGTCGTCATAAGGTCGTTGCGTGAGACTATCTGTCCCTGTCTGTCGAGCAATAACTGAAATATAATCATTTCGTTTTTAGTGAGAATAATTTCGTCTCTGCCGTCCGAAAGACTTCCCTTTGCAAGATTTATCTGTAAATTCCTGTATTTAGTTTTTATGTTGTCTTTTGAGACACGTTTCAGCACAGCGGAAATCCTCAGTAAAAGTATAGTCGGATTGTAAGGTTTTGTGATATAGTCGTCAGCTCCGTAACTCATCGACAATACTTCGTCAGTTTCAGAAGTCCTGCTGGTGACCATTATAACAGGGGTATCGGTTTTTTGACGGATATTTCTGAGAAGCATTTCGCCGTTTACGAAAGGTATGTTTATATCAAGAAGTATCAAATCAGGTTTTGAATTTATGATACTGTTTTCAGCGTCCGAAAAATCAACAAGACATTCCGTTTCATAACCTGAGTTATTAAGAAGTTCAGCAAGTTCTTTACGGATTGACCTGTCATCTTCCACAATGTATATTTTGTTCATAAAAAATCACTCTCCTTTTGAGCGATATTATAACACGTTATGAAAAGTTTGTCAAATATCGTTTCATTCGCATACTATAATTATGAGGTGATAATTTATGATTATGTGTGCAAAAGTACTTGAAGTAAATAACGATAATCTTCTTGTACACGACAATTCAACGGAGCAGGACGTTGTTGTAAATACTTCTTGTACCTGTCGTTTCAACGTTGACGACCATGTGAAAATTATATATAATGGTGCAATGACAAACAGTCTTCCACCGCAGATAAGTTCACAAAAAATATGTAAGATAAATTGCAGATGACATTCCAAAACCGGACATAATAGTCCGGTTTTTTTATTAATAAACTTCACAAAATAAATTTCAGAAAAATTAAAAAAGTATTTGACAAACGGAATTTTTTGTGATATACTATATAAGTACGTTTGAGAAATTTATATATCACTTTAAAGCGTTACAGCATAAAGCGGTAAATTATATTGAAAGGATTGTTTTTTTCATGAAGGAAATCTCAAAATTAATGGATTACAGACCTGACATCAAAGTCATTGACGCAACCCTCAGAGACGGCGGTCTTGTAAACGAGTTCCGTTTCAGTGACGAGTTTGTCAAGAATCTCTACAACGCTAACCTCAGGGCAGGCGTTGACTATATGGAATTCGGATACAAGGCAGACCGTGAAATGTTTGACGAAACAAAATTCGGTCCTTGCAAGTTCTGCGACGACGAGTACATCAGGTCTATTGTAGGCGAAAACAATACAGACCTTAAAATTGCCGTTATGGCAGACGTAGGACGTTGCAACTACAAGCAGGACATTCACGACCGTTCTGAAAGTCCTATCGACCTTATCCGTGTGGCAACATACATTCATCAGATACCGACAGCCGTTGATATGATTGAAAACGCCAAAAGCAAGGGTTATGAGGTAAGCTGTAATATTATGGCTATTTCCAATTCTCAGGAGGGCGATATTAAAGCCGCTCTGGATATTCTCGGTAAGTCACCGGTTGACGTTTTCTATATAGTCGACAGTTTCGGCTCACTCTATCCGGAACAGATTGCAAGAATTGCTGATATGTACTGCAATATGGCTGAGAAGTACGGAAAAAAAGTCGGAATACACGCACACAATAATCAGCAGTTAGCTTTTGCGAATACTATTGAGGCAGTCGGTGACGGTGTTGACTGGCTTGACGCTACTTACTCCGAAATGGGCAGAGGTGCTGGCAACTGTGCTATGGAATTACTTCTCGGATTCCTCAAAAACCCGAAATATAACGTTTATCCTGTAATGCAGTTCATCGAACAGCATATGACTAAACTCCGTGAAAACGGCGTTGTATGGGGTTACGATTTACAGTATATGATGACGGGTCTCCTCAATCAGCACCCCAGAACAGCTATCCAGTTCACTAACGAAAAACGTAAGGATTACGCTGAATTTTACAAGGAAATACTTTCACAGGAATAATATGTTTTTATGATAATAAGGTTTCGAGAGGGCTATAAAAAGCATCTACAGAGAAGAATCAAAGAAAGACGTTTCAGAAAAACAATCAAACACGAGTATCACTATATAAAAAGAATAAACGGTGATTTTCCTGCCTGTACTTTTAACGGATATGTTGTAGACGACAGTGGAATTATCAGACAGGTAAACAAATACAGCAAACGTTACTGGTTTAAAAATCCCAGATATTACAGACGTGTTCGCCGACGTTATTTTAATAAAGATGTCGGAGATGTTGATATGACCAGTTTCGGAAGAAATTATAAAAAGGTTTCAAGAAAATCCTAATACTCTTTTAAGGTGGTAATTTGATATGTGGTTTAGAATTGCAGTCAATGAAAAACCGGAAAATGTAGTTTTTCTTATACAAAACCGGTATAATATTATAAGGCGTTCTGCAAAAACTTATTATATGTCGGGGAATATATTTGAAGTATATCGTAATGAAGACTATGATAATTTTCTTGCGGAGAATGAGGACGGCTGGCTTTATTACAATACACATATGGATTTTTTCCCGATTGACGATAAAATCACTGTTTCACAGGAAATTGAAATTGCTGAAAATATTAAACATTTTTTGGATAGTTGTTCTTTGAAGTCCGAAATCATATTTGAATCCGACGAATATATAACATGAAGAATATTTTGAATAACTCCGGAAGATTTAGTCTTCCGGAGTTTTTTATGTCTGTTTTTTTATGGAAAATGTCTCTGTTTAGAAGTGCAAAAATCGTGGTAGCAATGATATAATATAACCATAGTAAAGGAAAAAAACAAACCACAAAAAATATATAAAGAATTTCTTTAGGAGGAAATATTATGAAAAAAATGAACGTATTCAGAAGAGTTATCACAGCTATCACAACAGCTATTATGACAGTAAGTGCAAGCGGTCTCGCATTCAACACATCAGCTACAAATGAAGAACCTGATTTCAATGAAATGGCTGACAGAATTGTTTATCTCGTAAACGAAGCAAGAGAAGAAGCAGGTTTAAAACCGATATATGCAGTTCCTTACCTCAGCGAAAGAGCAACAGTAAGAGCTGAAGAATGCACAGAAACTTTCAGTCATTCAAGAACAAACGGCGATTCTTTCTCAACAGTAGTTGATTATGAATCTGCACCATGGGAAAAAATAAGTGAAAATATCGCTGCTGGAATGAATACTCCCGAAGCTACTTTTGAACAGTGGAGAAATTCACCAAGTCACTGGGCAGCAATCATGAACCCTGAGTTTACACATATGGGTGTCGGTATTGCTTATGACGAGGACAGCACTTACAAATGGTACTGGCAACAGCTCTTTATCAAAGTTGACACTTTTGAAAGACCGGACGGAAGTATGGACGGTCAGTATATTCCTGACCAGTACACAATCGTTCCTCAGGCAACAGGCGATATTGACGGTGACGGCGTTATCGATTCATTCGACTATGTTCTTCTTTGCAGATACCTCAACAAACAGGTAACATTAAATCCCTTACAGGTTGAAAGTGCAGATATTCTTCAGGACGGCGTTATAAGCTATTCCGACGCTGCTTTCCTCAGAAAATACATTCTTGGTCAGATTAGTGAAGTGCCTGTTAAATTATTCTAAAAATAACTATGTTTTCTTCATAATATCCTTCAAATAAAAAGCGGTTGATTATATCAACCGTTTTTTATTATATAAAAATTTTTTCATTTCTTTGTAATAATCGTATCGTCCTTTTTGTAGATACTGTTTTCCGGAATAACTCCACGTACACAGCTTGTGGGATAGATATTTGAGTGACGACCTACAACAGTACCAGGATTCAGAACGCTGTTACAGCCGACCTCTACAAAGTCGCCGACCATTGCACCTATTTTTTTAATACCTGTTATAATTGTTTCCTCGCCTTTGATAACAACGTTTGTTTTGTCCGACTTGACATTTGAAGTTATAGAACCTGCTCCCATATGGGATTTATAACCGAGAATACTGTCGCCTACATAGTTATAGTGCGGAGTTTGTACGTTATCGAAAATAATAACGTTTTTCAACTCGACGGAGTTTCCGATAACGCAGTTTTTTCCGACCAACGCACTTCCACGTATAAAAGCACAGTGACGGACTTCTGTTTCCGCACCGATTATGCACGGAGAACCAATATAAGCTGTCGGATAAACGTTAGCTGTCTTGTGAATCCATACGTTTTCAAAAGGGTTGTCGTATTCATCACGAGGGAGAATTTTGCCGAGTTCAATAATAAAATCGCTGATACCTTTGAGGGCTTCCCAAGGATATGTGAATTTACTCAGGTACTCAGATGCGGAAGTATGACCTAAATCATACAAATCATTAATAGTGACTTTCATATAAATTCAGCTCCTTTTCTGAAAATTCAATAATAATATTATAATACTAATATAGTCACTTGTCAACTATTACTGGTATTTTTATGAAATTGCAAATTAGTCTTTACTTTTTGATTGAAGTGTGGTAAAATATAACTGAATCATTAAAAAAGGAAGTCCTTATTATGAAAAAAAGTTTTATAAATAAAACAATGCTTACAATATCGTTTTTAGTATCGGCTGTCGCTGTAGTTTCGGTATGCACTTCATGTCAGGGAAACAACTCTCCGGAAGATGATAATATTTCCGTCATAAATATGGAAAGTATTTCGGAAACAGTAACCGAATCAACAGTTTCTACAGAAGATATAATACCACCTGTTACAGAAATACCGTCCGATACAGTAACGACTTTACTGTCTTACTCTTCGGAAGAATATGCTATACCTGAAACAGAAGTTTCCACGGTCGCAGAAACTTCTGCTGAATCCTCAACTACCCATATTATCAGTGTTCCGACCGGTACGCAAAAGCCGGTTACAAAACCACCTGTAACAAGTTATGATGTATGGCCTCCGGTAACGCAGAGACAGATAGACCAGACCATTCCTACAAATGGACACAATGACAGGGAAATAACTACAACTACTATTGCACCTACTGCTGGTTCTTATGTTGGAGATTCTCCTAATAGTGCTTTTTATCAGGAAAGAATTGCCATAGCAGGCGATTCAATAGCTTACGGTTTTGACGCTTACGGATATATTCCTGCCTCCCACAATATAGCAAAAGAATCTGTATCAATGTGGAATATTGATTATTTCACTTTCAATACCGGTATGGGACTTGTCGACAGTGTGGCTTACATAAACCCGTCAATCCTTTATATGTCAATGGGTATGAACGATGTAAACAACTCAACAGCGGAAGAGTTTGCAGAAAGATACAAGAATACTATTTATGACATAAGAAACAGATGTCCGGATATAAATATAATCGTTGCCGGAATAACTCCTGTATCGGAAGATTCTGATTTTGTCAACAACAATACTATAATGTCATTCAACACTGCACTTGAAGAAATGGTAACTGCGATAGATTCAAACCATGTGTATTATTTTGACGCTTATTCTATAGTTGCCGACCCTGAAACAAATGACCTCCGTCCCGAATGTACAGGCGGTGACGGTATACATCTTGTCTCATCTTGCTATTACGATTTCCTTGATGAACTTTTTGAAATGCTTGACGATACACCGGTCAAGGAAAACATTGAAAAAGTGGAACAAAATAATGTTGCTCAATAAAAAACAATATAATTATATTTGGAACAAAATAGACATTGAATTGAAATTCTATCCAAATTGTAATTACAGAGGACACTCTTTTAATGTAAAACTGCCGTTTGAAATAAACAGACCCTATGTCGTATATGACATTGAAAATATGACAGATGAACAACTCAGCATTATGGACGATATAATAAGAGAATGTTTCATAGAAATAACTGACAAAAACGACAGAATATATGCTCTTGACTGGCAACACGCCGGATTTATCTACAATCCACGCAACTTAAACGAACAAAAAGGTGAAAACGGTCGTTTTTTTCCGTGTTTTTATCCCGATGGTGACTATTACTTTTTCATAAGCAAAGATTTCCGCTTCGGCTATCTCGGACACCCTTGGCGACAAGAAGTATGGATTTTCGGTACTGACCTTATCAATAATATTTCCAGCAAAGTTCACCTACTTGGCTGGGTTGAACTAAAGAAAGGATAATATTTAGAACAGACTTATTTCAAAAAAAATGATTAAAAAACCTGAGAACTTAAAAATTCTCAGGTCTTTTTTTATTATTCTACTGTAACACTCTTTGCGAGATTACGTGGCTTGTCAACGTCATAACCCTTTGCGACAGATACATAATATCCTAAAAGCTGTAACGGTACTACTGAAAGACTTCCTGCAAAAAGCGGATTTGTCTTTGGAATATACACAGTAAAGTCAGCAGTATCTTCCATATTGTAGTTGCCGTAAGTTGTAAGACCCATAAGTGAAGCTCCACGGCTCTTTACCTCAACCATATTGCTTACTGTTTTTTCGTAAAGGTCGGGCTGTGTGAGTACGCTTATAACAAATATTCCGTCCTCAATCAGACTGATAGGACCGTGTTTCAGTTCACCTGCTGCATAAGCCTCTGAATGAATATAGCTGAGTTCTTTCATTTTGAGACTTCCTTCAAGACTTATTGCGTAATCAATACCACGTCCGATAAAGAAAGCATCTTTAGCACCGGCGAGCTTATTTGCAAACCACTGTATACGCTCCTTGTCCTCAAGGACTTTTTCGATTTTTTCCGGAATAGTGTAAAGTTCTTCAACCATTTCTTTGCAGAGTTCGGGAGTAATTTCTTCTCTTGCAAGTGCAAATTTCATTGCAAGAAGATAGCCTGCTATCAACTGTGTACTGTAAGCCTTTGTAGTAGCAACGGAAATTTCAGGACCTGCAAGGGTATAGAAAACATTGTCCGCTTCACGTGCAATTGACGAACCGACAACATTGACAATGCCGAGAGTTTTCACACCACATTCCTTAGCCTGTCGGAGTGCCGCAAGACTGTCAGCCGTTTCACCTGACTGACTTATTATTATAACAAGACTGTTTTCAGCAAGTTTCATTTTTCTGTACCTGAACTCTGAAGCGAGTTCAACTCTTACAGAAAGTGAAGTGAGTTCTTCCATTACGTACTGAATAGCCATTCCTACATAATAAGCTGAACCACACGCAACAATATAAACTTTATTCAAATCTTTTATTTCTTCGTCTGTCAAACCGACTTCGCTGAAATCTATCCTGCCATCCTTTACAACGGAATTTATTGTATCACGTACAACTTTCGGCTGTTCGTAAATTTCTTTAAGAATGAAATGCTCATAACCGCCCTTTTCAGCGGATTCAGCGTCCCACTTTATCTCAGTGAGTTCTTTCTGAATTTCCTCACGGTCGATATTGTAGAAAGTTGCTTTACCCTTTTCAAGTTTTGCAATTTCCATATTGCCTATATAGTAAACGTTGCGTGTATACTTCAGAATTGCAGGAACGTCAGAAGCAACATAAGTTTCGCCGTCGGTAACGCCGATAATCATAGGACTTTCCTTGCGTGCAGTGTAAATTTCGGTCGGATAGTCCCTGAACATTATAGCAAGTGCATATGAACCTCTTATTCTTATCATAGCACGGGCGATTGCATCAACAGCACCCGAATTATATTTCTTATAATAATAGTCAACAAGTTTTATAGCAACTTCCGTATCGGTCTGCGAAATGAATGTATAACCGTTTTTAGAAAGTTTTTCCCTGAGTTCCTGATAATTTTCAATAATTCCGTTGTGAACGCCTATAACATTTTCGTCGTCACTTGCGTGAGGGTGAGCATTGAGAGTGGACGGCTCGCCGTGAGTAGCCCATCTTGTATGACCGATACCGCAACAACCTTTTACAGCATCACCGGCATTTGTCATTTCTTTGAGAACCTTTAATTTGCCTTTTGCTTTTACTATTTCCGTCTCGTTTTCGCCGTCACGAACAGCTATTCCGGCTGAATCATAACCTCTGTATTCAAGTTTTGAAAGACCGTCAAGCAGTATCGGACCAGCCTGTTTGCTTCCTGTAAAGCCTACTATTCCGCACATATATTTTCCTCCAATTATAAAAATTCATAGTAAATTAAATTCCGGACTATTTAAGCTGTTCGCCACATTCGGGGCAGAATTTCGGAATATTATTCGTATCGGAAGTAGTCCAGCCACAAGTCCTGCATAAGAACGTTTTTTTAACGGACTGTCTGGGACTTCCACATTCTGCACAGAATTTACCTGTATTTTCAGCACCACAGGAACATTTCCACGAACCTGAAGCCACGGGTTTCGGTGAACCGCACTCAGAACAGAATTTACCTGTATTCTCAGAACCACACGAACATTTCCATGAACCTGAAGCCACAAGTTTCGGCGAACCGCAGTTAGCACAGAATTTTCCGGTATTGTTTGTACCGCATGAACATTTCCAAGAATTTACATTATTCTGCTGTTGCTGTTGACCCATCTGGAAAAGTGACTGTGCGTTGAGACCGCCTGCCTGCTGAGCCATATTCATTCCGTAGAATCCCATAGCTGAGCCTCCGGAATTTCCAGCGGCGGTAGTCATTGCGTTTGCCTGAGCGTTTACAAGCATTGCGGCAGCATTTGAAGGGTCTCTGTTCCATGCAGTATCTTCAAACTTCTTTATTCTGTCCTCGTCGTCCTTAGAAATAGTTACGGAATTTATAGCTACAGAAACTACTTCAAGACCTCTTTTTTCGCTCCACTGCGGAGAGAGAACACTTCCCATAGCGTTTGAAAGTTCAACGGTGTGTAACGGAAGTTCGTCATATCTGAGACCGTTTTGTGAAAGTTTTGCAAAAGCAGGATTAAGGGCGTTAAGAAACTCTGATTTCAACTGCTGGTCGATATTTGAACGAGTGTACGCACTGGAAACGTTACCGCATACATTTGTATAGAAAAGCAGAGGGTCGTTTATTCGGTAAGAGAATACGCCGTTACAGCGTACACCTACAGTAAAACTTCTGCCGATGTCATTGTAAGTCATTCTGAACGGTACAGGGTTCTGAGTACCGAATTTGTTGTCAGTAAGTTCCTTAAGATTGAAATAGTAAACTCTCTGGTCGTGTGCGGTATCTCCACCGTAAGAAAAACGTTTTCCGATAACCTTGAAAGTCTCCTTGATATTTTTTCCGAGACTGCCACCGAAAAGACTGGGTTCTGTTGACATATCATAAACGTATTCGCCTGGGACGGCACATACTTCCACCACTTGTCCTTGGTCAACGATAATCATACACTGACCGTCACTTACAGCAATTTTACTGCCATTTGTGATGATATTGTCGTTGCCTTTGTTTGCAGAAAATGTACCTGTTTTCTTTTTGCCCTTTACAACAAGAACGTCAGCAGGAAGTGCATCACAATAGAAAAACTCTTTCCATGTATCGCCTAAAGTTGAAGCTGTTGCCACAACAGCTGCCTGAATAAGTCCCATAATTTTAACTCCTTTCAAAAAGCCTTTTTATATATTGTATATTCATTATAACATATTTACGTATAAATTGCACGGCTTTTAAGAAAATTTATATTTTTAACTATTCCCAGCTTTTCCACACGTCCGGACAGTAACCAATAGTAGCTTTTTTTCCGTTACGTACAACAGGCGTTTTTATCAAAGACTGATTTTCAAAAACTTTTTCTTCTTTGTCGCCGTCGGAGAGATATTTAATAAGTGCAAGTAAATCCTTGTTTTTTGCATTTTCGTCAACCATACTGTCGATACCGCCGACAGACTGTTTCACGCTGTTAAACTCTCCCCTGCTCATACCTTTTTCTTTCATATCGATAAGCTGATATTTTATACGTCTCTCCTTGAAAAAACGTTCAGCCTTTCTTGTATCCTGACATTTTTTCGTACCGAATATCTGTATATTCATTTAGTCCTCCTGTTTGAAAGCAATTTCCTCAAGACTTCCTGCTCCCTTTACAAACTTAAACTCTATACTGTGCATATCAAGACCATTCTGTGCAAAGTAAAGTCTTATCGTCGTAAACTTAGAGAATATAGGAATTTCCTTTGAGTATGAAACCGGCTGACCGTTAGTGCCGTTCCATGTGAAAGTACCTGAAGCCGTTCCCATAGCGAAAAGTGTAACCGGAATCTGTGCCACTTCGCTCTGAGTGGAAGATGCTGTGATTGTAACTTCATAGTAACCGGCATTATTCACGGTCAAAGCAAAACTATAATTTGTACCCTTTTCGGATTTTACTTTGCTGAGGTCGAGTTTCAGACAGTTATCAAGTTCATAGAATACTACAGGTGAATCGTTTTCTGAAGAATCGTCAGGACGGTTTATTATTTCTACAGGTTCATCTTCACCGCAAAGACGTTTCATTGCGTTAGTACCCATAAGAAAATTACATATATTCATAGCGTTTCTTTGAAGTTCGCAACGCAACAATGTGCCTTTTCTGAGTTCGTCAAGTGTGTTGTCGTCTCCGGAAGCTCCGTCAGCACATACCATATAAATATCATTCTGTACACGTGCCATAGATGCAAAATCATTTTTATTCGGTTTATTGCCACGGGAATTTATATTAGCCCACCAGTCCGTCATAACTATTCCTCTGAAACCCCATTCATTACGAAGAATAGTTGTATTCAAATCATAGTTTCCGGCAGTCCAAAGTCCGTTTACAGGTCCGTAAGTTGTCATAACACTGTCAGCTTTTCCGGACTTAACCGCAATTTCAAAACCTTTCAGATAGATTTCACGCAACGCACGCTCAGAAATTACTGCCTCAACGTAATGGCGGTTGGTTTCCTGATTGTTTGCACAAAAATGCTTTATAGTTCCTGTAACTCCTGATTTGTGCAGTCCTCTGAGTTCAGCGGAGGCAATTTCACCGGTCAGGAACGGGTCTTCCGAAAGATATTCAAAGTTTCTTCCGTTCAGAGGGTGGCGGTGGATATTCATTCCAGGACCTAAAAGACAGTCAACCTTGTTTGCAGTCATTTCAAGTCCAGTAAATTCAAACAGTTCTGTCAGAAGTTCACGATTGAAAGTAGATGCTATCATAGTACCATTAGGCAGACTGAACGCTTTAGTTCCGCAGTCCAGTCGCATACCTGAAGGACCGTCATCACAACAACCGGCAGGTATTCCGAAATTAACAAGATTGTCAGAAACTCCGCCGAATGCAGAAGCAGTACCGGCGGTAACTTTTGGACTTCCCATACCCTCGCCACGAATTATACAAGACAAATCATAGTCTGAAAGCTGTGCGATAAATTCAGTCATTGAGTTTTTACCGTTCTTCACGTCAATAAGTTTTATGCCCTTATCACCGGTATATTCTATTTCTGCCGGAAGATTTTCTATTCTTCTTTGATTTTCGTCATATTCAAGCAACGGTACACTTTCTGTAATAAGCATACGGCATTTTTCGGTATGTACTGGCTTTATTCTCTCAAAAGCAATAACAGGTGGCATTGCCTGAGAACATTTTTGTAAAACTTTAGTTTCATCAATGTTGCAGGAACAAACAATTTTTGTGTTTCTTACGCTGTTGCCGACCCAAAATTTATATTGACCTTTTTCAAGCACCCAACAGAATCTGTGTCCGGTCACTCCCGAATCGTCATAAGACGCAACATCATAATAGTTTACTTTTATTTCAAGTATCTGACTTTCAGACGGTGCAAGGGTCTTTGTTTTAGCGAAACCGCATAATACTTTTGCCGGTTTACCGAGTTCCCCTTGTGGTTGTCCGCAATAGACCTGTACAACTTCCTTACCGCTGTAACTTCCGGTATTGGTGACTTTCACACGCAAGGTTACTGAATCATCATTATATATTTTTTCCTTTAAAGTTATTTTAAAATCAGTATATGAAAGTCCGTAACCAAAAGGATAACGCACTGCTATCCTTGCAAAAGTCTCAAAAAATCTGTAACCTACGTAAATATCCTCACAATAGAAATTTCTTTCCTTACCGCCAAAGCCACGAACGTAATTATAGTCATTTATTCTATATGCAATAGTGTCGGGAAGTTTTCCGCACGGACTTACTTTTCCGGTGAGAACGTTTGCCACACCTGTACCGCCTGTCATACCGCCCTGCCATACATAAAGTACAGAATCCGGTTTATATTTATCAACAAATGACATATCTATAAGTCCGCCTACATTCAGCAACACAACCACTTTTCCGAAAGCATTGCGTACTTTGTCAAGCATATCGTTTTCGGTATCTGTGAGAAGATACGAACCTTTTTCAACTTTTGAATCCTGTTCTTCACCTGCTGTACGTCCGATTATTACAATAGCTGTATCGCACTTTTCAGCAGAACGTGAAACAATATCGTCATCAAGTGGCATTTCTTCCTGTGACCACGGCTCATTACCCCAACCTGCTCCCACATCGTAAGGATTCAGCTCGTCCCATTTTCTATACACGTCAAGAAGTTCAGTATCTATTTCAACCCCTGCTTCAATAAGTCCGTCAACTATTCCGGTGACTTTTGAAACGTTCACCATACCGCCTGAACCTGTACCGCTTTTGTAGTAGTGTAACTGTATTCTGCCGAATACTGCAACAGGCTTGTCCTTTTCAAGCGGAAGAACATTGTTTTTATTTTCAAGCATTACGATACCCTCAGAAGCAACCTGTACGGCTGTTTCAATGTATCTGCTCCAGTCAAGAGTTTTCATTTTCAAAATCTCCTTTTATTATATATTTGATAATACTTTTATATCGGATAATACATACGATAATATTCTTTATCTCTCATAAAGTTGCAGAAGTCTATAACCTTATCGGATTTAATACATTTGTTTGTCTGTCCGGAAATACATAATTTCTGTTGTACATAAATACCGTCTGTTTTTTTCAGCAGATACAATGTATCAAATCCGACATCATATATTGTATCCGCATATTCCATAAAAACAGGAACATCTTCTATTTCCACACTGTTCACGAAATCGTACATTGTATAAAGGTCATTTTCAGGTATTGTACTTTCAACAGAAGTATTTTCCGATAAACGTATTAACTGTTCTGCCCAGTCGTCAGGCATTTCACCGTGTTCGCCTAAAATATAGTCGGGTACTTCTATATATTTTCCGTCTGTAGTTATTAAAGATGCTGAATGAATTTCGTCATAAGCATAACTGTCATAAGTCATAAGAAACATTAACTCCTGCTCAGGCGGTTGTACTTTACGGACTTCCTTTTCCTTACCGCAAGCTACAAATGAAATTACTGTAAAAGCAGTCAGAAATATACATACGATTTTTTTAAACATAATTTTTCCTCCTTTGCTTTATGACAGTTAAATTATAACAACTATCTACAGAAATTTCAAGTCTTTTCACCAAATATTCAGAAACAATTAATATATTACAAAAATAAAAAAAAGCCTTGTATTTCAAGACTTTTTATCTGTTATTAATATGAGATTCAAGAATACTTATCAGTGCCGATGCTGAACCTGAGTGAGAACGTTCTATACATATCGGAAGTCCTTTTATTTCGTTCACGGCACATCTTGCCATTTTATGTGACATTGTACCGGTAAACATCACAAGCAAATCCGGACTTCCTATCTGTTTTCTGAGGTCAGTTTTCATATGCGTGAAAACTTTCGCCCTGCATTTGTACTGTTTGCAGATATCCTTATATCGTCTTACCATACAGTCGTTACCGCCTAAAATTACTACACTCATTTTTATACACTCCTTCATGTTAGCTATCACTAATATTAGTATATACTAACTTTCGTAAAAAGTCAAGTTTGTTATACACACGCAACAAAAAAACTGCACACAAAGTACAGTTTTATTTTTTTCTTCTGAATCGTGGCATAATTTTCGTTCTGTACATATAGTGGCAGGCTTTGAGATTCACATCATACAGCACGAAAATAATATTACAGAGTGCCAGCATAATTAAACTTCCATATTTTCCTATTTCGTCAAATTCCTCAAGCATCTGTTCAAGTCCGAAAATATATACTGTCACAAAAAAGTAGACTATCACACATACATTGAATACAATAAATTTTATAGTACGTCGCAGAAATTTTATATTTATCCTGTCGATATAGAATTTCATAATAGGATAATGTCCGAAAAGCATTATAAAAATCAGTGCTGATTCCTTGTCAAAAGTTATGAAAAGCGAAAGCAGACCTACTGACATATAGGTAAGCCACGCCCAGCCCGTACTCACTTCAACGGCAATAATCATCATAAGCACTCCGGCAACCATCGGCAACAACAAATACAGCATTGGCATAATTCCTGCAAAAAACATAGCTGTAAGGCATAGTGCCGAAACTATGCCCCCCAAAGCCACACGATAACTTATATCTCTCATATTCAATCCTTTTTCTTTGCTTTCTGAACATTATACGTTATCGCTGAAAGAAGTCTTTCCGGAATAAATCGCTGTCCTATTGCACAGCATTTTGTGGTAAGAGACGGTACAGCAAAAAATTTTCCCTGAAAAAGTCTTTTCAATGCATAGTCGGCAACGTATTCCGGCGAAACAGGTTTCACACTGAAACTTACTCCTGCACGGTTATTGAAATTGGTGTTTACCGGTCCGGGACAGAGTACAGTTATTTTTACGTTTGAATGTTCTCTTCTGAGTTCCTCATATATCGCTGACGACAATCGTATAACGTAGTTTTTTGAAGCGTAGTAAGAAGAAAGCAAAGGTCCTGTCATAAATCCTGCTACAGAAGCCACATTCAGTATATAACCCCTGTCACGTTTTTTGAAGTCACGCAGAAACAGTTTTGTAAGAATATGGAGTGCAGTTATATTCACGTCAATCATTGCAAGTTCGTCGTCAAGGTCTGTACAGTCGAATTTCCCGAAAATCCCATAACCTGCATTATTCACAAGCAAATCAATATTCCTGTCTTTGCAGAAATCATAAACCCTGAAAACATCTTTTCTGTCTGAGAGTTCAGCCACGATTATTTCAGTATCTTTTCCGAAATCTTTCTGTAATTTTTTCAGTACATTTTCGTTTCTGCCTGTAAGAATGAGTTTCCAGCCGTGCCTGTGAAGATTTTCCGCAATACATTTTCCTATTCCGGAAGTCGCACCTGTTACCAATGCTTTCATAAATAAATCACTGTCCTTTCGTTAACTGTTCAGCAAGTCGAATAAATTTTCATTGTCCATACTGTTTATCCCGAACAAAAATAAAGTCTGTTCGTAGTTATCGGGATTTATGAAATTGCTGAGGGGTTTTGCCATATCTTCCGGAGATATTACCGCAATTTCGCTGTAGTGTTGTATCAGAAACTGTATAAAGCAGTCTGCATAACTGTCTTTTATCAACAGAAGTTTCTTGTTATTGTTCACGGAAGTCTTTATGCGTATAAAAGGTTCTTCCTCACCTATATACATTCTGTACATATCACCACCCGACAGAAACTTCTCATCATTAAGAGTTTTCCGGTAAGTAATTCCGTTATTTTTGTAAGCTGTACAGGAAGTAACCTCCGCACCGCCTGGATAGCTGTAAACATCCAGTATATCAGATTTTGTTTTGTCGTAAAGACATCTGCTGTAAAGGTTTCCTCGGAAATCACTTGTAACGTGCCTTATAGTATACTTGTTATATGACAAAGACTGAAAACCTAATTTCTGAATAACTGTCCTGTAAATGTAATACGCTCCGTAACTTGTAATTCTGGAATCGTTTCTGTAGTAAATATAGTTATTGTTCAGCATTCTGAGAATATTGTAAGTATCAATTTTTCTTATATCGTCGCTGAGACCCTCATATAAAAAATTTATCTGTTTTTTTTCGGGATTTGTCAAAAGATATTCCGGTAACATCTCCGTGTATACTCCGGAAGATGTCGGCACTGCTGTAAAATATAATGTTCCGTTGTAATTCCGGAAAAAAGTATTTATAGAGTCAATATTTTTCTGACGTACCTGTCGTGAGGAAATTTCAGCATCAAGAAGCATTTCGTCATTTACATAAACTCCGTTGACAATCTTTTCACATACAGACGATTCTATGCGTGCCTGTGCTGAAACCCATTTTTCACGTCTGTAAAAATGGTCTGTAATATATGATTCAAGCTGTTTTCCGTAACTGCCGTCGACAAGTGCGGAAACCGAAAATACAGGAAAGGAAGCAAGTTCACGGTTTTCACTGACTGAAAAATCCTCTTTTTCACCATAAACTGTAAGTATAAGCATTGCTGATATTACCGCAAGTACAAGTATTGCCGTTATCCTGCCGGAGATTTCAGAAATTTTCATAGTCCGCTCCTCTCCTAAAGTTTTAAAAGAAGTATTTCTGTACTTCCGCTGTACGAAATAAGTATCGTGCATAAAACAAGCAATATTACTGTAATCACAGGACTTAACACTGAATTGACATCTTTAAGACGTGTTTTTCCTGAACGTGTGAGCATATTCCTGAAAAGACCGGTTGAAAAGTACATACTCAGCAGAAGTATAACTATATAGTATTTCAGCAGATAAAGCGTAATTGAATCCGCAAAAATCTTGTTACCGCCAAGCATAACAAGCAGATAATTAAACGAATCTTTTATATCTTTTCCAGAAAGAAATACTGTACATATTATTGTTATCACATAAGTATAAATTATTCCGGTTACTTTGAGGAGACGGAATTTTATGAGATATTTTTCGAGTGTAACCATAAGTCCTATAAGAAATCCCCACAAAAGACCGTTTAAATCAAATCTGTACCAAAGACCAATCATACTCCACGCAAATATAAAGACAATTTTCCTGTATAAACGATTTTTTACAAGTTCACTGAGAGGTTTTGTAACGTAACGTCTGAACCAGTATATTACCTGTATGTGCCAGTTGTATGCAAAATCACGCATTTTCGTACTGAAAACAGGATAGTTGAAACTTTGCGGAAATCTGAATCCGAAACAATACCCTATACCTATTCCCATATCGGTTATACCCGAAAGTACAAAGTACAAACATAAAAGATATGCAGTCATTCCGAGCCACGCATTGAAGAAAGACATTTTCCATATATCAATACTTTCTACAGCCGTATAAAGCATATACATAGTATCTCCGGCAATGACTTTTTTCACAAGACCCTTGAAGAAAATTGTAAAGCCACGTCCTGTATCAGCAAGAGTAATTTTCTGATTGTTCAGCATTCTGTAAAAAGTCCTGTACCTTACTATTATGAACATTTTCGGGAAAAACATCATATATAACGCAAACTTCAATAAATCAAACTCCGGTTTCATACGTTTCCGGTATATATCGATAAGATAACCTATTGCTGTAAGTATAAGGAACGATATTCCCACAGGAAAAAAGGTTTCAGATATGCCGAAAATTTCCCGTAAATCATTCAGCACATCTGTACGAAACGTAAGAAACATAAGCAAATCAAAAATAATTCCCACCGCCAAAGATACGGCAGACAGAATTTTTTTACTGCGGAATTTGTATATAAAAAGTCCCGAGAAATAGTTGACGAAAGTGCAGACCAGCATAAATATCAGAGACAACAGACTATTCAATGTATAGAAAACTCCGCTCATTAAAAAAAGCGAAATGTTTCTGAATCGTGTGGGAGTAATCCGGTAAATAAGCAGTGACACCGGCAAAAATCCATATATAAATAACAGACTGCTGTATGTCATTCCGTATCCTCCAATTTGCCGACGTGTGTTGAAAGTTCTTCACTGTCCATCATAGTATTGAGAACCTCTATAAGTGAATCCGCTGACATAAGCGACGGCAGACCCAAATTTTTCTGAAGTTTTTCCCTTAACTGTCTGCTGTTTTTTCCTCCGCTCAGACCCATTTCATAAAGCGTTGATTTTGTTATATCATTTTTATGCGTACTTTCTGAAGTACATACTCCGGACTTCTCAAACGCTGTAATCAAAGTCTTTACGTCTATCCCTTCAACGCCCAGCTTGCCCTCTGCCGACGGTTTTTCCTTGCGTTTTTCCTTTCCGAAAACGTCCGGTATATAGACGTTTATTATTTTTCCTTTTTTCACACAACCCTTTATATAACCACGAATCTTACGCCCTGCACTGTCTGAATCCGTCAGTATTATTATACCGGTCTTTTCCGCATAGTAACGTATAAGCGAAAGTTTTTCGGAATCCCTGAATATCCGGAAACCGTTTGTCACTATTATAACAGCGTCAACTACCGACGACAATTTTATTTTATCATATTTTCCCTCAACTATTATTGCCTCATTAATCTTTAACATAAAGCCTCCGCTATTCAGTCATAAGCATTTTTGTGACCGCCTGCTCAAGAATTGTTTTTTCGTCAATACCGGTTGAATTAAGCTGTACAGCAGTATCACGCAGAATCTTTATACAGGCTCGTATTCTTTCCGTACTCATTCTTGAACTGTCACGAAAAGCGTTTTTTACTTTAAACTCCCATACATATGAATAATCACTCATAACATCAGAAATGCCTTTTCCGGAATTTCTTGCACAAGAAGCTCTGTACATATCAAGAAAAGAGTTTGTGATGTTCGCCAGAACACTTCCTCGATTACTTTTGTCGGTCATAAGCTCGTCAAGGGCATTGAAAGCCGACTGTCTGTTGAAAGCTGAAACAGCGTCCGCCAACTGAAAAACAGTCACATTATTCTGACGGTGTACCAACAAATCAAGTATTTCACGGGTAATCTCTCTTCCCTGAGCGTATGCACATAGCTTATCAATTTCGTTCCTTACTGTCAGAATATCATACAGGCACATATCCGCAAGTTCACGTGCATTATTCTGTGAAATTTTCGCACCGTTTGCAGAAACTTCCGACATAATAAAATTAGTCATTTCAGCAGGTGAAAGAAGTCCCATTTCGCAGACTATACCGTTTTTGGCGACAAAATCAAAAAGTTTCTTGTTTTTGTCGGTAATCTTGCCCTTTTTCGTCCTGACTTCAAAACCTGTTACATTGAATATTACAACGGTATAAGGCGGAATTTCCTTTATAGTTTCTATAAGTTTCTTGTTAAGAGTATCGGCAGTCTGTCCACGCATTTCCTCGCAAGGCTTCTCGCAGTTGTAGTCATTTATAAGAATACAGTTATAATCAGACATCATAGGCATCATCTGAATAGTATCATAGAGTTCCGAAAAATCAATTTTCTTGCCGTCAAGGCGTGTGAGTGCAAATTCCTCATTGTCACCGACAGCAGACTTTATAATCTGCTTTGTGACTGTCTGAACGCCTGTGACATTCTGTCCGTAAATATAGTAAAGATTTTCCAGTCTGCCGTTTCTGAGACTGGCTGTAATAGTTTTCTGGTCTGCCATAGGCATATAAAATCACTTCATTTCAGATTTAATTTTTCCGAACTTTCAGTACATATCCGATATTCTGAAAAGTCCGTCTGCATTGATTTCAACTTCAAAGTTATTCATTCCCGAATAGTTGTAATCAACATTTTCCTTGTCGTCAAGGTATATACTTTTTCCGTCACATTGCATATCAGTATCTTTAGTAATTCTGCCATAGAATACCGTAAGCCCTCTGTTTTCCGGAACATCACTTTTTACAGACACAAAAGTCATCTCTGAATTTTTATATATAATTCTCAGTATTTCGTCGGAAAATGTTATACTGTAATCAGCGGACTTTATTTCATAACCATCGTCACTGAAAAGTATGGCGTTATTGTCTCCGCAAGGTGAAACATTTCCGTAAGTCATCCATTTTCCGATTTCTGCTGAATCAAGTTCATTTCTATACGACAGATAAAGCGACTGCACATTTTTATGAAGTACTATATATTCAACGTTATCTGTATTATTTTCGGAAAGATATTTGTTTACATAGCGAGGATTTCTGTAACCGCCTAAATCAATAACATAATTGCTTTTGTTATACGAAACAACTACAGAAGCTGTATCACCCTTGCCGACTACTGCAACCCTGAATTTATCAGTACTGGCATTTCCGTGAATTTCCGTACCGATGCACGTTACAATAAATGACAAAGCTGTTGCAAACGAAATATACTTTCTGTTGCCGGTTGATATTCTGACCATTACAACCGCCGTCACGCATATGAATGCAAGTTTTGCCGTGAAATCGTTTCCGCACAATATGTAAGAAAAATCATATTCTGAAATTTTTTCCGAGACAAAAAGGACTATTTTTATTATACCGCCTGTTATCTGAAGTACGGGCAGAAATCCTCCTGTCAGTGTGTAAATCATTCCTATAACCATACATACGGTACACAAAGGCACTATAATTATATTTGTCAACGGTGAAATAACAGATACTTCTTCAAAATACAGCATACTCAAAGGCATTATCGCAACCGATGCACTCACCATTGCAAGAAAATCACGGACAATCCTTTTCCTGAAAGTCTTTGTGGAAAGGTTCTTCACCATATAAGGTGCAAAAACTCCTGTTCCGAAAGTTCCCACAACAGACAGCAGAAATCCCTGACTGTATATTATGTAAGGATTCACAATGCACATTATAAGTACAGCAACAGCAAGCGAGTTGAAAGTATCGTTTTTCCGGCGGAAAAGTCCGGCAGAATACGCAGTATCAAACATTATCATTGCCCTTACCGCCGAAACAGGAGTATTTGCCATAATCACCATAAACAACATAAAAATATTTACTATTCCGAAAGATACAAATTTATTAAGTCGCAGACGTTTCAGCAGATACATTACAAACATTGCCATAACAGAGATGTGTAGTCCCGATACCGCCATTATATGACCTATGCCTGTACGGTAAAGGGAATTTTTTATTCTGCCGTCAAGAAAACGCTTCTCACCGAAAACCATTCCCGAAAGAAAACCTCCGCAGTCGTCGCCAAGCGTAATACGGAAATCAGAAATAATTTTTTCCCTGTAGTCCATGAGGAAATTTTTAATTTTGTGTGAGCTGAGTTTGTCAACCGTTATTCCGTCAGCCTTTTCAGCAGAAAGAAAAATCCTGTCCGGTTTGTAATAGTTTTCGCTGTCAAAAAGATAATCACCGGAAATCTTTTCAAAAGTACAGCTTTCAATATTTATGCGGTCTCCGTACTCCGCATTGAGTTCATTGCTGTAAAAATATATTTTCGCCGTCCGCTGACCGTTTATTTTTCCCTTTATAATATAACGTGCCTTGTCGTTGTCGTAAACATCATAGTCGCTGACAGTACCTGAAAAACTTCCGGTTTTATTGTCATATGAAATAATGTCGTTGTATACGTAATGTGTATATAGTTCACCTGTTGCAAACGCTACTGCAAATGACATTGAAACTATTGCAAAATCATTTAATGAAAATTTATTTAATTTGCCCACGACAATATAAATCAGAAATGCAATAATCGGAAATATGAGTTTCCATATGTCTGTAAAAAATGAAACGAAAAACAATCCCGACACATAACCCGCCGTAATACCAATCATTTTTCGTTTCACTATAACTTACCTCATTTAAAGAAAAGTGGCAATTTTTCAAGAAATACCACGTCGTCACGGTCTGCGGAGTCGCCCTCTGCGAGTACAGCCGAATATGTCACGACTTCACCGCCTGCTGTTTCCACAAGTTTTCCGAGAGCGTTGAAAGATTCTCCGGTACTCACAACGTCGTCAACTATCAGAATTTTCTTTCCTTTAATCATCTCCGCTTTTTCCTGCGAAAGATATAAAGTCTGTACGTTTGCGGTAGTTATCGACTTAACCGAAACGGAAAGCGGTTCTGTCATATACAGCTTGACGGATTTACGTGCAACAACATAGGGTTTTCCGGACTGTCTCGCCATTTCGTAAGCAATCGGTATACCCTTTGATTCAGCAGTGAGTATAACGTCAAAATCTCCGCATTTTTTCAGAAGTTCCTCAGCACACGCAATCGTCAACTCAACGTCCGAGAACATTATGAACGCTCCTATAGAAACTTTTTCATTCAGCGGACAAAGCGGAAGTTCACGCTCAAGCCCTGCAATAGTCATCTTGTAAGTTTTTTTCATTTTGGTTGCTCCTTATTTTCTCTTAAAATATATGTAAAATGTCATTGATTTATATGCACCAAATGATGCTTTTGCAACATCAGCACCACTTAAACCAAAAGTAACTCCTGCTTCTACTTTTTCTGTTGTTTCCATAGAACCGACACCATGTTTTACAGCTGATACAATATTAGGAAATGCGTTCAGCCATATAGGTACACCTTTTGCGTGTTTTGCTTTCGGAACATTTTCAAGTGTATACATATATTGTGTATCAACATATCCTGAAAACTTTGTTCCGACATTTACATCTTCAATCTTTACACTAACATCACCTTTGGTTTTTTTACTGCTCATAAGAGTTACAACAAACTTTTCAAGAGCCATATTTTCTGAAACAAATTCCATAATTTCTGACATCATTTCTCTTATAAGATAGTCTTTATATTGTTTTTGGGAAATCATATAATTTGACTTCTTTGGGTGTTCCCAGTATTCAACACCTGTCTGCCATGCCTCATTAAGACAATTTTTATATTGATTAATAGACGGCATTCTTTCTAAAACCACCGTGGTTTTTCCAAATATTCCAGTTGATTCAATCATTTTGTAGGAATATAATGGTCCTACTCCTCCTATAAATACTATTTTTTCCATAAATTATTCCCTTTATTCTGTTTTTCCGAGAGAATCAGCCCCCCAACCCATTTTCACACCGCCTAAAACGTGGAAATGAAGATGTTTAACAGTCTGTCCTGCATCGTCACCGCAGTTGCTGATTACTCTGTAACTCTCGATACCCTCAGCTTGTGCAACTTTCGGTATAGCCTCGAAAACCTTAGCCACATATTCAGAATTGTCAGCGTTTACGGCATTTGCACAACAGATATGCTGTTTTGGAATTACAAGGTCGTGTACTGGTGCGATAGGTGCAATATCCTTGAAAGCAAAAACAAACTCGTCCTCATATACTTTAGTAGACGGTATTTCACCGTTTATTATTTTGCAGAATAAACAATCCATATTTTTTTACTCCTTTGTAAGTCCGGCACGGACAGAACGTCCGCACCGGAATAAATTTTTTACTTTATAAAACTGCTTGCTATATTTGTAAACTCATTCATAGCGGAATCAAGTTTTAAGATGTCTCCGATACCTGCCATAGCACTTCCCGACTTTCCACCGCCTTTTCCGCCTGTCAGAGAAGCTATTTCACGGACAATTTTTCCTGCATCAGCACCTTTTTCAACAGCACCCTTTGTGCATACACAATAAAGAGTACATTTTTCGCCGACAACTCCTGCAAACAATGCTATAATATCTTCATTTCTGTCCTTAACGCTATCGCCGAGTTTGCGGAGAGCGTCAGGTGCAGAACCGTCCATTCTTGCGGAAACAAGTTTCACACCGTTTACTTCCTGAGCGTTGTCGAAAATAGCAAAAACTTTGGCGTTTGCAATCTGCTGACTGAGACTTTCAAGTTTTCTGTCCTTTTCCTTTGATTCCGCAAATACAGAAGCACATTTTTCAGGGAGTTCAGTAACGTTTGCGAGTTTCAGAGCCTTTGCGGATTTGAGAATAGTATTTCTGTAACTGTTGAGAAGTTCAATTACTCCCATGCCTGTAACCGCTTCAATACGTCTTACACCGGAAGCAACGGAATTTTCTGAAACTATCCTGAAAAGTCCGATTTCAGAAGTATTTGCAATATGAGTACCGCCACAGAATTCAATCGAATCTCCTGCCGTTACAACTCTTACAGTGTTGCCGTACTTTTCACCGAAAAGTGCCATTGCCCCGAGTTTTCTTGCTTCTTCGATAGGCATTTCCTGCATTGTAACCGGAACAGCTTTCATTATTTCAACGTTTACGAAATTCTCAACCTTTGCGATTTCTTCTTCCGTCAACGCACTGAAATGATTGAAGTCAAAACGACAAGCCTTTTCGTTTACAAGCTGACCTGCCTGATGCACGTGGTCGCCGAGAACCTGTCTCAAAGCGTACTGCAACAAATGTGCTGAAGTGTGGTTTCTCATAACAGCGTGACGGCGTTCAACATCAATCTGAGCCTTTACCTTGTCGCCTTTTGAAACACTTCCGGAAGTAACTTCTGCAATATGCATGAAATGTCCGTCAGACTTGATTGTATCAAATACTGTCACATTGTCGGAGGCAGTACAGATAATACCGGTATCGCCTACCTGTCCACCACTTTCAGCATAGAAAGGCGTTCTGTCGAGTACAATAACAACGTTGTCACCCTCAACTGCTGTTTCGACTTCCTGACCGTCATTGTAAATTGCAAGTATTTCTGATTCTGCAACACTGTCCGTATAACCTGTAAAGACTGTTTCAGGAGCATCAACCTTAATACTGTTGTCAGCCCACGAAGAACCTGCTTTAGCAAGATGGTCTGCTTTGGCTTTTTCACGCTGTTCTTTTGCAAGTTCCCTGAAACGTTCCGTATCAACAGAAAGTCCTTTTTCTTCACAAATTTCAATTGTAAGGTCTATCGGGAAACCGTAAGTATCAGAAAGTTTGAAAGCGTCGTCACCTGAAAGAACGGTCTTGTTTTCCTCAGCGAGTTTTGCAGTAAACTGTGCAAGAAGTTCTGAACCTTTGTCAACAGTCTTTGCGAAAGCCTCTTCCTCAACGCCGATAATCTTTTTAATGTAGTCTCTCTTTTCAGCAAGTTCCGGATATGCTCCCGAATTTTCGTTTATAACAGTATCGGCAACTTCACAAAGGAAAGGTTTTTCGATACCTAAAAGTCTGCCGTGACGTCCGGCACGTCTGAGAAGTCTCCTGAGAACGTAACCTCTGCCCTCATTGGACGGCATAATTCCGTCGCCTACCATAAACGTTGTACTTCTTATGTGGTCGGTGATTACACGGAGTGAAACGTCTGTTTTATTGTTTTCCTTGTAATTCACGCCTGCAATATCCGAAACGTGTTTCATAATATTCTGAACGGTATCAACCTCAAAAATATTGTCAACGTCCTGCATTACGCACGCCAGTCTTTCAAGACCCATACCGGTATCAATATTCTTGCTTTTCATTTCAGCATAATTGCCGTTACCGTCGCTGTCAAACTGACTGAAAACAAGATTCCATATTTCAATAATATTATCCTTGTCGCCCTCGGCTTCAAAACCTGCACGGTCAAGTTTTCTGTCACAACCTGCACGGTCGAAATGAATTTCAGAACAAGGACCGCAAGGACCTGAACCGTGTTCCCAGAAATTATCTTTTTTGCCGAGACGGATTATTCTGTCGTGCGGAATACCTATTTTGTTTTCCCAAATCTGCTCCGCCTCGTCGTCGCTCTCGAAAATAGTAATCCAGAGTTTTCCTGCCGGAATTTCAAGGGTTTTCGTGAGGAACTCCCAAGCCCATTCTATAGCCTCGTTTTTGAAGTAGTCGCCGAATGAGAAGTTGCCGAGCATTTCAAAGTATGTGCCGTGACGTGCGGTTTTTCCGACGCTCTCAATGTCGGGAGTTCTTATGCACTTCTGACAGGTAGTAACTCTGTTATTAGGCGGTACAGCCTGTCCGAGAAAATATTTTTTCAGGGGAGCCATTCCGGAATTAATCAGCAAAAGGCTTTTGTCGCCTTGCGGTACAAGTGAAGCACTTGCCATTCTTGTATGGTTTTTGCCCTCGAAAAAAGAAAGATACTTTTCACGAAGGTCATTCAGTCCAGTCCATTGCATATAAAATCTTCTCCTTTTTCAAACATACACGACGAAACAAAAAAAGCCTAAGTCAAATGGGACAAAGGCTCTCAGGGCAGACCCTGTTCCGTCAATGCGATACAAGTATATTATAGTATTATTTTCAGTAAATGTCAATGGTTTTGAAATATTTTCCGGAATTTTTAAAAATCCTCTTGACAAACTGAAACTTTTATGATATGATATTGATATCAAGCAAGAAAGGAATGATTTAAAATGAAAGAAAAAATTCTGTCCAAAAGACAAAACGGTATGCCTATGATGTTGTTATGGGGATTGCTGTACATATTCAGTATAGTCGTTACCATTATAGGAGGTACATCAGATGAAAGTATTTTTGTAGGAGCAGGCATAATATGGTTATGTCTCGGCTGGTATCCGTTCAAGGGACTTATCGTCCTCAAACCTCAGGAAGCACTTGTACTTACTCTTTTCGGAAAATATTACGGTACTCTCAAAGGAGACGGTTTTTACTGGGTAAATCCGTTCTGTTCTGCCGTAAACCCTGCTTCAAATACTCACCTCAGACAAAGTGACGACGTAGGCAGTAGTACTGTAACCGCAGTAAAAAATAATACAACAGTTCCGACTAAAAAAATCTCTCTCAAGATAATGACACTCAACAATAACCGTCAGAAAATCAACGACTGTCTCGGAAATCCTGTAGAAATCGGAATTGCTGTCACATGGAAAGTAAAAAATACTGCAAAAGCTGTTTTCGATGTTGACAACTACAAAGAATATCTGTCATTACAGTGCGATACAGCTTTAAGAAATATCGTCCGTCTTTACCCTTACGACATTGCACCTAACGTTGATACAACAGGCGACGGTATTGCAGATGAGGGAAGTCTGAGAGGTTCAAGCGAAATCGTAGCGGAAAGAATCCGTGAAGAAATTCAGCAGAAAGTTGAAAATGCCGGTCTTGAGATAGTAGAGGCACGTATAACATACCTTGCATACGCTCCCGAAATAGCTGCTGTTATGTTACAGAGACAACAGGCTTCTGCAATTATCGACGCAAGAAAAATGATTGTTGACGGTGCTGTCGGAATGGTGGAAATGGCACTGGAACGTCTCAACGAAAGCGGTATGGTTGACCTTGACGAAGAACGCAAAGCCTCTATGGTTTCAAATCTGCTTGTCGTTCTCTGCGGAAACCACGATGCACAACCGGTCGTAAATTCGGGAAGTCTTTACTGATATGGCACAGAAAAAACAAATTCCGCTCAGAATATCCGAAAAGCTGTACAAGGATATTGCACGATGGGCAGAAGATGATTTCCGCTCGGTGAACGGTCAGATAGAATACCTGCTCTCCGAATGTGTTAAACAGCGTAAGAAGAATGGCAAATATGTTTCCGACGAAATAGACGCTCCACCTGACTTTGATATTGAAAATTTTGAATAATAAAAGGTAGTGAACATTATGAAATCAAAAAAATCCGGACTTTTCGGCATTATCTCGCTTGTAACTGCAACGATTGTATATACGGTACTTGAATTTATATTCGGCTGATTACATTCCCCTCGTATATCGGGGGGATTTTTTTATTTTTCCTGTGAAATCCTGTCTGCAATCTCACGGAATACAGGTGCGGAAACATCATTTCCGTAACCGCCGTCCTCAACAAGTACGGTAACAGCATACTGTGGTTTATCAGCAGGAAAAAATCCTGTTATCCAGGCGTGACAGAGTTCTTCACCTTTTTTGTCCATTCGACCGGTTTGTGCAGTGGAAGTCTTTGCACCTGCTGTTGTATAAATTGTCCTTGCGTTTGAATTTTCGTTATCCTCAACAGCAGAAATCATCATTTCTTTTAAAAGATTTGCCGTATCTTTTTCAAGCACTTCAGAATGTTGCGGATTTTTTTCATTCATTACGTCCTCACCGTCGAGAGTCATTCCCTTTACAATGCGTAGTACCGGCATTTTACCATTGTTTGCGATTGCACAAGTCAGTTGTGTAATCTGTAAAGGCGTTGCAGAAAGTTTTCCCTGTCCGAAAGAAAAATTAGCAAGTTCAGCAGGTATCATTAAATCCTTGACTGTCGGCAACACTCCACCGGAAGCGGTCATTCCTGAACAAAGGTGTATTTCACGTCCGAATCCTAAATTGAAAGCAAGTTCACGGAATTTCTTAACGTCAAGCATACGGCTGAGATTTATAAAATAAGTGTTGCAGGAATTTGTGATAGCGTCTGATAAAGTCTGCATACCGTGACCGTCTGTTTTGTGGCAGTTGAATATTTTTCCGCCGACGTTTTCCTGTCCGGTACATTCATAAACATATCCGCTGAATCTGCTGTCAATGGCCTGTGCAGATGTGACAAGTTTGAATACAGACCCCACACTGTACGCATACAATGCACGGTTTATCAGAGGACTTCTTTCGTCAGAAATCGCTTTTTCCATATCGTCAACGGAGTAAGTCGGGAAACTTGCCATTCCAAGAATCTCCCCTGTTTTCACGTCGGCAACAACTATCGCACCTTTATCAATATTTTTTCCTGCCTCTTCGCATATTTTCTGAATATCAATGTCAAGAGTTGTTACAACACCGTTTTTTTCGGCATTGCTTCGGATAATCTTCTTGCCGTCTCCTATAAGTATCTGTCCGAAACCGTCCGTTGTATAGGTAACGCTGTTTTCACCGTAGTCGTTACGTAAAACTTTGTTATATGCGTACTCTATTCCAGCAACGCCCTCACCTTGCGAAAGATACCCTATAACGTGCTGTGCGGACTGGTTTTCCGAATATCTTTCCGGTATCTGAAAGACCGTCAGTCCGTCCAAATCCTGAGTATCGGGTTTGCACTCAAAAGTAAAAGGAAGTCCCTTGTCGTAATTTTCAAGAAAAGTTTCTTTGTCAACGGCACATTCCGCTGATGAATTTCTGTCAAGAAAGGCAGGAACTGCTACAGCAATATTCTTCTTTTCGGAGTTGACAATGGGTTTCAGATTTCTGTCGTAAATAGTACCCTCGCTGTTTCCTGCAACTACTGTAAACTGTGAATTTGTACGTGCTGTCTGAACGTGTTCACGTTTAACCGCAAGACTGTAATAATTGAAACACAATCCTACAAACATCAGAAAAAAGGTTGCGACAAGTATAATAATTCTTATTTCCGTTTTCCTACGCATAAAAAATCACCTCAGTGTCATTATTGGCAAAAGAGGTGATTTTAATTCAGTTTATTCAAGTATTACTGTAAAAGGTCCGTCGTTAAGTAATTCAACTTTCATATCAGCCCCGAAAATTCCTGTTTCCACGTGCTGACCTTTACTACGCAAATACTCAGTGAAATATTCAAAAAGACTGTTTGCATAGTCGGGACTGCCTGCCTGCCTGAAATTCGGACGGTTTCCCTTTCGACAGTCTGCGTAAAGCGTAAACTGCGGTACTACGAGAATTGAACCGTTTACATCTTTCAGCGAAAGATTTATTTTGTCGTTTTCGTCGGAAAAAATCCTGAGATTTATAATTTTGTCGGCAAGTCTTCTGCAATCGTCCTCAGTATCTTCTTTTCCAACCCCGAAAAGCAACAGATAACCTTTATCAATTTTTCCGCTGACTTCTCCGTCAACAGTAACGCTTGCGTGAGTTACTCTCTGTAAAACTATTTTCATTACAAAACCTACTTTCTTACAATATCAGCGTCAAACGGAATAAGTCTTATAACGTCCTTACCTCTCGAATCAATGATACTGTACATTGTTTTCGGAAGATTTATCATAACAGTTTCATTAGAGTTGTTGAAAAAGAATATATATTCATTGATACCGTTTGTGCGTGTAACGACCTCTACGCCTTTTGGCAGACCTTTAAGACGTGGGATTTTCGTCTGTAACATAAGATTTCCTGCAAAATTTTCATAGAAATCGGAATCGCATACAGTACCCACATAGTAAGCCATACCGTTGCAATACTTATTAATTGTGACTGCCGGACAACATTTATAGAAACTATCAACGTATTCCGCATAAGCTTTTGCGGTAGTAAGGTGAAGTATATCACACCACTGTTTACAGCGGAATTTTTTCCCTGAAAAATCCTTTATACTCTGTTCAATGCTGTTTCCGATAGGGTCGTATTCTGTAACCTCTGCTCCGATAAGCTGTCTGTAAACCGTCGGCAGATTCTCCATAATGCAGTTGTTGTTGATGTCCTTAACACCACTTCTGCACGTCATTACAAGAGTACCGCCGTTTATTACAAAACGATAAATATTTTCGGTTACTGCCCTGTCGTTCACGAAAACAGCAGGTGCTATAACTATCTTATAACCGGAAAGGTCTGAATCGGCTGATACAACGTCTATATTTGCACCGTACTTTGCAAAAGCTGAATGGAAATTTTCAAGCTGTTCAATATAGTCAAAACCGTCCGTCTGTGGCTGGATTTTGAGGGCGTTGAAACAATCGGGAGAATAAAGTATAGCGATTTCGGAAACCATTCGTGCAGAAGTAAATACTTCTATTTTTGAAACAGTCTTGCATAGCTCGGAAAATTCAAATAAACGTCTCGACGGAATATTGCTGTGGTCAAGTATTCCGTGCAGGAACATCTCAGAACCTTTCAGAGCAGTACGCCAACGGAAGTGCATTACGGTTTCAGCACCGTGTGCAAACGCTTGTAAAGAATAGCCCATAATCATTCCAGGGCGTGGAGCAGGTGACATTGTTGTCCAGCCCCCTATAATACCGCTAAGCTGTTCGGTAATCCAGAAACCGCTTTTTTTGATACAACGCATCATGTCAAGACGGAATGCGTGTGATTTTACCTGATTTTTTCCGTCAACCTCAACAGGCGGATAATTGTCATAAGAAACAAAATCCATTCCGTCAAAAAGTTTATAGTAATCGGGAGCGTTTTCACAAAACCATGTATTAGTAGTTACGTTTGCTTTCGGAGATTCGTGTTGTATTACATATGCTATTCCGTTCACATATTCCGCAGTGCAGTCTGCTGAAAATCTCCTGTATTCAAGGCATAAAGCAGGATTCTGCCATTCTGTCGGATAAGCTGTCGGCGGTTCTATTTCCGAAATATCGCTGTATTCAAGACTATGTGCTGTTGTACCGATTGCAGACTTTATATCTTCAAAACTGTCATATTTATCAAGCAACCATGTGCGGAATTTTTCACGGCATACATCACAAGTACAGTTGTAACTTTCGAGTTCGCTGTCAATCTGCCACGCAACAACCGACTGTTTATGACCGTAACGCCTAACAAGCTGTTCAGTCATTCTGTTTGCGTACGCCATAAAAACAGGCGAATTAATACATCTGTGACTGCATACTCCGGTCTGAACAGGTTTTCCGTCTGCTCCTACCTGAATAATTTCGGGGTGTTTTTTATACAGCCACAACGGCGGACAATTCGTAGGAATACACATCATTATTTCAATTCCGAAACGTTCAAAAGTTTCAACAACCTCGTCCAGCCACTCAAAATCAAACACATTGTCATAAGGTTCAATCTTAGACCACGCACTGTCACATATGCGGACAATTTTAACACCGGTTTTAAACATCTGTTCTGCATCTCTGCTCCATAAACTTCTGTCCCATTGTTCAGGGTAATAGTCAACGCCTATTTTCATTGTTGTCCTCCTGAACGTTATATTCGAGAATTTCGCAGTTATTGACAAGCCACACCGGAAAATCTTCCTTGTCTATGTCATTGAAATATGTATTTATGATTCTGCACACTCCGCCGTGACATACTATCAGAACGTTTTTATTACTGTAATTTTCTATTATGTCGTCAAGTGCGGAATATATTCTATGTGCAAGCTGTAAAACCGATTCGCCGGTTTTTCCCATACGCATTGCGAAATTTATCTTGCTTTCCTCAAAACCTTCTGTAAATCTCGGAAGTGTTTCATACTCTCCGTAATCCCATTCCCTGAGACGTGGTTCTGTAATAATCGGAAGTCCTGTTTTTTCCGCAACGATATGTGCAGTTGTCTGAGTTCTTTTCATCGGCGAAACTATCATTATATCAACGTTCAGACCTGCTACTTTTTCAGCGAGTTCGTTTGCCTGCTGTAAACCTGTTTCATTTATATCAATGTCTGTTGTCCCCAAAATTCTGTCCTGTTTATTGAAATCCGTCTGTCCATGTCGTGTAACATATAATTTCAAAATAATCACTCCATAGTATATTTTTTAAGTTCCTCACGTGCGGTATTCAACATAAGCTGACTGGGATTTTCACCGCCCATAATTCTTGCTATTTCTGCAACCCGTCCCTCAAAATCAAGCTGTGTAACGTTAGTTTCTGTACGGTCTCCGACTGTCTGCTTTTCAATCATAAGATGATTGTTTGCCATAACTGCTATCTGAGACAAATGTGTAACACATATTACCTGTCTTATTTTACCGATTTCACGGAGTTTGATTCCTATTTTCTGTGCTGCCTTACCGCTTACTCCTGTATCAATTTCGTCAAAAATCATTGTAGGAATACCGTCCCTGCCTGCAATAACACTTTTCAGTGCAAGCATTATTCTTGAAAGTTCACCGCCTGAAGCTATCTTTGAAATAGGTTTCGGAAGTTCGCCCTTGTTTGCGGAAATAAGAAACTCTATATTGTCCATACCGTTTACCGTCAGTTTTCCCTTTTCGTGACGTACAATTATTACAACATCAGGCATATTCAGAAATTCAAGTTCTGCCGTAACTCTTTCCGCAAATTTTCTTCCTGTTTCCTCACGATAGTCAAAAAGTTCCTTAGCTCTTTCAGTAACCTTGTGGAGTAAAGTTTCCTTCATCTTGTTAAGTTCCGCAATCTCCGCCGACGAACTTTCAAGACGTGTAACTTCCATACAAGCATCATCATAGAGTTTCACAAGTCCTGCACAGTCGGTAAGATACTTCTTTTTCAGCTTGTTTATAGTGTTAAGACGTGTACCCAGATATTCAAGCATTTGTCCGTCAAGTTCTATCCTGTCCGCTAAATTTTCAAGTTCGGAAGAAATATCAGCGAGTTCAATTTCCACTGCGGAAAGTCTTTCATAAAGGGCGTTGAGTTCGTCACTGTTTTCGGTGTAACGCATAATTTCGTTTTCAGCAGAAGCTATCATATCATTTGCGTTATCCTCTCCTGAAACTCCCTGTATAGCATTCTTTATAGCAATAATCATCTTTTCTGCATTTTTAGCTGTTTCGTACTCTTTTTCGAGGGTTTCGTCCTCATTCTCCGAAAGCTCCAGTTCGCCTATATCGTCAATTATTGAATTAAGATATATAGTGCGTTCTGCTTTGAAATGTTCCGATTTTTTCAGTTCATTAAGTTTCTTTGCTGTCTGCTGTAACTCTCTGAAAGCCCCACGGTAGTTTTCAAGAAAAGTACCGTCCGTTCCGAAATCATCAAGTATCTGTAAATGTTTTTCGCTGTCCATAAGCACCTGATTATCGTGCTGTCCGTGAATATTTATAAGCATACCGCCTATTTCTTTCAGCATGGAAGCAGATGCAACACGTTGATTTATTCTTGCAATACTTCTTCCGTCCGCACTTATTTCACGTGTAACCGTTATTTCGTTGTTATCGTGAGATATTCCCAGTTCGTCAAGGCGTGCAATTATCTCCCTGTCAAGTTCAGTGAAAAGTGCGGTTATAACGGCTTTGTTGCAACCTGTACGTACTATATCTTTACTGCTTCGCTGTCCTAAAACCGCATTGATACCGTTTATAAATATGGACTTTCCTGCACCTGTTTCACCCGTGAAAATATTCAGATTTTCAGTAAGCGGTATGGTAGCTTCTTTAATTACAGCAAGATTTTTTATATAAATTTCCCTGAGCATAATTTTCAGCGTTACCTCCTGTAAAAAAGTTCGCTTCTGAATTTTCTGGATAATTTTTTAGCATCTGCCTCGCTCCTCACGAGTATGAAAATTGTATCGTCACCGGCAATAGTCCCGACAACTCCCTCGTGATTTACAGAGTCAATCGCTGCACACGTACCCTGTGCCATTCCTGCACGGCATTTGATTACAATTGTGTTCATCGCATAGTCAACCGACAGTACAGATTCTGCGAAAAAATTTTTTTCTTCTACAACCGCTGTCGGAAAAGTATATCTGTAATTACCGTCCGTATCACGCTGTTTTACAAGTGACAACTGCTGTATATCCCTTGACAAAGTAGCCTGAGTAGTACGTACTCCTCTTTTAGCAAGAAGTTCAATCAGCATTTCCTGAGTGGAAACCGGCTGACTGTTTATTATTTCTAATATAAGTTCGTGTCTCTGATTTTTCATAAAATGCTCCTATTTTATCGGTTTACAGAGTTTTCTGCAAAGCGATTCATGGAAAGAATTTCCGATAAGATTTATAAAACGGATATTGTTTTTTCCACGAAATATTTCTATAGACTGGTTTTTTTCAAGATGTATGTGCATTTCACCGTCAACGCTTATCACCATATACTCACTGTTCCGTGTACGGCTTGTAAGCATAAGTTTACGGCACGAAGAAAAAAGCGTGGCTCTCGAAAAAAGTGAATGCGGACATATCTGTGTCATTTCTATACATTCGAGGTCAGGTTCAATCACCGGACCGCCTGCCGACAGTGCATAAGCTGTAGACCCCGACGGCGTACTGAATAACACTCCGTCAGCACGGTATTTTCCGACAAGATAGCCGTCGGAATAAACTTCAAAGTCGCATATCCGGAAACTTCCTGACCGTGCGGAAATCTCATTCAGTGCTGTATAAGTAACTTTTTTACCGTTTTCAGTGCATACAACGTCAAGTGTCATTCTGTCCGAAATTTCATATTCTCCTGTTTTAAGAAGTTTAAGTTTGTCAAGCTGGTCTGCCTCAAGTCCTGCCATAAAGCCGAGAGTACCGGTATTTATTCCGAGTAATTTTGTATCTGTACCCATAAGCAGTTGAGAACATCTCAGAATTGTACCGTCACCGCCTATTGCAATAACGAAATCCGCTGTCTTTACTGATGTTTCTGTATTCTCGAATTTCACAAAAGGCTTGTCCGAAAATTCACCTCTGAAATTTTCGCTTACACAAACGTCAATTCCAGAATCGTTAAGTACATCACACGTTTCCCTTGCACATTTAAGGGCGTTTTTTTTCTGAAAATTAGGGTACAATACTGCTATCATAAAAAAATTACTCCTTTAATTTGCTGAACGAAGTTTCCACGAGTTTTCCGAAATCACGTATAACAGGTGTATCGGAAGTCCTGCGGAGATGTGCCAGATACTCAATATTACCGCTACCGCCCTTTATGGGTGAAAAAGTATATTCCAGAGCGACAAGTCCGGCACTATATATTGAAGCATCTATTTCATTCAAAACACGTTGGTGTACTTTTTTGTTACGCACAATTCCGTGTTTTCCGATAAACTTCTTTCCTGCTTCAAACTGAGGTTTTATAAGTACAACAGCTTCCGCACCGTTCTTTAAAAAGTTACTGAATACAGGGAGAATCATTTTAAGGGATATAAAGGAAACGTCCGCCGAAATGAAGTCCACAGCACCGCCGATATTTTCCGGAGTAACCTTTCGTATATCAGTATTTTCCATATTGACGACCCTGCTGTCGTTTCTGAGAGAATGTGCAAGCTGTCCGTGTCCCACGTCAACGGCAAATACTTTAACAGCACCATTTTTCAGCATGAAGTCAGTGAAACCGCCGGTTGAAGCACCAATATCAAGACAGTTTTTTCCGGAAAAATCCAGTCCGAATACTTCCGTTGCCTTTTCTATTTTCAAAGCTCCCCTGCCGACATATAATTCCTGCTCCGCTGATTCTATCAAATCATTTACAGAAACTTCCGTTGAAACTTTATTTACCGTTTTACCGTTGACGGAAATGTTTCCTGACTTTATCATTTCCTTTGCACGTTCACGACTTCTTGCAATCCCACGCATAACAATTTCACTATCAAGCCTTGCCATTTGTCTTACACCTCTCCTGAATGTATTCCGCCATTTTTTCGCAGGTCAGACCGAGCTTTTCAAGACACGACCTTACAGAAGCGTGTTTCACATATCCGTCGGCGGTCACTCTGCTGTAGTCTCCGGAATAGCCGGATTCAGCAAGTTTATTGCCGATTTTTTCGGAAATACTGCCGTTTCCCATTGATTCCTCAAAGAAAACTATCCTTTTATAGTTTTTCATTTCGCCTGTAATGTCACGGCTGAGAGGATATATTTTAGTGAGTTTGAGAATATCACAGTTTATACCGTTTCCGCTGAGAATACATTGTGCCTTGTATACTTCATTGTAAAGTCTGCCGTAAGTTACAATAAGCGTATCGCTGTTATTTCTGCGTACGAAAAGATATTCAGTGCTGAGATAATCACGGTTGAAAGAAACTTCTTCCGCACCTCTCGGGTATCTTACAGCAGTAAGGTGCTTGTTTGCATAAACAGCCTTTTTCATACATAGTTTCAATTCTTCATAGCATGACGGCGAATATATTACAGCATCCGGAATAGTAGTCAGCATAGGAACGTCAAAAAGCCCCTGATGAGTTTCACCATCCTCACCGACAACTCCTGCACGGTCTATTCCGAGTATAACGTGTAATTTTCCTATAGATACATCGTGAATAAGCTGGTCGTAAGCCCTTTGCAGAAAACTTGAATATACTGCAAAAACTGGTATCTGTCCCATAGAAGCAAGACCTCCGCAGAAAGTCACGGCGTGCTGTTCGGCAATTCCCACATCATAGAAACGTTTCGGGAATCGCTTGCTGAAAAACTGTAGTCCTGTACCGTATTTCATAGCGGCGGTAACTGCACATATTCTGTCGTCCTTTTCGGCAAGTCTTACAAGTTCCTTTCCGAAAACCGTAGAATAACACTTGTCAGCGGAGACTTCCGGATTACCGGTCTCAATGTCAAATTTTGAAATTCCGTGATAGCCCCCCGGATTTTTTTCAGCGGGTTCATAGCCTTTGCCCTTTTTGGTTTTTACGTGTATTACAACGGGTTTGTGATAATATTTAGCTTTTTTCATAATTTTTTCAAGTTCGGAAAGATTATGACCGTCCACGGGTCCTAAATAAGTAAATCCCATATTTTCAAACCATGAACTTCGGTCAAGGATTTTGTATTTGACTGCATCTTTAGTATTTTTGATACCTTTTGCAACAGGTTTTCCAAGAACAGGAATAGCGTTCAGGGTATCCTTTACATTTTTCTTTGTGGAAATGTACTGTTCTGAGTTACTCAGATTTGTGAGATGTTTTGCGAGTGCGCCGACATTTCTTGAAATCGACATATCATTGTCATTAAGAATAACAATCATATTGCTTCTGCGTTCTTTTCCTGCATTGTTCATAGCCTCATAAAACATACCGCCGGTCATTGCACCGTCACCGATAACTGCAATTGTGTAATTGTCCCTGTTCTGAAGTTTCATAGCCTCAGCAACTCCGCACGCTACCGAAACAGACGTACTGCTATGACCGCTTATAAAAATATCGTGAGATGATTCTTCAGGTTTCGGAAAACCGGAAATGCCGTTTTCCTTACGTATAGTCGGAAATCTTTCAGCACGTCCGGTGAGGATTTTATGCACATAGGTCTGATGCCCCACGTCCCATATAATTTTATCTTCCGGCGAAATGAAACACCTGTGTAAAGCCATTGTAAGCTCAACCACACCAAGATTTGAAGCAAGATGACCGCCGTTATTTGATATGGTTGAAATAAGCATATTACGGATTTCCGCACAAAGAGATTCACATTGTCTTACAGATAGTTTTTTCAGGTCTTCCGGCAGACTGAGTTCTGCAAGACTGATTGTTTCTGATTTTTCGTATTCATTCATTTTATATAGTGCGGAAACAGTTCCGCCACTCCTTTGCATTAATTTTTCCTTTTCAACAGCATATCCGTAAGTTCAACAAGAAAACTGCTGTTTCCGGCATTTCCGAGACATTCAACAGCTTCCGCTGAGATTCTGTCTGCAATTTCCTGAGCCTTTTCAACTCCGTAAAGTGTAACGAAAGTAGTTTTGTTTTCCTCAACGTCACTGCCTATAGGTTTTCCGAGTAAGTCAGCATTTCCGGTAACGTCAAGAATATCATCTATAATCTGAAAAGCAAGACCGAGTTTATAGCCATACTCCCTTGCCGATTCAATAGTTTTATTGTCTGCACCTGCACATATACAGCCCATTACGCACGATACAGCGATAAGCTGACCTGTTTTGTTGCGGTACATATTGCGGAGATTTGATTCGTCAACATCTGTTTTCAGTTCATTTTCCATATCAATAACCTGTCCGCCTATCATACCGTTTTTTCCGACTGCTTTTGAAAGTTCAGAAATAATCCTGATTTTCTGCTCTGCCGAAAGTTCCATATCGTCAGCAATTATTTCAAAAGGAAGTACGGAAAGTGCATCGCCTGCGAGTACTGCCATAGCTTCACCGAAAGCCTTATGACAGGAGGGTTTACCACGGCGAAAGTCATCGTTATCCATTGACGGCAAATCATCATGTATAAGTGAAAACGTATGTATCATTTCGATAGCACACGCCGGAGCTTTAGCTTTTCTGTAATCTGTTCCCAAAGCCTCGCAGAAAGCATACACCAGAACCGGACGGACACGTTTTCCGCCTGCTTCAAGGGAGTAATTCATAGCTTCAACAAGATTTCGCTGTGGCTCTGTTTCAGAAGTATGACTGTTATATTCCGCAAGATTATTTTCTGTGTAAGATATATACTCTGCAAGTTTTTCCTTGAATCCGTTCATATTATTATCCTCCGATTTTATTGTGTTTCCGGCTTTTCAGATAACCGTAAATAGCTGTACCAGTTGCATTATCGCAAGAAAACTCCGGTTCTGCAAAATGTGCTTTTCCGAAACGGGAAATAATTTTGTTTCTTATTATCTTGTCAGACATTACACCGCCGACAAAAACAAGCGGAAGATTTCCATAAATTTCCGTCGCCTTTTCCGTCATTGAAATCACCGTTTCTGTCACAAAATCAAGGCAATATTTTGCAACATCTTCCGTTTTTTCACCGTCGTCAAGCATTTTACGGCATTTGTTTTCAAGTCCCGACAGACAGCAGTTATTATCTTTCAGAACAGCTTTTACTTTAAAATTCCTGTCTGAATTATAGGCGAGTTTTTCAAGTTCTATACCGCACGGGAATTTCAGTCCCAGCATAAGCCCCACACGGTCAACAGCCTGTCCTGCTTTTAGGTCAAGTGAAGTGCCGACTTCCGTTATTTTCAGAATATCAGAACAGTCCGTTTCACACAAAAGACAGTCCGTTGTACCTCCGCTGACGTGAAACGCTATAAATTTTTCGTTCACAAGATTCAGACAGTCAGCAGAATACAGTCCTGCTAAAATATGCCCAACCTGATGTGAAGTAGTGTAAAGGGGTATTTTCTGAACAGACGAAACTGCACGTGCAAGGCTTTCACCGCACAGAAAACACGGCATATATGAACCCTCAACATTACGTGGACGTACTGAAACGGAAACGGTTTCAAGAGATTCCGGAAAATGTTCAGAAAAAAGTTTTTCTATCATTTCGGGAAGCTGTTTCGTGTGATGAAAAACAGCATCACTTTGTCGGAGACCCAACTGTCCATTTCTGACAGGCAAAAGTTTTTTTGACTGATAAACCTTGTTTTCTGCACTGTCATAAATCGCTACAGAAGTAGTATAATTGCTTGTATCAATACCTAAAAACTCAGACATTGCTGTTGTCTTCCTTTTTGTTGTCTCTTGCAAAAGCTCCTAATACGCCGTTGATAAAAGAAATATCTTCCTGATATGCATAAGTTTTTGCAAGGTTTACAGCTTCACTGATAGCAACGTTTACCGGAATATTTTCGTCATAAACAGCCTCATAAAGTGCTATTCTGAGAATCGCAAGATTAAGTCTTGAAATTCTCGAAATACTTCTCGACTTGCTGTAACCGGAAATAATCCCGTCAATTTCCTGACAGTGTGCAACAGTACCCTCAACGATTTTTTTCACATCATCATTGACTGTTATTTCCTCTACTTCTTCAGCAATATCATAAAGTTCGCTGATATCATCATCACGAAGAAGATTTTCAAAAATAATTTTGAATGCGTTATCTCTGATTTCACGTCTTGACATTTTTTAAAAACTCCTTTTTCCTTATTAATCGAATACTGCACCGCTTACAGTAACATTCACACGTGCGACCGGAACACCTGTCATATTCTGAACATTTTCCTTTACAGCCGACTGCACTTCCTGAGCCACCTGACAGGCTTTTTCCGTACCTTTTACCTTGATTTCAACATCAATTTCTGCAACGTCTCCGATAACGTTTACTTTTACAGGTGCATTTTTTGTAATCTTGCTTAATGTGTTTATTTCGCCGTTAAGACCTGCCACTCCCTTTACATCGAGAGTAGCAAGTCTGGTTACGGTGATTATAACATCATCTGATATTTTCAGTTTGCTGTTGACAGTATCTTTAACGACTTCCATTTTCAACCTCCGTAACTGTAATATATTTTAATTTTAAGTTCTGATAAACTCTACTTTATATTATACCAAAAAATTTCAGTTTGTACAACTACTTTACTTCAAAAATTCTAATATTTTCTGCATCGACTTCCGTCTCGTCAAGAATTATCTCTTTTATCGAGGCAGCCTGTGCCTTGTCAAGACCTGCTGTCTTAACAACTACTTTTGCTGTCGAGCCGTCAAGATATGCCACACAATCCTCAAAACCTTGTGCTTTTATAAGGGATTCAATAGTACCCTCTGATTCAATCAGCTTTGAAACCTCAACAGCGTCAAGGGCATTCATAACCATTTCTTCTTCAGTAATATCACCACCGCCGATTATTGACTGCAAAGTCTGTACAGCGGTATCACGGTTATTCATCTTGTCAAGACGTGCCTGTGCAAAATAGTCCGAACCGGAAGCGTTTACTGATTCTGTCTCAGCGTTTACAAACTCCGTTTCACCATAGCTTACAGTATCGTTTTTTGCTGTAACTGTCTTTGTATCTTTGGTTGAAAGTTCGGGGGCAGAAGCGTAGTTTATGTAGACTGCAATCGCAAGCATAAGCGTAAGGCAAGTCATAATGATTTGTTTTTTTCCGATAATTACAGATGGTTTTTTCATGATAAAAGTCTCCTTTAATGTTTAAGTTTGGTTACATATATCTGACCTGTAGAAATTCCCAGTGCGGAGGAAACCGCTTTGTAAATCTGTTCCTGAACAGCCGGATTGTCATAACCTCCGCAAGCTATAACCGCTCCCGTAATCACGGGGGTCTGAACGGTTTCAACAAGTGCCGACTTTTCGTTTCCACTGCCAATTATCACATATTTTCTTTCCTCCTCCGTCTTGTTTTCTGACTTGCTCCTCTTGCCCTCAGTTGCATAAACGTATCTCTCTTCACTTCCGACATTCAGATAAACTTTCACGTCGCCTGCACCGTCGATACTGCTGAGGAAATCAGCAAGTCTTTTTTCCGTTTCAATGCGGTAACTCTCTGAATCGGAACTTTCGGAAACAGTGTTGTATTCCGGAGTATTGTTGTTTTTTCCGTCCGGAATCACCGATGACAGCATTATAAATATGAGACCCGCTATTCCCATAGCCATCACAACGGCAAGAAGTTTTTTTTCTTTCGGCAAATCCCTGAACTTTTCAGCCCATTCCATTTACTACCTCCGTATTATTTCCGACACTGTTTCTGACAATTTCCGAAGCCTTACTGAAATCGTCCGCACTGATTGTGACCCTACTAATAAATATGCTGTTATCTTCCGAAATATTAACTTCCGTTTGAATTTCCGTACAATTTATTCCTGCCGACTGAATCTGTGCAGATAATACAGCGGAAACATTCTCGGCAGTCTGACGGCATATTTCGTCAGCGTAAGTTATCTGCGGATTTTCATATTCAACGTTATATGACGGAAAATCAGGAAGTTCAAAGGAAATTCCGCCCTTTGTAAACGATGCTATCAACACGGTTATAACAGTGAGATTGAGCAGAAGTTTCATCTGAGATTTCAGACGTGTACCGGAAACCATATTTTCAATCATACACACCCCTGCGGAAACTATACATACCGCCATTACAGCATTTTTAAAATCCTCCATAATATCCCTCCTAATTAAGACATTTCATCAATATTCCGGTACAAAGAACGAAAATTACCGAATAACAAACAAGAACACTTTGGGCGACAGCAAGTCCGCTGTCAATACCTTTCATTAATTTAATAAGCGGTTCAGTCGAAAAAAGTTCAGCGACAGCAGTACCCGTCCACATTACCACACGGAAAATAAGCAACTCAAGAATCGGCGGTAACATGATAATTATTATTGAAATCATTCCGACAGTGCCGACAGTTCCCTGTATCACGTCAAAACTGCTTTTTACTGTCGCATAAGCGTCTGAAACTGCACCGCCTACTACAGGAACAGTCCCCGAAATCAGAAAACGTGCTGTTTTGCTTGCAACGCCGTCAGCTTTTCCACCGAGAGTACATTTCATTGATACAAAACCGGTAAACAACGTCATAGTTATAGTCATTCCCCATGTGATTATTTTTTTCAGGAGACCGATTATACTTTCCAGCGAAACGCTCGGAAACACGCTTCCCGAAACTGCTAAAACAGTCGTAACGCTTACTACAGGAATCAGAAAACTTTGTGAAAGATTTACAATCAGCTCAGAAGCACCAAGTATAAGAAGATTGTAAATTCCTGCTGTAGTAATTCCGCCTGCAATGACAGTTATTCCTGCAAAGACAGGAACGAATATAAGAATAAATCCACCGCCCCGACTTATCGCATTTAATGCCGAACCGTATACAGTAAAAAGCTGTGGCATTATTACGGTAACGGAAGTTATAACGCAAATCATATTGTAAAGTCCCGAATTTGCCCCCGAAAATACACTCTCTCCGGCGCTTTTCATAACCGTTGTAAACAAAACAACTATAACGAGTGTACGCAGGACTTTGAGAGGTGCGGAAATCCTTGATTTTACTGAATCAATGACTACGCCTGTAATCTCACTGAAAGACAAGTTTTTAATATCATCATAGCTGTAGTCAATATCGTAATCGGACATTATATCGTCAATCTGCTGACTTATTTCTGTTTCACTGCCGGAAAACTCCGCACAACTTATCACCGGACTTAACGTTATAAGCAGAATTATAAACCATACCGGTATAAAAATTAATTTTTTCATACTTGTCCCATAATTTCGTTAATTTTTTCAATCAATACTTTGAGTATAGGCAGACTCATAAAAGTCACCGCACCCCTGCCCCACATTTCCGCAACCGATGCAATAGCATTTTCACCGCTGTCCCGACAGATTTCGCACGTTATCTGAGTTACGAAACATACTGCTGTAGCCTTGAAAATAAGCGAAATATAGCTGTCAGAAATACCGGCTTGCGAAAAGACCTCGCTGACTTCTGAAATAAGCGGTTCAACAAAAATCATCATTCCGCCCATTACGGCAACGCACGCTATAAGTGCGGTCATAAGCGACTGTTCCTGACAGTGCTGTCTCAGCAGTACCGCTAAAATTGCCGAACATACGCAGAAAACCGCTACAGAAAAACAGTTTTCTACCATAAGCCGAACACCGTTTTAACTTTTTCAAAAAGGTCTCCGATTTCGTCAACAATGACAATCAGCACAACTATCAGTCCGGCAAGCGTTGTCATCATAGCTTGCTCCTCACGTTCCGCACGTTTAAGAACAAGATTTAGTACGGCAACAATAATTCCAGTACCTGCTATCTTGAAAATCAAATCAATATCCATAATCTATAACCTTTCATACTATATTATAAGTATTCCTACCATTACGCCGAAAAGCATTCCGACACTGCGATATAGTCTGCCTTTCTGAGAATACATTTCTGAGTATTTTTTTTCCAGAATCTCAGCATTTTCAGCGATTGCACCTATTGCGACAAGCTGACCCTCAATGTCACTTTGTCCGAGCGTTGACCCGAAATCATTCAAAATCCTCTTTATATCTTCCGGAAGACTTTTCTGCGAATTTACGGCATCTTTCCACAATTCACGGAAATTCTTCTCCGGACTGTACTTTTCGGGAATTTTCTGCAAAAATGTAAGTTTTTCAAGTGATTTGTCGTGTTTCAGTTCATTTCCGATTGCATAAACGTCGTCGGCACGGCAACGGATTATCATAGAGGAAGTCAGAAGCATTTCCCGAATACTACGGCATAATTCAAGTTGACTTCTGAGTTTTTCCGAAAAATAAATTCCCGCAACACCTCCTGCCACCGAAAAAAGTACCGCCGAAATTATTCTGAAAAACATTTTCCAAGCCTCCTGATTTCACGGACTTTTCCCAGTTTTTCAAGAAAAACCGCATATTCAAAAACTCCGCTTTCAAGCAGAGGTCTTATTGCCTGACGTCTGAGAAGATTTTCGTAATTTTCAGCGTGAACCGTTGCAGAAAACCTCACCCCACAGCCGAAAGCCTGCAAAATCGCCATAGAATCTTCCGGAGTAGAAATTTCGTCACAGAAAATCATATCAGGCGAAAGAGTTCTTACTGCCGAAATAATTCCGTAAGCACGACCGCAGTTGACAAGCACGTCCGTAAGGATTCCGACATCATTTTCAGGAAGTCCTCCCGACATCGAGGAAATTTCATTTCTTTCGTCAATCAGCGTCACTTTGAAACTGTTTCCCGAAAGTCTGCATAAATCCCGTAAAACAGTAGTTTTTCCGGAATTTACCCCTCCGCATATCAGAACGCTTTTTCCGGAAACCCTGCTGTAGATTTCCGCCGAACACCCCTCAATACACCTTGCTATACGAAAATTCAGTGCGTTGAAATTACCGATAGTTTTTCCGGTGGTATCTGAATAAGTCCCTGCAACCCCGACACGTATTCCGTTTCGCAATACAAAATACCCCTCGTGAAGTTCCTTTGTGCAACTATGTACTGAAAAATGACATAACTTTTCGACAGTCTGTTTCACGTCGTCGGAAGTAACTGTCACTGTTTCGGGATTCCGGAAACTTTCGGTAAGCTGTCCGTTCCGTGTAAGGTATTTTATTCTGTCTGGAAAAATATACGATACTGCTCGTCCGCACCTCAGGCGTATTTCCGTTGCCGTTCTGTCTTTTTCCGAAACACGATACATAGCATTGCGGACGGTCAGTGGCATATAGGACAAAATTATTTCATAGCTTGTACTGTCCGTCATTGTAAACACTTCCTTTCACTTAATCATATTCACGTATAACGCACATTATTACACGGACATAAAAAAAACAGCACACCGAAGTGTGCTGTAGTTTTTTGGAAATTATTCCTTAACACCGCCGAGTGCAACACCAGCAATGATGAATTTAGAAAGACAGATGTATGCAATGATAATCGGAATGATACCGAGTGCGATACAAGTGTAAATCATACCATAGTCTGCTGTCTTCTGTGATGACTGGAGAATACCAAGCATCATAGGAAGTGTACGGAGGTTTGTAGTACCGCCCTTGTTGGGGTCGATAAGAATCATATTAGGTGTATAGAAGTTGTTCCAGCTTGCGATGAATGCGAAGATTGCCTGTACAGCAATAGCCGGTTTCATCATAGGAATTGCAATCTGGAGGAATGTTCTGAATTCGCTACAACCGTCGATACGAGCGGCTTCAACGATAGACTGTGAGAATGAAGATTTGAGGTAGGAAACCATGAAGTATACTACTGACGGTGCTGCAACAGCAGGAATGATAAGCGGAATAAAGCTGTTTGTAAGTTTAAGGTTAATCATAAACTTTACGAAACCTGCTGAAGTAACCTGTACAGGTACCATCATTACAAGGAGGATAGCTGTATAAGCTGCGTCCTTGAGTTTGAAGTCATAAACACGGATGCCGTAAGCTGTCATAGCCGAGAAGAAAACAGTCAGGAATGTTGAACATACAGTAATTGTCAAGCTGTTCTTGTAACCAATCATGAGACTGAAGTCTTCAGAAGTCTTAACGCTGAGGTTTTTGAAGTTTTCACTGAAACTGCTACTTGGTACGAAAAGTTTTCCGATACCTGTCATACTGATGATTTCACTGTGAGAACGTGTAGCGTTAAGGATAAGTATATAAATAGGAAGAAGACAGATAATTGTAAGAATAATAAGCCATACAAAGATTATACCTGACTTTATTTTCAGACTTCTTGTATAGTTTTCCTGAGCGTCTCCGTAAGTTGCTTTCATCTTGCTCATATACTAAGACCTCCAAACTGTTTATTCTTTTGCTTCTGCTGTTTAATAAGAGCCTGACGTTCTTTCTTCTTTCTGTGTTCATCTTCGTCACGGTTAAGACGGAAGATAATAGCACCGAGAACGGCTGTAATGATAAAGAGTATAACAGATGCTGCACCTGAATAACCGTAAGAAGGTTCAATAGAACCACTGTGGAACTTACCATAGATATAAACAGCGATAGTTTCAATATTATCAATATGCTTACCGTTTTTATCAGTTGTGAAGAGGTAAGGCATATCAAACATCTGGAGACCACCAATCATAGAGGTGATAACTGTATAAACAAGAATCGGGCTGAGAAGCGGAACAGTAATCTTTACGAAAGTCTGACCACTGGAAGCACCGTCGATGCTTGCTGCTTCGAAAAGTGAGGGGTTGATACCCATAATACCGGACATGAGCATAATCATAGTATTACCAAACCACATCCATGTCTGTATAAACATAACAACGATACGAGGAGGCCATACAACTTCGTTTGGAATGTTCTTTGTCATGTTGAAGAATTCGCCGTCTTTGAGGATACCGAGAGACCTACCGAGGATAGTAGCTGCTGAATAGTTTGTATCAGCACAAAGCTGAAGGAAAAGTACAGCTATAGAAGCAGCTGTAATGATGTTAGGCATATACATGATAACCTTGAAGAATCCTTGTCCCGGAATCTTCAGTTTTGCATCTGTAAACCAAACGGCAAGTGAAAGTGAAAGTGCAATCTGAGGAACGAAGTTACCGAACCAAAGAACAATAGTATTTTTCAGACATCTTACAAAGTCCTGATGCTGTACGTCAATAGCCATGAGGGCTTTTGCAGCAGCCTTTACGTCCTTATCGGAGCTGAGGAGGTCTGCCTTGTTATAAGGATGACTGAAGAGGAGGTCGTTGAAGTTCTGGAAGCCGACCCATGAATCGCCAGCACTCTGATTTCCTTTAAAAGCAAGGATAAAGGTGTAAATCAAAGGCCATAACTGGAAAAAGCAATAAACAATAAAAAATGGTAAAATAAATATGTAGCCATACTTAGCATAGCTAATAGACTTAATTCTGCTCTGAGCAGATGATGCCATACACACACACACCCTTTCGTAATATTCAATAAGTGCCGATGGAACTCACCTGTCCCACCGGCAATAAATTTCAGGACTTAACTAAATATTACTGGAGGTCAGGAATATCAGCTGCAACCTTTTCCATGAATGCAATATGAGTATCTTCCCATGAAGCACCTGATTCAAGGAATTCAGACTGTACTACATTAACGAAGTCAGTTTTGATTGTAGCATCGTAAGGAGTGATAAGACCATTAAGATTAATCTTCTTAGCGTTTTCGTGGAGAACTGCGAAGTAGTTCTGACCAGCGAGGAGGTCTGTAACGTAGTCATTCGGGTTTTCGCCGGAATCAACGATTTCCTGCATTACAGCCATGTTGTTGCAGTATTCAGGCTTGTCGAGAGCATACTGCTTAATCTGGTCACGGTCAACTGTAAATGTCTTGATAAATGACTGTGCTTCTTCAGCGTTGTCAGTAGCAGGATTAACAACAATCCATGTACCGCCCCAGAAGTAAGGAGCAGGACCCTGACAAACATTCCACTTACCGTATGTAGCACCGTCTGCACCACCAGCAGCCTGAGCAAGAATAGCATCACCGAAGCCCCATGTAGATACGAAGAAGCCCATTGCACTATCGTCCTGACCTGAAGCATACCATGAAGGATCCCACTGAGGATTCTTAGTTACGCCACCGCAATCCCAGAGTCTCTTTGCGTAGTTAGCGAACTGTTCGCAGGAAGCATCAACTTCGAGAGCATTGTCAACAACCCAAGGAGTTGTACGAGTTGCAGCGAATACCTGCCACATACCACCGAGAGTATCAGCGAGAGCTGTCTGACCGCCGGACTGTTCAGCAATATCTTCAGCAGTTGCAACGAAATCTTCCCAGTTACTAATCTTAGCCTGCATTTCTTCAGGAGATGTTACACCGAGATACTGTTCAGCGAGGTCTGTTCTGTATGCGAAACCACCTGCTGCTGCCTGCCATGAAACACCCTTACGAACGCCGTTGGAATCCTTACCGATTTCGTCAGTATAAGAGTAGATGTCAGCGAAATTAGCGTCTGTAAATCCGAGCTGTTCGAGAGGAGCTGTTCTGGTATCATCGTTGATGTACTTGAGAGCCCAGTCAGCTTCACAGAAGTAAACGTCGAGGTCTTCACCACTGTTGAAGAGGTTGTCGTACTTTTCAGAAGCCTGACCGCCACCTACATCGAAGTTGATGAAGTTAACCATGTCAGCAGAAGTGCCTGTAGCAGATTCCCACTGTGAAAGCATAGCGGGTACGTCGTCAGAGTTCCAAGCAGCAACTGTAAACTTCTCACCGCCTGTAGCAAGTGAAACGTCGCCTACTTCCATAGAACCGCTTGCTTCAACAGGAGCTGAAGAAGATTCGTCGTCGCCTGATTCGTCGTCAGCAACGGAAGACTCATCGTCAGCAGTAGAAGATTCATCAGCAACGGAAGACTCATCGTCAGCTTTGGATTCTTCTGAAGATTCGTCCTGCTTACTGCTTTCTGTCTTTGAAGACTGTGTGGGAGTTGAAGAAGTTCCCTTATCGTCTCCACAGCTTGCGAATGCGCCAGTAGCCATAGCAAGGGTTGCAACTAAGGCTAAAGTTCTTTTAAGTTTGTTCATTAGATTTTTCCTCCTTAAATGTGTATATTATATTTCTTGTGAATATAATATGTATGAATGATAGATGGTTTTGTTTCCGCACAGGATACTTACCGAATGAATGTGCTCACTCTGTTTTTTCACCTTTTCAGAAACCTTTCGGCTGATACAGCCATGAATAACAAAAGTCAACACAATCCACATAAATCTCCATGCAGAAAAACTGCTCTGCATTATTTCCGGAGCGTGCTTAACTCAACATGAATGCCGGTACGAATCCGTGTATCTGCACACACTGCGGATTATTGCTTTTATTAAAATATACATCATTTTTTGTATAAAGTCAATGGTTTATAACGTTCTTTAATATTTTTTGTTTACTATGTATATTTTCAACATAATTTTTTTGTTAATTTTCACATAAAATAATGTTTGTTTCCGAAAAAGTTACAAAACGGTTAAAATCATTTTTAACACATATGCACTATTATTATAGGTGTCTTTTATACCTATTGCCCAACTGTTACAAATTCTTCCATTTCTGCCACTTCTTTTTGTTCAAGTTTTTCAACGTAAAGAAGTTCGTACACGTGACTGAAACCGTTTAACATTTCACGCATTGTTATAATGTCTTGTGCAATTTGTTCATCTACATACGGCAGAAGTGTAAGCAGTTCAATATCAGCAGTATTTATATTTATAGGAGCAACGTCTTGCAAAGTAATTTCCGGTTCAGTTTCAGGTTCAGGAAATATTTCCGGCTCAGTTTCCTCTTCTGTAACCTCTGTATCATCATAATATACCGGATTTTCCACATAAATGAAGTTACGCATACGTTCAAATCTCGCCTCGCCGATACCGTAGACGTTCATTATTTCCTCAATATTCCGGAAACCGCCGTTCTGTTCACGGTAGCTTATTATTTCCGTAGCTATAACCTCGCCTATACCGTTTATCTGCATAAGTTCGTCAATATCCGCAGTATTTATATTTACATATATTTCCTCGAAAACTGTCGTAACAGGTTCAGTGTAAGTCGTAACGTATTCAGTATTTGTTGAAATTGACGAAATCGCAGTTTCATTAACAACAGTATCTTTTGCGACAACAGTTGTTTTTGTATAAGATATATTTGTGGTAGTTGTATTGTGCGTTTTAGTTTTCTCTGTTGTTTTCAGGATTGTAGTCGTTTCAGCAGTACCGGAAATAACTGTATCAGTGTTCATTACTGTGACCGTTATTTCGTCGTCGGAATATTCACTTTCCTCAGAAACAACAAGCCACGCAGTACATAACACGGCAATTACTGAAACAACAAGATATATTATATTCTTATTCATATGTTTTATGAAGTTGATACTTCCGCATAATATACAAGTATTGCGGTAGCATCTACAGCATCAACAATACCGTCGCCGTTGTAGTCGGCAACAGATATTTTTTCCGGATTGATAGTACCTTTTCCGCCTGTTGACAAATCAGCATAATGGACAAGTACCAATGTTGCATCAACAGCGTTTACCATTCCGTCACCGTCAACATCACCTTTCTTAACGTATGGTTCACCGACAGTAAAAATTATACACTCAGAAGCAAAATCGCTATATGTTGACGAATATCTCAGAGCGACCGTCTGTCCTTTTTCCATAGCGTAACCAGTAGACCATTCCGCAACGGAAAGACTTTTCACCTTTTCAGAATCAGCTATACCAAAACGCTTTCCGACAGCAGAAATATATTCTTCATTGTCGGAATATCCCCATTTTTCAGCAAGTCCGGATATATCCGTATCTTCAATCGGAGCAACTTCATAGTCATATCCTGAAAGATAGAATTTACCGTCTTTTTTCGTAAATTCGGGAATATTTTCGGGTGCAGACTTTGCAACAGGAATTTCATACGTAACCGGTTCGCTTGCAAACATACCGTTTCCGGCAGAAATTCTGAAAGTTATCTTTTCATTCGGAATAACCTTAAAAGCCTTGTTCATAACCATACCGGAATTAATCCACGTGCCGTCAACAAGTCTGTCTGAGGCTGAAACATAGTCATCGTCCGCAGGATTTTCCTTTACAGAATATTCAAGAAGTTCAGCGGTATCATTCGGAATAAAACCGAGCATTTCATAATAATAGTCCGTTTCGAGTTCGGGAAGTACTGCTCTTTCAGGCACCTTGAAAGTAAATTTTTCCGCTGTACTGCTGTTTACCGCCGTGACTTCCTGCCCTGCATACTTGCTTACACTTTCACCGTTCTTTAACGTTGTACCGTCCTTTGTAGTCACTTTGAATCCGACATTACATGATATAGTTTCATTTTTAAGACTGAACGAAACAGGATTTTTAATTATCTTCACTGTAACGGTATTCGGAAGTTTATTTTCCTGCTCCAGTTCAAAAGTAACCGTCTGTTCGCCGTAAGAGAGATTTATTATATCAGTATATTCAGCGTTTGGAATTTTCTTTCCGTCCATAGTAACTTCAGCACCTGTCACCGGATATAATTTAATAGCGTAATCATATGAACTGACGTTTATAACATATTCATTGTCGCTTATTCTTTCGGCTTTTCTGTAACCTGAATCATATGCCCTGTAACACAAATCATTGAGTACAGCTTTTTCGGGAGTATAAGTTTTTTCCGTAATCTGTAAAGGGTCAGTATATGCGGAAATCTTTGTTTCCTCAGTTATCTTTATTGGCTCTGTATACGGAATATATTTATCCCCATTCACTGAAACAAATATATCCTTATCTGCCGACAGTGAAACAGATTCATTTTCCGGCACAGCTCCTGCAATATGTGAGAATTTAACCGTTCCCGACGGACTGCCAAAGGCTTTAAGCGAAATATTTCCGAAAGTTTCGCAAAGGTCACCGCTTGCAAAAAGTTCCTCATAACTATTATACAATTCGTCTGCTTTCGTCATATTTTCTTCATCTTCTTCAGGAATACCTGCATATATTTCCTCTTTCAGCATTTCAAGTATCATATTCTTTCTTTCTTCGGAATATGTATACTTCCCTGAATATATATCAGACCAGTTTTTTCCGTCCGCACTGTAGAAACTTTCGTTTTCGCCTGTATACTTCTCAATCTGTTCCATACTGGAATATTTGTTTATATCTGTAATTTCACCTGTTTTGCTGTCCTCTATAAAAAGGCTTGATTCAACAGGTATCACAAAAGGATTGTCATTACATAACATCTCCACAACTACTCCGAATTTTTCACCGCTTTTTACCGGAACGCTTTCAGAGAGTTCAATTGTCCTGTAACCTGTCAGTACATCATAACCGGAAGTCACTTCCGACGGAGTACCGGAAGATGGGTCTGATTCATCTGTAAGTCCTGTATATATTGTAACATTATATTCCGTACCTGCATTCTGAAAATATGTAGCTATTGCCTCAATCTGCATATCACTTTCTGCTGTAAATATATTCGCCATATATGAAGAGTTGTTTTCCTCAGTGTCATTATGTGCCGAAAGAAGTTGTGATGGTACAAAAGTATCATAATGATAATTCACGGAATAGTTATCATTATCGGCAAGTTCGTAAACGGCAAACTGACAGAGGCTTTTGTCGTCATAGGAAATCCATATATAACCGTTGTCACCTGAATTATATCCCCAACTGTTTTTCACAAGCCACGCTCCATTATGTTCAGGCTTTATAATAAAATTATCCGCTGAAAAATTATCGTCCCACCCTACAATAGTAACGGAATGGTTTGCATTTTTCGGTAAATAGTTGCTGTTTACACAAAGTTTACTTCCGTTATACGAAACGCCGTATTCGTGATAGAAAGATACATCAACAGCGTGTCCGTCATATAAAAACTGCTTTACAAGATTATTTATATCACTGACGTTTGTGCGGTCACTGTCGAAATCAAAAAGATAAGCGTTTTCAAGGTGGTAATCGCTTTCATACTTCAAAGTATCCGCCTTTTCGGAATCCTCAAGAAATGCCGTGTTTGAATACGGAAGTCTGTCTTCGTTTACAGGTCCTATCCATTGTGACCACAGATTCGCAACAATTCCTGTAGACCCTCCCCAGTCGAGATGTTCTTCAATGTTTTCTGCTGAAATATTTATCTGGTCGTCACCGTAATATGAATAGAATGCTGTATGAAGTTCGGAGAGATTTATCGACGGTATCGCTCCGATAATACTTGATTCTGCACTTGAAGCAGAAGAATGTGTCCAGCAAGTACCGTGCTGTCCTTGGTCTTTTACGGAAGATATAGTACCCTGTTGACGCATATCAAATTCCGCCGGAAAATCCACTGCCGACCTGCTCGGAGTATCTGTATTCTTGTATTCAGTACCGTTAGCTACAAAAACAGGTCGACCGTCTTTCTGCCCTATGATATATTCAAAATCCGGAAGAGATGTAAAAAACGTCTGATTTTCAGACCCTACCGCCGAAATATATGTATCTGTTTTCACACTGTATACTGCCGGAACAGATATAGCAGTCACAAGTGCAAAAGTTTTTATAAGAAATTGTCTCATATAAATTTCTCCATTCTTAAATAATTCAATTTTCAAGCGTTCTGATATAGTCAGAAAGTTCCGGCTTTACTTTTCGTGGACATTGAATACTTCCTTTTACATTTTTTTCTTTCATTTTTTCAATTGAAAGAACATTTTTGTCGTATATCTTTATAATCTCCAGTTCCATATGTCTTTTATATGTTTCATAATTTGTGCCGTCAATAACAAATTCCGAATCATCAATTTCTATATTTGAAAGGTTAACTTTATTTACTTTGCACTTGTAAACAATAGCCTGAACAGGCTTTCCGACATAAATATAAACAATATCGTCTTTATGTATATTTTTATTCGATTGTTTCCAATCAAGATTCTTCATTTTTTCAAAAGCACCTTTAACATTGTAATATTTCGGATTACATGGTACTATCCACTCTTGCATTGTAATTCCTCCGTTATTAAAATATTTAAACAAGAATTATCCGTACTTTTCGGAGTACGGACATGATATATTTACGCTGTAACTATTTCCTCTGCTTTCTGAAGACTGAGTTTCTGAACAGCCTGTTCTCTCATCTTGTATTTGAGAATCTTTCCTGCTGCGTTCATGGGGAAACCGTCCACGAAATCAATGTATTTCGGACATTTGTGACTTGCCATACGCTGACGGCAGAATTTCTTTATTTCAAGCGGAGTTGCAGTCTCGCCCTCTTTCAGAACGATACAAGCCATAATTTCTTCTCCGTAATTTTCCGACGGTACACCTATAACCTGTACATCTTTTATTTTCGGATTGGTGTAAAGGAAATCCTCAATTTCTTTCGGATAAATATTCTCACCGCCACGGATAATCATATCTTTTATACGTCCTGTAATTTTGTAATAACCATCCGCTGAACATCTTCTCGCAAGGTCTCCTGTATGCAACCAGCCTTGTGAATCAATAGCGTTTGCAGTAGCCTCAGGCATTTTATAGTAACCTTTCATAATGTTGTAACCTCTTGCAACAAGTTCGCCGTCTGTATCGTCGGGAAGTTCCTGATTTGTTTCAGGGTCAACTATCCTGCATTCAACTCCGAAAATAGGCGTACCTACTGTATTTACACGCTGTTGAATGGAATCAGTTGTCTTGCTCATTGTGATAGCCGGAGATGCTTCTGTCTGACCATATGTAATGCATATTTCTTTCATATTCATTTTTTCGATAACTTCTTCCATAGTCTTTATCGGACACGGAGACCCTGCCATAATACCTGTACGCATATAAGAAAAATCAGTCTTATTAAAATCACGGTGTCCGAGCATTGAAATAAACATTGTAGGCACTCCGTGAAAACAGGTTATTTTTTCCTTGTTTATGCAGTCAAGGGCTTTTCGGGGGGCAAACTTTGTAACAGGTGACATAGTAACACCGTGAGTTACACCAGCCGTCATTGCGAGAACCATTCCGAAACAATGGAACATAGGCACTTGTATCATCATTCTGTCGGCTGTTGACAAGTCCATACAGTCGCCGATAGCTTTTCCGTTGTTTACGACGTTGTAGTGAGTAAGCATAACGCCTTTAGGAAATCCTGTAGTACCTGACGTATACTGCATATTACAGACATCGTGAATATCGATGGTGCGTCTGATTTTTTCCACTTCACTATACGGAACGTTTTTGGAAAGTTCCAGCGCCTGCTCCCATGTGTAACAACCATTGTTTTCGGAATTTATCGTGATTACATTCCTGAGGAAAGGCAGTCTTTCAGAACTGAGTTTACCTGCCTCACACGTTTCAAGCTCCGGACAGAGTTCCTTTATTATATCAACATACCTTATGCCTTTGATTCCGTCAATCATTACAAGTGTGCTTGTATCTGACTGTTTCAACAGATACTCCGCTTCATGTATTCTGTATTCGCTGTTCATTGTAACAAGTACAGCACCGATTTTTGTAACAGACCAGAAAGTTATATACCATTGCGGAACATTTGTCGCCCATATAGCCACATGGTCACCTTTTTTTACACCCATTGCAAGCAACGCACAAGCAAATGTATCAACATCGTCTCTGAATTCGTGATATGTCCTTGTATAGTCAAGTTCTGTATATCGGAAAGCGTACTGATTCGGAAACTCCTCGCATATACGGTCAAGAACGTCAGGGAATGTATAATTTATAATACGGTCTTTAGGCCACGGATATTTTCCGTTATTACGCATATTGTCCTGAAGTGAATGTTTGTGTTTTGTCTGATAAGGTCGCATAAATTCAGCAAACTGCGGTATAACAATACCTGCATCTGAAAGATTCGTCGCCCTCCGCTTTATCCATTCAATCGAAACATATCCGATATAGTTTATTGATTCAAGTGCGGAAAGCATTTCCTTTATCGGAATATCCCCCTCACCTGTCATACAATATTCGATATTTCCGTCAGATGTGACAAAGCTGTCTTTCACCTGTACAAACTTTATATATTCGCCGAGATTGGAAACAGTCGTTTCAGGGGATTCACCTGCAAACCTGTAAGGGTGGTGCATATCCCATAACGCTGAAACCTTACGGCTTTCTATTCTGTCGAGCAGGCGTGCAAGACGTGCTGTATCACTGTAAACACCGTTTGTCTCAACGAGAAGTGTAACATTATATTCTTCAGCAACCGGAACAAGTTTGGCAAGTGATTCCAAAACAACATCATCATTGACTTCACCGTCCGGACAGTAATTATCATCTGCGAGTACCCTTATATAAGGGGTATTGAGTTTCTTTGCGAGTTTTGCATAAGCTGTTATCTCTGCCTTTGTATCGCTGAAATTTTCCGCATATTTCAGACAAGCACCGGAAGAAAGACACGGAATTTCAAGGTTAAGTTCTGTAAGTTTTCTGATAGTCTTTTTAAGTTTCTGCTCAGTAAAAGATTTTACCTTTACGGAAAAAATCTCGTCGCCGATGCCACGTACTTCAATACCATTGAATTTAAGATCTTTTGCAATTGAACATATATCCGCCCAAGACCATTCCGGACAGGCAAGAGTAGAAAAACTTATTTTCAAAAATATCATTCCTTTGCTTTTATATATTATATACAATCAATTTTATCATAGTTCGTGGATATTGTCAATAAAAAATCCCCGCACTTTTTTCAAGTACGGGGAAATTCCGTTAAGAATCAGTAGCAACGATTTCTACGTCTGCACTGAGGACAAGTCCAAGTATCATTGTTTCCGTAATAGGTTATAGTCTGACTTCTGCCACATACACAGGTAAAATATCCCTCTTTTCTGGCGGAAACCAGTCTTTCAGACAGTTCTCTCAATTCTTTTTTCTTTTTGCTTTCAAATAATCCCATTTCTTTCACCTCCTCTGATAATATAATATCACAGGAAGAAAAGAAAATAAATATAAAACAGTTCGGAAAAAATTTTTAATTTCCGGAAAAGTTTTGTATTGACAGGCTATAATATAAATTATTTACTGCCGAATACTGCATAGTAAGCTATCCCGAACCATTCACGTACCCAGTAAGTAGGCACGATATACCAGCTTGTATAGCCTGATATATTATAAGGGTCTATGCCGATATTTTTCGCAAGCATTTCCGCACGGCACTGGTGAAAAGCGTCAGTCACAAGAGTTATTTTTTCGGGAAGTCCCTCACGGCTGATTATTTCCTGAGAGAATTTCAGATTTTCTTCTGTACTTGTCGACCTGTCTTCCATAAAAATACGTTCAGAAGAAATGCCCATTTCAACAAGATAGTCCCTCATACACTGAGCCTCGCTTATAGCCTCATCGTTTCCCTGTCCGCCGGAAACTACTACTTTCACGCTGTCATGTTCAGAAAGATACCTGTAAGCACAATCAAGACGACGACCCAACATAATACTGGGTCTGTCGTTATTTACCTTACACCCTAATACAACAACTGTATGATTTTCGTCAGGCGGAGGGTCATCAGAAGCCTTTATCATAAATATACTTATCACTATCGCAAGTATCACACATAACGCAATAATTACGGAAAATATACTAAGGAATATTTTTCCGACAGAATTTTCCCAAAGTCTTTTTATAAGTTCGGTGAAAGGTTTCCAGAAAAGGAAAATCAAACTCATAGTTCCGGAAACAAATATACCTACAGCGTTTCCGATATTGAATATAACTCCCATAGTCAACGGCGAAACGAATATTACAAGCAACGCCAAAGAAATCAACAATGGTATGATTTTAACGTCCATATTTTTCAACATAAAACTCCTATTTCATTTTTGCGGAAAGTTTCAGTATACGGTCAAGATTTTCTTTTGTTGTGGATTCGCTACCGAGATGTGTGGGGACATTGTTATAAAGTCCGTGGAAATCTGAACCGCCTGTTTCAATGAGTTCATAGCGTGAGACAATTGCAGAGAGTTCTTTTCTGTAATTTTCGTCGGCAGACCAGTGACCTGTTTCAACGCCGTCAATCTTGCCTTTTTCTGCCAGTTCTTCCAAAAGTTCAATACTGTCATAAAGTGCAGGGTGTGCCATTACTGCCACGCCTTTTGCCGTGTGAATGAGGTCTATGACAAACTTTACGTCAGGGTATTCACGTTCAACGTAACAGCAACCTGTTTTCGGATTGAAAAGTTCCCTGTCAAGACTGCCGTAAAATTCCAGTGAGTAACCGTAGTCAATCAACGCACGCATAATATGCTGTTTGAAAATGCTCTTTGAAGCGGTTGTGTGTTTGAGAATACTTTCCATAGTAATCGGATATTTTTCCATAACCTTTGCAATCATTTCCTTTGAACATTCTTTTCTGATTTCGCAGGACTTCAGACAAAGACCTTCCAGTCTGTCAGGTTTGCGAGGAGCGTAACAAAGTATGTGTACTTTTCTGTTACGTTTCTTATCCCATGCCGAAAGTTCAACGCCTTTCAGGATATGCACGCCGGAACGTTCACCGAGAATACTCGACCTTGAAAATGATGCCATAGTATCGTGGTCGGTAATGGAAAGCCATTCTATACCGGTACGTCTTGACTGTTCGATAATGTCTTCTATACCCATAGAGCCGTCAGAAAATTTTGAGTGACAGTGTAAATCGCAAATCATAAAGAAACCCTCTTTTCTATATATACAACAGTTTATTCTTTAAACAAAACTTTAGATATATTATATCATATTCCTATGTGGATTTCAAGTATTTTATGCACTTTTCACCTGTTCAACACTTTTTCCGAAAATTTTCAATATATTTACATAAAATAACAATAAAATCAGTCATTGCAGAAAGCCGAATACAGTTCACCTTTTCTGAAACCTGATTCTTTTGCAACAGCCTTACAAGCGTCAGTAGGTTTTTCACCCATTTCAACAAGTCTTTTTACCTGTCCGAGAGCCTGCTCCAAAGTGACTTTATCGTCTGCAACCTGTTTTTTCCCCTCAACAACAAGCACAAATTCCCCACGAGGTTCAGTAGTGTTGTAATACTCAACAGATTCCCCCAAAGTCATACGCAAAACTTCCTCGTGAATTTTTGTGAGTTCACGACAAATGGAAATCTTCCTGTCCTCTCCGAAAAAATCCGACAGACATGACAAAGTATTTTTAAGTTTGTGCGGAGCTTCATAAAATACCATTAGTCCGGTTTCGTTTTTCAGCAACTCAAGGCGTTCAGAACGTTCTTTTTTGTTGACGGGCAAAAAACCCTCAAACATAAAGCGTCTTGTATCAAGTCCCGAAACTGCAACCGCTGAAACAACTGCACTTGCTCCAGGGACAACCTTTACTTCTATGTTGTTTTCCGCACACATTTTTACAAGCACTTCCCCAGGGTCTGAGATACAAGGCATACCTGCATCTGTAACAATACCGCAGTTTTCGCCGTTCAGAATACGGTCAATAATACGCTGTGCCTCTGCTTTTGAACTATGTTCGTGAAAACTTACAAGCTGTTTTTTTATTTCGTAGCGGTTGAGAAGTTTCAGCGTAACCCTTGTATCTTCCGCACAAATAAAATCAACACTTTTCAGTGTATCCAACTGCCTTATAGTGACGTCGTCAAGATTACCGATAGGCGTTCCGATAACATAAAAAATTCCCATTATTTACTCCTTTCCTGTACTGTAGATTCTTTCAAGTTCTTCCGTAAAACCGTCTCCGCTTCTTATGTATAACTGCGGTTCAATCTGCATAAAAGGTTTAGAGCCTTTTTTCCCCTCGACAAGAAAAAGCCATGCAGAAGTTTCAGGATTCTTTGAAACAAAACGTATTCTTTTAGGTTCGATACCGTTGTTACGCATTGCACATATAACATCAGCAAGTCTTTCCGGACGGTTGCAGATACAGAGCCTTCCGCCGAATTTGAGGAGCTTTCCTGCACAACGGCAAACGTCGTCAATATTGCACATAATCTCGTGCCGTGCGATTTTCTGAGAAGTTATTGTACTCTCAAAACCTGCATTGACCGCTTTATAAGGCGGATTGCAAGTCACAAGGTCAAGCTGTCCAATAGGTGCATTTTCCCAAAGATTTCGCAAGTCAGCACACACCGGAACTATTCCCGAAACCTCACTTTTTTCAATACCTGCTTTCAACTGTTCAATAGCATTTTCCTGAATGTCAACAGCATACGTAATCTGCGGAGGATTTTTTTTCTGCATAATAAGAGGAATTATTCCGCAACCCGTTCCCAAATCGCAAACCTTATCTTTTTTCCTGTACTGTGAGAAGTCCGCAAGCAAAAAAGCATCCGTTCCGAATCTGTGTTCACTGCTTGCACATACGTAAATTTTATCGGTAAGTTTTTCGTATTTGTAGTCTGTCATTTTATAGTACCTCCGCCGACAACAACGTCACCGTCATAAAAGACTACAGCCTGACCGCTTGTAACTGCCCTTTGCGGTTTATCAAACTCAACCAGATATTCACCGTTTCCGATGTACGATACAACCGCCGGTTGTTCGTGCTGACTGTAACGTGTTTTTGCGGTAACCCTCATAGGTGCTGAAATTTCCGCAACAGATATTAAATTAACGTCCTCTGCAATCAGTGTACTTGAATACAAGTCCTTTTCGTCACCGAGAGTAACCGTGTTTCCTGCAATATCTTTTCGTACAACATATGCCGGTCTGCCGAGAGAGATTCCGAGACCTTTACGCTGACCGATTGTATAATTTATTATTCCCCTGTGAGTACCGAGAATTTTTCCGTCCACGCTGACAAAATCACCCTCTGGTACTTTTTCACCTGTAAATTTTTCGATAAAAGAAACATAATCGCCGTCCGGTACAAAACATATATCCTGACTGTCGGGTTTGTCCGCATTTACGAGACCCGCATTTTCTGCAATCCGACGGACTTCTGACTTTTCAAGGTTTCCCAGCGGAAAAATTATATGTTTCAGTTGTTCCTGCGTAAGCGAGTAAAGCACATATGTCTGGTCTTTGCTTCTGTCTTTCGGACGTTTCAGAATATACCTGCCTGTTTTTTCGTCAAAATCCTTTATCGCATAATGTCCCGTAGCTATGTAGTCGTATTCGAGTTCCAAGGCACGACGTAGCATTTTGTCAAATTTAACATGACGGTTGCACTCTATACAGGGATTCGGAGTACGTCCGCAAAGGTACTTTTCCGCAAAGTCTTTCATAACGCACTCACGGAAATTATCCTTGAAATTAAAAACAAGGTGTTCAAAACCGAGACGATACGCCACAATTCTTGCGTCCTCAACGTCCGATAACGCACAACAGGTTTTGCCGTCCTTTTCTGCCTGAACAATGTCCTCATCACTGAAAAGTTTAAGAGTTACGCCCATAACCTCGTAACCCTGTTCTCTGAGAATCAGTGCGGAAACTGAACTGTCCACACCACCGCTCATACCTACCATTACTTTTTTCATAAAAATATCACGTCCTTATAAAAAATCAGGCGAACAGAGTTCGCCTTTAAAAAATACTAGTCAGCTTATCAAGAGTGTCAAAATAATAATCAGAAATTTTTTGAATTTCCGCACGGTCACCGACAGAAAGTACGTCACAAACTCCTGCCGTCATAAAACCTGCCTTTACTGCCGTTTCAATGCAGTGCAGAGAATCTTCCACAACAAGTACATTTTCAGGAAGAAGTCCCATAATCTCCGCACATTTCAGGTACATATCGGGATTCTTTTTACCTTGCGGAAACTCCGCTGATGTAATCAGAAACTTCATTCTGCCGTAAATTCCGAGACGTTTCAGAGAGGCTTCAGCGAGACTTCTGTAAGTAACGGTAGCCACACCGTAAGGAATGTTTATTCCGTCAAGAAAGTCAAGTGTTTCTGCAACTCCTGATTTAAGGGGAATATTATGGAAATATTCATAACGGACTATTTCTTCAATACGGTTTATAACATATTCAACAGTACATTCAAGCCCAAACTCCTGTATAAAAAGTTCGGAAGCCTTGTCAATAGTTAGTTTCTTAACACGGTCTGAAATATCTTCCGGCGGATTTTCCACACCGTTTTCCTTAAGGAAAGCACGGTCAGTATCATACCATACATTCATGGAATCTATCAGAGTCCCGTCAAGGTCGAATATTATTCCTTTAATCATTTACTTCTTCCGTTTCTGCTTCCGTCACATATTCTTCAACCGCTTCCGGCTGAGGTATTTCCGGTTCCGGTTCTATTTCTGTTAGTTCTGTTTCGGTTTCCGTTTCCGGTTCAGCTTCCGGTGCTGTTTCCGGCAGTTCCGATTCTGTTTCTGTTGCTTCTGTTTCTGTTGAAAGTTCTGTCATTATCGTTTCGGTTTCAGTAACTGTCGTTTCAGTTTTTGCTTCTGTAGTAATATTCTGTTCGGACTTTGTAACCGGCTTTGGCTCAGCGTCAAGACCTTTTTCAGCATCACCGCATATTATAACAGCCTGTTTTCCGAGTATATCATAAATCTTCTCAAATTTTTCAAGCGGATATGTTGTATTTCCTACGAGAGGGTCAGCAAGATAAACGATTCCTTTGTCAAGGTCGTATCCGTAAAGCGTTAAACAGTGCTGATAGGTACAGAACCACATTTCCTCACCGTTCTTTGCAGTGTAGACGTATTCAGGTTTTGTGTCCATAAGGTACATAGTAGCCCATACAACGACAGGTCTGCCCTGTTCAACCTGATAGAAAAGCTCCTGAAAATCCGTTCCTGTAAGGTCTACCGGATAACAGTCAGATTTCTGCACACGGAAAAAACGCCTTGCTGACTTGCATATTACCGGAGAACTGCAACCGAATCCCGTATATGAAGTAGGGTCACCGATATAGCACTGATTCATAGTGTATTCGCCGTTCATATCAATATTCATATAATTGCACATTGTAACCTTGTCAACGTCAAATCCAAGAAAATTGAGTGTCTGAGTAAGGGCGGTTATTTCACAACCTGTAGGAAGCTCAGGATTCTGCATTACTGTATGAAAGTCGTCAATGACAGCTGATGACGGCAAATCATAATCTTTCTGATAGATGTCAATAGTAACAGGCTCGACTTCTGTAGTTACTTCCTTTTCAATTAATTTTTCCGGTTCAGCAGTTTCCTGTTTCTGATAATTCTCAACTTCAACGTAACTTCCGTCAGAGATAGTATCGGCATCTGCTTCTGTGGAACTGTTCATAATTCTTACCCTGCTTCCGCAGGAAGTAAATGTCAATGTTGCCATAACCGCAACGGCTGTGATTTTCAGAAATTTGTTTATCATTTTTCTACTCCATGTCTATCATAATTTTTGCCCTGTAATCCTTTTGGGCGGAAGTCACCGTCTCAAGCGAAAGACCGTATAAATCAGAGGCACGCATTTCTATATCAACAAAACGCTCTGCAATTTCGCTTATCTGAGAGAGTTTCACAACGGAAGAACCATACGGAATACTTGTTTTTCCCTTTGCAAGTGCAAGGATTTCCCTGCCTCTTTCATTAAATGCAAGAATACGTCCGAATGGTGGTAAATATTTCATATCGTCCCTTGTTATCCCGATAAGTACGGAAAGCATTATGCGTCTGATACGTGCCATTGTGTAACGCTTTGTCTTTATCGTGAAAAAAAGCTCGTCAAGTGAGCCTGACATTCGTGCATTGTAAATGCGGTTTTCAAGTCCCTGTCCCACGTCATTTATAATGGCTATTTCCTCCGGTGAAGAAGTCCTGAGCTTATACAGCATAACTCTTTCAAGTCTTTCAAGGGAAGCCGTCTCGCCTCTCTGAATGGCGTTTTCAAGAGCCTCTCTCCATATATCCGGCATAAAATCCCCTGCCGACTGCAAACCATCTCCGGAAAAAATCCTGTTTCTTATATCAGAAGCACTTGTTATATCGCCGTAAGGTTCGTCACTGTCGTGAGGTGTGCCTGTTCTCCTGACCGTGAAAGGTTTCATTTCAGAAGAAAATTTCGCCATTGAACTGAGATACTCAATAGCAAGTAAATTATTAGGTTCAGCAATAACGGAAGCTGAAACAGGGTCTATTCCGTTTACCACGGAACTCAAAGCCCTCGGATAAGTATAACCCTTTTCCATTATGTTCATTATTTCCTTATTATCCGAAACAATAACATCTTGTACTGTTTTAAAGGCGGTGGAAAGTTTCCTGATGTCTCCGCACTCACTGCCGAAAGAAATTTCCTCAACTACTCCCAGAGAGTTCAGCAACCATACAGCACCTGCCGAAAAATTTTCCGCTGAGGAAAGACAGTACTGTACAGGAAGCTCTATCACCAAATCCACTCCGGAACGTACAGCTAATTTAGCACGTTCAAGTTTACCGATGACTGCAACGTCACCACGCTGTACGAAGTTTCCGCTCATTACTGCAACGATATGTGTAGCTCCGTTTTTTCTTGTCTCACGGATATGATGAAGATGTCCGTTGTGGAACGGATTGTACTCGCATATAATACCGCTGATTTTCATTTTACTACCTCTTTTCACAAATTTCAATGATTACAGAAAAAATTTCATTTATTGTACATAATATTTTCAAAATTCCGGATTCCTTTGTCTACTTTTTTATTATTTTACAAATTTAACTGAATAAATTTTCAAAAACCCCTTGCAATTTATCGAAAAAAGTATATAATTATATATGCAAAACCAAAAACTGAAAGGAATGTTTTCAATTATGATTATTTTAGTTGTAAACGCCGGTAGTTCTTCACTGAAATACCAGCTTATCAACATGGACGATGAAAGCGTTATTGCAAAGGGTAACTGCGACAGAATCGGCATTGACGGTCACATCTCACACAAGACAGGAAACGGAAAGTCCTTTGAGGCTGACTGCAACTTCCCTACTCACACAGAGGCTTTTATGAAACTCGTTGAAGCCCTCACAACAGGTGATGCAAAGGTTATCGACAGTATGGACGAAATTTCTGCTGTAGGTCACAGAATCGTGCAGGGTGCTGATATTTTCGACAAATCTGTACTTGTTACAGATGAAATTATCGACAAAATCGACGAACTCCGTGAACTCGCTCCGGTACACAACCACGCACACGCACTTGCACTCAGAGCCTGTAAAAAGGTTATTCCTGAGGGTGTACCACAGGTTGCAGTATTCGATACAGCTTTCCACCAAACAATGCCCCCAAAGGCTTATATGTTCGGACTTCCCTATGAAGATTATGAGACACTCCATGTAAGAAAATACGGTTTCCACGGAACATCACACAGATTTGTTTCTTCCGCACTTGCTGAAGCTATGGGAAAAGATATAAAAGACCTCAAGATTGTTTCCTGTCATCTCGGAAACGGTTCTTCAATCACTGCTGTTGACGGTGGAAAATCAGTAGATACTTCAATGGGATTCACTCCCCTTGACGGCGTTGTAATGGGTACTCGTACAGGTTCCGTTGACCCGTCCGCTGTAACTTTCGTTGCTGACAAACACGGCTTCACAGCTTTACAGATGAGCGAATATATGAATAAGAAATCCGGTTTCCTCGGAGTATCGGGCGTAGGTTCTGACAACCGTGATATTACTGAGGCAGCTTCCCACGGAAACGAAAGAGCTAAACTTGTATCTGATATGCTTGTATATGAAATCAAGAAGTATATCGGTTCATACGCCGCTGCAATGAACGGTCTCGACGCTGTACTTTTCACAGGCGGTATCGGTGAAAATGCTTATGACGTGAGAGAAAACGTCTGCACAGATATGGAATTTTTAGGCATTAAACTTGACAAGTCCGCTAACGACGGTATGAGAGGACAGTTAAAGAAGATTTCCGCTGACGATTCAAAAGTACAGGTATGGGTTGTACCGACAAACGAAGAACTTCTCATAGCAAGAGATACTCTCGCACTCATTTCTGAATAATTCAATTATACATCAGTATGGTTTAAAAATCAACACATTTTTATAAATACGCTTTTTCTTATGACGGAAAAGCGTATTTTTTTCGATATTTTCCACGCTGAATTGTGCATATGTGACAAAAATTTTCGCACCATTATAGTGGAAAAAGACAGCACTTTCAACAAATTTTGTTTTTTTACTTGACAAAAAATTTTAATTGATATATAATCATTATTGCTACAATAATATTAAAAAGGAGTGTTTTTTCTATGATTAAAACTATTGCAAAAATAGACGGTATGATGTGCGGAATGTGTGAAAAGCATATCAACAACGCTGTAAGCAGGGCATTTGTTACCGAAAATATCACATCTTCACACAAAAAAGGCGAAACAGAAATAATTTCAGAAACAGCACCCGACGAAACTAAATTGCGTGAGGTAGTCGAGGCGGAGGGCTATAAGGTCATTTCCGTTATAAGCGAACCCTACGAAAAGAAAAAATTCGGTTTATTCAGAAAGTAATAAACTTCTTTTCTGCTGTATTCTGACGGATACGGCGTTTTTTTATTTTTGAGAAAGGATTACATAAAAATGAAAATTCAGATTTCAGAACACTTTACAACAAAGAAACTTTTAAGTTTCTGTCTGCCGTCAATAATAATGATGGTTTTCACATCTGTATACGGCGTTGTTGACGGACTTTTCGTTTCAAACTATGCAGGAGATACCGCATTTTCTGCCGTAAACTTCATAATGCCGTTGCTTATGATATTCGGCGGACTGGGCTTTATGTTCGGAACAGGAGGAAGTGCGATAGTTGCAAAGACTATCGGCGAGGGAAAAAAAGACAGGGCTAATGAATATTTTTCTATGATAATATGCGTAAACGTTATATTAGGTATAATACTTGCGGTAATCGGATTCATAGTCATCAGACCTGCTACTATCCTCATGGGAGCTTCCGAGGAAATGCTTGACTACTGTCTGAAATACGGTAAAATCCTCATATGTGCAGTACCGCTTTTCATGTTGCAGAATGTCTTTCAGAGTTTCTTTGTAACCGCAGGGAAACCCGATACAGGTCTTTTCATTTCAATCTCAGCCGGAGTAACCAATATGGTACTTGACGGTTTGTTTATAGGCGGATTCAAATGGGGCGTACAGGGTGCGGCACTTGCAACAGCACTCTCACAGGCAGTAGGTGCTTTGATTCCTGTATTCTACTTCTTTTCCAATAACAGCAGTTCACTCAGATTCGTTAAATTCAAATTCAGCAAAAGAATAATATTCCTCACCTGTACAAACGGTTCTTCTGAACTTATGACAAATATTTCAATGTCGGTTGTAAATATGCTGTATAATACTCAGCTTATGAAGTACGCCGGACAGGACGGTGTTTCCACTTACGGCGTAATCATGTACGTAAGTTTCATATTTGTATCAATATTCATAGGTTTTTCAATAGGTTCAGCACCGATTGTAAGTTTCAACTATGGTGCAAAGAACTCCGACGAACTGAAAAACATACTGAAAAAAAGCATTTCAATAATTGCGTGTACGGCTGTTGCAATGACTGTACTTTCACAGGTTATCGCCTATCCGCTTGCTAAAATATTCGTCGGCTACAAACCTGAACTCTTTGAACTCACAATACACGCTTTCAGGATTTACGCAATATCATTTTTAATAGCAGGATTCAATATATACGGTTCGTCATTTTTCACCGCCCTCAACAACGGTATTGTTTCCGCAGTCATTTCATTCCTTAGAACTCTTTTATTCCAGATTGTTATGGTACTTGTAATACCGCTTATTTTCGGTTTAAACGGCATATGGGTATCAATCATATTTGCCGAACTTTTCGCCGTTATTGTGACAATATTCTTTATAATCAGCAACAGAAAAAAGTACGGTTATATGTAAAAAAATTTTCATACAGTTATCACACGTTTTGATTGAAAAACGGAAATATATGTGCTATAATTATACATATCACTGAATGAAAGGTGTGTGTATATGGTCAAAAAGCCCGAAAATACCCCGAAACCTGCTCCGGTAAGAATCAACGCTCCGGCAGACAACGGACTCTCTCAGGAGCAAGTTTCACAAAGAATGGCGGCGGGTTTCGATAATAAACCCGTTGAATCTCCGTCAAAGTCAGTAAAGGAAATAATATCCGAAAATGTATTCACCTATTTCAATTTCATATTCTTTATACTTGCCTGTCTGCTTGTTTTTGTAGGTTCATACAGGGATATGACTTTTATTCCGATTATCGTCGCAAATACCCTTATCGGTATTTTTCAGGAACTCCGTTCTAAAAAAACGCTGGACAAGCTGACAATGCTGAACGCTCCTGTTACTTCTGTAATACGTGATGGCAAGGAAATGACGGTGCAATCACAAAGTCTTGTACTGGACGATATAGCGATATTCCGTGCAGGAAATCAAATCAGTGCGGACGCAATTGTACTTGACGGAAATGTTTCAGTAAATGAATCTCTTCTGACTGGTGAGGCTGACGAAATTGTAAAGTCTGCCGGTGACACTCTTATGTCAGGAAGTTTTGTAGTCTCAGGAGCGTGCCGTGCAAGACTTGAAAAAGTGGGAAGTGAATCCTATATTTCACAACTCACTTTACAGGCGAAACGTTCACGAAAAGATGAACAGTCCGAAATGATACGTTCACTTAACCGCATTGTAAAAATCGCCGGAATCATAATTATCCCGATTGGAATATTTATGTTTTATCAGCAGTATTTCATAAACAAAGTGCCGATGAAAGACAGTATTGAAGCTATGGTAGCCGCTGTTATAGGAATGGTACCCGAGGGTCTTTTCCTTATCGCAAGTACAACCCTTGCAATAAGTGCAATGAGGCTTGCTATGGGAAAGGTACTTGTCCACGATATGAAATGTATTGAAACCCTTGCACGAGTAGACGTTCTGTGCGTTGATAAAACAGGTACTATCACGGAAAATACTATGAGCGTAACGGAAGTAATTCCCGTCACAAATGATATTTCGGACGGAGAACTCCACGGTCTTCTCAGCGACTTTTCAGCGACACAGGCTTCCGACAATGAAACAATGGCTTCTATGAAAAACTATTTCAGTACGCCGTCCGGCAGAAGAGCAACCGGAAGAACTGGTTTTTCGTCAAGGTATAAATACAGTAGTGTTACTTTTGAAAGCGGTTCATATATATTAGGTGCGCCGGACTTTGTAATAAAAGAAATCACTCCTCAGTACAGACAGATTATTGACGAAAACGGTCGCAAAGGTCACAGAGTACTTGTTTTCGGAAGATACGGCGGTGTTCCGGACGGAAAGGAACTGACTGACGATTTCATGCCTATATGTTTCATACTGATTTCAAATTCCATACGTGAAAATGCTCCCGAAACTTTCCGATTCTTTGCAGAACAGGGCGTTGAAATAAAAGTCATATCGGGCGACAATCCGGTAACTGTTTCGGAAGTTGCAAAACAGGCAGGTATTGAAAATGCAAAAAACTATGTTGACGCCTCAACTCTTACAAACGATACCGCAATTTATGACGCTGTACAGAGATACACAGTTTTCGGACGTGTTACTCCTGAACAGAAACGCAAGTTTGTAAAGGCTCTGAAACTTCAGGGACGTACAGTTGCAATGACCGGCGACGGTGTAAACGACGTTTTAGCACTCAAAACCGCTGACTGTTCTGTTGCAATGGCTTCAGGAAGTGAGGCGGCGGCACAGGTTTCACAGCTTGTACTTCTTGAATCCGACTTCTCAAAAATGCCTGATGTTGTAATGGAAGGTCGCCGTGTTGTAAATAACCTTGAACGCTCCGGAAGTCTGTTTCTTGTAAAAAACATCTTCTCTCTCATAATGTCAATACTGACAATATGTTTCGGAATAACATATCCTCTGAAACCCTCTCAGATTTCGTTGATAAGCCTTTTCACTATCGGAATACCCGCAATTGTACTGTCTCAGATGCCTAATCAAGATATGATACGTGGAAAGTTTATGACAAATGTGCTTTTAAAAGCGTTTCCGGCAGGCATAACGGACACTATAATTGTGGCGGCTATGGTATTCTTTGGAAATGCGTACAATATAGACCAAGTAGATATAGCAACCGCCTCAACAATACTTTTGTGCGTTGTCGGAATTATGATTCTTTTTGAAATAAGCCGTCCGATAAACGTCTACAAAATGGCACTGTGGATTTTCTGTATATTCGGACTTGCTTTCTGTATGATATTTATAAGCGACCTGTTTGGTATTTCGGGAATGTCAACAAAGGCGATACTTCTCTGCATAAACTTCTCAATTATCGCAGAGCCTTTTATGCGTTACCTGACTATGCTTTTCAACAAGATAAAGGAACTTTTCACAAAAAGTTACAACGAAAGCAAAAAGGAAATAGAACTTTAAAAACAAAAGGGACTTCATGAAAGTCCCTTTTTTTCGCATATATAAAACCACTGACAGTTACCGCAGATTTCATTTAACCTTTTTTCAGCGATTATTTTTTCCTCAATGGTTTTCCGTAAGTCCGTCCATCTCATTTTACCGGAAAGACTACATATTGCCATGACTTTCAAATCATACGATAACGCTTTTTCAAGACAGTCTGTACATGGACAGCAACGGCATATAATATCACGTTTGGTAGTTATTTCGATTTCAGGATTTTCACGGTTCAGTGAATCAATAACAGCCGTCATATTCTCAGTAAAATCCTCACTATAACCTTTTCCCTCAAAGAAACCTATGCACAATATATGGTGCGGACGGAGTTTATATTCTGACATACTTTTTCACCCTCAGGGATATTCCGACTGCACAAGCCATTTTCAGCAAGTCGAAAACAACGTAAGGTGCTACACAAGCCGACAGTCCGTACAGAAAGCCAGTTTTCGTGATGTACATAAACCAAAGTGTTCCGCAAAGATAGCAGACCGCCATTCCGACAATCAGCGAAATAATCTGTATAAAGAGTTTGTTGCCGAAAAGTTTTTCCGTTCCCCAGAATACAAGGGCGAGGAAAATAAATCCCCATATGTAACCGCCTGAATAGGAAGTCAAGGCACTGAATCCGGCACTGAATCCCGAAAATACAGGCAGTCCGACGGCTCCTAAAAGAATGTAAACCAGTATCGCAAAAAAACCTTTTTTTCCGCCGAGAATACTCATCGCACAGAATACTCCGAAAGTCTGCAACGTAAACGGAATGGCAGTCGGAACGGAAATCCACGAACATACAGCCATAATGGCGGAAAACATCGCTATCAATACTATCTCACGTGTTTTGAAATACCTATGCGATATAACTTTTTCTGACATAAAAAATCCTCCTTTTGTTTTATGAGAATATTATATCACACCGGAGAATTTCTGTCAACCATTTTCTCATAAAAAGGTGACATTTATTTTCCTGAATTTCTTTTATGACGCATACGGTTTATATTACGTTCAAAGTCTCCGCTGTTTATCCATTCGGCAAGGAAATACTGCTCCAGCATAGGCACGGTACACGAATAAAAACCTATTTTTTCTTTATACATTGAAAGCATATTTTCCGGCAGAAGCATATAGCCTGCTCTCATTGACGGTGCGATTGTTTTTGAAAAGGTATTTATATATATGACGTTTCCGTCCGGGCACATTGAAAAAAGCGTTTCCGGAGCAGTCCCCGTCAGGATAAATTCTGAATCATAGTCGTCCTCGATAATTACGGATTCCCTTTTTTCAGCCCATTCTATGTACTCCTTACGGCGTTCAGCGGAAGCGGTTATGTTACTCGGAAAACTGTTGAAAGGCGTTACGTGCAGTACGGAAGCCTTTGTGCGTGCAAGTTCGTCAGTACGTATTCCCTCGCCGTCCATTTCAAGCATATCACATACGGCACCGTTTGCGGTATAGACCGACTTTATTTTTTCATATGAAGGACTTTCAAGTGCTATCGTGCGTTCTCTGCCTAACATCTGTATGCAAAGTCCATAAAGGTACTCAGCCCCCGAACCTATTATTACCTGCTCCGGAGAGACGTTTATATTTCTGCTTCTCATCAGGTAACGGCTTATCGCCTCACGGAGTTCCGGACAGCCGTTTTCGGGCGACTTCATCAGAATCCTTTCACCATAGTCAGAAAGTACTTTCCGCATACGTCCGGCAAAAGCTGAAAAAGGTATATCAGAATGAATATCAGTATTTCCCGATAGTCTGTAATGAGCGTTTCCGGAAGTCATTCCCGACGGAAAATTTCTTTCCGGACTGTATGTCACATAACAACCACTTCTTTCACGGGTTTCGCAGTAATCCTCGTCACGTAAAAGCGAATAGGCGTGTTCGATTGTAACTATGCTTACTCCGCAGTCCTCAGCAAGAGAACGCTTTGAGGGAAGTTTTGAACCGCACGGAAACGCTCCGGAAATGATTTTATTTTTAAGTATTTCATAAACCTGAATGTATACAGGTTTTTCAGCATTGAAATTGACGGAAACGTTCATAATGCAAAAGCTCCTTTTCTGTAATAAATAAATTATAGCACTCCGGAAATAATATGTCAATAAAACACAGTCTCCCCGCAAAAGTTAAATTTTGCAGGGAGATTATTAAGGAGGTTTGATAGAGAAGATTGCTTATAATTATTGATTCATTTCCGACCAGACTTTTTCATTATAGAAATATTCAACGTTTCCGTCGTCCCATAAGACAGTAAACTTTTCGCCGTCATAATCTCTTATAATATCGCCGTCTGAAGTACCGTCAGTAAATTTGAAATTAATATGATTGTTTTCAATAGTATATGAAAAATTTGTAATTAATGTATCGTATACAAAGGAAAAGCTTCCGTTTATATTATCATAAAAATCAAATATTCTGAGACCGTAGGAGCTGTCGCCATACCATTCGCCGTCAAGAGTAATTCTTTCTGTTTCAAATTCAGGAGCTGTACGGCTGAAATTATAAAGACTGTCCGCAAACTGCACACTGAAATTTTCTGTATCATTTGGATTTACAATAGTTCCCGATTTCATATTGAATCCGCTTTGAGAATCAACGAAAAAAAACTGATTATCTGTAATTTCATAATTTGTTACTATCATAGTACCTGAAATCACATTGCCTGTTTTGTCAAAATTATATTTTGTCAGCGTACCTTCCGGCGTAAACTCAAAGCCCATATATTCGTTTGTTACCGAATTTTCAACGTAATACAGTCCGTTCAGAAAAGTCTTCTGCACTTCCGTCTGAGCGGTAGTTGTAACGACTTCCGTTGCAGGTGGTACTGTCTGAATTTCCGTAACCGTAAGAGTAGTCGCTGGTGGAGCTTCTGTTGCAGGCGGAGCAGTCTGTGGCACTGTCGGCGGTGCTGTTTCCGGCGGTGCAGTAGCTGTTGGTTGAATATTCTGCTCGGTAACATATTCATTGTTAGCGTTTTCAGAGGATTCTGTAATATCCGTCACTTCACCTGAATCAACAATTTCAGTCACCGCAGTAGTGCCGACGACTATTCCGTGATAGTCATTTTCGTTTGCAAAGTCAAAACCGTTAGCTTTATATCCCCTGTCGATATATGAACCCGTAACTATTTCTGTTCGCTGAATACTTTCGTCAGTTGTTGTTACAACGTTACTTACAACAGGTGGGCTTGATATATCAAAATCGTCAACACTGTTGAGATTTCCGTGCAGTGCTATAACGCTTGCTATTCCGACAACGGCAATAGCCATAACTGCCACAGAACTTACATACCTGCTCCATAAAGGATGGTCATAACGTTCAATACCTGAAACGGAAGTTTCGTCTTCATAGTCATCGTTCTCGCTGACATCATCTTCATAAACTTCTGTATCTTCCATAACTTCAATATCATCGTCAGACAGTCCGCTTTTCCGGAGGCACTTCCTCAGAATACGGTTTTTTGCATATTCATCAAGTACAGGATAATCCTCAGCGATTTCCTCAACTGCTTCTTCGTCAAGGTCTGAAAGGTTTTCCATAAAATCTTTTTCATCATTATTCATACTCTTCACCATTTTCCAATATTGTGCCGATTTTCTTTCTTGCACGCAGACTTCTTTTCTGTACCGCACCTGAAGTCATACCTAATATTTTTGCGATTTCGGTTATTTTGCGGTTATAGAAATACTGGTATATAATTATAGAGCTGTCTGGCTCTCCGAGAGAACGGACTATATCCCATAGATTCTTCCGGAATATACGGTTTTCGGCTTCATTTTCGGTATCGCTTTCAGACGGCGGAAGTATCAAATCCTCGTCGTCAATATCATAGTGCCTGTTATTCTGTCCCGAAATTCTCCGGAAAGCGTCAATAGCCCTGAATTTCGCAACAGTGCTTATGTAAGATTTGAGACTGCCCATATCTGACGAAAAGTTTCCCGCATTTTTCAGGAACTCAACCATAATATCGCTCACACAATCCTCAATATCCTCTCTTGTACCGCACTTTCCGATTTTGTTTATAACTATCGCATATATAAGATTTCCGTATTGTTCGATAAGATATTCATAGGCTTCTCGTGGGGAACTCGATAATAACTGTTCCCATTCCGCATCGGTCATTCTTTCACCCCTGTAAATTTTTTGTCTTCCGGAAAATGTCTCTTTCATAGTATATTCGCACGACGTAAGAATAAAAGGACACTTTTTTCCGGATTATTATAAATAATATTCTACCATGTTTTTCGGTACAGTGACAACGATAAACAATAAGTTTACAAAAAATTCATAATTTGAACGTCACAAACGGTCACGAAGAAGTGTTATATTATACAGAACGTTCTGAAAACAAAAACACGGAGGTGATTTTTCAGGTGAAGCCGGAAGATTCAGAAAAACTTCAGCGTATATACGAAATTTATGAGCAACCAATGTACAGAATAGCTTTTGCCGTCCTCAGAAATCCTGAACTCGCAGAAGATGCAGTTTCAGACGCATTTGTCAGGATAATTGACCGGCTCAAAAAAATCAGAGACCCCGAAAGCGAAAAGACAAAAGCATATATCGTGAAAATAATAAAAAGCACTTCCATAAACATATACAGAAAGAAAAAACGTTGCCTTGTCCGTGAAATTCCGATAGACGACAGTATAACACAGATTCCCGACGGACAGAACGTTGAAGAACACGTGACGGCAGTCATGGACAGGCAGGACAAAAGAAATTTACTTAATAAACTTGACGACACTGACAGAAACATTATTATTCTGAGGTGCGGAAACGAACTTTCATGGAAAGAAGTAGCGGAACGCACTGCAATGACGGAATCAACTGCACGGAAACGATTTGAACGTGCAAAGAAAAAACTTATCAATATGAAAGGAGAACTGTATGATGAAAAAACACATTCCTGACGGCGAAGAATGGCAGAAAATAGTTGACGGAGCATTTTCGTCAAAGGAAGTACACGTATTCTCCGAAAACTACAGAATGAAAAAAAAGTCATTACTGAAAGGAGCAGTAATTATGAAAAAACATAATCTTCTCATGAATCTGACAGTTACAGCGGCAGCACTGGCTGTTGTTGCATTCCCGACCGGCATATATCTCAGCACACGTACAGCAGACACCTCACCTGCCTCACAACTTCCTGCCGAATCCGAAGAAATGGAAGAAAGCACTTCTCTGAACATTAACAAGGCTGTCTATAAGGAAAAAACTTACGGTCTTGAAATGGGCTGGTTACCTGACGGAATCGAATTTCAGAACGAAGATGCAGGCGGATTTCACTATGGTTACAGTGCGGAAGAAATAAAATTATCAGCACTTTTCCTCGCAAGTGAAAACACAGTAGAGATTGACAACATAACCTATCACGACAATACAGTAAAGACAGACACTTCTTTCGGAAGCGACAGAAATGTTGTTATAAATTATAACGGCTCATACGACGATACAATCGCAGACCCTGAAAATTTCGGACGTGAAATATTCGTTTCATTCAATAATACCGATTGTAAGGTACACTTGTTTGTTACCGACGATATTTCAAAGGAAGATTTGGACAAAATAGTCAATGAAATGAAACTTTTTGAAAGCGATACGGAAACAGCAAAAGCGTACACACCTGCAACCTTAAAGACAGCAGACGGCGACAATACAGTAAACGAGGGTATATATGAATTTACGGAATCCGAAAATAAAAACGCTGAAAATTATGACGATACAATATATAGCGTTGAATATGGTTGGTTGCCTGAGGGTCTGGAATATCAGGACGAAGACAGTCCATACGGCGGAAAATTCCATAACTGGAGTACAAATGACGGTATGACACCGGAGTTTATGAAAATTCCGGCAGATGTGACACTTTATGAAGATACCGGAAATCCGGCGATAAAAACTACAAAGAACGAATTTTCACTTGACGGAAAAACCGTTTCAATGTATTATCGTGAAAATTACAATCCCGAAAATCCGGAACTTAATTTCGGACGTATAACATTTATCTATTTTGACAATACGCCGTATGTTCTTAAACTGTATGTAACCGACGGCATTTCAGAAGAAGATTTCAGAAAGATTATTGATAATGTAAAACTCGTGCCGTCCGAAGAAGAAACAGCAGGAATATATACACCGCCTACTAACGAACAGGAAAACACAGAATTTGCAGTAGGTTCTTATACAAATATGGGAACACCGGTAGATAGCGTTCCTGTAGTACAAATTGGCGAAGAAGTCCATGAAAAAAGTCCGGACGCATGGGGAGAAGTTTCAGCTAAAGTAACCGGCGTGCGTTTCGACGATGATTTCAACGGACTTACAACTGACGGAATAGGCGACCCTAATGATTACAGCGAGTACCTCAACGCCGACGGAAAACTTGTTGAAAACGTCCGTAAATGGTACAATGACCACAACAAAGAAGAAACTTTTGAACCTGAAACTGTACCGGTAAGCGTTATGACGGTATCAATCACTTACACAAACAACGGTACAGAACCACTGGTTAGCGATTATTGTGTATGCCCGACTTTACAGACAAAAACAGACGAATATTTCTTTATGCCACGCATTTACAATATAATGCAAATGCAAACAAAAGAACAATCACATAATTCTTATGGTTATACTGATACTTTCAGATACCTTGAAACTGATGATATGCACTTCTCATTCAGCTGTCCGCAACAAGCAAGCAAAAACAACATTCACCTTGAAGCAGGCGAATCTACAGAAGTAACACTTGCATTTATAGTTGAAGACAAATTCCGTGACAACCTCTATCTTTCCATGAACGACAACGGGTTTGTTGACCTCTCCAATATAGAATAAACCTCCTTATAAAGAAACTCCCTGTAAAAAGGGAGTTTTTTATGTAATCAGACTTTTATTTTTTCGTGAATTACGTTTTTATGTGAGGCTTTTTTCACGCATACTATGCACATTATAGCACAGTAAAGCATTGCAACAATCCACGCTGCCTGGTCTGTATAGCATATAGCCGTAAAGCCATATTCTGAAACGAATTTCCGGCTTACGAATATTCGGGCGAACATTTCCAGTACACCGGAGAATATAGCCAGTCCCGAAAATCCTATACCCTGTATGCTCATACGACAGGTATTTAAAATTCCTAGTGACCAGAAGAAATATCCGACACATTTCATGTACTTGCCACAGGCATCAAGTACAACTGTTTCTGAACTGTCAAGAAACATCAGTGACAACGAACGTCCACAGAAAATAAGTACAATTCCTATTATCAGTCCGTAAGCCGTATTTATTGCCGTACCTCTAATAATGCCTTTTTTTACCCTGTTGGTATTTCCAGCACCTAAATTCTGACTGCTGAATACAGATACACCGGTTGCTATCGCATCAAACGGACACAATGTAAGCTGTTTGAGTTTTGAAGTCACTGCAAATGCCGATATATAAATATCTTCAAGGGAGTTATTGGCAGACTGCATAACCATTGCACCTATAGCCGTTATGGAATACTGCAAGCCCATAGGAACACCCATTATTAAAAGTTCCCTTAAAGCATAACTGTTGAATTTGCATATATCTTTAGTGAATTTCAGCAAAGGATATTTTTTCTGAATCACTACAAAACAGGCAATTCCACTGCAAGCTTGTGCCATAATCGTAGCAAGTGCCGCACCTGCACAACCTAACGGTATAACCACTATAAACGTAAAATCAAGTATTATATTCAGCACCGCCGATACCGCAAGGAATATAAAAGGTGTTTTGCTGTCACCGATTGCACGGAGCATACTGGAAAGAAGATTATAAAAAAGTGTGAAAGGTATTCCGGCAAGAATAATGAAAAGATATGTATATGCATCTTTTCGGATATCGCCTGTGACTTTCATAATATCAATTATATTACCGCACAAAAGACACGTGATAGCTGTCAACATTACCGCAAAAAATCCGGTAAGCAGATACGAATGAAAAACCGTACTTCTTAATCTGTCGGGTTGTCTTGCGCCGAAATATTTAGCCATAGGTATACCGAAACCGGCACAAGTTCCGATACAGAAACCAAGTACAAGAAACTGCACACTACTTGATGCTCCGACTGCTGCTAAAGCGTCCGCACCAAGTACACGCCCGACTATCGCTGCATCAATCATATTGTAAGCCTGTTGAAGAATATTTCCCAGAAGTAAGGGCAATGAAAATCCAAGAATGAGTTTTACCGGACTGCCCTCTGTCATGCTTTTGGTCATGTTGACATCAACTCCTTTGCGAATAGCATTCTATCACTTTTTTCCGGCAATGTCAAGAATTTTTATAAAAAATTTCCAACAAAAAAAGGACTGTTGAAAGTCCCTTTTTTATACAAAATTTGTTATAAAATATAATAAGTAAAGCAATCAATATTTTCATGATTGAAACAAGGCTGAAAACCCTCGCTATCACTACCAATCCAGCCC
>JAIDUG010000051.1 GCA_029060305.1 Ruminococcus sp.
ATTGTTAAAGACGACGATAAAGCAAGCTGTTTCAGACTTGATGAAGATGAAAAACGATACCTCGAAAAACGTAATTCTGCATTTGTAAAGCCGATGAAAGGTGAATGTGAAGTGCTTGACATACTGGAAGAACAACAAACGCCACAGCAAGGATACATCTGTACATTCAAGGAAATGACCGTATTACAATTTATTCAGCTACATAACTTGAAATATGATGCTAATGTAGTAGGTAGAGTATTAAAAAAATATGGATATAACACTATAAGAAAAAGAATAAATAGTGAAATAACAAGAGTAATTAGATTACCTTATAAATATTATAGTCCAAATTAAAAAGTAGGTGTGACAGGCAGTGTTTTTTATTGCCTGTCACAGCTTTTTTTGCCTATATTTCGGACTTTTTTTCATTTTTTGTGCATTTTTAACAACAGGTGTGACAGGCATTATTTTTTATTGCCTGTCACACCTGTTTTTGGCTAAATATAGGCTTTTTTTGGCATTTTTTTCGCTTACTGTGACAGGCATTATTTTTTATTGCCTGTCACAGCATTTTCCGCTATATTTAGCCTTATATTGCTTGCTGTGACGGGCGTGACGGGCAATTTTCTACTAAACTCTAAATTTTTTTATGTTAGTATGTACTAATAGTTACAAAATGGTAACAAAAAAGTGAAAAAAAGCACTTTTTCAAACTTTTACAAGAAAATTGCCCGTCACACCTGTCACAACCTTTAATTTTTCTCTAAAAATAGCCGTAAATGCTGTGACAGGCATTTTTTTTTTTGCCCGTCACACCTGTCACAGTATTTTTTTGTGCAAAATGACAGTATCCTGTAAAGTATTTTTGATTTACGATACTTTTCGCCTTGAATGCACTTTCAAGTTGTGTTATAATTGAATTATATTTTTTAGGAGTGAACAGAAATGAATGATACAAGAAAAAAATCAGCAAAAGAATTTGTACAGCGTTGGCAGGGAAAGGGCTGAAAAGGGCGAAAGTCAAAAGTTTTGGTTAGACCTGTTGCAGAATGTCTGGTGTGCTGAGCGTGACGGAGTATATTTCTTTTAAAGAACAAGTCAAGTTAGACCATATGTCTTTCATTGACAGATATATTGAAGCAACACACGTTATGATTGAACAAAAAAGCCTTGATAAAGACCTAAGAAAAGGTATAAAGCAGTCAGACGGCACACTTTTAACACCGTTCCAACAGGCAAAGCATTACGCATCAGAACTGCCATACTCGAAACGTCCTCGGTGGGTGGTGACTTGTAACTTCTCGGAATTTCTCGTACGATATGGAAAAGTCGAACTGTGAACCTGAACAGATTTTCTTGAGAGACCTGCCGAAAGAATACTACCGACCGTATTTCCTTTGCTGACCTCTACGACGAATTAACTGTTTCCGGAGTTACGTTTCACATCAATAGGACGACTTAGCCGTTATGAACACTTACGGCTTCGACAAGAAGATAACAGAGAGCAAATGTGTGGCGGAACTTATAAATTTGTATTAGAAACTTGTCTCTATCTCTTGACAAATCATTAGTTGTGATATATACTGTATATAACAACAAAAAATAAAATATTTTTTATAATTTGATTAAGACTTGTTACATGGTCATCAGAAAGGTGTTAGAATATGGAAATTAAAGCAAAGCCAAAGTTAGACTTGGTGTTCAAGAAGATTTTTGGAGATGTTGACAATACAGACCTTCTGATAGATTTTCTTTCAACGGTACTTGATATTCCTGCAAAAGAGATATTTGATGTCACAATACTTGACAATGAGATAATTCCCGATGCGTTAAACAGGAAATTCAGCCGTCTGGACTTACTTATAAAAACAGTGCAGGGATTTATAAATATCGAAATACAGGTGAAAAACTATGGTGATTTCCCTGAAAGAAGTCTGTTTTACTGGTCAAAGACGTTCTCCAGACAGCTTACAAACGGCAGTGAGTATTCCATGTTAGAACCCACAATATCAATCAACATTGTTGATTTTAAGCTTTTTTCCGACAGAAACAAGGCACATTCCACGTATAAGCTCCTTGAAACAGAAACCCATACAGAACTCAGTGACAAGCTCCGTATAGACTTCCTTGAACTTCCCAAGGCTAAGAACTGCAAGGAACATACGAGACTGCAAGAGTGGCTGAACTTCCTGAGCATAACCACCGAGGAGGGATTAAAAATGTTGGAAACAAATACAACTACTTCAAAACCTATCAGAAAAGCGATTGCCGTTGTAAGAAAGATGTCTGCCGATGAGAAACTTCTGCTTGAAATTCAGAAGCGTGAGGACGCACTCAGAGACGAGGCTTCGGCTATCAGATTCGCAGTACAGCAGGAGCGTAATTCTACAATTGAGAAATTAAGAAAAAAGGGATTTACAGAACAAGAAATTTCAGATTTCTTTGAAGATTAATATTTTAAGGTGCAAGATAATCACTTGCACCTTATTTTTTAGCTGAAATATAAAAAAATCGGAGCATATTATAATGCTCCGATATATTTTTAATTTTTAATTTAATCATTCAGCCACTGATAGACAGCTACAATGCGAAGACTGTTTGCTTCTTCAGCACTCAAATCCAAATCTTTGGAATCTTTATCTCTTATATCAGGGTTAAGGCTGTTTCTCGGAAGTTCTCTTACAAAGCCGATAGTAACAGTTGAGTTTCTGTATGCGTAGATATGTCCTGCTCCTGCATCCGAACCTGCATAAATCGGCTCTGCACCGAACATTGCTACAATATCGCCGTAAGTTGTTCCGTCTCCGATTGCTACATTTTTATCAGTATAAGTGATAAGTTTATCATTGTTTTCTGTAAACTGAGTACCTCTGCTTTGCTCAACAAATGTCTTTACTTCGCCGTTTATGGTAATCTGTTCTACAGTATTTCCTGTCGGGTTGTTCATAGCAACGCACTTTGAATGAAGTCCTCTGAACCAATCGTTTACATATTCAACTGTTATAAAATCGTATGCCCCTTTTGATTTGGCAAGTCCGTATTTTTCCTGATTTACTTCAATTTCTTCAACACCTTCGTTTCCGCCGAATATAAATATCCTGTCAAGTGGACTTCCTTTTTTAGCTATATATACATCATCAAAAACGCCGTCTTTTATAAGCTGTCCTGTAGTATACAGTCCTGCCTGTTCATTGAAGATGTTTCTGATTTCTTCATCTCCGTAAGCATTGGTGAGATTGGTAATATCAAACTCTTTGCCGTCAACGGTAATTAGTCCGAGGTTTACATCATCTGATAACTCTGTTGCTTCTTTTGGAACAAAGCAGTAATCAAAAATTTGTTCTATTCCGTTTCCGTAGTATTTCATTACAAAGTCATTGACTTTCGACTTTCTGTCTTCGACAGGTATTGTTGTTGTAACCGGTTCAGTCGTTGTTTCAGCATAAGTTGTAGTTTCGGTTGTCTCCGCCTCCGGCTCTGTCTCTGCAATGGTAGTAGTCTCTGTTGTTGATATCTGTCCAGTCGACATAGGTATTCCAGGCATTTCTTTTCCAGCTGATTCCGAACTGTTTCCACAGCCGGAAAGTAATGTTGCCATAATCAGAACGGCAATGATATTTTTGTTCAAATTTTTCATATAATATTCTCCTATTAAGTCTTATTATGCTCCCTCCGCCATTAAAGGCAGAGGGATTATAAGAAAGAAGTTTGAAGATGTCGTATTTTACTGCAATTATTTAACAATTACAGCAGATTTTGCTTCCATTACCATGTTATGCTTGTCCTGTTCCCATACATTAAGGGCTTCTTTGAATGTATCTGCTCTCATATCAAGCAGAATCTTGTATATACCAATCATATTATAAGATTCACAGCGGTATGAAGCAGGGATAAAGCTGAGTTCATCAGAATTGAGGATTTTCACCATTTCTTCCTCATTTTTTTTGATTTTCTTTTTATTGGCTCTATATCCGAATATTGCTATCACCAGAGGCACATAAAAGATAAAAGCACCCTCTATAAAACCACCGAATCCCCCCAGAAAGTCAACAGATATGCAGACAACGAAGGCAAAAACTACCATAAATGTAAAAACGGCAATTATTTTGGCTAAACGGTCTTTTGTTTTGCTAAACTTAAAAGATTCATTTTCGTTCTTGTCAAGTGCCTTAATAAGTGGCATTGCCTTGTTGAATTTCGCTAAAAGTTCTTCTCTTTCGTTCATAATAAAACTCCTTTCTTATTCTTTATCATAAAGCGATTCTTCCAGTAATGCAAGCTCTGCAAACGACATTCCCTGACCGTATGTTTCTTCTGTGTTTGTGAGACAGTCTCCCTTTGAAACTGTGGCGATTCCGTGACCGTCATATCCGCTGACAAGAATATCTGCATCAGCTGAAACGTCAACAGTTTCCTTGCCACAGCCTGTAAGACCTGCACATACGCATAGTAGCGTAAAACACGCTAAATTTGCCTTTGATTTTCTTTTCATACAAAAACCTCTTTCTTTTTCCCCTTTCTCTGCGAGATTATGGGGATTTTTTTGTAATATTATTAATACGGAATATTGTTTCAGGATTGCTTTCTGACAAGATGTTACAAAAATCCCGTATAACAAACTAATTATAACATATAGCATTCCTGAAAGTCAACTATTATTGTACCGAATTTCCAAATATAATCTTACTTATTTATGTTAAAATTTATGTAAGACAGGGGGTGAAATTATGGAAACAATGAGTGACTTCGGGAAAAAACTAAAAGAACTCCGTAAGGAAGCAGGACTTACACAGAAACAGCTGGCAGACAGATTATGGCTTAAAAAGTCCACCGTAAGCTACTACGAGCAGTCTGTGCATTATCCCTCTCCTGAGATAATAGTGAAACTTGCCAATATATTTCATGTCACTACTGATTATCTGCTTGGGATTGAAGAGAAAAAGCAGACGATTGATGTAACTGACTTGTCCGATGAGGATATTGAGTTTCTGGAAAATGCTGTAAAACTTCTGAGGAGAAAGAACCGTCCTGACTGATATTCCCAACAAGGAAACTCAGTGATTGTATCATAGCACAAAAAATGCGGAAAGTCGTTGATTGACAATCAACATTGCAAAAAATCGGATTTTTTGTATGTTTCTACAAATATCTGCATATCAGGAGATAAAAAAATGCCGTTTTACACAAAACGGCATAATTTGTTATTTTATTATCTTAATCTTTGTTGTATCCTCCTGATGACCTTCCGCCGATAACAAACTCTGGATGTTCGCCCGATATATCGTTGTTGAAGTCTGTCACGCTGTTATATTTTTTCTTTCTTAACTGCTGTTCAATAAAGCGGTCTTGTTTGGTTGTCGGATAACTGAATCCGGCTGAATTTATAAACCTCTTCCGGTCGTCGACAGTAAGGTCAAGGGCTATTGCAAGGGAGATTACAACATTTCTTGACCTCCCGTTATATTTATGGCTTTTTATCGTTGAAACAGTGCTTTTGTCTATATTTGCTTTTCTGGCAAGCTCTGTGGCTGTTCCGGAGTATCTGTTTATATACTCATAAAAAAACAATGAACTATTGTTCATATCTTCACAGAACTGTTCTGCAAGAGACTTTTCCGTGTATCTGGTTTCTATTTCTGCGTTTCTGATAAGGTTGTTTGTGTATGAAAGTAAACTTTCCATCTGCTCTTCCACATAAATCTGCGCACACTCTTCATAAGTTATCAGTCCTTTTTCCATATAGTGAATTGCACGTTTAGCCTTTCTGTTTCTTTTATATGAATCTTGAACCCCAATATATATATTTTTTTTACTGAATCTGTCAATATTGCTTTTCAGAGCCTTTGCTAAAAAATCGATGTCCATATCCGGATAGGCACGGAAATTAAAATTAACCTGATTAAATACCGGATGAATAAGAATATTCTTAACATCAAGTCTGTTGATACATTTAATCATTTTTTCACAGCAAAAGATATAACTTTTATCGAGACTTATTTCCGAGGCTATTCCTCTCGTACTGGTATGAGGCTCACCTAAGTAGTGAATCATTACGAAAATATAATATATACCTGTTTTTTCTGACTTTACCGCTTTTACTCTGTCAGGTTTAAATGCACTTAACGACAATCCTTTCACAATTTCCATTAAATCATAGCGGAAATCATCAAGGTAATATGGTCGGAAAACATGTACTTCCTGCTCGCTTTTATCGCGTTTTTCGTCAATCGGAACAACAACCGCATCAAAGTTATAAAAATTCTTGTCAAATCCCTTGACTATATAGTTTATTGTCATATATTTTACTCTCCTGACTATGTAAATTTTCTTTTTGACTTTCAAACTCCATTAAATGCATTATATCATCTATGTGTCGGAATGTCAATAAGCGATTTTGTATAAAATATACAAATATTGTAACTTTTTTAGTTAAAAAACTCTAAAAATCTATCTTATATCTCTTTATTTTTCTATAATATTCAATGCCACATGAATTACGCAAGGCAAATCAAGCAAATGACTTAGCTGTGATAACCGCTTACGACTTCGACAAGAAGATAACAGAATCAGAATGTGTTGTCGAACTTATGAAACTCTATCAGAAGTTGACGGCTAAAAAATGATGTATATATTAAGAAAGAGGGCTATAAAAAGCCCTCTGTTTTTTATAGATATTAAATCGCAACAGAATTAGCGTGTATATACATGAAAAGCGTAAAGTGATATGGATATAGTCATTTAGGGAGGTCAAGGAGGGAAAGTCCTTGCCCAATTTGATTTTGATATGGAGCTTGCGGAGTGTCATAATCAATATTGGGTTATTGCTACTGTCTGCGGACAGTGGCAATGCGACAATACTGACTACTGCTTATGACATACCATTTCCATTGACATTATCTATATGACTTTAGGCAAAAAATCAAGAAAAGGAGTACAAAATGAAAGTAACAATTAGCACGCATAACGGCTCGGCAGTTGCAAGAGAGCATAACATCAGAAATCCTAAAGTTGTCAGCAAGGAAAGTCATATCGATATGGAGCGACCGCACGAAACTTGGATTGATGAACCAATCAGAGAGGCTTATAAAAGACTATTCGGCAAGTCTGTTGAAGACTACAATGCCAAACAGAAACGCTCGGACAGAAAAATCAGAAGCTACTATAAGAATATCTGCGACGATAAAAGCAAGCACCCTGTTTATGAAATGATAGCCGGAATTTATATAAAAGATGATGACGGCTCGGGTGATGATATTTCCGAAACGAAAAAAGCTATACTACGAAAATTCGTTGATAACTGGCAAGAACGTAATCCGAACTTAGAAATTATTGGTGCTTATCTGCATGATGATGAAGAGGGCGGTATGCACGTTCATATAGACTATATCCCTGTAGCTTACGGATACAAAAGAGGAATGGAAGTACAAACGGCTCTCAATAAGGCACTTGAACAACAGGGATTTGTTTACGAAAACGCAAAAGCTACACCGCAAATCAAATGGCAACACCGTGAAAATGAGTATCTCACACAACTTTGTGAGGATTCCGGCTTAACTGTAGAACACCCAAAAGACGGTAAAAAGCACCTCACAACTGATATTTACAAACTTGAAAAGCAAAAAGAAGAAGCAGAAACAACTATAACCGAAATGACTGCTAAACTAAAGGCAATGCAAGTTGAACTGAACGGAAAACAACAGGAGTTTAATTCACTTCTCACGTTCCTGAATATTCCAAAACCGCCACAGGCTACATTTGAAAAAAAGCCTGTACTTGTAACCCTTGATGAATACATACAAGCCAATAAACCGGAAGATTTTGAAAAATTGAATCTCTTTAAAAGAAACAATATTTTAAAAAAATTGGAAAAAGCATATCAAGAGGAAATTTCCAAACATAAGTTTGATTTGCTACTGTATGAAGCAGAACAGGCAGAACGTGAAGAATATTTGAAAAAATATGGCAAACTCATAAATTTACAAGAACGTGAACGGCAAATTTCTGAAGAAGTCAAAGAAAAATCGGAAAAGCTGGCAATAACTATTAGTGAAGATAGAATAGCAACAGAACATAAAAAAAGACTTGATGTACAAGGTAAATTAAAAGAACTGGAAGAAGCAAAGAAAAAACAAGAAGAAAACTATAAAAAGAATATTCAACTACTACAGGAACAATTGAATAAAGAACAAGAGATTATATATAGATTTGCCCAATATATAGCTGATATAGAAAGTCTTAAATATAGCGATAAAGAAGAAATGATAGCAGGAGTTGATGATTTTGTGAAGAAAGAACAAGACCAAATCAAAGAGATAGAAGAAATGGACGTTGAACTGCCTGATTGTTGATGATTTTAGGTAAATGACAAAAGCAGTATCAATAAGGACTTAATAGTAATTATTGGTACTGCTTATTTTAAATATTTCCAAAAATGCTTGACAAGCAACAAATATATGATATAATAAAAAATGAGCATACCGCTCACCGTTCTGAACAGGTTTGCAGACCTGAACAGAACACTAAACAAAAGTTAAACGCACTAACTTGTGAATAGTTGTAAACAATATGCCCTGTTGTAGATAATTATATCATACAGGGTTAAGTTTGTCAAGCATTTTTCACTGCGAAAACTTTTGTTTTTTCGCAGTTTTTTTTAACTGTAGATTAAACAAAACAGAAAAGGAGTTGACATGATGAACGAGTCAACCGAAAAAATCAAACCATTCCTGATTGACTACATACAGGAAATAACGCAGAAATCAAAGGGCAAAGACCAGTATATATGCCCACTCTGCAACAGCGGAACAGGAGCAAACGGCACAGGAGCATTTACTTATTACCCTGATACCAACAGTTATTATTGCTTCGTTTGTGGTGCAAATGGCGATATATTCACGTTGCACGCACAATTGAACAATCTGTCTTTGGACAATGACTTCCCACAGATTATTGATGACCTTGAAAAGAAATTTAATATATTGTCAACGTATTCTGAAAGCAAGCCTGAAGCATGGGTGAAACTCCGCACTCACGTATATCAAAGTATTAACCATGATAACATAGCCACAAAGACTATCTATCGAAAGCCTGACGGCTCTAAAACGGCTATATGGCACAGATATGAGGGTAGCACCCTTGTAAAAGGGCTGAATGGCTTGAAAATGCCTTTATACCACGTCCATAACCTTACCGACAATACTAAACCTGTATTCATTGTTGAGGGTGAAAAAGATGTTGAGACAATGGAACAGCTTGGATATATTGCGACAACAAGTCCCAATGGTGCAAGTGCTAAGTGGAAAACAGAGTACACACCGCTTTTCCGTGACTTTGATGTGATTATCCTTGCCGATAATGACGAAGTGGGCTTGAAATCCGCAACTGCCACGGCTGAAAGTGTTATTACAGTGGCTCGCTCCGTCAAATTAGTACCCTCACAAGCCCTGTACGCCTCTTTAAAGCCCAAGGGTGATATATCAGACATTGTAGAGTGCATAGGCTCTGAAATGGCTACACAGCTTATTGAGACCGTTTTGAACAGCAACGAATATATCTTCACTCTTAGTCATCAGCCGTCATCAGAACTGCAACAGGATAATTCAAACAAGAAAAAACAAAGAATTGACTATGAAATATTTGCCGAATTTCTTGAAAAACAGGGATATTCAATAAGATACAACCAAATAACCCATAATTTTGAGTTTTTCGGTTTTGATGACGGTGAAAGCAAGGAGCATTTGGCAGAGAATGTGCCAACAATCCTGCAAGACCAGTTAGAAAAGATATACACCCACGTTACAAAACAGAAAGTCATAGATTACATTACCCGATATGCAACAAGGCACAAATATAACCCTGTTCTGAATGCTATTAAGGCTGTAAAATGGGACGGAAAAGACCATGTAACACAAATCTATGACATATTCAGAATACCTACAGACACGGAAGAAGGCATATACAGCCGTATTTTCATTTTCAAATGGCTTAAACAGTGTGTTTGTGGGCTATTCAATGACATTGAAAATCCGTTCTCACTGGATATTATCCTTGTTTTTCAGGGCAAGCAAGGCATAGGAAAGACACG
>JAIDUG010000052.1 GCA_029060305.1 Ruminococcus sp.
GGTTGGTTTTCAGACCGTTGGAATGATATTGTAAATGTATTTTACGCTGTTGGTAACTGGTTCGGAGAAAAATTCCGTCAGGCTTGGGACAGTATTACAGAAATTTTCCGCAATATCGGTGGTTGGTTTGCCGACCGCCGAAACGATATTACAAATGTTTTTTCTGCTATTGGCGACTGGTTCGGGGAAAAATTTCAGACTGCTTGGAATAACATAAAAAACGTTTTTTCCGGAGTAAAAGGCTTTTTTGAAGGCATTTGGAACGGCATTACAAATGTTTTCAGTCATGTTACAAACTGGTTTAAGGATACATTTTCAAGTGCTTGGGAGGCAGTCAGGAACGTTTTCAGCAGAGGCGGAGAGATTTTTCACGGAATCACTGACGGAATTTTTGATACATTCAGAAATATTGTAAACGGCTTGATTGACGGTATCAACTGGGTTATCGAAAAGCCATTTAATGCGATAAACTGGGCTTTAGACGGTATCAGATACATTGAAATTCTTGACTGGTATCCGTTTGAATGGTTACCGTCGATTAGCGTTCCGCAGATACCGTATCTCGCACAAGGAACGGTTGTCCCTGCAAATTACGGAAATTTCCTTGCGGTTCTCGGCGACAATAAGCGTGAAACTGAAGTTGTTTCACCGCTCAGCACGATTGAACAAGCCGTGATAAATGCAATGAGCAGAAGCGGAAATTTCGGTAATGGCGAAATTCATGTCCACGTTGATCTTGACGGACGTGAAATAGGACGTGTTGCGGTCAGGGCGGTAAATCAGGAAAAAGTCCGGAGAGGTGGCTGAAATGGGAATAGTAATTCGTGAAATAAGAAGCATTGCAGGCAATTTTTCGCCTGAAATAGAACCATTAACATATAGCATTCAGAAATCGGATTTGTATTCTGATGCTACCGGACGTTCTGCCGAAACAGGAGTTTTACTGTCATATCCGATACGCAGAAATATTTACAAAATTCAACTTGAGTATTACGGAAATAATAATGAGATAAGATATATTGAAAATATGATAAATAGTTCCACATTGAATGTAACTTTTCTTGAAAACGGAAACTATATCGTTAAAACAATGTACCCGTCAAACCGTGAAAAAACTGCCGAAATCATTCGTAATGGAAAGGGCTTATACAGACTTTCTTTCAGCCTGATTGAATATTAAGGAGATGTTTTATGTACGATTTTGACGGCGACAAAGACCTGAAAAAACGTTTTTTTGAGGCGATTGAAAATGGTGACGTTCAGACAATAGGCGGAAGAATCCTGCGTACTGACGGCAAAATGATTCTGTTAAATGACAGTAATCTCATTAATAATATATACTATGATAGTCAGTGTACTTCAGACGAAAATATTTTCAATTTCGGTGAGATGTACATAGGTTCGGCAGAAATAGAGGTAATCCTCACAAATGAAAACATCAACCTCATAAAAGGCGGAGAGTTAAGGCTTTATTTCGGGACGGAAACAATAAAAAACAAATGGATTCCGCTTGGGGTATGGGATATTGTTTCGGCTGAACGTGAAGCCGGAAATATCTTTAAAATCAAGGGCTACGACCATTTGAACCGTCTGAATGTGCCGGTAAATATAAACCTTGTCGGAGCAGTAAGAATGGAATTTGCAATGATACAGGTGGCAAAGATTGCAAAAGTGGAATTTGCTCAGAATATTGAGGAAATTCAGGAAATCGCCGGAGACAAAATCAACGTTATAAACGGTGTATGGGCAACGCATTACCTTGAAACCTGTTGGGACGAGGTGCGTGCAATCGCTCAGTTTTTAGGGTGTTTTGTCTTTGCAAACCGTGAGGGAAAAATTGAATTCAGAAAATTCTCAGTCAGTCCGGTTTTGAAAATTCCGCCTGAAAAGCGTTTTTCCGTGAAAATAAGCGATTATCTGTACAAAGCAGGCGGAATTTCATATACTGACCAAAGAGGATATACTGTAACATATACTAATAATGAACAAAATTCTTATATACTTGGATTTTCTGATAATAAATATATATGGTTAACAAAAGAAAATCAGGAAGAAGTATATATGCAACATCTTAGACGTATTGTAAATGATTATAGCACAATCTGGAATAAATTTTGTAAGTGGTCGCCAGGAACAGTGGAATATTACGGAAATCCGGCACTTGATGTTGGCGATATGGTGAAAATTGAGGACGGCGTAAATGACGGAAATGAAGATACAAATTTTCTTATAACACACATTTCGTGGCAATTTAGAGGTCCGCAGACCTTGATTTCAGCCGGTTCTCCGGAGACCGAAACTGTTTCTTCCGGCACGTCGGGCACTTCCGACCGTACGGTATCATCATACACCACAATAAATAGTGTAAACAATATATCTGTCATTGAAATGAAAACATATACAGGAGAAGTTTTCGGAACGGAAAGATTTGTTGCAAAGACAGGCTTTTCAAACAGTCAGGAAACATGGATTTTTGCCGACTGTACGCTGATTCTTTCGGGTGACGGACTTGTTTCAGCATCTGTATGGATTGACGGTATCGCACAGACCCTCAGACCGAAAATAACGCTTCATAACGG
>JAIDUG010000053.1 GCA_029060305.1 Ruminococcus sp.
GACTTCGGGAAGCAACCAGAAGAAATATATCTGCCCAAATCAGAGGACGACCCTTACGGTTTTATTGCTAAGCTTGCCGAATATGGTATTGAGTTTGAAACTCCCCATTATATTCCGGAGGGGTTTGTGCTGACGGAGGTTAGCACGAACGTTAATGAGAACGTGGCAAATTCAGTACGATTTCTTTATGAATATAAACAACAAACAATCAGTTTATCGTATAAAATTTTTTGGAATGATGTTTCAAATATAGTTATTCCCAGTGACCATTATAACATTTCGGAAACGGAAGTGAATGGCTCTCCAGCAATAATTTCAAAGGAAGATGACCAGTACACTATTACTTATCAAAATGGGAAAACTGTTTTTGTAATGTTTACAGTTGATGTTCCATATGACGAATGTGAAAAAATAGTTGCTTCAATAAAATGACAGGAGGAAATTAAAAATGAATAAGAAAGCATTAGCATTAGGTGTTGCAAGTGTCCTGACATACAGTGTACCTGTAATGCCTGTAAAGGCAGCTTCTAATGCCTATACAAGTGTATCAGACAACAATCAAGTACGAACGGCAGGATTGATTAGCAATTGTTGCCTTAGTGTTTCATCGGGAAGAAAAACACTTTACATCACTGGTGAAATTGAAGCTGTCGGAAATATGAAGTCAATCGGCTACAAGAATATTTCCATAGAATACAGCTCTGACGGTGTTAATTGGAAAGAGGAAAAGTCTATTGACGATTTGTTGAAATCTGACAGTAGCAGTTACTATCTCAATAACTATGCTGTATCTGTCAATGGCGGTTTTTATTATCGTGTAAGTTTGACCCATTACGCTAAGGAAAGCGGTTGGTTCGGAAGCTCTCAGAGCGTAGACAACACTTCTAACAGCGTCTGGATAGATTAACACAGTTTCGCTCAATGATTGAAAGGCGGTGGTTTTATTGATTGTCGCAAGAATGGCATTTCTGAATGTCTGAACGGCTTACAAAGCATTTTTAGGGGATTAGTAGTAGTTATACTGGCAACATCTATCACGTCTTAAAACGTATTTTAAGAGCCTTTATAACGAAATGGGAAAAATGGCAAAATGAACGCTGAAACGTTGTATGCGTTCTTTTAGTCGATATGCACAAAAATGTGTCAAAAATTTTTTGCATTATATTGACTTTTCAGGAAAATTGTGATATACTTAATTTAACAAAGGGAATATAATAATTATACACTCTTTGTCAAAAATTTTATTCGGAGGGTAGAAAATTATGAAAGTAAAAAAGAAATTAACTTCGCTTATTCTTGCAGGAATCATGGCGGTTATGTCCTGTGGTTCTTTGGCTACATCGGCGGAGGAAGAGAAGAAGTTGCCAGACCCTAACGGTGACGGAACACTCAACATATCCGATTCAGTGCTGATAATGCAGTATCTTTGTGGAGCTTATGCACCAACTGATATTAAAGAGCTTGATGTTGACAGAAACGGTGTTGTAAGTTATATGGATGCAAAACGCATTGAACTTTATACGGCACGTTTAGAGAGCGGATTAGTTGAAGTGCCTTCTTATAAAGACAATACTAATATGGCTAATACCACAAGACGTTATAATATATATGATGCTAAAACAGGCAATTATAAAAGTCAGTATGATTTAGCACCGATACCGACTGTTAATAAATCACGTGCTGTTATTGGTAACGACGAAAGAGTTATAGACTGGACTAAATCAGGTGTAGTAAAAATTATGAATTCTTCAAATTATATTGGTTCTGGATTCGTGGTTAGCGACCATGTTATTGCAACTGCTGCACATTGTACAAAAAATTATAAGATAAGTGAAATTTTATTATTTGATAATACCGGAAAAGTTACATTACATGCTACACCTGTAGAATATCATATTCCTCAGGATTATAAAAAAGATTTTACTTATGCAGACGAAGCATATGACTATGCTCTTATTACTGTAAAAGAAGATTTAAGTGATTATGCTTGCTTCGATTTAGGTGTATCATTAAACAGTATTAAAGACAATAATGCTGTTGTAACTGTAACAGGATTTCCAGGCGAATTTAATAATCATACAAAACATATGATGTATTCTGGAAATGGATTGATTTCTGACATAAATGATTCATTTATACATTATACAGCAGATATGACACCTGGTAATAGTGGTGGTCCCGTATATATTACTGAATCAATTCCTGGACATAGAACATATAATACAATAGTTGGTATAAATACTGCTAATCCTGATGTAGAAAATCCAAAATATAATATTGGTACTCGTATGACTACAGATTTAATAAACTTCTATAGTGTTAATAATCCTAATATTAAATGGTAATGAGGTGCTTTTTATGAATAAAAAACTCAAAAGAATGATTGCTACCGTTTCAGCGGTGGTGACGTGTGCTGTTTCTGCTGTTTCAACCTGTGCAGGTGCAATTGCTACATTTACAGATAGAGAAGTTACAGCCTATACTACTTCTTTTTCTGCTATTGTAAATGATAAAAGTGTAAAATTTCATTTATGGCAGGAAGCAACCGATTATTTTGACGATAAAAGTAATAAGATATATATTTCTGATAAGATTTTAGATGAGTTTGGCGAAGAATATACTTACAAAATGATTTCTCATAATAATCACTATTATGTTAATAGTACTCAAGAATGGATGGATTATTGGAGTGTAGCTCCATTGGGATTTGGTTCGTATATGTTAAACAACAAAGAAGATGTAGATACACTTGAAAAATATTTGTTGGATAATAATATAATATATGAAAAGTCTGAATATGCGTCAGGTGATTTGTGGGCAATTTATATTAAAGATTGTATAGAAATAAGTTATTATGAATTTAAACCGATTTATACAGATGATGAATATTTTGAACTCTTACAGAAAATAAAGAAAGATACAGGATTTATAACTACATGTATATCGCCTGCTGATATAACAGAAATAACTGACGTTGAAAATGAACTCCCTGAACCCACTCTCTTAGGCGATGCAAACGAAGACGGCGTAGTAAATATATCCGATGCTGTACTCATAATGCAGTCTATATCCAACCCTACCGAATATCAGCTCTCAATACAGGGAATGGCTAATGCAGACGTTGTTGACAATGACGGAGTAACACTTCTCGATGCTCTCAGAATACAGGAAATGTCAGCAGGTTTATAAAAAAGGAGACTTATTTATGAATAAAAAACTTAAAAGAATGATTGCTACTGTTTCAGCGATTGCTTTGTGTGCTGTTTCTGCTGTTTCAACTGGTGCTGGTGCAATTGCAGTTAATTTCAAAGGTGAAAAATATCCTAATCAATACACAACCTCTTTTTATGTAGCAGGTCGTAACAAAGATATTAAGTATACGTTTTGGCAGGCAGGAACAGATTTTTATGGAAAAGACGGTTTAAGAATTTTTATATCAGAACCCAAAATCACTGTTAATTCATTTACAGGTGAAGAAGAAGTTAATTATGATACTATGTTTGTTCATACATATATGATTGGCGATAATAATGGCGGAAAAAAGCCTTTTTCTGAAGTTATTCCTGGATATTCTATAAATTCTTTTTCAGAATTTGTCTCTTATGCTGGAGACGTAAATGAAGATAAAATTCCATTGATAGAAGAATATTTATTAAAAAATTCAATTCCATATACTGTTGATAAGATTAAAACAGATTATGTTGATTATGTATGTATTGAATTGGATAATAGTAACATGGATTATGACGAAATGACACATCTTGCAACCAAGATAAGAAAAGCTGTTGACTGGAGTTTTGAAGATATGGTTTTCCCGACTTCAGATGCGGTAATAAAAATAAAAGATATAGAAATCGAACTCCCTGAACCGACCCTCATAGGCGATGCAAACGAAGACGGAGTAGTAAATATATCCGATGCTGTACTGATAATGCAGTCCATATCCAACCCTACAGAATATCAGCTCTCCATACAGGGAATGGCTAATGCAGACGTTGTTGACAATGACGGCGTAACACTTCTTGATGCTCTCAGAATACAGGAAATGTCAGCAGGTTTATAAGAAAATTCAAGGACGTACTTTCGGGTACGTCCTTTTCATTATTAAAAAACTTATAGATGTCTGACTTTAAAAAATTGTGTATTAAAACTGAAAAGTCTATTGAAATTCAGAAATTTCTATGATATAATATGATAATAATAATCAAGGAGGATTTTATGAAAAAAATATTATCCATTTTATCAATATTAATGGTATCTGTTGCTTATCTGCCTGCTACTGTTTACGCTGACGGAAACTATTTCGGTAAAGGGAGTGATTATGTTGACCCACTTCCGAATTTTACCGGAAATGAAGAAACAACTGTTGAAGGCAGTCCTGAATTATGGGAAAAATTTCTTAAATATGACTTATGTATAACCGATTATGATTCATTGCCGAATGATGAAAAAGATTTGTGCAGATTTATATTTGAAACGGAACAGTCCTCAATTGCAACAATTCGTTGTGAACGTGCAAGACGGACACTCGCACATGATAAATATATAGGCGAAAGGCTTACCCTTGAAACCGCTATGAACTCCTATGGTATATGGGATTGTTATTCACCTGCAAAAGCGGGCAGTGCTTATTTTACTCATGCTGTTCCCGATATAAAGTACCTTGATTCAGTTATAGACCGCAATGAGTACTGGCTTGATGATGAGGGAACTACAAGAATAATATCTACTGGTGAGATAAACATAGGAAAAAATACTAAAGAAGATTTAGGATATTTCAATATTTATGACTATTCCCATACAGATAGTTTTTATGATGCCGAACATGATATAATGTATTATCCCTCTGACGATTACATTACGTATGGAGAATGTGTTGAAGCTGTAATAAAATTTAAGAAATATCCGGAAGAAAATCTGATAACAGTTGATAATATCACTTATGGAATCTGTCCGGATAATACATTGACTGTCATTGACGGTACTGAAGCAACAGGATTTGTGGAAATTCCGGAATCTATTGATAATTATAAAGTGACATCTATAGATGCAGAAGCTTTTTTGCAAGCTGATATAACTGATGTTAAACTTCCCGATACTATTGAATATATTAATACTTATGCGTTCATAGATTGTGAGAATCTTAAAAGTATAAACTTTCCTGAAAACCTGAAATTTTTAGGAGTATGGTCATTTGCTAGGACTGGTTTAGAAGAAGTAATAATTGATTGTCCGGAACTTAGAATGAATGTGGAAGTTTTTGGGAATACACCTATAAAATATGCAGATATAAACGCTACAAATATACCGTCCAGTATTTTTTACGCATGTGATAATCTTGAATATGTTCATATCGGTTCATGTGTTGAAAAGATAGAAACTGATGCATTCAATTACTGTACAGTAAAAAATATCAAAATATCTGATGGTGTTAAATATATAGGACTTAATGCATTCAATACAAAAAATAAAGTAGTAATTAATCTTCCTGATACCGTGGAAATTATAGGTTTTTTACCATCATCAACAGGATATTCTTATATAGGGGAAACAGGTCAACGCAATGCAGTAAATAACCTTAAACACGAATATGATTTTAATTTCTTCAATAATAATAGTATTGTATATGTATATGATAATTTATATGATATACTGAATCCTCTGAAGAATCGTAAAAATATTAGATTATTCGGAGACACAAACAAGGACCACAAGGTTAATGTCTCAGATGCTGTATTGTTACAGAAATATTTACATGGTAAAGGTTATGTGGGTAATGAAGCAGACCTTACCAGAGATGGTCTCATTGATTCTTTTGATATGGTGTATATGCGTAAAATGATATTAAATAATCAATAATTATCTAAATTGGATTTTCTTTCTAAAATCGAGGTTTTTACCTGATTTATTCGGTTTTATCTGTTATTAAATTCTCATCACTCCACTGTTTCATGGCTGAAAGTATCGGCATAAATTTTTTACCCATTTCAGTCAATGAATATTCCACTTTCGGCGGTACTTGCGGATAAATACGACGTATAATAAATCCGTCCGCCTCAAGTTCACGTAACTGCTTTGTCAGAGTAGATTGTGTAATTCCGTCAAGACGGCGTTGTAATTCGTTGAAACGCTGTACTTCATAGACTGCTATGTACCATATAATAAGAATTTTCCATTTTCCGCTGATAACGGCTTGCAACCTGCTCATAGATTCGCAACGTGCAAGCTGTTCTTTTTCTGTATGTTTATTCTCAGACATATTTTCACCTCCGTTTCCGTCTTATATTATAACATAAACTCTGTACAGTGTCAATATGATACTAAGTATTAAAAATAATCGTACTTGAAAAATTGTACTAAGTATGATATACTGATTTCAGTGATAGGCTTATCAAAAAAGGAGGTTATTATATGCACTTTACAGGAACAATATGGCGACCACCTTATGAAGCATGGTCGGCACTTTTGCAGGTAACGGCAGGCTGTACACATCATCAATGCAAATTCTGCACACTTTATGATGTACCTTTTCAGATGTCACCGGTTGACGAAATCGAGGCAGATTTACAGGAAATATATACACATATGCCTGATATTACAAGACTGTTTCTTACCGGAGCAAATCCCTTTGTACTCAGTACGGACAAACTCAAAGCAATCGCAAACTTATCAAAGCAATATTTACAGAAACTCGGAAGTATCGGCTGTTTTGCACGTATCACGGATATTTCGACAAAGACAACAGAAGACCTCAAAGCATTGCGTACACTTGGATATGACCGCATTACAATCGGAGTGGAAACAGGTTACAATAATGCTCTGACGTTCATGAATAAAGGCTATAATGGAGATGATATTTTAGAACAATGTCATAAACTGGATATAGCCAATATACGATATAATTTCTTCTATCTGACAGGTATCTCCGGAGCAGGAAAAAGTATTGAGGGAGTACGTGAAACAGTAAAGATTTTCAATCAGCTGAATCCGGAAATCGTCGGAGCTTCCATGCTGACAATTTATCCGGAATCAGAATTGTATCAGGAAATATTACATGGTAAATGGCGTGAGGAAAGCGAAACCGAAAAATTACTGGAAATGCGTACTCTGATAGAACTGCTTGAAATTCCTACACATTTTTCCGCTCTGGGAGCATCTAATTTTTTTCAGTTACAGGGTACTCTGCCACGTGATAAAGCAGATTTAATTCATGCGATAGATACTTTCTTGGAAAAATATGACGAATCTACTCTAAGGAAATATCGTGTAAATCTTAAACATTTGTAAAAATCACTTTTCTGTTTTACTTTCTAAACAACAGTCAGAAATCATATTTATGCCTGACAGATAATCTTCACCATAACTGCACATAGCTTTCATAACAGGAATAATTGTCCTGCCGAAATCAGACAGATTTATAAAAATTCTCCTGACTTTTTTCTGTACAAATTCGGAAAATCCCATAAAAACAAGTCAAAATCCGTAATGAATAAGACGAAAGAAAAAAAGCGGTTGACTTTTTAAAAAAAATGAGTATAATATTATTAAAAGCACAGGAGATAGTATAAGGATAATAGTAAAGCTCCTGCAATAACGAATTAATCTGGCAGATTTATTGATTTTGACTCATACGTTCTGAATCAGTGATAAGAATTGCCGAAATCAGAAAGGATGAATTTTATGAAAGCTTCAAAAAGGAAACGCAGTGTAAGGAGAGTAATTGCTTTTGTATCAGCATTATCAATGTTGGGAACTTTCTCGCAGACTATTGGCGCAACTACACTTTCATACAATATGATTTCAGCCTTTGCGGAAGGTGAAAAAATTGAACCATCAGACGTTGAGACAACATCAGAAATTGAAACGACGTCAGAAACTGAGCCGACATCAGAAACTGAAACAACGTCAGAAACTGAGCCGACGTCAGAAACTGAAACAACGTCAGAAACTGAAACGACATCAACAATTGAGCCAACATCAAAAGAAGACGAAAACGGTGATACAGATAAGAAGTTAATAATTGAAAACGACGAGAAATTCAGCAGAATTAAAGTTGAAATTTCCAATCAGATGGATATGTCATTTCCTGATGGTATAGACTGTACTGTAAAAATCGTTCAGAAAGGCGGAAATAATATCCTCGTAGATAAGGATAATAATCCGGTTGTTGTTAATGTCAAAGACGGAATAGGTGAATCCGCTAGTGTTATGACAGACTATATTAAAAACAATGATTACATAGTAACAGTTGAAGCTCCTGGTTTTAAGGCTTTTGAACAGGAAATACTTTCAGAAGAACTTGAACATATGATGTGTACTGTAAAAGTTACACTTGGTTTCCATAAAAATTATAGTTACGGATTGACTCCTAAGTGTGATGAAAATGGTAAATTAATGAGGAATGAAGACGGCGACTTAATATACGATGAACCAAAAACAATAAATCACCCCGGTGTTTTGGTTTATGGCGATATAAACGGTTCTGACGGAGAAAATAAAAATAAGGCAATAGATATTCACGATGCAGTACTTCTTGCCGGAGCTATTGATTTATATGTAAGACTTGAAGAAGCAACCAATAAATACAACGAAGCTGTAAAATTGTATGAATCTGCAAATGATAATGAAAAGGGAACTGCTGAAAAAGCAATGATAGAGGCTGAAACAGCAATGGAAACTGCTAAAGAAAAAGCTGCTTCATATTCTCTTGATAAGTTTGATTTAAACCATGACGGAACAGTCAATATGTCAGATATGAGTTATTTCACAAAGGGCTTTATCGATACAAGAGGATTTGATACAAAAGCAGCCCTTGAAAAAGAAGTATCTGAAAAATATTCTGCATTTGTTTTACAGGATGCTGTTCAGACAACACCAGGTACAGTAGTTTCTGACAAAGGTTCTACACTGGAACAATTACTCAACGCTTCAATCATTAATGACAGCGAAGAAGATGGTGAACCAAAAGAACCACCGCCACCAATGAAACTGGAAGCTTCTACAGACGAAAACGGTAATCCTCAGAAAATTGATAAAGACCACCCTGTAGGTTTTGATATGGCTGTTGGTGACGAGGGCGTTAAAGGATTCAGTTTTAAAACAGGTGACGATGATGGAAACGGAAAGGTTACCGAAGGTGTTGTAGAATGTTTCGATGAAAACGGAAAAATGATTGGTGAGGTTTCCTTGAATGGTGAAGAATTACACGGAATCTCACCTGACGAACTTGGTGAACCAGTTGATAATTCCAGTAATGAAGATATTTCTTCTGGTAATGGCGATGATAAAGGTGAACCGGTTACTTTACCACCTACTAATAATAAATCAGAAAGTGCTGTTACAGCATCAGTTGATAATGACGGTAATATCAGCATTAATTTAGGCAATCAGACGGGTGTAAAGAAAATCAGACTCAAGATTACAGCATCTAACAATACAAATCTTGCTGAAATCGCAGAAGTTAAAATTCTTAACGGTCTTGAATCAAAAGTACAAGAGCCACCAATAGACTATCCCACAGATGTTATGATTACTCAGGATACAAAAGCAGAGGATAAGTATGCAAAGATTAATGTAATATGGTCGCCTGTTCAATTAGGTGGCGGAAGTTATGAATATGAGGTATCCGCAAGTCCGTCCACAAAGCCTGACGGTAGCTTCTCTTCAACTATCGCTAAAAAAGTATTGTCCGATACAGAAATCAGAGAATCAAAGGAAGCTAATGAAAAACTCGGAATAAAAGACAAAATCGGATTTTCTTTACAATCAGAACACGGAAACTTCAAATTGATAAAGACAAATACAACCTACTACACACACGTACGCAGTGTATCATCAGGCGGAGAAGATTATAAGAGTGCGTGGTCTAATACTGAATCAGTTCGTGTTTTACCTATGGAAGTACCTGCTAAGCCTGATTACGTTACTGTAAAAGGCGATACAAAATCTTTAAAGGTTTCATGGTCAGATTCAAAGACAAACAGTGCTACCAGCTACATTCTCTGTTACGGAAAACAGGGTGAAGTAAAAGATGTAGTTGCTAAGCCCTTCTCAGCTGACAAATTAGAAGAGACAAAAAAATCATTTGAAGATGCAAATTATACATGCATTGACTTAGACAAAACAACAAACTATACTATCGTAGGTCTTGAGGATAAAGTTGAATACAAAGTTTTTGTTGTAGCTTGTAACAAAAACGGCGGAAGTGAAAGGTCAGATGTAAAGTTAGGCAAGACAACTGTTACAGTACCCGTTCAGATGCATAAATATGGTGCTATCAACATTGACGAAAACGGAAATATCGGAAGCGAACACATTGTAAATGTCTACAGAGGAAATGCCGGAAGTACGGTAGGTAACATAGTAGATGAAGAAAATGCAAACAAGGTAGCCGCTGGCGATAAAAACACTAAACTTACAACATGGGCAATTGTTGACGGTGACCAGGGTTCATATTACGCAAAAACTTCCGGTTCAGGTGACCCGTGGAATAACGGTGGCTGGCAAGGTCCGAATGACCAGAGCTTTGTAATTGAATTTGACGATGTGTATGAATTCAGCTCTGTTGCTGTTACATACCCATACAGCAATAATTTAATTTCATGGTCAAGTGTAAATTACTGGGACGAAAATGGTAAAGAGCAAAGACTCCAGCAACATATTTCTGGATATAGTAGTTTCAAGGATAAAAACAATAACTATTATTATCTCATAAGATTCCCGAAATCAGTTAAAACAAATAAGCTCAAGATAGGTTTCGACACATACAGAGGACACGTTTCAGTTGCAGAAATGGCTTTCTATGCTAAAAACGAAACAAAAGAAAAAATTCAGAACCTTTATGCTGACGAATACCATTTGGTTCTGAAAGATGATGTTACTCAGGAAACAATCGACGAACTCCGTAAGGAAATTGAACAAAAAGACAGATGGGGTGAAACCAATCCTGACAGAAGTGTTCTGAATACAGAACTTGACGCAGCCGAAAAGTTACTTCATAATTCTGCACACCTCAATCCGCCTGTTGTGGTTTACAACAAAATTACCACAAGTGAATCTAACGGCGGTGTAGCAAAAAACTACAGCGGACTTAATGCATGGCAACCTCTTGGTGTTTCAGCCGGTGCAGCTACAAAGATAATGGTCTATGTAGGTTCTTCAGATATGAATAATGAAAAAATTGGTGCTGCAACAAATCTGGAAATCGTATGTACACAGTACAATTCAGAGTCAAACAGTGTATCATTAAAAACTCAGAAACTTTGTATAGGTGAAAATGAAGTTTATATACCGGAAAGCTCTTTGGCAGATGATGAGGGAGGCGGTTCGCTTTACGTTGTAAACAACGGTGCCATGAATATTTATAAATCTTATTCAGTGCGTGTAGCAGGCGGTTCTCCGATTTCAGTTCTTGACCTTTTCTATGTAACTGATAAAATGGAACGTCTTAACAGAGCAGCTGACTATATAGAGTCTCTTGAGAGACAGGTTGCCGGTATGAAAGATGAACATGAATATGTTCACGAAAATGCAAAACATCCTGATACAGACGAACCAAACACACAGCTTAATCATCCGTATAAAGCAACAACCTGTATCGCAGGTGCAACTGAAATTCTCAGCGACAAGATGATGTATTCAATTCCAGCAGCTCAGGTACTTGCTGGCTTAGGAAACGGTTCAGTTGAATCACGTGCTGAAAAACTTGTTCAGTCAATAGATGCAATGGAAAATATGCTCACACTCTTCTATCAGCACAAAGGTCTGAATCCTAATGTCAGTCAGAATCGTGTTAATAACGGTGATAGTGTTAAAGGAAACGGAGATATAAACAAGGTTTCTAACAAGCATCTCAATATCCGTTATCAGAGAATGTTTGAAGGTGCAGCGATGTACGCAGCAGGAAATCATATTGGTATCCAGTATGGTTCAGCTTCCGGATTAGTTAATGTTCCCGGCGTAACATCAGACAGCAACGGCAAATATGTAAGCGGTAATTATTTCGGTTGGGGAATCGCTCACGAAATCGGTCACTGTATCAATGATTCAAGTTATGTAGATGCTGAAATCACAAACAACTATTTCTCACTTCTCGCTCAGGCACAAGATCAGAATGCAGGTTCAAGACTTAATTACAACAATATTTTCAAGAAAGTATCATCCGGCACAAAGGGCAAGGCAGACCAGGGAACACAACTCGGTCTTTACTGGCAACTCCACCTTGCTTACGATAAGGACTACAACTATAAGACTTACAACTCAGCACAGGATATACTCAACAACCTCTTCTATGCAAGAATGGACACATATTCAAGAAATCCTGCATCAGCTCCGAATAAAGGCGGTGCACAACTTAATCTCAACGGTGGCTCAGAACAGAATCTGATGCGTCTCGCTTGTGCAGCAGCAGAAAAGAATGTCCTTGAATTCTTTGAACGCTGGGGTATGACACCAGATAATGTTACAATCGCATACGCAAGTCAGTTCGGAAAAGAAAAAAGAGCTATTATGTATGCAAACGAAGATTCACGTGTTTATGCAATGAATGGCGAAAGCTATATGACAACTAATGAAAATGGCGACCCGAATTCAGCAGTAATAAGCAATGTTGACGTAAAAGTCGGCAGAGGTTCAGAGGCAAACAAGGTTACACTTTCAATCGATGTTGTTGATGTATTACCGAAAGAAGAGATTCTCGGTTATGAGATTATCCGCTGTACTATATCAAGAGGTAAAGTTATTGAAACTCCGATAGGCTTTACAAAAACTCCGACATTTGAAGATACAGTTACAACATTCAATAACCGTACAGTATCATACAAGGTTACACTTATCGACCAGTATCTCTACCGTTCAGCTCCTTATGTTACAGATATGATAAAAATCAGCCACGACGGAAGTCTTGACAAGACAAACTGGAGTGTAAGTATATCAGAAACAGCAACCGGCAGGACAATTAAAGACAGAGACGGAAAAAATGTAAAAGAAATGGCAGAAGACCTTAAAGCAGAAAAAATCGTTGAACAGATAGAAGACCTTCCATGTTCACTTACAGTTCATGAACCTGCATTATCAGCTATTGATAATAGTACAGAAACAGTTTATGAACCGGAAGTAATGACAAACAATGCAAGTATAATCCTTAACTTACACCAGTCTGTTGTAGTTACCGGAATGAAGTACACTGTCGGTGATAAAGATAACTCGATAGGCGATTACAAAGTCTATGTAAAGAGCGAGGACGGTACTGAATGGATTGAAGTAGCAAGCGGAACATTCGACGGAAACAAGGATATTTATCCTGTTTACTTCAATAACTCAGATAACAAGTACGTAAGCACTTATGACACAACAGCAGTAAGACTTGAAATTCTCAATCAGAAAGGCAAGAAGATTTCAATTGCAGAGCTTGATGTTCTCGGCGTAACAGGCGATAATGTTGACTTCCGCAGAGTTGATGACGGAACAGGAGCATTCGGTACTCTTAAGGAAGATTACAAATACGGCAGAGATGCAGAAGACTTTATTCCTAAGGGTTCAATTGTATTTACAGGTTCTTACAAGGGCAATCCTTCTTACAATGTTGTAATTCTCTATGATGAAGAAGGAAATATGGTCGGCAAGACAAAGAGCGGTGCAGACGGCACAGCAGACCAGGTTATCTTTGCTGACATTCCAAAGGGCGGAGAAATTACAGACGTTAACGACGGAACATGGGTATACTGGATTGAGCCTGATAATCTCGACGATTTGATTTGGCCTGAAAAGGTTAGAGTTGAACTTTACAGAGTAAACGATATTAAACTGAATACAGGTCAGCGTATCGTAAGTGACTCATTGTTTGAAGAAGTATTACCTATGGACGAGATGCTGAATACTCCTATCAAACTTACCGGTGAAAAGAAGTATGACGATACAGAAACTGATACAGAATCCGCAACATAAGCTGTTACAACCGGTACTGACAGTAAACGACATAATTTAACAATTTATCAGTAATAAAAGTCCCGCCTGCTTATCATATATTCAGGTGGGATTTTTTTGGGGATACACAAATATGTTTTATCTGTTTTTTGATGGAAAATGTCTCTTTTTGATAGTACAAAAATTCCTTGTATAATGATACAATGTAATCAGAACAAGGGAAGTAAAAAAATCCCTTAAAGAAATTAAGAAAATGATTTTAGATATCATTACAGGAGGTAGTAGTTATGTTAAAAAAATTTTTAGCAGGTATAACATCAATTTTAATTCTCTTTTCGGCAGGTACTACAGTAACAATAGCTAATGGTACAAGAAATGGTGTTATTACTACTATTTCTGAAATGAGAAGTGATGCTACAATATATGAAGAAGACGGAAGATTAGTAATCACTTCTGAGGGTGCTGTTAAAGTAGAAAAAGGCGACAAAAGCCTCATTAAAAATGACAATTCTGCTTCAGGTTCTCCTGATATTCCCGATGGTTTTGGAAATAATATTACTGCTATGTTTATAACTTTAGAATCTGAAAGTAGTTTTACATTTGATTTCGGAAAAGATGCTAAAAATAGATTCAGTTCATTTACATGTAGTCAGAATGATAACAAAACTGATGCAAACATCATGATAACCCGCAAAGAATCACAATCGCTGTTTGATGATAACTATTCAATATTAGTTGGAACAATAAGCGGTAACTTAAATCAAGTAAAAGTTAAATACATTCAGTATGTTTCAGGATATGGTGAGACTTCTACTTTATTAGGCACTAATGAAATAAAAAACGGCTTCAAAAAAGAATACAATATCAACAATATTTTCGTTGCAACAGAACCACCAGTAGTATCTACAACAACAAAAGCTCCCGTACTTGGCACAGCAACCAGACCTTCAACATCAACAAATACCGCAGTAACTACATCACAAAGAATATTTACAAGCACAGTTACAACCGTTGCAACAATAGAATCTCAAGAAACTGTACCTACAGAATCTACAGTATCTACTGCAAGACCTACATTAACAATGCCAACCGTTCCACCAACTACAACAAAAGCTACAACAACAACTACTACTACAACTACAACAGCAGAACCGACAACAGTTTCAACAACAGAAGAATCTACAACAGTTCCGGAGACAGAAGAATCTACAACAACAGATACAACAAAAAGAGTAAGAAGAACAACAACTACTACATCCGAATCACAAACAACTACAACAACAACTGCTGAGCCTACAACAACATCTGCAACTACTACAGAAGATACAACAAATTCCACAGCAACAACAGAAGAAACAACAACTTCCGCTACAACTGCAAAAGCTACAACAAATTCCACAGCAACAACAGAGGAAACAACAACTTCCGCTACAACTGCAAAAGC
>JAIDUG010000054.1 GCA_029060305.1 Ruminococcus sp.
ATTGACAGTACATACACGGCAACTCACGTTGATGTCAGGACTTCAAACTTCTGGAAAGGCAATGAGGTTGTGACTTCCGCTTATTCCGTTACGGACGATTTCTACAAATATTACGGTCTCAGCAAATCAGACGTTTATCCGACAACCACGAAAAAGACCGTCGAGGTTTCAGTGACCGTTGACGGAAAAAATTATTCAGGAACTCTTGCAGAAAAGTGAGAGTCAATATTCTTTTAGTTTCCTGAAAAATATTCTAATATTTTTTTGAGAATTTCAAATAAGAAGAGTGGTGATTTTAATAAAAAGTTTTATTGCATGGATGGGTGGAAAAAGACTTCTCGCTCCTAAAATAGTTTCTCTTTTTCCGGACGATATAGACCGATATATAGAAGTTTTCGGCGGTGGAGGGTCTGTGCTTTTCTACAAGGAAAATCATGCCAGTCTTGAAGTCTACAATGATTTCAACAGTGACCTTGTAAATCTTTTCCGCTGTACCAAATATCACTGTGCAGAGCTTCAGCGTGAAATTTCAGGTTATCTTAATTCACGTGAAATGTTTGAGAATATAAAGGAAAAAATGAATATTTCCGGATTTACAGACATTCAGCGTGCAGGAATGTTCTACCTCATCAACAAGATAAGTTACGGTTCTAATATGAGAACTTTCGGCGGTCGTAAACGTAATATTTCAGCCGACTATATGGAAGAAATAGAAAAACGCCTTGCAAACGTGGTAATAGAAAATATGGACTTTGAACAGCTTATAAAAAAATATGACCACCCTGAAGCGTTATTCTACTGTGACCCGCCATACAGCCATACAGAACGCTATTACGATATTCTTTTCCGCAAAGAAGACCATGAACGTTTAAAGAAAGTTTTAAGTAAAATACAGGGACGTTTTATTTTATCATATAATGACAGTAGCTATATACGTGAATTATATAAAGAGTTTGAAATTGCCACCACAGAACGTCAGAATAATCTTTCAAAGGGAGTATATAAAGAGCTGATAATACGTAATTTTTGACATATCTTGTATAATAATGTATAAATTCTGTTGTTGGTTGCACACAAAAACTGGAAATTATAATGGGAAATGTTTAGTGGTTAGTGTGTATTGACTTTTTATGAAATTTGTAGTATAGTGTGTGTGCGGACGGAAAATGGCAATATTTACCAATAATCTACGATATTTGTATTGAGACATTTCTGTCTGTCATATGATAATATATTCTCACTACGCCTTTCTGTTCGCAATTTTAAAGAAAGGAATTACCTACAAATGATTATATTAAGTAATAAGGTGTTAATCAAGAGTCAGAATGTAATCTGCAATAAAATTGCTTCTGAACTCTCAAAGAACCTGTATGCTGTAGTACGCAGTAATCTTTCTGCTGAAACGCTGGCAACAAATAATGCGGTTATTATCGACACTACTACAGAAGACATGGACGAATCACTGGAAGCTCTTATTTTAAGCGGAAACCCCAATGTGAAAGCGTTCGTACTCACCAGCGAGGAGGAACTCACGATTTATACAAAGAACGGAGTACTCTTTATTTCCGAGAAACTCGGCGTAACTAATATCTGTAACCTAATACGCCATTGTCTCGATATGGAGAATTACAAAAAACAGGTGGAAAAAGCTACAGCCAAGGCACTTCTTTATATGGGCTTTCATGCACATTTCAGAGGCTACAGATACACCATTGATACCGTTTATTTAGTTATCGAACATCCGGAATATATCAACAACTTTAAGAACAATATTTATCCTCGCATAGCTGAGATGTACGGCGTTAGTTCAGAAAGTGTAGAACGTGCAATCAGAGGTTCTATAGATACGGCGTTCGATAAATATATGAATCGCTTTGAAGAGTTTTTCGGCAATGCCGTTTACAAGCCTCCAATTACAGAGTTTATAACATTCTGTGCAGAAAAAATCAAGTTGGAAGTACTCTGAAAGATAGTCAACATTAGCAAGAAATTCTCCGTATCTATAAACGTGAGTTACAAAATAAGTAATAAAAGCATTGACAAAAGTGTGTAAACATGGTAAAATATACACAAAAAAGAAATAAGGTTGTGAAGAAATTGCTAAAAAGTTATAAAACAGAAATCTATCCAACTGCAAAACAAAAACAAATCATTCACAGAACCATCGGTGTATGCAGATTTGTGTACAATTTTTATCTGGCACACAATAAAGAAATCTATGAAAAAGAAGAAAGATTTGTTTCAGGATATGACTTTTCAAAATGGCTGAACAATGAGTATCTTTTGAAAAAACCTGAATTTTCATGGATTAGAGAAGTCAGCAGTAAATCAGTAAAACAAAGTATCATGAACGCACAAAGAGCTTTTAAAAATTTTTTCAGCCACAAATCTGGTTTCCCGAATTGGAAGAAAAAATCAAACTCTGATGTGAAAATGTATTTTGTAAGAACAGATACGAAAACAATAATTGCCTGTGAACGCCACAGAATTAAAATTCCAACACTTGGCTGGGTAAGACTGAAAGAAAAGGGTTATATCCCGACAAATCCGAAAATACATATCATAAAGAGCGGTACTGTTTCCATGAAAGCAGGAAGATATTATGTTTCTGTTATGGTGGAAGAAGCAGAAAAAGAAAAGCCCATTCTTAATGATTTCGGAATCGGCATTGACTTAGGCATAAAGGATTTTGCGATATGTTCAAATGGAAAGACCTATAAAAACATCAATAAGACTGTCCGTATCAGGAAACTTGAAAAAAGTCTGAAACGACAGCAGAGAAAACTTTCGAGGAAATACGAAAGTCTGAAAAAATCAAAAAATAATTTGAAAGAAGTAGCTACCCGACAGAATATCCGGAAACAAAAGTTGAAAGTACAAAGACTTCATCACAGACTTGACTGTATCAGAACTGACTATATCAACAAAGTAATTTCCAAACTGGTGAAAACCAAACCGGCTTGGATAACGCTTGAAAATCTGAATATCAGCGGAATGATGAAGAACAGACATCTTTCAAGGGCGATTGCACAGCAGAAATTCTTTGAGTTCAGAACGAAGATAACTGCAAAATGCAGGGAATATGGCATTGAATTAAGATTCGTTGACAGATTCTATCCGTCGAGCAAAACTTGCCATAACTGTGGCTGTATCAAATCTGATTTGAAGTTATCAGACAGAATCTATACTTGTTCTGAATGTGGATATACAGCAGACAGGGACTTTAATGCAAGCCTGAATCTGCGTGATTGTCCGGCTTATCAGACTGCATAGAAAAGCAATGATAATACCGTGGGCTACACGGGAATTTACGCCTGTGGACTGTACATGAACTTGTGAGTAGATTTTGACTTGTCATTATCAAAAGCATACAGGTTGAAACAGGAATTTTCTCAATATGGGTATATTTGTCTATATTTTGAGTAGCAGAATTTTGGTTATGTCTTCCGTTACTGAAAACTTATCAAAAGTTATAAAATAGCTTTTATGTTTCATTCTTTGTTCAACGTGTCCGCTTTTGATAAAATCCACTCTCGTCTTTGTAGACGGGGGGGATTTTTTTGTTGTCGCAAAAAATATCAAATCTGCAACGAAGAAAGGTGATAAAAAAATGAACGAAAACGCAGAGCAGGTAAAGGAAACCACTCCGGAAACCTTTATTGACTATAAGGCAGAATTGGAAAAAGCAAAGGAAATTATAGAACAGCTTAAGAAAGAGCTTATGCTGGAGCGTCATCACATCTTACCGGAACACTATGAATTTATTTCGGCAACTCTTAAAAAACTTGTTGACGAAAATATAAACGAAGAAAAAGCGTTTGAAATTATTGAAAAAGTGTACCCTGAAGCATTCAAGCCGAAATTACCTGAATTTTCAGTACATACCACGGGAATATCAGTGCCAAAAGAAAAAAGCAGTTTTTTGGCTGGACTTACCGGAAAAATACCACTCTAATCACGAAAGGAAGATGTTTAATGACAAATATCAATTATGCTGAAAAGTATGAAGTACAGATTGATGAACGCTTTAAGTTAGCGTCTGTGACGGAATCAGCCGTAAACAGAAATTACAATTTTGACGGAGTAAACAAAATCACTGTTTATTCTGTTGAAACTGCACCGTTAAACGACTATAACAGGGAATCAGAATCAAACAGGTACGGAACAGCTAAAGAGTTAGGGAACGCTGTCCAGTCGCTTACACTTACGCAGGATAAGTCTTTCACGTTCACTATCGACAAAGGTAACTATGAAAATTCAGTGCTTGCAAGCAGTGCCGGAAACGCTTTGCAGAGACAGCTTGATGAAGTTGTAACGCCCGCCATTGACAAGTATCGTATAAACGTAATGGCAGAAAATGCAGGAACGGTTATAAAACAGACTATAACAGATGACAATGCTTATCAGAGTTTTATTACAGCGTCTGTTGTACTGATTGAAAATAAAGTACCAGCAGAAAACAGAATAGCATTTGTTTCACCAGCGTTTTATATGCTTATGAAAAGCGACAGGCATTTCACAGGATACGGCGATAAGCTCAATGACGTTGCAGTAACAGGAAGCATAGCAAAAATTGATGGAATAGATATTATAGTTGTTCCGAGTGACTATCTGCCTGAAAAAACAAATTTTATTATAACTCATCCTATAGCTACCGTAAGTCCGGTAAAGCTTGCTGAGTATAAGACCCACGATAATCCACCAGGGATAAGTGGTTGGTTATGTGAAGGACGTATCTATTATGATGCGTTTGTTCTTGACAATAAGAAAAAGGCAATTGTCATTTCCAAATCTTGAAAAATAGTCAACCGCAATTCCACCGGTTTTAGACGTTGGGTAGTTCACTCTGCTGGATTTTTAGTTAACATTATTGCATTTTTTCCCACTTAATATCCGGCTATGTATCACTTTTGCCCGTTTATTTCACGCTTTTTTTCGGCTTTGTTCGGTTTTGTTCGCTTACCTAATAATCAACTAAAAGACTTGTGAATCATTCTTATCCAGAGATGATTTCACAAGTTTTTTTATTTATACGCATTGTAAATTCTTTACACTTAACTTTTGTATTCTGCGTGTGAAATTTTGTATTTTGCGTGTCAGGCTACAGTTACTTTGCATAATATGAAGAAAAAATAAATGCAGAGGAAGTAAAAAATGTTCCGCCACATATTATCATTCTGAAAATTCCTTATATATAAATGGATAATAAAAGCATATTTACAAAAGATTTATCAATAATTTTTGGGTATTATGCTAATAGATTTTCTGCATAAAATATGTTATAATTTTATTTTAAGAATTGAACATTTTTGATAAAGAATAGCATTTAAAGATTTACAGACGTATTTATTTATCCGGAATATTCAGAAAATAAAAAATCATTGGATAATCAGGAGGTAAGAATAATGCAAGATAGAAAAAAATCATACATAAGAATGATTATTGCATTTATGATGTGCTTGATTTTCACCATGTCCAACTTCATAACAGAATCAGCCGGTGAAGAGTCTAATAATCAGACAGTCAAAGCCGGTATTTTTGGTTTTGAAGGTTATCACATGAAAGATGAAACCGGTTGTCTTACGGGGTATGGTATAGAATTTCTCAATATGGTTTCCGAATATTCCCATTTAAATTTTCAATACACAGGTTATGAAAGAGGATGGGGAGAAATGCTTGAGATGTTGGAAAAAGGTGAAATTGATGTGGTTACTTCAGCAAGAAGAACTGATGAACGTGAGGAGCGTTTTGCTTTTTCCTATCCTATCGGCAGAAATGATACTGTTCTTTCGGTACGTCTTGACAATACACGTTTACACAGCAACGATTATGATACATATGACGGAATGATTGTAGGACAGATTAAGGGAAGCAGTCAGAATCAAAGTCTTGTAAATTTTGCGGAAAAAAAGGGATTTTCCTATAAGGTAAAGGAATACGCCGATTCTGATATACTTACTGAAGCATTACAGAAAGGTGAGGTTGACGCAATTCTTTCAAGTAATCTTAGAAAAGCAGAAAACGAAAAAACTTTGGATATTATTGAAGAAGATAATTTCTATGCGATTGTAAGAAAAGATGATACTGAGTTACTTGAAGAAATCAACTACGCTATTGAACAGATGGATATGAATGAGGGCGACTGGAAAAATGTCTTGTTTTATCATTACTACGGACCTATATATTCTTCCGAACTGACCTTTACAGAACGTGAAAAGGAATATATCCGTGAAGTAGTATCCGGAGAAAAAAAGATAACTGTCACTGCAATAGGCAACAGAGAGCCATATTCATATGTGGAAAACGGCGAATTGAAAGGTATTCTTCCGGATTATTTTGATTATATAATGGAACTTGCCGGACTGCCTTATGAAATTATTGTGCCAAAGGATAAACAGGACTATTTTAATATGGCAGATACTAACAGTGTGGACGTTGTTATTGACAGAATACGTGCAGTCAGCACCTTTGAAGATGAGGTTTATCGTGGATTCAATACAGACCCGTATATGACGACTGGTATGGCAAGAGTAATCAGACAGGATTTTGTCGGGGATATAAAAAAAGTTGCAGTAGCTGATTCTCAGAGTAAATCTCTTATCATTCAGGAACTTCAGGGAGATGTTGAATTTTTGAGTTATGCTTCCCGTGAAGATGCTATACAGGCTGTACTGAACCGTGAAGCAGACGTGGCGTATGTTTATGCATATGCGGCACAGTTATTTGTCAATCATGATACAACTCATTCTTTGTATTATAGTATCGCAAATAATATGAATATGGACTTTCAGATGTATGTCCCTGACAGTACAGACCATGAACTGATAACCATACTTAACAAGTGTATACATCAGGTATCAAATGATATGCTTAATCAGTTTGTTTCAAAGTATACAACTTACAGTAACGGAAATATGAATTTCCTGCAATATCTTCAATCTAATCCGAATATAATGTTTGCCGTTACTTTTACTGTTGCTATGATTATATGTCTTTTTACCATACTCTATCTTAAAGGACGTTGGAACAGACGACTTCTTAACGCAACTGAGCAGGCAAACAGGGAGATGAGCGAACAGCTTGCAATTGTGGAGGCACTGAGCCACGATTATACGAATGTTTATGCGGTCAATGAAAAAACAGGTACTGCAAGAATCGTTAAACTTGAAGGTTATGTGGTAGAGGGACTTAAAAAGGATTCAACAGAAGAACACCCATATACACCTATTCTGCAACAGTATATAAATACACGTGTTCATATAGAAGACAGACAATATCTTACAGAAGCACTTTCACTTGAAAACGTAAAGAATCAGTTGAGTATGAACAGTGAATACAACGGAAGCTATCGTATACAGGCGGACGGTGAAGAACATCATTTCCAATATACTTATGTAAAAGTAAAGGATAATTCTTCTGCACATAACAGCTTTATACTTGCAGGATTCCGCAATATCGACGAAATGATACACAAAGAACAGGAACAGAATGAAATTCTTACAGAAGCTCTTGCACAGGCTCAGTATGCCAACAATGCAAAAACCACATTTCTTAATAATATGTCGCACGATATACGTACTCCTATGAATGCTATCATAGGTTTCACATCATTGGCGGTTACACATATTGACAATAAGTCACAGGTACAGGACTATCTCGGAAAAATTCTTACTTCCAGTAATCATCTTTTAAGTCTGATAAATGATGTACTCGATATGAGCAGAATTGAAAGCGGAAAGGTAAAGATTGAAGAAAAAGAAGTAAGTCTGCCGGAAATAATGCACGACCTTAAAACTATTGTTCAGGCAGATGTGAAATCAAAACAACTTGAGTTTTACATAGATACTCTTGACGTTGTAAACGAAATGATTATATGTGATAAACTCCGTCTTAATCAGGTACTTTTAAATATTCTTAGTAATGCAATGAAATATACAAAGTCTGGCGGTATGGTCAGTGTGCGTGTTATTCAGACTTCAGAAGTACAGGAAGATTATGCTTCATATGAGTTCAGGGTAAAGGATACCGGTATCGGTATGAGTCCGGAATTTCTTAAACACGTTTTCGAGCCTTTCGAGAGAGAACAGACCGCTACTGTAAGTGGTATTCAGGGAACGGGTCTCGGTCTTGCAATCACTAAAAACATTGTCGATATGATGAATGGTACTATACTTGTCGAAAGTGAAGAGGGAAAAGGTTCTGAATTTATTGTAAAATTCCGTTTTAAAGTTGCAGGTCAGCCTGTTCAGTCACAAAGGCTTGAACAGCTGGCAGACCTCAGGGCGTTGGTCGTTGATGATGATGTCAATACTTGTGTAAGTGTAAGTAAAATGCTTTCAAATATCGGTATGCACCCCGACTGGACGACTCGTGGAAAAGAAGCTGTTATCCGTACAGAGTTTGCGATTGAACAGAATGAGCCTTACAGTGCGTATATTATTGACTGGCTTATGCCGGATATGAACGGCATTGAACTTGTCCGCAGAATCCGCAGAATAATAGGCGATATGACACCGATTATTATAATCACCGCATACGACTGGGCAGATATTGAGGAAGAAGCTAAAGAAGCCGGTGTTACCGCATTCTGTTCAAAACCGCTTTTCTTTTCCGAATTGCGTTCTGTTCTTGCCACACCTTATATGGAACAGGAAAATACAGCGGAATCGGAAGATGATGAATTATGCTTTGAGGGGAAAAAAATACTGTTGGTTGAGGATAATGAACTCAATCAGGAAATAGCTCAGGCTATTCTTGAGAATGTCGGTTTCATTATTGACACGGCTGATGACGGAACAGTAGCAGTAGATATGATAAAGAATATGCCAGCAGATACATATAATATTATTCTTATGGATATTCAGATGCCTGTTATGAACGGTTATGAGGCTACGAAAGAAATCCGTTCATTAGATGACCCGATAAAAGCAAATATTCCTATTGTTGCTATGACGGCAAATGCTTTTGAAGAAGACAAACAGGAAGCTATTAACGCAGGAATGAACGGTCATATTGCAAAGCCTATTGATATAGAAAAACTTATGGAAACTCTGAAAGATATTCTGAATTAAAGGCGGTTATATTTTACATATATACCATAAAAATTATACATAACATATAAAAGGAAACGGATAAATTTAAGAAATATGTTGACATAACTAAAAAATTGAGTATAATGTAATCATAAACATATATGAACGACAGTTTGCAGACAATAAAGGTCTTTATAGTAAAGTAAAAATTTACGAAATCAGAAAGGATTAATGGTTATGAGTGAAAAAATAAGAAAACGTGATTTGAAAAGAAAAATAGCTTTCTTGTTGGCATTATCTATGGTATGCAGTTTTCCGCAATCAGTGAGTGCCGAATCTTCCCTTTCTAATATCAATGAAACTCAGGATAACAATGATGATGTTTTAACTGAAAATGACAATGATAATCAGACACAATCGTCAGACGAAAAAACTGAAAGTGAAGATGTTCTTTCTGCATTAAGTGGCAATGAAGAAGTAAAATCCGGTGATGTAGGTAAGATTGAAGTTGCTGTTCAGAATATGTTTGATTTCGGAAATGATGTCAAAGCAACGGCAACGTTAATTAGTCCGGACGGTTTTACTACTACCGAAAAGGAATTTCTTATCAGTAAAGATATTGAAGAACGCAAGGTAGATTTTGATAATCTTGCTGACGGTACATATGTACTTAAAGTTAAAGCAAATGGTTTTGCTGAATATGAGCAGGCAATAGTTGTGGAAAATCAGATGATGTATACCGTAAGACTTACTACAGGTTTCTGCAACGGTTACGATTACGCAAATGACAGTGAAAGTCAGCACCCTGGTGTGCTTTTAATCGGCGATGTCAACAATGACGGCATTATAGATGATGCTGATGACAGCGATAAGGAAATACTTATTGATGCTATTGACGGAAGACACGTTTCTGACGATTATATTACTGACCTGAATAATGACGGCGAAACAAATCTCATAGACCTTATGTTTTTTTCAAAGGGCTATAAAGAGGCAGAGGACAAAAATATAAAGGCTTCTGTTGAAATCAGTGTTTCACCATTGGCTATAAGTATACAGGCTTCTGAGGGTACAAGCGTTGAGGGTGATTTGGCACAATTGCTGAATAACAACGACGATACAGCAGAATCGGTAAAACTTATGCCAGCTAATGATGATGAAATTTCCGAGGAAAATCCAGTATCTGTTGACATTGATATGACTAACGGCGGTACTGCTACTTCTATTGAGGAAATCACTGTCCATACAGGCAACAATGGAGAAAGTTCAGTTGACGAGGGAAATATTGTTATTGAATATATTGACGAAAACGGCGAAGACAAGGAAATGCCGGTATATTTCAAGAAAAGTGTTTCCGCTCTCAGTGAAAGTGAAGTAATCGCTGAAATTGACGAAAACGGAAATATTCATGTTCACCTCGGAAATCAGGTGGCTGTAAAGAAAGTTAAACTGACTATCACAAAGATGACTGAGGGCAGTAACAATCTTGTGGAAATCAGTAAGGTTGAGTTTCTTAACGGTATGGAAAACCGTATTCCTGAGCCTTCAATGGATAGACCCGAAAATCTGAAAGCAAAGGCAGGAAGTGAAAGGTTTGATATTTCGTGGTCTCCGTGTGTCAACGTTACCGGTTACGAGGTACAGGTAAAAGTCGGCAACAAGATTATTCAGACCTTTGAGACAACTTTAAATTCAGCTACAATAAGCGGAAACGACATTAAGAATTATACAACCTATACGGTAAATGTACAGTCGGTCAACGGTACATGGAAAAGCGGTTACTGTGACCCTATAGATGTTACTCCGGTAGCAACAAAACGTCCCGACAAGCCCGATAATGTAAAGGCTTCAGGAATCTATAAGGGTATCAAGGTGAGCTGGGACAATATGGACGATACTCAGTCTTATGAAGTCTACTATAAATTAAAAGCAGATGAAAAAGCCGAATATACTAAAGTTGATAAGATTGTATCAAACAGCTATACTATAAATAATCTTGAATCTATGGAAGAATACGAAGTTTATGTTGTAGGTGTTAATGAACTCGGTTCAAGTCCTGAATCAATTCACTGTCTTGTATCGACCTCTGATTTAAATTCTGCTGAAATGCCGAGATATAACCTTATTAACCGTGACGAAGAGGGTAAACCAGGTTCTGCACATATTGTGGACGTAAAGAGATACGGTGCAAGTATGATAGACAGTCCGCTTGATACGGAAGACGGTACTGCCTGGGGTGCTGTTGACGGTGATCCGTTCTCCTATTACTACAGAGAGGGTCCTAATGACGGTGGCTGGAATGGTCTCGGACAAAACGGTCTTACATATACTTTCGATGATGAATATACTTTTGATACAATCGCTATACTTACAACTAATACTACTATCGACTTCACACATTTCAAATGGTGGGATAAGGACGGCAACGAAAGCAGTTTAGGCGGAGCTTGGGACTATATGAACTATTCCTCAAGAAAGACTGATTCAGAGGGCAGACCTTATTATGTAATTAAACTTCCGTCTGCAATAACAGCATCTAAATTCCAGATTGGTATTTCAAACTGGGGTCCGGCTGTTACCGTTTCTGAGACGTATTTCTACCATTACGATACTTTAATGGATGAAATTATGGACTTATATGTAGATGATTTGCACACTGTCCTGAAAGAAGAAGTTACTCAGAAAACTATTGATACTCTCCGTGAAAAAGTAGAGACCCCTGACGAATTTGGCGAAATCAATCCTGATACAGACGCTTTACTCCGTGAACTCGAAACAGCAGAAAAAATTCTCAACGCTGAATCACTCAGCAGTGCAGTAGAAATACATAGCGGTATAACTACATCTGATACAGGACGTGGTTTCAGCGGTCTCAACGCATGGCAACCGCTCGGCGTTACTATCGGTACAGGAGAAGAGTTAACAGTCTATGTAGGAAGCAACAAGAAGAAAACAGGCGAAAAGACGCAGTTACGTCTCATTGTTACACAGTATCATTCTGAATCAGGTAATGTTGTTCTCGACGGTGCTAACCTTAACGTCGGTGCAAATACATTCAAGCTGTCTAAGGGTTCACTTGCAGGTGTTGAAAACGGCGGAGCTTTGTATATTCAGTATCAGGGTGCAAGCGATACATCTGAAAAATATTCAGTACGTGTAACGGGCGGTTCGGAAGTGCCTTTCCTTGACCTCTACAAAGTTACTGACGAAGAAGAACGTATGAACAGAGCAGTTGAATATATAAATAAACTTGACAAATACGTGCCTACAGTTGAATCACTCCACAATAAACTCCATAAGGATTCAGGAAATAAGTTCCTTGATTATGACTATGACGAGGCAAACTGTATTCTTGGAGCATCTGATATTATGCTTGATACTATGATGTATTCACTTCCTGCAAAACAGATACTTGCCGGAATGGGCAAAGGTACAGCAGAAGAACGAGCAAAGACACTTCTGACATCTATGCAGGCAACAGAAGATATGATGTACCTTTTCTATCAGCATAAGGGTCTTAATGCTTCTGCACCGACTGAAATTAATCAGATTCCTAAGGGACATCAAAATATACGTTATCAGCGTATGTTTTCAGGTGCGTTTATGTATGCTTCTGGAAATCATATCGGTATTGAATGGGGTTCAGCACCTGCTATGATGAACAGTACAGGTGTTGTTGCAGACGAGAACGGTAAATATGTAAGCGGAAATTATTACGGCTGGGGCATTGCACACGAAATCGGTCACTGTATCAATCAGGGCGATTACGCTGTTGCTGAAATCACAAACAACTACTTCTCACAGCTTGCACAGGCACAGGACAAAAATGAGGGAATGCGTTTCCAGTATGAAAACATATTCAAGAAAGTCACATCGGGTACAAAGGGTGATTGTTCAAATATCGCAACACAGATTGGTATATACTGGCAGTTACACCTTGCATATGATAAGGGTCTGAATTTCAGGACTTATTCCGACTATGAAGAACAACTGGCTAATCTCTTCTATGCAAGAGTTGACACATATTCAAGAGACCCGAAGTCTGCTCCGCCTGTTATAGATGATACTGCAACTTCTGCTGATAATGCTGTGGCACTTACACTTGACGGAGATTCAGACCAGAAACTTATGCGTCTTGCTTGTGCGGCAGCAGAGAAGAATATTCTTGAATACTTTGAACGCTGGGGCAAAACTCCTGACGAAACAACTATAAAATATGCAAGCCAGTTTGAAAAGGAAACAAGAGCTATCTATCTTGCAAACGACGATTCACGTATTTACGCACTTAACGGAAAGGGTAGTGTTTTAGGTACTGAAAGCAAGGTTAAGGCTATCGAAGATGTTTCTGTAAATATCGGAAAAGTCGCAAACAAGGTTGACCTTAAATTTACTTCTTCTGGTATTCCCGAAAGTGATATACTCGGTTATGAGGTAATCCGTTGCACTATATCCGGCGGAAAAGTTGAAGAAGTTCCGGTCGGATTCTCAACAGGTAATGAATTTACTGATACAGTTACAACTCTCAATAACCGTACTGTATTCTATAAGGTTACACTTGTTGACCATTATCTTAATCGTTCAGCAGTATTTACTACAAAAACAGTAAAGATTGAACACGACGGCAGTATGGATAAAACTAACTGGAGTATCAGCACCCACGGTCTTGAAGCGGAAGCTGTTGTCAGTGATGCTACAGATGAAATGCCTTGTGAACAGATAAAGAGCGTTCCGGCAGAACAGGCTTTAGACGATAATTTTGATACAATCTATACTCCGACAGTAGACGGCGACAAAGCTGAAATCGTTATTGATTTCAATCAGACACTTACAGTTTCAGGTCTGAAATATACTGCCGGTGACGGAAATTCTGTCGGTGATTATGAAGTCTATGTAATGGAAAACAATGAATGGATTCTCGTATCAAACGGTACTTTCAAGGGAAGTAAAACGGTTTATTTCGCAAACAGTGATGATAAGTATGTCAGCACTTATTCCGCAACAGCCGTTAAACTTGTACTTCTCAATCAGGACGGAAAAACTGTTTCAATTGCTGAACTCGATGTTCTCGGTGTAACCGGTGATAATGTTGACTTCCGCAGAACAGAGGGCGATTCAACTACTGTTATCGGTACTCTAAGCGAGGACTATTTGTACGATAAAGATAAAAATGAAGTTATTCCAAAAGGCTCACTCATATTTACGGGTGAATATAAAGGCAATCCGGCTTATAACGTTGTTATCCTTTATGATGTTGACGGCAAAATTGTAGGCGGTGTTGACGAGGACGGTTACGTTGCATCTCAGCAGATTATTCTTGCAGATGTACCGGAAAAAGGTAATATTGCAAATGTATCAGAGGGTACATGGATTTACTGGATTGAACCCGACCAGCTTAAAAATATGGATATGCCTGAGCAGGTACGTGTTGAACTTTACAGAGTAAATAACGCACTTACAAATGAGGGACAGCGTCTTGTCAGTGATTCATTGCTTGAAACTGTACCTGATAAACTTCCGGCTATTACTTTAGGTAAGTGAAAAATAACAGGAAAGGAGTAAGTTATGTTAAAAAATTTTTTAATAGGCACGTTTGCTGTTTTAATGATAAGCACGGCTACTTCTATAAATTCTATAGCCGGAGAGATTGATAATACAACAGATGAAGTAATAAATGTAACTGAAGAAACATTAACTTATGATGTTACTGTTGATGTCACTTCCGGCAATGTAATATTAATATCTGAAGATGCTGAAAGATATGGGATTAATACTGTAAAATTAAATATGGAAGTCAATGCTGAAGATGTTTATTGTGAGTTTGACCCTGAAAATTCAGTAAAGATTACGGCAAGCCGTTATAATTATGATAATGAATCACATATGCTTAATATTTATATGTCCGGAACAGACCCGCTTTTTGACAGTGACGGCAAATTAAGTATAGGAAGTATAAAGAACGGTTCGGGAGAATTGGTTACTGATATAAAGGTGAAGTCCGTGGATTATGTTTTTGATAATGATATTGTATCTTTTGAAGTTGAGAATCCTGAATTACCTGAAGAAACAACTACAAAGGAAGAAATTACAACAACCACTACAGCAACCAAACCTGCAACGACTACTACAACAACTAAAACTGCAATGACTACTACAACAGCCAAACCTGCAACAACTACTACAGCAACTAAACCTGTAACTACAACGTCTACCAAAAAGCAGACAACGACTTCTGCTACTTCCACAACAAAGCCAGCAACTACTACAACCGCAACAGTCAAGGACGATTTGACAGGAGTTCTCAGGATTGAAGAATCAGGTGAAATAATACTGGTATCTAATCACGCAGAAGAAGACGGAATTAATACTCTCCAGTTAAGTCTTAATATTGATACGGGTGATGACGCTGAAATTTCATTTGAGTTTAATCCTGAAAATAAAAACAAGATTTCGGAATATCGTGTGGACGGAAATACTCTCAATATTTATATGTCCGGAACAGAACACCTTTTCGATGATAAAAATTCGTTGAATTTAGGCGTAATAAAGGTAACGGATAAATTCGGACACGATATTGTTTACAGTATAAGTACAACGGAAGAGTCTCTGAAATATGTTTATGTTAATAATATAGTAAATGTCAGACTTACTATTGAGGGAACACATATAATAACTGCATTCACAACGACTACTACAACTTCCGCAACAACTACCTCAACGAAAACTACTACCGCAACAACTACTTCAGATTCGACAACAAAAGAAATTACATCAACTTCCACAACGAAAACAACAACTTCTAAAACTACAACAACTACAGTGACTACTGAAGCACCGCATATTGCATCTGACGACGAACTTTGTGAATGGTCAATGAAAAACTACAACGACGAAAAAGGTATTATGCCGGATTCTGCTGAAATTTCTGAGACGGCTGACGGTAAGTATCAGATTACTTTGACTGACAAGTCCGACAATGTTCTTGATGTCTATTTGATTAATCCGGAAACCGGTATCGGTACAGATTCGTCAGGCAACAGGGTTGACCTTCCTAAGACAGGTAACAATTCATTGAGGAATATTTTAACGTCTGTTGGTGCATTGATTATGACGGCATCAGGTTTTTTTGCTGTAAAACATTCCGGCACAGGTCGCCGTAAAAAAGATGAGCAGTAAGTTATCCGCTGATACCAAAAACAAACGAACAAAAAAGCAATGGTTTATGTTTATAACAGGACTTCTTGCAATGATAGTCGGCATGAGTGTTCTCGGATTTTTTGGTATCAGAAAAGTGTATCGTGAAATTAACAAGCAAAAAATGATGCGTGAAAACGTTGTAATTGAAATCGCCGACCTTAAAATAAAAGCTCCTGTTCTTGAGGGAACTGACAACAAAACTCTGGCAAAGGCTACAGGGCATTTTCCGGAAACCGGTGCGGTAGGTTCAGGCAACTATTGTATTGCAGGTCATAGCAGTACCATTTACAAGGAGTATTTTAATAATCTGAAAAATGTAGAGCTTGGAATGGAAATAAACCTTTACAATGTGGAAAAAGAGTGCTATACATATGTTGTAACGGAAAATTTTATAGTTGAACCGAATGAAGTATGGATACTTAATGATTTCGGGGACGACAGAGTAACAATTGTCACCTGTACTGACGACGGCTCACAGCGTCAGATAGTTGTAGGTACGAAAAAGAATGAAAGTCAATAAAGTAATCCGCCCTCGGAATAGTTTCTGAGGGCGTTTTTTTATGGTGGAGTTTAATTCCATGACCTGTTATAAAATAATGATTGACTTGAAAATGAAAATATGATATAATAAAATTCCAGAGGAGGCGTATAATTATGAATCTTGAACTGACAAACAAAATTCTTGCCAATGAAACATACCACAAAGAACTTGAAGAACTTCGCAGACTTGAAAAAGACCGTATTTTCTGCGGTCATGATATTCAGCACTTTCTTGACATTGCAAGGATAACAATGATTATATGCCACGAAAAAGGTATTGACGTTATGCCGGATTTGATTTATTCTGCTTCTCTGCTTCACGATATAGGACGTACAAAAGAATATTCGGAAAATATCCCTCATCATATTGCAGGAAAGGAAATCGCTGAAAAAATTCTTGATGAAACGGGGTGCAGTTCCGGCATTAAAAACCGTATTTTAAGCCTTATCGTCAATCACAGAAATCAGCAGAATGAAAAGGATTCACTCGAAAGTATATTCTACATGGCAGATAAGAAATCACGTCTTTGCTTTGCTTGTCCGTCGAGGAAAATTTGCAACTGGAAAGAAGAAAAGAAAAATATGAATATTGAGGTGTAATATGATTATAGGAAAAAAAGAGTTTGATTTGGAAAGCAACTGCTATATAATGGGTATTCTGAATTTTACACCGGATTCCTTTTCAGACGGTGGAAAGTTCAATAACATAGATTCTGCACTTGAACACGTTGAGCAGATGATAAATGAGGGTGTGGATATAGTTGATATAGGCGGAGAATCCACACGTCCGGATTATATAAAGATTTCAGATGATGAGGAAATTTCCCGAATAGTTCCGGTTATTGAAGCGGTAAAACAAAGATTTGATATTCCTGTATCGCTTGATACTTACAAGTATAAGGTGGCAGAGGCAGGAATACAGGCAGGTACAGACCTTATAAATGATATATGGGGTCTTAAATATGATAACGGACAGATGGCTCAACTGATTGCTGAAAAAAAACTTCCGTGCTGTCTTATGCATAACCGCAACAATCAGAATTATAATTGTTTTATGGACGATATTATTTCCGATATGAAACAGTCAGTAAATATTGCACTGAAAGCCGGTATAAGAAAAAAAAATATCATTCTTGATATTGGCGTGGGATTTGCAAAGAGTTACGAAAATAATCTTGAGGCGATAAACTGTATTGATTGTTTCCGTAAAAGTCTTGGTTATCCGATTCTTCTCGGGACATCACGAAAATCTGTTATCGGACTTACTCTTGACCTGCCGTCAAACCAGAGAGTTGAAGGTACAATTGCAACAAGTGTTATTGGTGTTATGAAAGGCGTTTCAATGGTAAGGGTTCACGATGTAAAGGAAAATGCACGTGCTGTAAAAATGGCTCTTGCAATTATGAAAGGATATTTAAATGGACGAAATTCGTATTGATAATCTCAGGATATTTGCACATCACGGTGTTTTTGAACACGAAAATATAAACGGACAGAATTTCTATGTAAACGCTGTTCTGTACACTGATACCGAAAAAGCAGGCACTCTTGATAAACTTGAATTATCTACTGATTACGGAAGTGTGTGCGGACTTATTCACGAAACAATGACTGAGAATACTTTTAAACTTATTGAGACAACAGCACAGAAAACCGCTCTCGAAATACTGAAAAAATTTCCACTTGTTGAAAGTGTTGACATAGAAATCCGAAAACCTGAAGCTCCAATAGAAATGGACTTTGAATCCGTTTCTGTAAAAATACACAGGGGCTGGCATACTGCTGTTATTGCACTGGGTTCAAATATCGGCGACAGAAGAAATTATATCGAAAATGCCGTAAGACAGTTGGAAAACAGCGAATATATAAAAGATATTGAAGTTTCAGACCTTATTGTCACAAAGCCTTACGGTTACATGGAACAGGAAGATTTTCTGAATGGTGCTTTAGTATGCAGGACAGTTCTTTCACCTGACGGATTGCTTGATTTGTTACACGATATAGAAAACAGTGCTGACCGTAAACGTGAAATACACTGGGGACCTCGTACACTTGACCTCGACTTGATTTTTTATGACAACGCTGTAATTGATACTCCGAAACTCACTGTTCCGCACGTCGATATGTATAACCGTTATTTTGTACTGAAACCTGTATGTCAGCTTGTACCGTACTACAGACACCCTGTTTTAAATCTTACTGTTTCGCAACTTCTGGAAAGGCTTGAAAAGAATGATTAATATAATAGTAGCGGTTTCGGCAAACGGCGTTATAGGTGCAGACGGCAGAATCCCTTGGAATATTCCCGAAGATAAAGAGTATTTCAAAAAAGTCACGTCCGGAAATATCGTGATTATGGGACGGCGGACTTTTGAAGAGATAGGTTTTCCGTTACCCAATCGTTATAATATAGTTGTATCGGGAAGTAAAGATTTTCACGGCGAAAATCTTACTACTGCACGAAATCTTGAAAATGCACTGGATATTGCCGATAAGTACGGACAGGAAAACGGTATCAGAGAAATATTCCTTTGTGGCGGTGAAAAAATATATCGTCAGGGACTGGACTTTGCGCAACGTATATATATAACTTACATTGACGACGTGTACAAAGGGGACGCTTTTTTTCCTGAGTTCAGTACAGATGTTTTCCGGTCATATAAACTTATTCCCACAAACAACAGAAATCTTACTTTCTGCATTTACGAAAGATACAAAGAAACCCCTTGAATATATTTTCAAGAGGTTTTTTTATTATATTATGTACTCAATAGTTTCTTCAGGTTTCATATTGAATAACTCAAATACCTTGTCACGAACCTGCAAAAAATCTCCTGCTGTGCGTTCTCTGTGACTTTTGAGAGGTACTGTCAGAACACTTTTTATTTTACCAGGGTTTGCGGTCATAATAACGATTCTGTCGGCAAGAAAAACCGCTTCTTCAATATCGTGCGTAACCATTATAATAGTTTTCTTTTCTTTGCGTGAGATACTCAGAATATCGTCCTGTAGTTTCATACGGGTGATAGCGTCCAAAGCTCCGAAAGGTTCGTCCATGAAAACAATATCTGGATTGACTGCCAAAGCCCTTGCGATTGAAACTCTCTGTTGCATACCGCCTGAAAGCTGTCGGGGGTGGGACTTCCTGAAATCTGAAAGTCCTACCATTTCTATGTATTTTTTGGCAATCTTTTTGCGTTCTTCTTTCGGGACTTTCTGAGATTCGAGACCGAGTTCGACGTTTTTCTGAACAGTACGCCAAGGCAACAGACCGTAATTCTGAAAAATAGTAACGTTTTTTATAGACGGCTCTTTTACTTCTTTTCCGTCAATCTTTATGCTTCCGGAAGTCACCGGCGAAAAACCAGCCATTGCATTAAGGAGAGTACTTTTTCCACAGCCTGAAGGTCCGAGCAGGCATATAAATTCGCCTTTTTCAATGGAAAGTGAAATGTCAGTAAATGCAGTAAACTGCTTGCTGTCCTGTAAAAAAGTTTTTTCAGCGTTTTCTATTTCAATGTACATCAGTCCGCACCTCCCCACGCTTTGAGTACCTTTTTTTCAGCAGTTTTCAGGAGACTGTCAAGAATAAGTCCTATAAGACCGATTACAATAATATCGGCGAAAAGTATATCTGCACGGAGATTATTTCTTGCGTCGATAACGAGATAGCCGAGACCTGATTGTGTACCTGTCATTTCGCCTGCAACAAGAAACACCCACGCTGTACCGAGTGCAAGATGTATACTGTTTGCGATTTGCGGAAAGACTGCCGGAAAAATAACTTTCCACATTATCTGAGGCTGTTTTATTCCGAAACTTCTTGATACTTTTATGTATATCGGGTCAATGCCGTTCACTGCTGAAACTGTTGACAGCAACACCGGAAAAAATGCGGAAATGAATATTATGACGATTGCCGGAATGTTACCGATTCCAAACCACAATACAATAAACGGCATCCACGCCATAGGGGAAATAGGTCGCAATAACTGTAATGCAGGATTTATATATTGAAAGACTTTCGGCAGTCTGCCGAGGATAAGTCCGAACAGAACGGAAATTATTACTGAACTTACATACCCGACTGCGAAACGATACATACTTGCTCCTATGTGCGTGAAAAGTACGCCTGTTGAAATCATTTCGGTCAGTGCTTTGAACGCCTGCAACGGTGACGGAAACAACGCTGAACTGAAATCCGTCAGGGCATATATCAATTGCCACACTCCGAGTAACAGCAACAACGAAATAATTATATTTTTTATGGAAAGTAGTTTCTTCACTATATATCAACTCTTTCTATCAGAAATCATTTTTTACAAAGTCAGCATATGACGGCGGATTTTCAGATAAACCATATGACTTTACTTTTTCAGTCAGTATATTGTAATCTTCTTCTGTTATGTCAAGATTGTCATATGAAATCCACTGCAAAGACAATTCCAGCACTTCTTTTTCCTGACTGAGATATTTTTCAGCAGTTTCAAGGGCTTTTTCTTTTGTAAGGTTTTTTCCTGCCTGTTTGTAGCTGTTTACAAAAGTCTTTGCGTTTTCAGGATTTTCTTTAATGAATTTATCTGTAAGCACAAGTCCGCAACACAACGAATTTTCCCAGAGTTCAGCAGACTCAAACAGCACTTTTCCTGCATTGAGTGAGATTGCCTTTGCTCCGAAAGGTTCAGCCACGCAGTAACCGTCAATCTGTCCGCCTGCAAGTGCTGAGGGCATTTCAGTGGGTGCAAGTTCGGTAATATTTATATCGTCTGTTGTGAGACCTGCTTTTGAAAGAGCATCATTCAGAAGAATGTTATGTGATGACTGTCTGTGCGGAATGGCTATCGTTTTTCCCTTGAGTTCTTCAGGGGAATTTATATTTTCTGATGTGACTATAACGTTTCCGTCCTTGTGACCGAGTGCAACAGCTTTCAGGTCTATGCCCTGTTCCTTTGATTTCATTGCAAGCTCTATCAGTACGGAAGCACCGTCCACACGTCCCGAATTAAGAGCGTCCATTAGTTCATTCCACGAACCATATTTTACAAGTTCAACCTGCAATCCTGTTTTTTCTGCAAGTTCGTCTGCTGTTTCGAGTACAGCAAGCGAATGTGTAATCGGCAGATAAGCAATTTTTATTGTATCTGAATCGGATTTCTTACCGCAAGCTGTCAGTGAAAATGCAAGTAAGCCTGCTGTAATACCTGAAATTGATTTTTTCATAATATATCAACTCTCTTTTTCATATAAGAATGGAAGTAAAAATCATTCCCAGCCGAGGGCTTTTCTTTTTGTTTTTATGTCCTCAACTATTTTGTTTCCGAGTGCTACGGGGTCTGTATCAACGTGCATTATAGAACCGAGCAACTCTCTTGTACCTTCTTTAAGAAATTCTATAACGTTCTTTGAGCCGTAAATCTGCGCCTCAACACAATGATAGGAATTTATTCCCATTAAACGAAATCCCAGTGCCGCATCTATACCTTTTTCGTTTCCCCATTCCGGAGACGTGAAAGCAAACGGCATTTCGTAAAGATTTTTTCCGAGAACTCCTGCTATTCCTGCGAATATTCCTGAAGAACGTGTATTATCAATACATTCACCGACGTGCCATACAGGCGGTAAATCAGGTGTTAAAAACTCTCTGAGACTTTCGCCGGTCTTGTCAAGTGCGGAAGTGTTGCAGTAACCGAGTTTCATTAAAGGGAACGAAGCACAGCCGTTTGAAAGAATAAGTACATTATTTTTCAGAAGTATGTCTGCAACGTCAACTATTGCTTTTTCATAAAGCACTTTTGGATTATTGCAACCTACCATATTTACGATACCGAGTATTTTTCCGGACTTCAGTGCTTCCGCAAGCGGTTGCATACTGCCGAAACGTTTATGTACATATTCTACTGAAAATCCGACTTCTGCCTCAACTTCATACGGTGGAATGTATACAGGTATTCCCTTACGCTGTTCAAAACTTTCTATAGCACGTGTTACTATTTTTTCAGCAAGAGCCTTTGTTTCCGCAATGTTTGAATGGTGGTGGTCGTATTCGTAACGCTCAGCACCAGGAAGTCTTGCCGAATCGCTTGTTGTTACAACGGTTGTTTTAAAACACTTTGCGACTTCCATTATTGATGGGAAAACGTCCTGAACGTCAGCAACCCACAAGTCTAAAGCACCAGTACCGAGAACCAGTTCAGCAGAAACAGCGTTTGATAAAGGAATAACTCCGCCGTAACGGTACATAGCCGCCAGTCCTGAACAGCATATTCCATAAAAACGTATACCTTTAGCACCTTTTGATTTTGCAAGTTCTATGAATTTTTCTTCCTGACCTGTCTGTACAATCTGACTTACAAGGGTGGGAAGATGTCCGTGAACGGCTATATTTACATAACCTTTTTTCAATGCACCGATATTTACTTTAGAAGTTACACGGTCGCCGACACCGAATAAACTGTCTGTTGCGATATTTGCACCGACTACTCCGGAAAATGTAAATGCAAGTCCGCATCTCAGAAACTGTTGCATAATACTTTTCCAGTCGCCGTCAATAGCACAACCTGTCTTGTGATACGCTTCAAATACTTCGTGATACGCACTTATCGGCAGAATGTCAAGATTTTTCCACGTTTCCTGACGTTCCGGAGGCACACACGCTTTTATAGTTTTGTATTCGTCGGGTTCTGTACGTGACATATCAGCAAGAAGTGCATCTGCCAAATCAATCGCTATTTGCTTTGTAGTACGGTCTTTTGTCGGTATTCCGAAATTTTCAGCAGTTGCTCTTATTTTCTGCTCTCCCATAATTGGAATATCAAGTTTACCCTCTGCCGCCCATTTGAGTGAAAGAATTATTTCCCTTGCGTGCATACCGTGCTGTGCAGTACCTGCCGCCGCTGACCTGAGAAGATTTCTTGCAACTACCAAATCAGCATCTGCACCGCACACTCCACGAGGAGACTTTGCAGTAATTTTACAAGGTCCCATATTACATATTTTACAGCAGATTCCGGCAAGTCCGAAACTACACTGAGGTTTCTGTTTGTCGAAACGGTCAAATGCTGTATCAATGCCGAGCTGTTCAGCTCTCAGAAGCATTTCCCTGACAGCAGGGTCGGGGGTCTTATCAATAACGTCCTGTTTTGACGGAAAAGTTTTCTTGTATTCTGCTACGGCGTTCATATAGTCACGGATAAAAGCGTTAGGGTCTTTGTCGAGTTCTTCCTGATGGTCTGCTTTTGCAACGATTGTTGGTATACCATGTTCGTCGAATCCTATCAACGCACGGTGCGAATGAATGTGAGGTTTTTCGTGATTGTGAGAATGTTCGTGATTATGATTATGTGTGTTTTCACTCATGATTGTTACTCCTTTTCAATATGTGTTTCGGGTCTTTTATAATTAATTTTGCAGTCCATGCAACCAGCCCAAGTGTAACAGCAGAAATTCCTAAAAATGTATCATTAACCATGTCTGAAAATGACGGTGTAAAAAAGTCCGCACCCATTTCGGCGTATTCGAAAACCGCATCTACAAGCCACATTAAAGAAGCTCCCCAGTAAATAAAGCACAGGTCTGAGACTTTCATGACATCATGCTGAGCGTTTCTGTACCATATGAGAGTACAGACGACTGCCGAAACGATTGTTATTAATAATGTCATGTTATTTCCTCCATTGATTTTTTCTTATGTTTTTCGGCGATACCTGAAATAATCAGCATACCAATCCATGCTGTTGTGACTGTCAGTGCCATTCCAACTCCGACAGTTGATATTTCGCTAAGCATTGCAGAAAACGATTCCGGACTTTCCGCTGAAGTAAGAAAAGGGAAAAACGGTTTTATTTCACCGTGCCATACGTGTTCAAATGCAAGCAGTAATGAACCGCCCCATAAGAGTTTTGAAAGCCATTTTAGCTTTCCCGAAAAACGTAAATTATCCGGTGTAATTTTTCCAGAATTATTTTCCTTTGATTCTAAAATATGTGATGCAACAGAAGTCACAACTGCTTCCGCTACAGGTACAACAAAACAAGCCATAATAATTTCCTTTGCATTTATATTTCCTACTTAAACTATAGGATATATAGATTATAAAACATTTTTCCCGATTTGTCAATACGTTTTCAGATTTTTGGTAAATATATATATTATTCCGCCTTTATTATACTGAAAATGTAGCACAAACGTAAAGAATCTTTTTTTACAGACAGAATGTGCCAATAGCTCTCCTCAAAAAAATAAATAAATACTATTGACATAAATTGTAATAAGATGTATAATTATAATAATCCTCGTGTAATGCGAGGAAAATGTAATTTCAGGGAGGTAGAAATACCATGAATATTCTTGACCGTAAACTGTCAGCTATGCCGGTTGGCGTGCCTGTTCGTTTCACACAACTGAACGGACAAATTATTGAAGGAATCCTTGTTGATAATGACGGAAGTGAAGCATTGTCGATACAGGTTTCAAAAATCGTAACAATGAGATATTCTCAGATAACTGGTATTGAGGAAAGCAATTCATTAGGTGCTGTACTTCAGCCAGTGAAAGTTATACCTGATACTGTAAGTAATAGTAAAGAAGAAACTGTTAAAAAGGAAATTTATGTTTCCTGTACGGAAGATAATGTTAAAAATGCTTATAAAGAAATGTCAAAAGATGCTAAAAAAGTACTTGCATCTGTTTTGAATAAGGTTCAGAGTGCTATTAAAAGCCATGATAATTCAAAGCTCACGGAAGCCGTTGATTTGAGTTGGAAACTTATGCAAATAAACGGATTTGAATCAAATCCGGAAGTAAATGCATTCTTTGCATACATATGTGTACTGGATAAGGACTTTGAAGAGGCTTCAAAATCTTTCTATTATGCAAATGATATAAGAAATGCTTATTGTTCTGCCTATTTTGGTGCTGAAAAAGAAGACAGAACACGATTGTTTTCTTTGGCTAGTGCATTCGCTTCAATTTATATTGCAAACGGTAACAATGAATATATTGACGAGGCATTGGAAGTACTTAAAATTTCATCTGAAAAGTGCAGGGATATAACAGGTATTGAATATATTGTTTCAAATAATTCCTATGACAATGATGTAAAGGTTGAACTTGGTGATGTATGCAGATATTTAGGCGGAAAGTGTGGGCGTGTTGTAACTGACATCAGCAACCTTGATTCGTGTATTTCTATAATAAAACCCGGATATACTTCTGCTACAATAATTGAAGATATAAAACATTATATAAATGAAGAAAAACATAACAATGAAATATCTGAACAGGCTGAGATTTCTTCTGCTAATATGGCTGTTCAGAAAGAATGGTATAAGGGTAAGATTACTTCATACAAATTCTTTGAGGAAAACGGCAAAATAGAGGATTCTGACGGTGAAACATATATTTATGAACTTAACGACATAACAGATATTTCACTGAAAAATCAGATTAAGAAAATGACTTCAAGGAATGTAAATCCTCCTATTGAGGTGGAATTTAAAATCACAAGAAGAATGGGAAAGAATTATGCGTCAAGTGTAAAACGTGGCTCAAAGCCTGTAACTGTCACCACACCTGCACCTGCAAAGTTAGACGCAAATTCTCTTTATACAAGGGGAAAACATACAGAGGCTATCGAACTTTTCAGAAATCAGCTTGATACTCCGAAATGGGAAGAGGCTTTTTCACAGCTTATAATGTGTTATATTGCAATCTGGAACAAAAACGGCGATATGGGCTATTCTGAGGAAATTGAAAAGCTTATTGAAAAATATTCCGGACAGCTTACATTGTCAAAGAGCTTTGAAGCACTTCAGCAGTATTATATGAAAGTGCAGAATTACTCCAAAGCACTTTCCGCACTTAATAGTTTAATAGAATTATGTGACAGTACTGACTATAAACATATTCTTAACTGTCTTTTGAATAAATCAAGATGTTACCGCCGTCTGCACGATTATCCCTCTGCCATAGGACAGCTTAAAGACTGGTTGGAAATCGTAAAGAAATACAGAATCACTGAACGCTATGATATGCGTAAATCCCTTATATATATTGAACTTGCTGAACTCTGTTTCGAGATTGAAGACTATGAACAGGCTGAAAAGTATGCACTTGAATCTTCCGGTTCAGAAGAAAGAAAACAGTCTTTACTCAAAAAGATTGAATCAGTCGGTAAAACTGAAGAAGATGATGATAAGTATTCGGATGAAGATGATGACGACAGCACAGATGATTCAATGGCAATGACTCTTCAGGAAGCGTATGACGCATATATTGATGAGGGAAGTTTTGAAATCCTTGGAATAAGCGATGCAGATGTTGCCGAAAAATTAACAACATTCGATAAAAATAATCTTTATTGCCTTATTACATGGCTTTCAGCAGTATCTGCTGTTACAAAGAAAAGCCGTACAGTGCAGGATTCTGTTTTGAATAAGGAGATGTCAATGTCTCAGGCTATTCAGACTATTGAAAGTGCATTCAGTTACGCATATCATAACCCTGTTGTTGAATGTGAATATACAAGTAATAATATCAAAAGCATTTATGAAAATTCTCAGACACTTATTCCACAATATAATGACGGTCTTATGGTATCGGCTGTACTCCGTACTCTTTTTGCACCGTCAGATATGCAGGATTATTATTTTGAAAGTCTCGTGAAAATGGTTGAGGAATCTGAATGTTCTGAAAAATATCCTATGCTTTTAAATCTTATCAATGCTATGAAGTCTTTCTATGAAAGTACTGGCTGTGCAATTGATTCATTTGCAGGCTACAGAAGCAACGATAATATTATAGATGATGTTGTTGCGGAAGCTGTTGAACTCTGCAATGCTATAGACAACAGAAACGGTGTATTTGAAAGTCAGGGACAGGTACGCAGACTTCGTGAAAAAATGTTTTCAGATGAGGAAAGTGAACTCAGAAAATGCCTGAATATTGTCGCTGAAAACAAGACAGAGGATTTCAAGTATGTACATAGCAGTATGGAAAGATTGTTTATCCGTAATAACAGAACTCTTACAAGCGATAATATTGATAATATGAAAATTGATGAGTATATCGATTTCTACTGGGATAAGGCACGAGATATTATTGTCAGTGAAGGAAGACATATTGCAAGACCTCATGACAAAATCAAGGGCAGTAAAAGAAACAATATAATTATTTCTGTAAAGAAAATAATTTCGTGTATATGTGACTGGCTTGCTGTGGCTGAACATTCCGGTAACAGTGAAGAAGCGTATATCAAACAGAATTATGAAAATGTTGCACCTGACATTATTGCAATGCTTGAAGAACTTAATTCCGCAAGTTGTATATCTATAGTGGAAAATGGTTTTGACTGGGGAACTGACAGCATTCGTACAACTTCCGATGAACTTCTTTCAAAGATGAAAGGTACTTATAATGCAAAGGAAAGAAAATACTTCTTTATCGGATTTCTTTCCGGTGAAGATGTATTGCTGAATGAAGATTATCTGCCCGAACTTCAGTCTACATTCTGCGAATGGGGAAAGATGAATATTCTCAATCGTATTGAACGTCATGCAACTGAAAATCACGTTACCCTTGAAGAACGCATTTCCGGTATTTTCAGTGATGATACCACAAAACACAATTTCCGTACGGCAAGATTAATCAGAGAATATGCGGAAGATGTAAAAAATAAGGCTCTTGCGGAACATAAGGACTTTGAAATGATTAACGCCTGTCAGAAACAGGCAAAGCACCGTTTTGAGTCCATGTATCAGGATTTCAGCAGTCAGATGGAAGTATTTGAAAGCAACGGTGTTATTTCCAACAAAAACGGTGAAAAGACTTCTATTCTTAAACTTGCACTTGACTGGTACAGAATTTCACGCATTACGAATGATTTCGGTTTCTATGCAAGAATACTTGATTACATAAAGAGTTGCATTTCACTCAATGCTGTGGAACGTGGTCAGGAACTTATGAGACAGGTCGAAGAACTGGCAGATAAACCCGAATATGATTTCGGCGTATATCCTAAGGAAATGATTGTACCACTCATTAATGACCAGAATTATACTACTGTTGAATTTATTCTCAACTGTATACGTCGTCACGATACAAAAGATGTACACGATTACTGCAAACAGCCCTTTGATTATTTCAAGAGTTTTGCGAATGAATATGCAACCAATTACAGGGCAGTTTTCGGAGCAGGAAGAAATATTGTAGATACTATTTCCGCATACTCCGGTAAAAAAGACCTTGAAAAAGCACTGGATTATCTTACAGGAAATGCCCGTAAGGAAACAAGTGGCGGTGCAAAACTTTTGAAGAACTGGTTGCCGAAAGGCGGTCCTGCAAAGCCGGAAGAACTCCAGAAACTTCTGACAAGACTTGGCTTCAATCCGGTTTCAATTGTTCCGGAAGAAAACAGTGTAAATATTGAAAGCTATAAAGTATTCTGTGAAAAACGCAGTGGTAAGGTAATGTATCCTCATTGTATACCTGCATTCGGTTCGCTGACTGAAACAGAGGGTTTCAGGGTGGCTTGTCTGTACGGCAAATTTGACTGCAACAGTCTTATGAACAGTTTCCGTATGATGAATACAACCGCAAAGCATACGCTTGTATTGCTTGACTATGCAATGAATATGGAAGAACGCAGAAGACTTGCAAGAAAAATAAAGGAGGAAAAATCATTCTCAAAGACATTCATTGTTGTTGACAGAGTAATTCTTTTCTATCTTGCAAAACACTATTCTGCTGATACAATCTCAAATCGCCTTATGGCTGTAACACTTCCGTTTGCATACTACCAGCCGTTTGTTGAAGCGTCTACACAGACAATGCCTGCTGAACTTTTCACGGGCAGAGAGGCTGAACTCACATCTATTGAGTCGCCGGAGGGTGTAAACCTTGTATACGGCGGTCGTCAGCTCGGCAAGTCTGCTCTTCTGAAAATGGCACAGCATAATGTAGACAAAAACGGCAACAATGACAGGGCTGTTCTCATAGACATAAAGGACAGAAATTACAAGGAAGTGGCGAAACTTCTTTCACAGGAACTTATTACAGAGGGAATACTTGAAGAATCGTGTGAATGTGATAACTGGGACGACCTTGCAAGGCATATAAAGAAACGTCTTATGGACGAAAATCCTGAAACACGCATTAATTATCTTCTCATTATGCTTGACGAGGCAGACAAGTTTATTGAGACAAGCAATGCGGACGACAATCCGCCTATTACAGCTTTAAAGAATCTTCCGGCAGGCAGATTTAAACTTGTTATGGCAGGTCTGCATAATCTCTCACGTTTCAACAGGGAAATGTTGCAGGGCAATTCAAATCTTATTCATCTCAGTTCAATTGTTATAAAGCAATTCCAGCGACCTGAAGCTATCAAGCTCCTTACAAATACTCTTGCATATCTCGGATTCCGTTTTGATGAAAAAGTCATCACGCTTATTCTTGCAAAGACAAATTATTATCCCGGACTTATACAGTTTTATTGTCAGAAACTTCTTGAGGCTATGAAGAACGACGATTATGCAGGATACAGTGAAATAAACACGCCTTATTATGAAGTGAATGAGGGTCATATCAAGAAAGTACTTTCGGACAGCGACTTTATGGCAAAGGTAAATGAAAAACTTGAAGCCTCTTTGTTTACAGAAGAAAAGGTATACAGCCACTATCATATTATTGCACTTATTTTTGCTTATCTTTATGAGGAAATCCCTAACGAAAAGAAATATACTGTTGACGACCTTATGAAAGTTGCACTGGAATATAAGATTACAAGACTTCTGAAACTGAATAAGGAAAAGATTGAGGAACTCCTGAATGAAATGTGGGATTTGAATATTCTCAGCAAGGAAGATGAATATTACCGTTTTGCAACAGAGGGTTTCCGTGAACTTCTGGGAAGCAAGGAACAGATTGAAGACGGTATAAGCAAGTATATTGAGGAGGATATTCAGTAATGATAGGTGAGCTTTGGTGGAGCAGGCTTGTTAATTCCGTCCGTTTTCTTGACGATGTTAAGGACGCTCTTATTGACGGAAAGTCTGTTATTATGAATTTTTCTGATAATATACCGTGGCTTGACATAATGACGGAAACATTAGAGCAAAAACTTGCATTTATGACTGCATCACGTTCTTTTGAAGTGCATGACGCATCAAAAATAAACGTTCCTCCTGGTAGATACCTTTTTGAGCGTTTCTGCAATGAAGCACAGCGTAATGAGTATTGGCCTAAGAGAGATAAAAGTTATGAGCGTTTTCTTGCAACAAATGAAAAGACAATTTTAAATCACAGAATTATTTGCGTTACCGGTATTAATTCCGGTAATGCGAATGCGTGGCAGAAAACAGTAAACGAATATCTGGAAAACAGAAATTCCGACGAAAAATGTATATTTATACTGGTGGTAAAGGGTGCAAATACCAATAAATCAAAGTTTGTATGCAATATAAGATATTCGGACTATATTACGGATTACGACTGTCTTATGCTTTGCCTTACAATGCTTTCTACAGCAAAATGCAACAGCACTCAGAAGCAGTATATATCTGAAATAGCAAGTAATATTTCACACAACAATGTTGAAATAGCCGGTATACTGGCTACTGCCGAGCTTGCACTTGCTGAAAATCCGGTTGCTACTGCTATGGACGTTCTTGAGGAAAATAATATCATAATAAAAAATCTTGAAGAACGTGTTAAAACATCAGTATGGAAAGCTCAGATAAAACTTGTATTTCCGCGACTTGAGGATTTTAGACGTGAACTTATATATAAGTATAAAAGTAAATTACAGAAAAGACTTCCTATTAAAAGCAGTATAGGTGAAATAGTTAACAAAGTATCAGAGCTGGAGATAGGACAGTTGTATTTCATCTGCTGTCAGTCGAAACTTGTTGAAAAGTCTGAATTTGAGTTACTGAAAAATATGAGAGAGGCAAGAAACCTTTTAGCACACAGGGATATATTGAACTATAGTCAGCTTTCTGAACTTGATATATTATAAAAATTTCTGTTGATAAAACAATAAAATAACCGTTCTCTTTTGTAAGAGAACGGTTTTTCTTTATTTTTTTAATTCTTTCGTTTTATCTCTCTCAGACCTGCTGTTTCCAAAGCCCTGTGCCATGGTCCGAGGAATGCTTTAATTCGTGAACAGGTTGCACCGTCGTAATCCGATTTTTTTGGTGTTCTTCCGAGTTCCGCATTTTTTGAGATAAGCTGTTGTATAGCCCATTGTTTTTTTTCTTCTGTTGTCATAAAAAATCACCTCCTCAAATAAAAAGCTCTCCCCGTTATAAAGGGAGAGTACAGGCGAAATATCAGATACAACGAACAGGCTTATAAAAAGACATACAAAAAAGAGTACACCAATTCAAAGCTTTTAAATCACTTGATAAATCGGCTGTACTCTTCACACCAAAGTTATTCCAGACCTAAAAAGATACGGCAGGTCTCCTGACTTATGATTTGCTTGAAATCGCTGAAAAAATAACCTTCTCAGAGTATAGTACTCCAATGGCATTGTAACTTTTTCATTCGTCAAATACAGTAATGGCGGTTGTTCAGGATTCTGACCTGATTCCCTTTTTATCTACTCAGCTTACAACTTTTCAAACCGTATCTTCTAATATCATCTATGTACGAATCAACTAAAATCCGCATTTTTTAAATTATAGCATATGTTCCGGAAAATGTCAAGGATTTTTTTTATTTTTCAACAAGTCCGTATTTTACTTTTATTCTGTCAATTTTTTCAAGCATAGGCTCGGAAGTGAAATACAGGAAAAAAACAGTACTGAAAGACTGAATACAGTCTATAGGGAAACCTGTTAAATAGTAAGCGATAATAACTTCTTTTGTAAGTGCTTCTGTACTCTGTATGAAAGCAGAAGAAGCGTTCATAATACCGCCGTATATAACTATTGAGACAATTGCACCATATATGCAGAGTGAAATTCTTGTATGTCTAAGGATACCTTTTCGGAAAAATATTCCCGCAAAAAATCCTGTAAGACCCATTGAAAACATCTGCCACGGCGTCCACGGACCTTGCGAAAAAATCATATTGGAAGCAAGCATTGTTACCGCACCGACAAGGAAGCCCGTTTCGCCACCGAAAGCAACTCCCGAAATTATTGTGATTGTCATAACCGGATTGAACTGTGGAAGCATAAAAAATGAAGCACGTCCGGCGACCCCCAATGCACACAAAACCGCTATTACTACCAATTCTCTCGCTTTAGGTTTTCTTCCCTCAAATACTATAAAAAATGGTATCATACATTCAAGCAGTATTGCAAGCGATATGATGTTATATAGTTTGTGGTCAAGATAGAATATGCTTGTAAAAAGCGTAACCGGAATTGTTATCACCGTTGTAATCAGTGCCGTTGCTGTACGTTTTGATAGTTTTCTTTTTTCCTGCTGAATCTGCAACGGAATTTCTGAACGTTTTCCGACAGCAAGTGCTGTCACAAAAAGCGATACAATCAGCGACATATAAATATAAATCTGATTTTTTGAAAGTTCAGTAAGACCATCTGAATTGATTATTTTTGTAAGGTCTGTAATTCCGACGGAATAAAAGAAAACTACAACGGAAAATATTCCGGAGATACAGGCGATTATTTTTCTACACAACGGAAGTTTTTTAATAGTTTTTTCAGTATGTGCAATTTCTTTCTGTTGGTTTGCAAGAGGTTTTCGCTGAACATATGGTTTTGATTTTCCGCCACACGCTGATATTACATCATTGACGGTGACTGCATTGTTTATGATGTGACGTGACATTCTGCTTGCTGAAGTCGTGTAAAAACTGTTTCCCGAAAAAAATTCTTCCGGAGTACCTTGTGAAGTGATTTCGCCGTCAAAAAACATTGCACATCTGTCAGCGTATTCCGCACAAAATTCAATGTCGTGACTTACCATAAGTACAGATTTTCCGGTACTCAGCAGGTCGTTGAGAATTTCCGCAAATACTTCTTTAAATTCAGCGTCAATGCCTTTTGTGGGTTCGTCAAGCAGAAGTATGTCAGGTTCGCATAGTAGTATTTTTGCAAGTGCTGTACGTTGCTGTTCGCCTCCCGAAAGGTCGTAAGGGTGACGGTCGAGGAGATTTTCTATACGACATATACTTGTGGTTTGCAGAATAATTTTTTCCTTTTCTGTTTCAGAAATTCTTACACCTCTGAAAACTTCCCTCAAATCCTCATAAACCGTTTTCTTCACAAAAAGCGACTGCGGATTCTGTGGCAGAAATCCTATTTTTCCATTGTACTTTATTTCGCCCCGATAATGTTTTTTCAGACTTGCAATTACTTTTAAAGAAGTAGTTTTTCCTGAACCGTTTCCACCGAGTATCGCTAAAAATTCGCCCTCATGGAGTTTTATTTCAAGACCTTTTACAATATCCGGACTGTCTTTTTCGTACCGAAACCATACATCAGAAGTTTCAAGAACGACGTTTCTTGAATTGTATAAAATATTTTTTTCCGATACATCGTGTAAAGAATTTTTTTCTGCAAACTTACTTAAAAAAATACTTCCATCCCTTACGGTTACGGGACATTCTTCACTGTTTTCAACTGCCGACCATATCCGCATAGCAGTAGGCATTGCAAGAAACATACTATGTCCATATTCACGGAGTTTTTTGCCTACTTCCTGTACCGTACCGCTACAGATTATTTTTCCCTTATCCATAACAACGGTATCTGTTGCAAACGGCAGAGCTTCTTCGAGTCGGTGTTCCGTCAGTATGACAGTAACTCCGAGTTCACGGTTTATTTTTGCAAGTACAGCAAGAAAGTCAGAAGAAGTTATCGGGTCAAGCTGACTTGTCGGCTCGTCAAGAATAATAACGCTTGGTTGCATTACCATAACTGAAGCAAGGTTAAGAAGTTGTTTCTGACCGCCTGAAAGTTCAGTTGTTTTTTTGTGAAACCAGTTCTGAATACCGAAAAATGAAGCCATTTCCGCAACTCTCGCACGTATTGAAGCAGTATCAACGCCGAGACTTTCAAGTCCGAAAGCAAGTTCATGCCACACTTTATCAGTAACAATCTGATTGTCGGGAGACTGCGAAACAAACCCTATTTCAGAAGCCTGTTTTCTTGAATCAAGGTTTGCGAGTGGTATTCCGTCAAGAAATATTTCGCCGTTGCGTGTACCGTGAGGAGTAAGAACGGTTTTAAGCTGACGTAAAAGCGTTGATTTTCCGCAACCTGATGCTCCGCAAATTACTGTAAATCCGCCTTTTTCCACTGACAGACTGATATTGTCAAGAGACTTTTCCGACCGTTCCGGATAGTAGAAATTCAGATTTCTGATTGAATATTTTTCCACCTGCGAACCTCCATTCCGTTTATAAATACCGGCGTAATACACATCATAAAGTACACCATATGAAAACTCAATGTAAAGGAAGTCAACGGAAATCCGGCGATATTCGGAAAATACCGCCACCCGAAAGCACCTGTTATAGTTCCGCACATAACGTATATTCCGCACGAAAAAAGCCATATCAACATATTTTTGTCACGTTCACCAAACCTGTAAATAGAAAAGGCTGTTCTTCCTTTAAGCCCATAACCTCGACTTTTCATGCTGTCAGCGGTTTCTATAGCGTTTTCAAGCGACCACGTAATGACTATTGAAAATATTGTAATAGCGTTTTTCATACGCCGGAAAACGCTTCCCTTTGAAACGTCACGACCGATACACTTCTGAGCCTCGCTTACTGTTTCAATCTGAACTTTGAGTTTCGGAATAAATCTTAATGTCATACTGAGCAGGAGCGACAATGCCGGAACGATTCTTCCGAAAAGATAAATAAATTTGTCGGAAGTGATGATTTCGTTGAAACACATAAACCAACATAAAACAGTCGCAAGCATACAGCCTGACGATATGCCGTAAAGTATACTTTCAAGTGTGAGGGGATTTCCTGTAGGAAGATACGTCAAAATTGTGACACCTGCATGACTGAACGCCGGATTTACAATCGCTGTAAGCAACAGTACAGGCAAACTATATTTAAGACTGAAAAAAATACCTTTTCTGCCACATACAGATATTCCACAAGCAACAGCACAGGTCAGTGATACCGCCTGACTTATCGGGTGATTAAGAATCATTGAAAACACGAATACAAACACAAAATAAGTGAAATTCACAAGAGGGTGGAATCTTGCAAACGCTCCGCCTGATATTTTATTTTTGTGATAATGTGCCACCGCCTATGTCCTTTCCAGAATCGCAGGTAAAAAGCAATTCTACTTTTTCGCCGTCTGTAAGCTGATAACGACTGCAACTATAGTCAGGACACCAGCCGTTTACACGGTATGTCCAACCCGAAAGATTACCGCAGTCAAATGCATACAGATTGTTTATTCCTTCAATGTACGTACTGTTGTAAACAGGAGTCCATGAAGATTCAAAAGGAATATTATTTTCCTTGCACACCCTCTGAAGAACGTCAAAAACAGATTCACCCTCTTTAAATTCAACGGTTTGAGTTTCAAGAATAATCCCGTCGGACGGCAGAATGTCCAGTTTTTCGGATTCAAGTTTGTTTATATTGTTGAATACAGTCGTACATTCTATTGAAAAAGTACACGTCATAATTTTGTCGTCATCTGTTTCAACTTCTTCCGTTTCTGTATCGGATTCATTTTTGTCTGCTTTTATGACGTATCTTCCATGAGTTTCTGTTATTGAAAAATTCAGAATACTTGAATCAGTACCGGTTATTGAAACGCTTCCTACAGGTATAAGCTGACCGTTATTGTCGGCAAAAGCCGTAGCACTCTGAGTATTCCAACGTCTATCAAGATATATTGAAAGCATTGAACTGAATCCGAAATTTTCGTCTGACTTCATACTGAAAGCTATTGAATTATCGTCGCTTATGTCGTCAATATCAATAGCCATATTAAGTTGGTGAGGCGTGGTAATGTCACTACCGAATACCGTCCACTCGTACTTTATACCGTTTGATTCTCCGGTGAAGATACCTATGGAATTGTTGTTTTTAAGTTGATTTAAAACGCTTTCTTCAATAATACCGTTTGGTTGAATAGTGATATTGTCGTTTATTGTGCGTGCCGTGTTGTTTGCACAGCTACAAAGACATAAAACAAGAAATGCACACACTACGCCGACCGGTTTTCTTCTGAAACTTTTCATTTTAAATCCTCCGGAATAAATTTGACGTTCTGAGTTTTCAGAGTACCGGAATTGACTGCGAGACTTTTTTCACTGTTTTCCGTTGCAAAAACAGCGTCCTCTATTTCAAATTCATATGTATTATCTGATTGTGCGTTGTCTTTGAAAGAGAAGTCAAGCGTAAACAATATATTGTCATTGTCATTCAGCAGACTGTCAGAAAAAGCATATTTTCCACCGCTTATATCAAGATACATAATGTTTATTTTTCCTGTTTCGTTGCTGTAACCTGTATCTACATTCCATTCGGGAACAGTATCACCAATTACTTTTACATTGCCGTTTGTGATACCCTGAAATTCAAGGTATTCCGAATCGAAGTCAATACACATACTTACAGCCGGATATATTGAATCACCTAATGAAGACAGAGTAACGTCAACAGAAAAATTATCATCATCGACTTTTTCAGGAGTTTCGATAGTCACTGTAGGTGATGTTCTGACAGTGGATTTATTTTTGTTATCTTTGTGAGAGAGCAGGAAGAACATTGTCACGCATACCGCAATAATGACTATTCCTACACAGATACACACAATTTTTTTAGTTTTTGAAATCATTTGTTTTCCTCCGAAAGTAATTCAATTTTTTCAATTATTCCGAAATCCTTTCCGCTGACGAATTTTTCTGAAATTCCAATAGCATCAAGATTATTTATACGTTTGTCGCCGTTGACGTTTAGTGTAAGAATATTCTTTTCGTCTGTAATATTCTTTTTCTTTGTCCAAATGCTCAGTATATCCATAGCGTCCTGAGCGTTGATTAAACCGTCATTGTTTACATCACCGAATACTATCGTATCGCCGGAAATTTCTTCATTTACAGAATAGTTTTCAGCTTTTGTGAAGTTTTCAATATCGTTTTCCGAACTCACCAGAGCGATATAAACTGATGTTTCTGCTTTGTCTGACATCTCTTGACTGTACAGAAAATCTTTTGTGTAATTGCCGTCACTGTAAGTCAGTGCAACGCCTTCCGGAATACCTGATACTGCAACCGCAACTGCCATTTCCGATGATGGAATTATATCAACGTCGTCACCGGTATAAAGACACACCGCTTTGAAAACAATTTTATCTTCACCGGAAATATCTGTTTTTTCTGTAGTATCGGCAATCTGTGCAACGTCTCTCATATCGTAAAGGGAATTTCTGCCGTTCAGAAAACGTTGGTATGCAATAAGTGCGTATGCTGACTGGTCAGTGGTCATTGAATTTCCGTCTTCTCCCGTTGAATGACGGAACATCTTTAAGTTGTCGTCATATAATCCAAGAAGTGCGTCTACAGGTGAATTTCCGTTTTTAACGAATCTTTCGTCGGTATCTGGGTTTATTCCGAAAGCAGTACAAGCTGTTATCACCTGTGCAATACTTTCCGCACTTATGCTTCCCCACGCTTCATAACCGCCGTCGTCCAACTGTATATCTGAAAGATAATCAAAGGCTTTTGTTGCAGATTCTGAAACTCTTTCGTCGTCGGTATAGCGAGATAATGCCTGTAAAGTAATTGCGGTAATATCGGGAGTTGACATTTCATCATCGTACGCCCAGCCACCGTCATCAAGCTGTTTTGCAAGAATGTAGTCAACACATTGTTGTCTGATAGTTGTATCAGTAGTCTGATAGTCGAAAGAATCAAGTGCAAGCAGAGCAAATGCCACACCATTAATACCTTGTTGGCTTATCCAGCCGAAATCTTCATAGGGAGTAATCAGATTCCAGTCGCCTGTATTTTCGGGATTTCTTCCGATAGCTGTAAGAGTAAGTATAATACCTGAATTGTCTGTTGAGTATAAATTATTCAATGCTCCGTTCATATTTACGGAAGATGCGGTAATATTTACTGTTTCAACTATTCTGTCGTAATAATCTTTAAAAATTTTATCGTCTGTGGAATAGTAGTCACCTCTTGCAAGGCACATCATACTCCATTTACATGAAACAGCATCGGAATCAGGTTGTGTAACTGTTTCCGTCATTTCTGAAAGTACGTTTTCCAGTATAGTATCAGTGTTCTGACCGTCTGCATAAACAATATTTTTTTCGGGAATTAAGTTCACTGAATAGTAAGCCTGTTTTAATACCGGACTGTTCAGAATCATTGCGGAAAGAATAACAGAAAAAAACTTTTTTTCATATGCTTTCAAATTTATAACCTCCTGTAAATAAAAACACTCCCCTATAAAAATAGTGGAGTCTTCTCACCAAAATTTTTTAATTATATAAGACCGGTTGCTGACTTATGAAAATAAATTTCAAATACAGTAATGGTGGTTGTTCAGGATTCTGACCTGATTTCCGGAAAATGCCTTGCACACGTAGGGAAAATTGCTGATTGATATTATATCATAATTTTTATTGTTTGTCAAGACCTTTTTCTGAAAAAAGTCCTGACTATATAATTTGTTTTATGTTTTCAACAAGAAGAACGCTGAATATTTATTGTATATTTTTTCGGAATATTATTGACAAATCTGTAAAAATATGTTATAATATGTATATTAAGTCTTTCAAATGAAATTGAATTTTAAAGGAGTGAAGAAAGAGTGATTTTAATTTATTGTCGGCTGGAAATTTAACCGGCTTAACATCTGATACAATGATGTTTGCAGAATGTGGAGAAAAAACACAGTAAATGTTGTACACTGAAAACGATTTTCAGGATTTTACCTGAATTGCGGTTTTCATATTAAAAAAAATAATGAATATTCTCTCCCTTACAATGAGATTTATTCTGTGATTTTTTTATGGTACTATAACATTCAATGTTATGTATCGTGACGAAAACAACAGAATAAAATTACTGAAACGGAGGATTCAAAAATGAAAGGAAAAACCAATGCAAGAGTATTCTGTAAGAAAAACACTTCAGACACACTTGACTTTTATATAAAAGTCATGAATCAGAACTGGTATCTTTTTAGTACCGATTATTATTCAAGTAGTATTTACTATGAATACTACAACGGAAAGATGATTGACGATACTTTCCGTAAAACAAAGAGAGTCCGTCAGCAGAAATTGAAAGACCGCATTATCCGTACAACAAAATACATAGAAGATGAATATTCTGTTGTAATTCTTGACAGGACAAAAAAACGTAACAACAAAGAAAGCAGGTTGAATAACTGAATGTGAAAAAACAATGGAGAATCTACATATAAGAAACTGACATTTGATACTTCTCCATATTCAGAGAACTGACAGAAATATGACTTTATCAAAAATAAAATGCCTCCTGTTTACACAGGAGGTATTTTTTATGTTATAGAAAATCATACAAGTTTCTGATTAATTAATTCACGTTTCATGAGACATAAATCAAATACATCAATTTTGTCATCTTCGTGTAAGTCACCGGCTTTCCAGTCAATGAGAGTTACATCAGGTGTTGAGATGAGCCATTTCTGCATTGCTACAACGTCGGCAACATTGAATTTACCGTCTGCATTTACGTCGCCTTTTACTTTTTCTGAAACAGCAGGTTCAAGAATGAACTTCTGACCATCACCGCCCCAGTAATTCCACTGACATATATTTGCACCGCTTTCAAGACTTATTCCGAAAACGTCAGCACAGGATTTTCCGTCAGAAACCGCACTAAGAAGCGTGTAAGAGCCGTCGGAATTACAGTAGAGGTCGAATTTCTGCGAACTGTCACCGGTAATGTCAGCAAGTGCAATATTTGCACCGTCACTGTCTGAACTGTTTTCTATTGTAAGGGCTTTTCCGTCATTTGACTGTATAATATATGTACCGTCTTTCTGTTTTGCAAGAGACCAGTTTTCCTTGTTACCCTGAATAACATTTCCGTTGTCGTCAGAAATAAAAAGTCCGCTGTTAAGATTTCTGATAGTGTATTTTCCGTCCTCGACTTCCGGACGTACTGGAGTAAGTTTCCACGACTGACAAGCACCGCCCCAGTAATTCCATTGTTTTATTACACCACCGTTTTCTTCCGACCAGTCGTAAACGTCAAGACAGGAATTATTTTCTGAGACTTTTGAAACAATACCATAAAAAGCACCGTCCTGCACGAGTTTAAACAACTGATTATCACTGCCGTTATATGTCTGTAATACTACATTGAGACCGTCGGAATTGTCAGTACCGTCAACGGCAATACATTTTGATTCGTCTTTCATTGAAAGAATTTTGAAATATTCGTCGTCAACAGCAACAAGTCGCCATTCCTGATGACTACCGCCACTGAGACCCCATTGCTGTATCTGTGTACCGTCTTTTGTACTTCCATCGGAAAGGTCAAGCGACAGTCCGCTGAATTTGTTTGTTATATAGTAGGGGATACCGCTGATAAGTTCGGTGTTGCTGAGTTTCACATCTGTACCGCTTCCCTGTACTGAATTTGCATTATAAACAGACTTGCTTTCAGTATTAGTTATGTCTTTCAAGTCCTCCGAAAAATTATAAGCAGTTTTTTTGCTTCCCCATATGCAAGTGTTGTTTCCGGTAGCGGTAAACGTCATTTTCTTTACCATTTCGTCAGATTCGTCAGCCTGTACAATGAAACTTCCCTTGTAAGTGACGTTATCATACGTGAAAGTCATATAAGCAGAATCTTCCGACATACTCCATTTGCCTTTAACGTCACCTGTAACCGTACCGTCCGCATTGAGAGTAATATTCTTTGAGTATTCAACTTCCGCATTATTACCACTTGTTGCTTGGTCTGCGACAATTTTCTGACTGAGTTTATGGAAAATAAATTCATAATCACCGGTAACCGCTTCCATAGTGTGACCTGTTTCAGAGATTTCCTCGCCGTTGACATATTCGTAAGGCGTTGCAACAGGCCAGCCGTCTTCGTTCATTATAAGCTGATGTACACGGACTTCGTGAAAACCGTACTCGTCGTCAAACTTGTTGTGATAGATTACAAATAATCTTCCGTCATCGTCCATGAGTACAGAATTGTGTCCTTGTGCCTTGTTCGGACGGTCATTGCAGTTCCATTTGTAGTTACTCATAAGACGCATACCGATATTACCACCGATATTGTCACCTCCGGAAGTGTAAATAGCAGAATTGCCATTCTGGTCAACGTAAGGTCCTGAGGGTGATTCGCTTCTGAAAATACGCATATTGTAACCGCCGTCATTGTTGAAACAGCCGTAAGATACAAAAAGATAATAGTAACCTTTTCCTGTTTTAGGATTTTCCATATACTCAATGTAAGGACCTTCGCCGGAAACCCAATGTCCACCTGCCGCCTTTATGCCCATATAAGCATCTGAAACGTCGTTTATAGTATCGTACTTTACGTTGTAGTCACGTAATCCGGTTTTTTCGTCAAGTTCGAGCATATACAGACCGCCAAACCATGAGCCATAAATCATCCATAAGTTGCCGTTTTCGTCGTAGAAAACAGCAGGGTCAATAGCATTTGTGCCATACTGAGGATTCCATTTTCCTTTGCTGTCAAGATAGCGTGAAATGTTGGGATTACTGCCGAGTACTTTTTCTGCGTCGGTTTTCTTGTAACTGAAAGTATCATTATTTTCAAATCCCGAATATACAATAGTGTCCACATATGTATAAGGACCGTCAATATTATCCGCTGTACAAAGTACTATTGAGGATTTATAGGAATCGCCGTTTATACTGAGATACATACAGTATTTGCCCATTACTTCGTTGTATATGATGTCTGGTGCCCAGAGGTTGCCGGATAAGTCATAATCAGCCCTTGACGGTGACGACCATGAAGCAGGTACAGCAAGGTCTGTATATATGTCTTTGAAGAATGTAGTATTTTTAGTACCGGCGTTAGAGTTTGCGGTATAAGTCCAGTGTTCCAAATCGTCGGAACGTACAGCACCGAGGTGTGAACCGATTACATAATAGCTGTCGTCGTCCAGTTTTATGACTGACGGGTCATGAACAGATACACGCACTTTATTTGAGGCGGAATCTGCATTCATATTCCCGAAAGTACCGGCATTAGTTCCGGAAAAAAGCATTATTCCCGAAAGCGTAAGTGCCGTAGCCATTTTCAGAAGATTTTTTTTCATATGGAAACTCCTTTATTCTGAATTTTATATTAATTTTATTATACAACTGATTTTGTGAAATGTCAACAAAAACTTTAAAGAAATATCGGATTTATTTAAAAGTCCGTGAGTAGTAATTTTTTTATTATGAGTGCTTGACTGAGATGTTAAAATATAGTATAATATAATTTGAAAGGGGTGAATAACCAGTGATTTAAAAGAAAAAAATAATAATCTGCTGGCAGTTCACATTTACACCGCAAATAAAGATAGAAATGCGGTATGGGATAAAGTCTGTTTTATCAGAAAGTTTAATATTTTAAATATAGATATATTCCTCAAACGGTAAAATATGCTTTTTTCGTTACCCCTTTCGGTTACTGTAGGCTTTTTGTTTTCAGATAACTGTCAGGGGTGATTTTGTGGATTGCTGTAATTCAGGAAGGTGGTATGGTACAGAAATATTTTATTTTGCAGAAATCTGCTGACTATTGAAAAATAGTAATTTAAAAAATGAAAAGAGGTTGAAAAAACAATATTATGAAAACGAATCAAAAAGTAATAATCAAATCAGCATTATTGTATGTTACAGTGGCGGTAATATCTTTTGTGATTGGTCTGTTAATGTTTAAGGTAAGGGAAATATATCCGTTTGGTGAAAAAAATGTGCTTTGTATGGACTTATGGGGACAGTATTTTCCGATGTATGTCAATAACAAGGAAGCCGACAGTCTTTCCGACCTTATGTATTCGTGGAATGGTGCTTTCGGTTTTAACAACTGGGCTCAGAGTGCTTACTACTGCAACAGTATATTTCTTCTCCTGTTCAAGTTTATACCTGTGAGGAATCTTTCAAAAGCACTTGGAATATTCTGTCTGCTGAAAATGTCTTTCAGTGGAGTATCGTGCCTTGCATATCTGCGTTACAAAACAAAAGACGGTTCTGAATTATTCCAGATTGCAAGTGCTGTTGCCTATTCTGTATGTGCTTATATGCACGCATATATTTCGCAGTTTATGTGGACAGATATAGTAATATACGCTCCGCTGATAATGCTGGGTATAGAAAAACTTATAAATGAAAAGAAAATGATTTCATATACAGTAATACTTGCGGTAGCTTTGATTTCAAACTTCTATATCGGATATGCTGTATGTATCTTCTGTGTTATTTACTTTGTAGGACAGACTGCTGTAAAACTCGGATTCTATATAGCAAACAAGAGACCGCATTGCAGAAACAAAAAAATGGTTATTGGTTGTATACTGAGATTCGGTGTATCTTCACTTATTGCCGGAGCAATGTCAGCATTTGTGATAATACCTGTTGCTATGGCAATATCGCAGACTATAGCTTCTGAAAATCCTTTTCCTGAAAAATTTGAATGGTATGGAAGTCTGATTTCCGTATTGCAGAATATAACTCCTGAACGTCCTTTATTTCAGGAATACACCGGCGTTAATGCCTTTACAGGAACGGTTATTTTCTTAAGTGTGCCGTTGTATTTTGTAAACAGGAGTTTTCCTCTTAAAGAAAGAATATCTGATTTTATTGCGACGATTATTCTTCTGATTTCACTCGATTGTAATTACCTTAATTATATATGGCACGGTTTCCACTTCCCGAATCAACTTCCGGCAAGGTGGAGTTTCCTGTTATCGCTGTTCCTTATAATGCTGAGCTGTAAAGGTCTTACCGGCATAAAGAATATACCTGTATCACATACAGTTGCAGGTTGTTTTGCGGGACTTGCCATTTTTTACGCAACAGTCGGCGGTATCGGTGAAAAAACTGAGGATATACAGATTTCAAATAAAGCATCTGCTTTTATTCTTATTCTTGCATTTGGTATTATATTGGTAAGTTTAGTTATGCATATCAAAAGGGAAGTCATATTTGACAAGAAAATAAAAATCACTAAAAATGCGGTTGTGATTCTTACAACGGCTGTTGTATCATTTATGATAGTATTTGATTCAGGAAAAAACTTTGTTACAGTATCACAGTATGAGGGCGTTAACGGAACTATGGTGAGTGACGAAACATCATATTCAAAAGCCGTGATAAAATCATGCACTTACGGTCAGCAATGGAAATGCGGTGAAGATGATTTCTACAGAGTGGAGGCAAACAACGGACATACTTTCAATAACTCTATGTTCGGTGATTATCACGGTATGAGATATTATTCCTCAACAATGAACGGCAATGTATTTAAATTTCTCAGATTTATGGGAAACCGTGTATACGCTGATAAAGTAAGTTCTGTATATTCGCTTAGTTCACCTGTTCAGAACAGTATTTTCGGAATCAAATATTTTATGGATTTTGACAGGTATCTCAATAACGTTGTTCCGGATATGACTTTGGTTGAAGAAACTCCGGAGGGAAACTTCTATGAAAATCCTACCTGTTTACCGATTGCTTACGCTGTATCTGATAATATTCTTGACTTTGAAGTAAACGACCAGATAAGAGCCTTGACAAATCAGAACGTTTTTATAAATGCAATGTATGGCGACAATATTGAACCTTTCCAGGAAATACCGGTAGATATGACAACGGAAAATATAACTCTTATGGAAAGTGAGGACTGGAATGTCAATTATTTTTCCAATGGTTCTGGTGAGCCGTCATTATTCCACTATACCTTTAAGGTAGAAGAAGACGGTGATTACTTTATGGAACAGAATTTCAGAGCAGGCACGATACACGTCACCGGAAACAATATAGACAAAAATATTGACCCTGGTGCAAACAGAATGGTCTTTATCGGAAAACTTGCTAAAGATACTGAAATTACAATAGATGTAAAGATTGAAAATATCGGACTTGGTTGTTTCGGTCTCAATGTTTACAAATTTGATAATCAGGCGTGGGAGACTGCTTATAATAAATTTGCATCACAGTCACTTGACGTTACAAGTTTTAAAAACACAACTATCAAAGGCGAAATAACAATGCAGGAAGACGGAGTTATGTTTACAAGTATTGCACAGGACGGTGGCTGGCGTGTATATTGTGACGGAAATGAAGTCAGCACATATAAGATAGCTGATGCACTTCTCGGAGCAGATATTCCGGCAGGACAGCACACGATTACTTTTAAATATCATGTCCCTGGTTTTGTAACAGGGCTTATAATATCACTGAGTGCATTGGCAGTATTGATTCTGATTATTGTATTGAGAAGACCTCTTAAAAAGACTTTGTTTGCATGGTAAAAAAGCCGTTATAAAAAATATGTTATGTTATTTGCCGGACTATGTTTCAGTCCGGCATTTTTATTTATTGTGACATACCACATAATCTATTGACATTACGAAAAATATGTGGTAATATTTATGTATAATATTTTTAAGAAGGAGGATTTTTTAATGGAACATCCAAAACGAACTCCGCAAGCGGTATTTTTAACATTTATATTGCTTGCAACATGGCTGATACCGTTGTTTAGCCAAAGCGTTTCCCCGATTAACGCTAAGGCGATTTCCACAGATTATCCGGTACAGCTTATGAACATTTCGGCAAAGGACAATAAAACTGTTCTTACTGAAAACGGTACGGCTGACGGTTCAGCAGTACCAATGCAGGCTCTCGGAAACAACCTTTCGGGAAGCTGGAGATTTGACAGGGTAAACCAAGACACAAACGGCACTTTCTTTAAAATCTGCAACGCTGAATCGGGACGTCTGCTTACTCCGGCAAACTATTCTGTAAAGTCCGGTACAGGTGTAATTGTGTACGGAAGTGAATCACATCAGTCACAGCACTGGTACGTTGTGCCGGTAAAAAACGACCACCTCGGAAACAATCTTTACTACAAAATCGTAAACTATTCTGATACTTCACTTGCACTTACACAGGGAAAATCAGGAGCTTCTCTCGAAAAGTATACAGGTGCTGACAATCAGTTATGGTTGCTGAATCCGGACGGTTTACAGGGATTTGCAGGTTACTGCGACAACGACAACACGGGAAACATCAAAGCCGGAAATATCGGCGGACTTTTCGGTGAGACTGTTGAAGTATCTACTTTCAACGACCTCAAGAAATACGCTGAATCCGATACGCCTTACACAATCGTTGTAACAAAGAATATCAGTGTTACAGAACTCAATATGAATGGTACACGATATATGTGTACTGCCGGAAGAATTTACGTCCGCAACAACAAGACTATCATAGGCAGTTACAACGCTCATACTCTTTTTAATGTACAATTCTGTACATCTTCTTCAAAGGGAGTAGGAAACAACATTATTATCAAAAACTTTGAAATGCAACATGATGCTGAATCCAATAACAACGACTCCATTGTATGTTACTTTGGTTCAGGAAAAAACATCTGGGTTGACCATGTGACATTCATAGGTCACGAAAACTATGGTTACGCTCCAAAGACAAAGGAAAAAGACGAGGACAAATTCCTTGCCTGCTGTTATGACGCAGATTACTGCACCGTTTCAGACTGTTCTTTCGGTAAACATAAGTATGGTTTGATTTTAGGTTATCCTGCTGACGATGCTGGCAATAAAGCTAAATACGGCGGTTATCCACGTATGTCACTTATTTCAAATAAGTTCGATGGTTGTGAAACAAGAGGTCCCGGACTTATGAGATGGGGTTATTTCCACTCTCTCAACAACTATGTCAATAATTTCAGTATGGCATATACAGTTATGTCTGACGTTAATATATATGCTGAAAACTGTAATTACGAAAACGGCGGTAACGTTATATGTGACTGGGATAAGGCTACATATATCGGACATTATTCAGAATCCGGCTCTGTTTTTTCCGGTTGTAAAAGAACACAACAGGGTGGAGATTCCAACAGTACAGCAGACGCAAGCAAATGGAGACCGACAGGAAATTACAGTTACATAAAGCTGACAGCAAATGAAGCAAAAACTTACTGTTCAGCAAACAGCGGTTGTCAGACTTCAAACGGCGGTATGATGTATCTGCGTTTTGCAAAGAAAGGCGTTCCGAGTGCTGGATTCACGTCAACACCAAGCGGTGAAATGACTACAGCACCTACTACAAAACCGACAACAAAGCAGACCACAACTACTACAACGACTACAAAGCAGACTACAACAACTACAACAACAACTGCTCCTGTAGTAGCAAACTTCAATGACGGCTCAGCATATCGCATAAAGAACGCTGATTCCGGTCTTTATATGCAGGTGGCAAATGCAAACGCTGAAAACGGTGCAAACGTTCAGCAGTGGGGAAGTGACGGAAAATCTGTTCACGATATGTGGAAGATGTTCAGTGCAGGAGACGGCTATTATTATATTGCTTCATGTGTAGGCGACGGCGGTACTTATGTACTTGACGTTGCAGGTAAAAAAACTGATAATGGTACAAATATTGATATTTACAAGTATAACGGCGGTACAAATCAGCAGTTTATGCTTACAAAGAATGATGACGGTAGTTATAAGATACGTACAAGAGTTTCCGGTGGAAAATCAGTTGTTGAAGTTGCAAACGCTGATAAAAATTCTGGTGCAAACATTCAGGAATGGGAAATCAACAACGCAAACTGTCAGAACTGGATTCTTGAGCCTGTAACCGATGCTGGTTGCGTAATGGATGAAAGTGTTGTATATACTTTTGAAAATGTAAATTCCGGTATGCTTATGGAAGTTACAAACGGTACAATGGCAGACAATACAAATGTACAGCAGTGGGGTGCAAACGGTTATGACTGTCAGAAGTGGATTCTGAAATCATTCGGTTCAGGTAACTATTACTGGATTCGTTCCGCACAGGACGAAAGTTACGCTCTTAAAGCTGACGGTTTTTCAAACGGCGGAAACATCTGTCTTACAACTTATTCCACAAAAGACAGCTCACAGCTTTTCAGATTCACGAAAAACCTTGACGGTTCATACAGTATCATAACACACGCTTCAAAAGACAAGTGCCTTGTTGAAGTTGCAAGTGCTTCAAAGGAAAGCGGTGCAAACGTTCAGCAGTGGGAAATTACAAACAGCAGTTGTCAGAAATGGAACATTTCGACAGAGAAAAAACCTGTTGCAACTACACAGTCCACTACAAAATCTACTACAACAAAAAACACCACCACAACAACTACCACAACCATTACTACAAAACCGGTTGATAAAGAAGTTTCCGGCGACCTTAACGGTGACGGTAATCTCAATGTTACTGACTTGGTACTGCTTGAAAAATGGCTTCTCTCAGCAGACAGTACAGGTATTGTAAACTGGAAATCAGCTGATTTCAATTCCGATAACATACTTGATGTATTTGACCTTTGCATGATGAGAAAAAATTTAGTCAGATAATAATTTCTGAATTACAAAGACCTCAGATTACGGAAGATTATTCTGTAACTGGGGTCTTTATATATCTTCAATACGATATTGAAATTTTTTCTGATACGTGTTATAATATTTTTAATTATATGAGAGGGTATGTTTATATGAATAAAAATACAGAAAAAACTATTGCTAAAAATTTTTTTGAAAAAAATGAAGAAGATTTCATACATACGTCATTTGACAGGGAAATAGCTTTTTATGAAAGTATATGTTCCGGAAATATGGAGCTTGTGCGTGTATTTATGAAACCCCTTTTCTGTGAGGGGTGCGGAATACTCAGTGAGGACTATCTGCAAAATCTTAAATATCATGTAGTTGTACTTGCAACAATGATAGCACGTTACTGTATCAAAGGTGGAATGTCTCCTGAAGAATCATACAGTATGAGTGACTTCTTTATAATGAAAACCGATAAATGCCGTACTGAAAATGATATTCGCAAGGTTCACATAGAAATGATAGAGACTTACACGAATAAAATGCGTTATATAAAATTTAACGGAATATTTTCAAAACAAGTGGTAAAGGCTATTGAATACATAATATGCAATATACATAGCCGTGTTACACTGAATGATACCGCTGAACATTTAAAAATAAGTCCTGCACATCTTTCAAGGATTTTCCGAAAGGAAACGGGAGAGAGTTTCAGCGGATACGTAAACCGTATCAGAATTGAAGAAGCGTCGTCGCTTCTGCTTTACACTGAACGCACTGACATTGAAATAAGTAATATGCTCGGTTACAGTTCACAGAGTTATTTTATAAAGGTTTTCCGGAAGTATATGGGTTGTACTCCGAAAAAATACAAAAAACAGTATCACATATTTTAATATCAAAATTTTACTATTTTTATCATTAAAGTTATATATTTCTGTGAGGAAATCTATTATAATAGTCTCATATTAAAACGGACTTATTTCAATATGGAGAGGAGTTTATAACTTGAAAAAGAATATTTTTAAACGCTGTACAGCAGTATTTGCAATGTGCAGTATAATGGCTTCTGCTATGCCTTTAATGTCATTGCCGGTTTCGGCTGAACAGAATATCATAAGTAACTCAACTTTTGACAGCGGTGTTTCCGGCTGGAGTACATATAAGGAAAGCGGTGGTAGCTGTTCACTCGGTACAGAGAATGGAAAACTTGCCCTTAAAATAAGCAGTACCGGCAAACTCAACTATTCTGTTCAGGTATGCTATGACATCATACCGCTTTATCAGAACGGTGTATATCGCCTTAAATATGATATTTCGTCAAGTGTGGACAGATATGTTGAGGGTATGATACAGCAGAACGGCGGTACTTATCAGGCTTATACTTGGAAAGGTCTTTCGCTTACTTCCGAACCTCAGACTGTAGACTATGAGTTTACAATGGAAGAAGAAACCGACATAATGGCTAAAATGGTTTTCAATTGCGGTGTACCTGCTGAGGGCGAAACCGAACTTCCTGAACATACAATATATCTTGATAATGTTTCACTTGAACTTATTGACGACAGCAAGGTTGACTACAGTGCCACACGTCCTTATGAACCGCATATTATGACCAATCAGGTAGGCTATAAACCCGAAAACCGTAAAATTGCGGTAATCAGAAAAGCAGATGAGGTAAATACAAATGAATTTTCAGTTGTCAATGCTGATACAAATGAAGTTGTTTACACTGGTGTTGTTTCCGAATCAATGTATAATTCTCTGACTGATGAAACAAACTACAAGGCAGATTTTTCGGCAGTTACAACTCCCGGCAGATATTACATATCATATGGCGGACTTGATGATTCATATACTTTTGAAATTTCAGATGATGTTTATACAAATCTTCTTGACGACAGCGTAAGAATGTTATATCTTCAGAGATGTGGTGTTGCTATTGAAGACGAAACTTTCAGTCACGAAGCCTGCCATAATACTTTGGCAACAGTTTACGGTACAGACAAGAAAATTGACGTTTCAGGCGGTTGGCACGATGCCGGAGATTACGGACGTTATATAGTACCGGCTGCAAAAGCTGTTGCAGATTTGCTTTACGCTTACGGTGAAAATCCGTCTCTTTACAGCGACAGCATAGGTATTCCCGAAAGCGGAAACGGTGTTCCCGACGTTCTTGACGAGGTACGTTTTGAACTTGAGTGGATGATGAAAATGCAAAATGAAAACGGCGGAGTACATCATAAAGTATCGTGTGAGAGTTTCCCGGGTTACGTTATGCCGGAAAAGGAAACAGAACCGCTTATTGTAACGGAAATTTCAACAACGGCTACTGCTGATTTCTGTGCTTCAATGGCTCTTGCTTACGAATACTATAAAGATGTTGACAGTGATTTTGCAAACAAGTGCCTTGAATGTGCTGAAAAAGCGTGGGCTTTCTTAAAGGAACACCCTGAATTTATTTTCAAGAATCCTGAAGATATTGTTACAGGTGACTATGGCGATAAATATGACAATGATGAACGTTATTGGGCAGCGGCACAGATGTACCGTGCAACTGGTGACAGCAAATATATTGAAAATATTTCAGATACAACCGGTCTTGACTGGTCAACAGTAGGCGACTATGGAAATATTGCAATAGTTACAATGAAAGACATTGACAAAAATTCCGACCTCTACAAAAAAGCAGAAAAGAATATTATTACTCAGGCTGATAAATTTGTTTCAGTTTCAGGCAATACAGCCTATGGTGTAGCACTTAGTAAGTTTGCGTGGGGCAGTAATATGACTGTCGCAAACTCCGGAATCATACTCGGACTTGCACACAAACTCACTGGCGAAGAAAAATATATTGAAGGTTCTCAGAAACAACTTGACTATCTTCTCGGTGTAAATCCCGTCGGAGAATGTTTTGTAACCGGTTATGGTACTGTTTCACCTGAAAATCCTCATCACCGTCCGTCAATGGCAAAAGATACTGCTATGAAAGGTATGTTAGTAGGCGGTGTAAACTCAGCACTTGAGGACAGTGCGGCAAAAGCATATTGTCAGGGACTTCCTGCCGGTAAATGTTATGTTGATAACTCCGAAAGCTATTCAACAAACGAAATAACTATTTACTGGAATTCTCCTTTGACTTATCTTCTCTCACTTACTAATGAAAATAATACTTCAGCAGATGATGATATTCTCTGGGGTGATGCTAACTGTGACGGTAAAGTAAATATATCTGATGCTGTATTGATTATGCAGTCAATCTCAAATCCAAGCGAATACCATTTATCTGAAAAAGGAATTATAAATGCTGACGTTTTTAATCACGGTGACAGCATAACCAATGCAGACGCACTTTCAATTCAGAAAGTAGAGGCAAAACTTCTTAAACAGTCTGATTTGCCGGAATCATATATGGACGAAAAGCCACCTGTTGCAACAACAACTACTGCAAATTTAACGCCTACTACTACAACTACTACCACTAATGCAGATAATACAACTACAACTACCGTTGCAGGAATAAAGGATTCGGGAACTCCTATGAACGATAAAGCAACAGTGGTTGCAGATTTCAGAAAGGGTGAAACTTCCTACTTCTTTGCTTCTGACGGCTGGACTAACGGAAGTTGCTTTGACTGTGGCTGGTACAAACAGAATACATCTTTTGACGGCGGTGTTCTGAACCTCACAATTGATAAAGACCATTCAGGAAAATACAATTACTCCGGTGCTGAATACAGAACAACTGACTTTTATCATTACGGCTACTATGAAACTTCAATGCAGGCTATAAAAAATGACGGTGTTGTATCATCATTCTTCACATATACCGGAGAATCCGACAACAACCCTTGGGACGAAATTGATATTGAAATCCTCGGAAAAGATACAACTAAAGTACAGTTCAACTACTATACTAACGGCGTAGGAAATCACGAATATATGTACAATTTGGGATTTGACGCTTCCGAAAGTTTCCACACATACGGATTTGACTGGCAACCCGACCACATCGCTTGGTACGTTGACGGAAAAGAAGTCTACAGGGCAACAAATGATATACCTTCAACTGCCGGAAAAATTATGATGAATGCTTGGAACGGAATAGGCGTTGACGACTGGCTTAAACCTTATGACGGAAAAACACCTCTTACAGCACGTTATCAGTGGGTAACATACAACAAGTAATTTTCTTCCTCTAATATAATAAAAACAGGTCATCCTTGAAAAAAGGGTGATTTGTTTTTATGTGCAGAAAATGACAGTAAATATTTTTACAGTCAGTTTGAAAATACTATTGTTTTTTTGGTTAAATTATGATATGATATTTATATTACAGAGTACCGGAAGATTCAGCGATTTTCCGGACTAAGTATTAAATATCGTTAAATGGAGGCTATTATGAAATTAAAAAAACGTCTGCTTGCTGTTATGTGTGCAACAGCAACAATTTGTCCGGTTATGGCAAATATTCCGGTGACACATTCAGCGGAAGAACTTGCTGAATCAATTGCAAATGATTCCGGACTTGATTATGACTTTGCCCGTGCATTGCAGTATTCAATATATTTTTATGATGCTAATATGTGTGGTACAGAAGTAGAAGAAAACAACCTTTATTCGTGGCGTGGAAACTGTCATACTTATGATTCGCAAGTACCTTTGAAACCTATGCAGGACAGTAAAAGTGCAGGTACAAATCTTTCACAGGAATTTATTGACAAGTACAAGGATATTCTTGACCCCGACGGAGACGGTTTTGTTGACGTTGCAGGAGGTTTCCACGATGCAGGAGACCACGTTAAATTCGGTATGCCGGAAAATTATGCCTCCGCAACAGTCGGCTGGGGATATTATGAATTTCGTGATTCGTATGTGAAAACCGGTCAGCAGGAACACGTTGAGACAATACTCAGGTACTTCAATGACTATCTTATGAAATGTACTTTTCTTGATAAGGACGGAAACGTTATAGCACACTGTTATCAGGTAGGCGACGGCGATATAGACCACGCTTACTGGAACTCTCCTGAAGTCGACAGTATGGTAAGACCGGCTTTTTTCCTTACAGCCGATAAACCACAAACGGATTATGTTGCATCTGCTGCCGCTTCTCTTGCTATAAATTACCTGAATTTCAAGGATACCGACCCCGAATATGCTAAAAAATCCCTTGACTATGCAAAGGCACTTTTTGATTTTGCCATGAAAAATCCGAAAGAACTCAGTGACAATGAAGACGGTCCGAAAAGTTACTATCGTTCAAGTAAATGGGAAGATGATTACTGCTGGGCTGCTGCATGGCTTTACAAGATAACAGGTGAACATAAGTACCTTGAAGAAATCTATCCTAACTATGATTATTACGCTGCACCGTGTTACGTTCACTGCTGGAATGATGTATGGGGCGGTGTACAGTGTATTCTCGGTGAAATCTCTATGGAAAAACCTCTCAGAGACGGCGAATATGTATATCCGGATTTCATAGACGAATTTAAGGAAAGTGCAGGAAAAAGTCCGTATGAGGAAATGAACTGCTGGGATTCAGTGGCAAAGGCTATTGAAACATATATGTCCGGAGGAGTGGGAACAGTTACACCGGCAGGTTACTGGTGGCTTGATACGTGGGGGTCGGCAAGATACAACACTGCCGCACAGCTTGTTGCACTTGTTCACGACAAGTACACAAACGGCGGAAAAGCTGGAAAATACAGTGAATGGGCTAAAAGTCAGATGGAGTACATTATGGGTAACAATCCGCTGAAACGTTCATATATTGTTGGCTATAATGAAAATTCAGTAAAATATCCACATCATCGTGCCTGCTCAGGTCTTACTAAGTGCGAAGACCCCGACGAACACAGATACGTACTTTACGGAGCATTAGCTGGAGGTCCTGATAATGCTGACAATCACAATGATACAACTGCTGATTGGATTTATAATGAAGTAACTATTGATTATAACGCTGCTTTTGTGGGAGCGTGTGCCGGTCTTTACGAATTTTTCGGTACTGACGATATGAAACCTACTAAAGATTTTCCGCCTGCTCCGAAGTTCAGCGGAGGAAGTACCGGCGGTAATAATTACTGGGTTAATGCCTGCGGTATCGACGACCTTAAAGCTGACGGTTGCGGAGTTACTAAAGTTTCGCTTATGGTAATGACGGATTCCACAAAAGTAAACAATGATATTTCTGTACGTTACTATTTCAACAGTTCTGAAATTTCGGATATTAACACAGTACAGGCAAGCAAGTTATATGACCAGTCAGAAATAGAAGCAGGTGCGACAAGTACAATCAGCGGTCCTTATAAGTACGAAAAAACTCCCGATACTTATTATGTTGAGATAAAGTGGGACGATTACAATATAGCCAATTCCGGAAAAAAATATCAGTTTTCTGTAGGAATGCACTATGGCGACAAATGGAATCCTGATAACGACTGGAGTTATGACGGGCTGAAAATTTATGAAAATGACAGTGCATTTTTTGAAACTGGTAACGAAGTGAAAGTTGATAATATATGTGTTTATTCGGACGGTGTACACGTCGGCGGTATTGAACCTGACGGAAGTTCACCGGCGATTGAAGAAGATACTTCAGATACATCTTCCGGAAAAGATGATATTCTTTATGGTGATGCAAACTGTGACAATAAGGTAAATATTTCTGATGCTGTACTGATAATGCAGTCAATTTCCAATCCGAGTGAGTATAAAATTACTGAACAGGGTAGAAAAAATGCTGACGTTGTAGGAAAAGGTGACGGCATTACAAATAAAGACGCTCTTACAATTCAGATGATTGAAGCTAAACTCATAAACCAAAAGGATTTGCCGATTGAAAATCTGAGCATCTGACAAAAAATATAACCGGTTCTTTTAAAGAGCCGGTTATTTATATTTTTATACATTTTAGCATATAATTACTGAAAAGTCAATAAATTAAATGATTTTTTCAGTAAAAAAGTTCATTTTAGTATGGACAAGCTAACAATAAAATGTTATAATTATATCATTATAAAATATGAATGGAGTGAAACCATGAATAAAATCATTGCGGAAAGAAGTACCAAAACTATTTACAGTGACGGTTATAGATGTATGAAAGTTTTCAATGAGGAGTATTCAAGTTCAAATGTACTGAATGAGGCGTTCAATCAGGCTATGGCTCAGAATGAGGGGCTGAGTGTTCCGAAAATAATGGAAGTTTCTGAAAAGGACGGCAAATGGACAATAGTGTCAGAATATATAAACGGAAAGTCCCTTGCACAGCTTATGGAAGAAAATCCCGAAAATCTGGACAGTTATCTTGAATTGTTTGTAGATTTACAGCTTGACGTACATTCAAAGAGATGTCCCACACTGAAAAGGCTCAGCGACAAACTTCACCACCGTATCGAACAGACTGAACTTTCAGCAACAGACCGTTTTGCACTGCACACACGTCTTGAATCTTTTCCAAACAACAACAAACTTTGTCACAGTGATTTTCACCCGTCAAATATCATCATTTCAGAGGACGGAAAACCATATATTATTGACTGGTCGCACGCTGTACAGGGTAACGCTTCAGCAGAAACTTCAATCACGTACCTTATGTTTATGCTGAACGGTAAACTTGATGTTGCGGAAAAATATTTGGAAATCTTTTGCAAGAAAAGCGGTACATCTGTTGATTACGTGAAAAGGTGGATACCGATTACTGCAACGGCTATGTCTGTAAACAGGTATCCGGAAAGACGTGATTTTCTTATGAAATGCGTTGAAGAAGGATTTGCTGAAAAAGTGTGAGGTGAATGAGATGAGAAGATTCGATACAAAAGTACAGCATCTTAAATACAGAATATTATGTGAAGTCGCACGTCAGGCGTGGAATGACACTTTACTTGAAAACCTGATTAATATTCCTGAAATAATCGTACCTGAAAAGGTTTCTACAATGCACTGTTGCGTGTATAAGGACAGGGCTATAATTTCAAAGCAGGTAAAGATTGCGATAGGCGGTGACAAGGAAAATCCTAACGTCATTGAAGTTATTGACATTGCTTGCGATGAGTGTTCAACAGTGGGCTATGAAATAACTGATTTCTGCCGTGGCTGTCTTGCACACAGATGTGAAAACGCTTGTCCGAGAGGTGCTATTTACTACGACTACAACCATAAGGCTCATATTGACAAGGAAAAATGTGTTGAATGTGGACAGTGTGCTAAAGTGTGTCCGTATTCCGCCATTATAAACAGAAAACGTCCGTGTCAGATTGCGTGCAAAGTAAAGGCTATTTCAATCAATGAGGACGGTTCAGCACAGATTGACAACAGCAAGTGCGTGGAGTGCGGAGCGTGTGTTTATCAGTGTCCATTCGGTGCTATAATGGACAAATCATATATACTTGATGTTATAGATATAATAAAGAAAAGTGACGGCAATCAGAAATATCAGGTATATGCAGTTGTTGCACCGTCAATATCAAGTCAGTTTTCATATGCGAAAACAGGTCAGGTTGTAAGCGGACTTAAAAAACTTGGTTTTTCGTCTGTTGTAGAGGCGGCATTAGGTGCGGATATGGTTGCGGACAAAGAGGCGAGAGAACTTGCTGAAAAAGGTTTTCTGACAAGTTCGTGCTGTCCCGCATTTGTTTCGTACATAAAGAAACACGTGCCGAATATGACGGAAAATATTTCGCACAATCTGTCACCAATGGCGGAAGTCTCACGATACATAAAAGAAAATAATCCGTCAGCGAAAGTCATATTCATAGGACCTTGTACTGCAAAGAAGTCTGAAATAAAACTCGATACTGTAAAACCTTATGTTGATTCCGTAATGACTTTTGAGGAACTTCAGGCAATGTTTGACAGCCGTGACATTGATATAACTACTCTTGAAGAAGATTCGCTGAATGACGCTTCATTCTACGGAAGAATATTTGCAAGAAGCGGTGGACTGTCGGAAGCAGTCGCACAGGGTCTGAAAGAAAACGGTCTGGAAGATTTTGACCTGAAACCGTGTATATGCAATGGTATTGACGAATGTAAGGTTGCACTTCTGAAAGCTCAGAAAAAAGTCCTTAAGGAAAACTTTATTGAGGGAATGGTGTGTACTGACGGTTGCATAGGCGGAGCAGGCTGTCTTACTCACGGTGCTAAAAGCAAAACTCAGGTTGACAAGTACGGAAAAGAATCTTCCGAAAAGACTATTAAGGACGCTGTAAATAATTTCAAGATATGACAGTAATTTTCAGATAATAAGTAATATTTCCGTATGTCGAAAGATGTACGGAAATTTTTACTAATTTTTTTGTCAGGGGCTTGAAATTTTCTGTAAGATATGATATAATAAAAAAGTCATTTCAGAAAAGGTGGTGAAAAGGTATGAGGTGGAACAAAGCTCAGAACGAACTTTACAGCAGATTAGCGGACTGTCTGAAAAAACGTGTGATTTATGATATTGATATAGATAAGTATACCGATACACATATTCACGGGTTTCGCATAATTGTTGACGGCGAAACGTGGTTTGAAAACAATGAAGATTTATGGGAGAATAAGGTTGTGGAGTACGGAAGTCAACACACTAAACCGCCATTTAATGACTTTATGTGGCTTACTCTGGAAGCAAGTAATTATGGTGTTTTAATGACAGCTAAGGAAATCGGCTTAATCAACTTACACTGCATTTATGATATTGTGCAAAAGTATCTCAACATATACAAAATTGATAAGTGTCTGAATCACGATAATTATATTTTCAGGGTACTTGCTGTTTTAGACCACCGCACAGGTAGACGTAAAATTAAACAGCTCCTCGAAAATATCGACAATGAACCCATATGGTTCAGGAAGTACATAAGATTGCGTGCGAAAGCACAGAATATTTATATTGATTAACCAATATTATAAATGAAACGGGGTAATTTAATGAAAGTACTTTTAATCAACGGAAGTCCACATTTAAAGGGCAATACATACATTGCCCTGAATGAAATGGAAAAAATCTTCCACGAAAACGGCGTTGAAACGGAAATCGTCCACGTTGGAAACAAAGATGTAAGAGGTTGCATAGCCTGCAACTCTTGTGCGACAAACGGAAAATGCGTTTTTGACGATGTTGTGAACGAAACAGCAAAGAAGTTTGAGGAGTGCGACGGAATTGTTGTCGGAACACCTGTTTATTACGCTTCCGCTAACTCAACTCTTATTTCTTTCCTGACAAGACTTTTCTACAGTACGCATTTTGACAAGACTATGAAAGTCGGAGCAGGAGTAGCCGTTGCAAGACGTGGCGGTCTGTCTGCTACTTTCGACGAAATGAATAAATTCTTTACTATTTCGGGAATGCCTGTTGCATCAAGTCAGTACTGGAACAGCGTACACGGCAGAGAACAGGGGGAAGCGTTGCAGGACGCTGAGGGTTTGCAGACAATGCGTACTCTCGCAAGAAATATGACTTTCCTTATGAAAAGTATCGCACTGGGTAAAGAGGCTTACGGTCTCCCCGAAAAAGAACCTTTTCAGCGTACAAATTTCATAAGATAATATTATTAAGGAGGAATTTTTTTAATGAAAGTATTGGTTATCACAGGAAGTCCGCACAAGAAAGGTACTACAGCAGTACTTACGGAGCAGTTTATCAAAGGTGCTGAGGAAGCAGGTCATGAAGTCTGTCGTTTCGATTCCGCATTCATGAACGTTCATCCTTGTATCGCTTGCGAAAAATGCCACAAAACAGATACAGGTTGTGCATTCAAGGACGATATGGAAAAAATCAATCCTGAACTCGTTTCAGCAGACGTGATTGTTTTCGTAACACCCATTTACTATTACGGAATGAACGCTCAGATAAGAACAGTTATAGACCGTTTCTATGCAAACGATGCTTCACTTCACGGCAACAGAAAGACTGCACTTATGGTGACTATGGCTGATGATACTATGGAATCAGCAGAAGGTGCGATTGCTTCATTTAAGGGAATGGCAAATTATCTTGACTGGGAGATTTCAGGAATGGTAATAGGCGTTGATTGTGGAGACGTTTCCGCACTCGAAAAGACAGATTATCCTGAACAGGCTTACAACCTCGGAAAGAACATATAAGGAGATTTATTTATGACAAACTCGGCATTAATAAGTAAAAAAAGCGTTTCCGTAAAGAAACAGACTATTGTTGCATTGCTTGCAATTGTATCAGCAGTTGTACTTCCGCAGTGCGTTCACGTAATGGGCAGTATGTCGGGACTTGGCACGGCTCTTGGTGAAGTATTTCTTCCTATGCACCTGCCTGTACTTCTTGCCGGACTTGTTGCAGGTTCTTACGCCGGAGCTTTTGCAGGACTTTTCAGTCCGCTTATAAGTTTTGCACTTACCGGAATGCCGTCTGCTGTAATGCTTCCTTTCATGATGATTGAACTTTTTTCATACGGACTTATCAGCGGACTTCTCCGCAATTCAAAAATGCCTTGTATCGCAAAAGTCCTCACAGCACAGGCAGGCGGACGTGCAGTACGTGCAATTGCAATTCTTCTTTCCGTTTACGCTTTCGGAAACACTGCAATCAATACGACTGTAATTCTCAGCAGTATAGCAGTCGGAATTTTCGGACTTGTTTTACAGTGGACTTTGATTCCGCTTATAATGTACCGTCTTGACGGCAAAAAATCCGAATAATACAGGGAGGAAATTTTTATGGCATATCTCGGAGAAGATATTAAAAAACTTGGTTTCGGACTTATGCGTTTGCCACAGAAAGACGGTTCTATAGATATTGAACATACTAAAAAAATGGTTGATATGTTTATGGAAGCAGGATTCACATATTTTGATACTGCATGGGCTTACGCAGGAAGTGAAGACGCTATCAGACAGGCACTTGTTGAACGCTATCCACGTGAGAGTTACCAGCTTGCAACAAAAAACGCTGCGTGGATTAACTGCAAAACCAAAGAAGAAGCTCAGCAACAGCTTGAAGTTTCGTTGAAACAGACCGGAGCAGGTTATATTGACTTTTATCTGTTGCATAACCTCGGCGAAACTCGTACACATTATTTTGATGATTTCAATATGTGGGAATGGGTGCAGGAAAAGAAAAAAGAAGGTGTACTCCGTCATGTAGGATTTTCTTTCCATTCAACGCCTGACGAACTTGAGGAAATACTCATTGCACATCCTGAAATGGAGTTTGTACAGTTGCAGATTAACTATGCTGACTGGGAAGATTCTGCAATATGTTCAAGACGTTGTTATGAAGTAGCAAGAAAGTATAATAAACCTGTTATCATTATGGAACCCGTAAAAGGCGGACTTCTTGCAAACCCTCCGCAGTCGGTGACGGATATTCTCAAATCGGCAGAGCCTGAAATGTCGCTGGCATCATGGGCAGTGAGATTCTGTGCAGATTTGGACGGAGTAATTACTGTACTTTCTGGAATGAGCAATATCGAACAAATGCAGGATAACCTTTCATATATGAAAGATTTTAAGGGACTTACGGAAGAAGAAAAAAATACCATTGTCCTTGCACAGACAGAACTCAGCAAAATACCGATTATTCCGTGTACTTCCTGTAACTACTGTTCAAAAGTCTGTCCAATGGATATAGGAGTATCAGGTTCATTTACAGCACTGAACTATGTTACAACTTACGGAAACAAAGCGTTTGCACTTAGTCAAGAGGGTTGGCTTGTTGGCGGTCACGGAAAGAAACGTGCAGACGAATGTATAAAATGTGGCAAATGTGAAAAAGTCTGTCCGCAACATATAAAAATCCGTGAGGAACTGGAGAGGGTCTGCGATGTGCTTATCAAGTGATGTGGAAAAGGCAAAGGAAGTTTTCGATAGCGGAAAATATACTTGCGTTTTGTGCAAAGGTGATACATTAATTACAAGCACTGAACGTGGCGTTAAACCGCTTGTCGATTTTATTGACAGCGGTGAAGATTATACAGGTTTTTCAGCAGTTGATAAAATCGTCGGAAAATCAGCAGGACATCTTTATATGCTTATGGGTGTGAAAAGTGTTCACGCTGTTGTGATGAGCAGGGAAGCGTCGGAATTTCTTACTTCCGGCGGTGTGAAATCAACCGCTGATACATTTACCGAAAAGATTATTAACCGTATGGGAAACGATATTTGTCCTATGGAAAAATTTGTTGCAGGAATTGACGATTCACAGCTTGCACTTCTCAGAATCCGTGAGACTATGGCGGAACTTCAGAAAAATCATTAATTAAAACAAAGGCGTGTATTATATGGTACACGCCTTTTGAAATATATAATATAAGAGGTGTTTTTTATGAGAGAATCAGAAAGTTTTATTGACATTATTTGTGAAAATTATTCTGCTCCTGAAAATTCAAACACGCCGTTCAGTGACGACGATATAAGAAATTTTGAAAAGGCTTTAGGTGCTGAATTACCGTCCGACTATTACGAATTTCTTAAAGTTTACGGTTTCGGAAGTTTCAGTGATTACTTTTATATAAGTAATCCGTTTATTGAAAATGGTACTGATATTTTTATTTCTGAAAATGCAAGACAAAAAGAAATTTACGCTTTTCTTGAGCGTGACGTGGATAAAACTATAAACGGTTGGATTACTTTTGTTGACTGTAGATTCATAAACGGACAAGTGGAAGTAGTTGCAGGAAATCCGGCACTTCTTGAGACCATGCGGACGGAAAAAATTGACGTTTACACACGAAGCAAAATAATAGCTTTCGGAAACCATTTCCCATACTCTTTTTACCCAGACAAATCAGACGGGCTTATTTTTATAGGTCGTACAGACGACGAGGATTTTTTTTACAGATATTCAGACGGTAAATACAGCATTGTAATGTATGATGATGATTACTATGAGTTTGATATGACGTTTACCGAATTTGTATACAACTATCTTACCGCAAAAATAAAACTTCCAATGGGAAATGAAGAAACTGAATGGGAATTTATACCTTTCGGGGAATAAAAAACTCTATTATGAATTTTCGTAATTTCTTATAGAAACATATAATAATTTGTTAATATTTCGGAAATGTTTTTTGAAAAACCTATTGCATTTTCCGGAAAAGTATGCTATAATTAAATTACATTATATTTGAGAGGTTTGTGGATAAATTTTTATTAATTTTTTATATTGGAGGAATGATTCTATATGCACATGAAGAAAAAAGTGTCTGCATTGCTTGCCAGTGTTGTATCGCTGACGGCTCTGAACAGTATTCCGATGTGTGTTCCTTATGCAAATGCTCTTAACATCAATAACACACAAAGTAACGTTGTGGAGTACCTTAACAGAGGTATAAGTGCAGTCAATACCGGCGATGGTATGCTTGTAAACTGGCGTTTCCTTGCCACCGACCCCGACAATGCAGTATTTAAACTTTACCGTGATAATACACTTGTTTACACAAGTACTGACAAGGACAATTCATATACAAAGGGTGCGACCTGTTTCCTTGATAAATCCGGAAACGCAAAGTCAGTATATAAAGTCGAATGTTATAATGGTTCGGAGCTTCTCACAAGTGATACCTGCTCCATTGAGGCAGATGCTCCGTATTTTGACATAAAATTAAGTCCGCCGAGTTCAAACCATACCCCTAACGATATGTCTGTGGGTGATGTTGACGGCGACGGTGAATATGAACTCTTTCTCAAATGGGACCCGACTGACTCAAAAGACAATTCACAAAAGGGTAAAACCGGTAAGGTATATATTGACTGCTATAAACTCAACGGAAAGCGTTTGTGGAGAATAGATTTAGGCGTTAATATCCGTGCCGGTGCACATTATACACAGTTTTTCGTAGCCGACTACGACCTTGACGGTAAAGCAGAAATGTGTTGTAAGACTGCTGACGGTACTGTTGACGGTACAGGAAAAGTAATCGGTGACGCTTCAAAAGATTACCGTGATTCTTCCGGTTTCATAATTCAAGGTGATGAGTTCTATACTCTTTTCGACGGTGCAACAGGTGCTGAACTTGATACCGTGCCTTATGAACCCGCAAGAGGTGATACAACAAAATGGGGCAAGACAAGCGACAAAACAAACCGTGTTGACAGATTCTGGGGTACTACTGCATATCTTGACGGTGTACACCCTTGTGTTGTTACCGGTCGTGGTTATTATGCAAGAATGACTGCAACTGCTTACAAGGTTGAAAACAAGAAACTCGTGAAAATGTGGAATTTCGATACCGGAACGAGTAGCAGTTCAGCCGGTTGGGGTGACGGTAACCATAATACTATGGCGGCAGACGTGGACGGCGACGGAAAACAGGAAATTATTACAGGGTCTACCTGTATCGACGATAACGGCAAGATTCTTTGGAATACCAATCAGGGACACGGTGATGCTATGCACGTCGGAGACCTTGACCCAGATAACCCAGGACTTGAAGCGTGGATTTGTCATGAAGATAAACCCTATGGCGTTTCGCTTATTGACTGCGATACCGGAAAAATTATTTTCCACAATAACGGTGCAGGTGATACCGGACGTTGTTGTGCCGATAATATATGGGCTGGTAATCCTGGTGCGGAATTATGGGGTAATAAGGAATCAGATGATTCCACACCTGTAAAGAACGTAAAGGGCGAAACTCTTTCTTGTAACAGACCGGCTATAAACTTCCTGACATACTGGGACGGCGATTTGGAACGTGAAATACTTGACGGTTACACAGATTCTCCGGCAAAAATCAGCAAAATGAACGAAAACGGCAAAATAACTCAGCTTATGCAGACAGACGGTTACTACACTTGTAATACAACAAAAGGTACTCCGTGTCTTTCCGCTGATATTTTCGGTGACTGGCGTGAAGAATTAATCGTCCGTTCTGCCGACAGCAAGTCAATAAGAATATTCACGACAACTTACGATACCGATTACAGAATACAGACCCTTATGCACGACCCGCATTATCGTTCACAGGTTTCGTCACAGAATACCGCATATAATCAGCCACCGCATACGAGCTTTTTCATAGGTACAGGTTACAAAATGCCTGAACGTTCAAAGTGTACCGTAAACAACGTAAACGGCAATGGCGGTACAGTAGTTACACCTCCTACTCCGACACCTACAAAGACGACTGCTGTAATGGATACTTCTGTCAAGTATATGTTTAAGAACGTCGGAAGCGGTCTCTATCTTGATGTTGATGGTGCAAAGGCTGAAGCAGGTACAAACGTTCAGCAGTGGGGTGCAGACGGTGAAGCTGTACAGAATACATGGAAACTTCAGGATGCAGGTGACGGTTACTATTATATACGTTCATACGTCGGTGACGGAAAATCATACTATCTTGATTTGACCGCCGGAAAAACTGCTGACGGTACTAATATTGAAATATGGGCTAAAAACGAAAAGGACGCTCAGAAATTCAAATTCTTTGATAACGGCGACGGTACTTATACTATCGCTACAAAATCAACCAAAGATGCAAGCTGTCTGACAGTAGAGAATGATTCAAAGAGTTCAGGAGCAAATATCATACAGAGCAAGGACAATGGAAGTGATTCTCAGAAGTGGACTGTCGAAAAAATTACTATCAAAGACGGCGTTGAGCTTGATACAACTAAAAATTATATGATTCAGAACGTAAACAGCGGACTTTTCCTTGAGGTAAAGGACGGTAAAGCAGAAGCCGGTGCAAACGTTCAGCAGTGGGGTGCAGATACTGCAAATCCTGGAAATCATAATGTATGGCATTTTGAAAAGGTAAACTGGGGCTATTATTACGTTTACTCAGGAGTAGGCGAGGGAAATAATTTACTTCTCCAGTGCGATAACAGTAAGGACGGCTCAAACATATATATAAACGACTTCCAGAAGTCAAGCAACCAGTACTTCAAGTTTGTTGACAATGAGGACGGTACTTATACTATTGTAACACGTTCTTCAAAAGACCTTTCGTGTGTTGAAGTGGCTTCCGCTGACAAGGCTTCCGGTGCAAACGTTCAGCAGTGGACTTGGAACGACAATAACTGTCAGAAGTGGAAACTGATTCCGGTTGACTATACTCTCGCTTATCAGACAACAACTACAAAACCTGAACCCGTTGCCATTACCGGTGACGTAAACAAGGACGGAAAATTTGACAAGACAGACGCTGTATTAATGCAGAAATGGCTTCTCGGTGTAAAGGATTCCTCACTTGCTGACTGGCAGGCAGGCGACCTTACAGGTGACGGAATAATCGATGTTTTCGACCTCGTGGAAATGCGTAAATCTCTTACTAAATAAAACCTGAATATTATAAAAACGTTCTCGGAGTTGAAAAAAATTCTGAGAGCGTTTTTTGTTACGTGCTGACGGTATTCACAAATTTTCGGAAAAATTGTAAAATATATACAGAGATGATATTATGAAAGAAATTACAGAAGATATTTTCTATGAGTACATAAAGAAATATGATAAACTTCTGCTTGACTATGCTGTTATTTCAGCAGACGATGATTATAACAGTGAAATTTCCCACAAGGAAGCAGTAATAACAGCTATATCAGCTTTTAATCAAAGAAAAAGAGTTGGAAACAGTTTCACCTTTCCTGAATTTTATGTGGACGAAAGCAAAATGAGTTGTAAGAAATGCAGTACAGAAAATTTCTTTACAGTTAATCCTGTAGAAAAGTACGGCAATTGTATGTTTGTTGAAGAGTCTTGTTATTGGAATTACAGTGATGCGTTTCTTTACTATACGCCATATAGAGTACCGTATACTGAAAAGGATTTTCAGAAAGTAAACTATGTGCTTTTTCCGGAGTGTTACCGTAAAGACCTTGAAATTTATATTTGGAATGACAATTTTTCAAATTATTTCAATGACGGAAATGATTGTATGGGTGCGGTTATGTGGAGCGTTTACGACAAACATATGAACAGATTTATAATCATAGGGTCATCTATGACAGATTAATCAGAAATAAAAGTCAGTAGCTGACAGGAGGAAAAATAATGTCACGAATAATTGAAACAGACAGACTTGATATTCCCGAACTTATACCTTATACGATAACTTCGGAAATACAGTTGAAAAGATACTTTGAGCCGGAGCTGGGAATTTTCATAGCGGAAAGTCCTAAAGTAATCCGGCTTGCACTTGACGCAGGTTATGAACCTCTGTCAGCACTTGTGGAAAGAAAGTACATAACAGGACAGGCAAGTGATATTATTGAACGTCTGGGAGATATTAACGTCTATACTGCTGACAGTGAAGTCCTGACGAAAATCACTGGTTTCAGACTAACACAAGGAATTTTGTGTGCAATGAGAAGAAAACCACTTCTTACGGTTGAGGAGATATTGCGGAAAACTGAAAGAATAGCTGTTTTAGAGGACGTTATGAATCAGACTAATGTAGGTGCGGTGATACGTTCTGCAACGGCAATGAAAATTCAGGCTGTTATTCTTACTCCGGCAAGCAGTGACCCTTTGTACAGACGTTCTGTACGTGTAAGTATGGGTACAGTCTTTAAAATGCCGTGGACTTATTTTGAAAGCGAAAATTATATTGACGTACTCAGAAAATATGGTTTTACTACTCTTGCAATGGCACTTCACGACAATACAGTTGATATTGATAATCCGGTTCTGAAGTCCCTCAAAAAAACAGCGGTGATACTGGGTACAGAGGGTGAGGGGCTGAAACAGTCTACTATTGACAGTTGCGATTTTACCGTGAAAATTCCTATGGCGGAGGGTGTTGATTCGCTGAATGTAGCCTCCGCCAGTGCAGTCGCTTTCTGGGAACTCTCAAAGAAATAAGTTATTCGTTCTCACTGAGATACAACGAAATACGGTTATTAAGCATATCCGCACATTGTTGCGGAGTTGTTTCGCCTTCAAAACACTTGTGATACTCCGAAAAAACTATACTGTCCACTTCAGAAGAAGTATACGGTTCAAATTCAACGTTTCTGATATATTCTACAGCTTTTTCAATAGCTTCTTCGGAAATTTCTATTTCTTCTTCACTGTCTGGAAGTTGTTGCGGACAGTGTACGGACATATTATTATATTTACTTTCTTTCAGCTGGTCAGACAGATTTTTTTCAGTAATCGGCATATTATTCAGATAGTCTGTATTTATTGAGTTATCATTTAACATAAGTTCTATAAATTCGTAACCCTCTTGTTTTTTTGAACTCGTTTCAAGGATTCCTAACATTGAAAAAGCGTCAGTAACATAACCCTTACCAGTTTCCGACGGATAGCCTACAAAAGTCACATCAGCACCGCCGAACTCTGTATAAGTCCAGCCTGTCAATATGGCGTTTATTCCGTTAAGAAATATATCGCTGATAAGTGCACGGTTTTTTATAAGACCACAACTATCGACAAATTCATATGGCTGAAATTCCGGCAGATTATTAATACTTTCAAGCATTTTCAGAAAATCCCCTCCGAAATCACAGGTATTATTTTTGTAGTCAACGGAATCTATTGCAACACGTTTTATCAGATAGTTGATACGGTCATATTCTTGCCATTCGTGGTTAATGAAATTCATATCTTCCGGCATATTATAGAAAGCCTCAAAAGCCTGTTCGGGAGTCCAGCTTTCCATATTTTCACCGACGTTTTCGGTTTTTGCAATCGCTGTATATAAAATCCAGTTATCACATATAGCAGGGATTTTTCCGTCAACTTCCAGTCCTGATAACACGTTAGGCAGGAAGTCTTCTTTTTTCAGGGTTTCGGACTGTTCCATAAGCGGATAAAGGTCAGTTAAGTAATTGTTTTTTATGAATTGTGACATATCGTCAACTCCCGTATATACTACATCAATATCTTCTCCGGAAAGTATGTCAAGATTCATTAATTCAAGAGGGTCTGAGTTGTCACCGCCAGGATAGAATTTGATATTCACATCACAACTCATCTTGTTGATAATCTGCCCTTTTATTTTTGAGAAGTCATTTACCATAGTTGCAACGTTCAATATTTTTTTGTCGTTAGTTTCTTCCAACGATTTTTCAGCAGTCGGAGCAGGGGAGCTTATACTGCTTGTACTGTTGTTGTCTTTTTTTTCACTGCACGAAAATACGCTCAGCATTGCGAATACTGCTATTAATATTTTTTTCATACGATTTTGTCCTTTCGTTGTGGATTTCTGAAAAGTCCCCGAGATGTCTTTTCATATGTAAGTGATTTTAAAGGACAAAAAAGACGAAAAATTTTTTGAATTTCAGAATATTTATAATATTCTACAAAAACAAATCAATAAAAAGTTTAATTTATAGTAATATTGTGGAATGATATTCATTTTACAAATATTTCTTTTTGTACTCCTATATCTCCCTCAAGTTTGTACGTTACAGTGTAGACGAGTGAGGTATCTTTTTTTTCTTTTTCAATAGTGCGGTCGAGGATTGTAACTTCTTCGTCAAGAAAATTTTTTTCATAGAGATAGATTTTTTCCATAATTCTTTGTGAGAGTTCCTCGTCACTGAAAGTTATTTCAGAGAGTTCAGTTTCAGTGATTTTGTTCTTTATTATGCCTATGGGAAGCGTTTTTCCGAAAATCTTGAAATATTTTGAACTTTCTTCGGAAGTGTAGTTGCTGTATTCATTTTTTCCGAAAGATACCGGTATTTTAAAGCTGAAAAGTTTCAGATATTTTTCAGTTGCAGTCTCTCCTGTAGGATTGTACTGATTTATCGTGTAGTTTTCTTCAAAGGTTACTGTTTCTGAGTAAGTACCTGTAATTTTTCCCATAGCGTGATGAAGATTCACATGACCAGTTTCATCTTTCGTAACGCCGTTAATCAGCAGAGTACCTTGTGGCACATAGTCGCCTACCTTGTGCATCAGCTGACCGTCATATATTGAAGTATAAGTTATATAAGCGTCTTTTCCTGAAACAACGTTACATGGCATACGTTCATTAATCATTTCCGGTTTGTCGACAAGTTCGGTGACTTCAACGACGATACGGTTTCCGGTAATGTGCATACCTGCCCACGCCACACCGTCAACCATTAGTCGCAATTCGTTTTCGCAGTAAGGGAAATTTATTTCTTTGATAGGAGTTCCCTGTTTTATGTTGAGTTCTTCGAGTGCGGAAAGAATAGTTGTTTCGCTTACTCTGGAATTTCCCTGAATCTCAATAGTCATAACTATTCCCGAAAAATATACTGAAGCAGTGATTACAAGAATAATACCTGCAATTATTCCGAAACGTTTTTTGTGACGGATAAGAACAGAAGAAATTGTATCATATTCAAAACTGGATAAATCCATATTCAGTTTATCCGCAAGAGCCTGCACTTCGCTGAGGTCACGGCGGTATATTTCCGCATAGAAAACGTCATTCCGGCAGTATTGTGCAAAACAGTCTATATCACTGTCGTGAAGAGTATTGATAAATTTGTAAAGATTTTTACCGCTTGCATTAATCTTCACGCACCCTTTTAACTGGTTCTTCATTGTCTTTCGAGTTCCTTTCTGTAAATTCTATCTGAGATATTTTTCCACTTACAAGCAGACCGCTTTTATGGAAGTCGTAAGCCCTCAGACCGTTGCCCCAGATATTTATACATAATTTTCCGGAAATCAACCGCATAAAAACTTCGCTGTATTCCTCAATTCTCTTGCAGTTTTCTATCAGTAACTCCTTGTTGCCGTCCATATGGATAAGGGGTGTAAGATAGAAAGTTTCCATTGCCTTGTCGGTAAATTTTTCAAACATAGTATCACTCCAGTCTGAGAGGTTTTATTTTTTCGTACTCGCAGAACAGAAAAAATGTCATAATAACAAGCATTACTGACGGTATCGGGGAATGTGCCTGATGTGTACGGACGTTAATTACGGACGTGGGGACGGTTTCGCCGGAAAGCATAAAAGGCGTTATAATTCTGCATATAATGAAACTTATTACAGCGGATATGATTCTCAGAAAAATAAGCGGTTTAAGTGAAAGTTTTCCTGAAATCGCTGAAATCTGAAATATAACGCATATTCCTCCGAAAGATACAAGAAAACTGAGATACGGCAGAAGTTTGTAGTTTCCGACAGAAAAACCGTTTACAGCAGTAACGTCAAATATTGCAGTAATAAATTGTCCTGAATCATCTGCTGAAAGGTCTGTAATTTGTGAGAGGAAGTTTCCTGCAACTGATATTATACCGGAATATTTCAGTATTTCGGTGACGACTGCAAAAGCAATTACCATGAAACATATATTCATTATTGAGTGACCTCCGCTTATAACACATTCCGTCAGCATCTGAGGAGACAGAGTTACAGCGGATTTTTCAATATGTGAATTGCAGTTTTTACGCATAAAGAATGATACAACAAAAGCAAGAAGTATATTTGCACTGAGGGTTGAAATAAAGATTATGTTTCCTGCCGACCTGTTTCCGTAAAGCTGACCGGCAATACAACCGTATATGAAAGCTGAACCAGCTCCGAAACAAAGTCCGCTGAATATTTCCGCACGGTGTTTTTCAATGAGACCTTTTTCGTAAGCAGAAGATAACATTTTAGTGCCTACCGGATAACCTGCAATCATACTGAAACAGAATACTGAAAAAACAACTTTTTCCATACCGAAAATAATTTTTCCCGTACTTCCCGTAATCGACGAAATTCTGTCAATAATACCGCTTTTTATCAGAAGTGACGGTACAATCATCATTGCGTAAAGCGACGGTATTATTACATATATACAACGTCTGAGTGCGTCGGCTACTGCATTACTTACTTTTTCCGTTTTCACAAGGCAGAATACCGCCGTACATATCAGCAGAAAGATTTCCGCAAAAAATAATATTTTTTTCCTCATAAAATTCCCCCTGATTAATTTTATTAAACTGTACCGGAAATTATGTTGAAATGAAAAAATTGTAAATTTTCAGGAAATAACTTGACAAATAAAAGTATATATTATATAATTGTAATAACAACCGATTGTGTTGTTTTTGGATTTTTTCGTGAAAAGGGGGCGTTTTAATGGATATATTCAGTAGACTGAGTGATTTGTTGCGTTCTAACCTCAATGACCTTATTGACAGAGCTGAAGACCCTGAAAAAATGGTTAAACAGATTATCGCTGATATGCAGACGGAATTGAATAAGGCTGTACAGAATTACAGCAAGGTAAGGTCGGAACAGATTCTCGCAGAAAAAAAGTACAATGATTCTGCAAAGGCTTCTCAGGATTGGGAAAATAAAGCCCGCAATGCTCTTTCAAAGGGTGATGTTGCACTTGCTAAACAGGCTCTCGCAAAAAAAGTTGTCACTGATGAGGAAGTCTCAGCTTACAAGGAAATGTATGATTCTATTTCTGAACATACTAAAGCCGTACAGTCACAGGTTGAAATGCTGAAACTGAAACTTGAAGATGCTAAAAGTCGTCAGGCGATACTTGTCGCACGTGCTAAAATGGCTGAAACGCAAAAGAAAATTTCGGCAATGTCAGGAAATATGGACGGCTTGTCTGCATTTGAAAAATTCAGCAGAATGGAAGAAAAGATTTCACGTACAGAAGCAGAAGCACAGGCTCTGAACGAAATGGCAGACGCTGAAAAAATAAAGGAAACATTTGAAAAGCTTGAAACGGATTCAAAAGTCGAATCCGAACTTTCAAGGCTTATGTCCGAAATGAATATCACGGAAACTTCTGAGGAAGAATAATTTTAGAAAAGGGAATTTTTATATATGAACGAAAAAAAGAATAAAAATTATTCACGTAAAGTGTTTGGAACAGCTTTCGCAGTGCTTTGTGCATTGTTTGTAGCAATATTCTCTATAATGTACATTATATACAAAAGTCTGAGTGTAAAAAGCGACTGGACGGATTACGACGAGTGCGGAATATGAAAATTATGGGACGGAATAAATTTCCGTTCCGTTTTTTTGTAACTATTGATAATTTCCGGACAATATGTTATTATAGAGATATGATTTTTTTAAAAAAGGAGATTTTTAAAATGCTTGTATCTTTAAACAATATCAGTAAATTCTATAACGGTAATCAGTTGCTGAATAATATTTCCCTGTCTGTTGACGAAAACGATAAAATAGGACTTGTCGGGAATAACGGTTGCGGAAAGTCCACACTTCTTAAAATAATAACAGGTTCGGTAGAGCCGGACAGGTTTACGGAAAAAGACGGTATAATTTCTTTTGCTTCAAAGACGACTATAGGTTATCTGGAGCAGATGGGCGGACTTGATTCTGAAAAAACCGTTATGTCGGAAATGCAGGGCGTTTTTGACGGTATGCACAAGGCTATTGAACGACTTAGAGAGATAGAAATAGAAATCGAAATGGGAGATAATTCTTCCGCTGACGAATATCAGCAGTTGTCGTCGTGGGTCGAGGCAAATGACGGTTACAATACTGACGTTAAGATAAGAACTATTCTGAATGGTATGGGATTCTCTGAAAACGAATTGAACCGTACTGTATCTGGATTCAGCGGTGGCGAAAAAACACGTCTCTGTATTGCGAAACTTCTTCTTGAAGCACCTAATCTTCTTATTCTTGACGAACCTACAAACCACCTTGATTTCAAGACTATAATGTGGCTGGAAGATTATCTGCGTTCATATAAAGGTGCTGTCCTGATAGTATCTCACGACAGATATTTTCTTGACAGATTGTGTACATCTATTTGTGAGATAGAGAGAGGTACTCTCACCCGTTACAAAGGTAACTATTCGGCGTTTGTGCGACAGCGTGAGGAAAACGATACACGACGTTTGAAAGAATACGAAATGCAACAGAAACAGATTGCAAAACTGGAGGACTATGTTGCAAAGAACCTTGTCCGTGCATCTACAACAAAAATGGCACAGAGCAAAAGAAAACAGCTTGAAAAAATGGATATAATTGAAAAACCTTTCCACGATATGAAAACGGCGAAAATTCATTTTACATACGCCGTTGAACCGCCTATAGATGTGCTGAAAGTAAAGGGAGTTGATATTTCAGTAGGCGAGGGAAATTCTCATAAAACGCTTGTTAATGAAATAAATTTTGAAGTCCGCAGGGGCGAAAAAGTCGGAATAATCGGCGATAACGGCATAGGAAAGTCCACACTTCTTAAAATCATTCAGGAAAAAATGTCACACAAAGGTATAGTGCGTTGGAACAGCAATATAAAGATATCGTACTTTGAGCAGGAAAGCACCAACCTTAACCGTGAGCTTACTGTTATGGAAGAAATACATAGTCGTTATCCGTCAATGTCAGATTTGGAAGTCCGCAGTCTGCTTGCACAGGTGAGACTGACCGGCGAAAACGTTTTCAAGGAAACCGGAGTTATAAGCGGTGGTGAACGTGCTAAATTATGTTTTGCGATAATGATGCAGGAACACGGAAATGTGCTGATTCTTGACGAACCTACAAACCACCTTGACTTATCGTCAAAAGAAGCTATTGAGGAAGCACTTGCAGAGTATACAGGAACAGTCATATTTGTATCACACGACCGTTATTTATTGAGTAAGATAGCCGACCGTCTTATTGAACTCACTGACGGAAATTATCGTCTGCATAACTATGGTTTTGAAAAATACCTTGACGTGCTGAGGGACGAGCAGGCTGAACAAAAAAGAATTGCAGATGCTGAAAAGTTTGCACGCAACGCAGAAGTCGCAAAGGAAAAAGCTGTCAGGACTTACCGCAACAAGCAACAGAGAAGTGCGGACGCTTTACGCAAAAACGAAATGAAACGTCTTGAAAAGGAAATCGACGATTTACAGGCGGAAATAGATTCTCTTACTGAGGAAATCTCAAAAGAAGAGGTTTACAGCAACTACTCACTTATGAATGAAAAATGTACACGCATTGAGGAACTCAAACAGCAGATAGAAGAAAATTTTGAAAAACTGATTGAACTTGAAGAACAATGATAATTTTTTACAAAATATCACACTGGCTATTGTCGAAAATCAACAAAGTTTAAAATTTATATTGAAAAATGTATTTTTGTATGGTATAATGTTACTTAACGTTTACGGTGCAAGCCGTATAAAAAAATTAATGGAGGTTTATACTTATGAAACACATTCAGACAATCAACAAGGCTAACCTTAAGGAGTCTGCTAAGAAGGGCGGTTGTGGCAAGTGTCAGGCTTCATGCCAGTCTGCTTGCAAGACTTCATGTACAGTCGCTAACCAGAAGTGCGAAAGATAAGACTTGCATTTCACCTGAGGCAGTGTTTGTAAAAAAATACTGCCTCTGTTTTTAGTTATGAGGTGATAGTATGGTTTTTAACTGCAAAATGTGCGGAGCTAATCTCAACGTAAAGTCCGGTATGCGTATATGTAAGTGTGATTACTGCGATTCCGTGCAGACTATTCCCGACCTGAGCAGTGAAAAGAAACTGAAACTTTTCAATAAAGCCAATGCTTTGCGATTTGCTTGTGATTTCGACAGGGCAGGGGACGTTTACAGGGATATTGTTACAGATTTTCCCGAAGAAGCTGAGGCTTACTGGGGGCTTTGCCTTTGTAAGTACGGTATAGAGTACGTTGTAGACCCCGAAACTCAGAACAGAGTTCCGACTTGTCACCGTACGTCTTTTGAAAAGATTCACGATATACCAGAGTTCAGGAAAGTCCTTGAATATTCCGACGTAAATTTAAGAAATATTTATATACAGCTTGCTGAAGTGATTGACAACATTCAGCAGAGGATTCTTGCGATTGCAGTGAACGAAAAGCCGTTTGATGTTTTCATATGTTACAAGGAGACTGACGAAAACGGTAACCGTTCAGCAGATGCACTTCTTGCTGAAAAACTCTACTCAGAACTTACACGACAGAATATAAAAGTATTTTTTGCACCGGTAACTCTCAAAGGAAAGTTAGGTACTGAGTTTGAACCTTACATATATTCGGCGATAAACTCCGCACAGATTATGGTATGTGTGGGAACTTCTCAGGAACATTTCGATTCCGTATGGGTAAGAAACGAATGGAGCAGGTTTATTGAACTCATGAAGAAAGACAAGGCAAAAATACTTATTCCGTGTTATTCTGAGATGTCGGTAAGTCAGTTGCCGGTTGACTTCAGAGGATTTCAGGCACAGGATTTGGCGGAAACAGATTCTTTTGAAAATATTGTGAAAAACGTTCAGGACATTATGAAAGCAAGCGAGGGGGCAAAGTCACAACTCAATATTCTTATGGAGCAGTTTGAGGGACAATTAAAAAATGAACGTTCAAAGTTGCGTATGCTTGAAAATATACATCATCAGCAGATGGTTTACGAAAAGAAGAACGCTAAAGAGATGTTTAAAAAAGAATACTGGAATCCAGCATATATAGTAATACTTGACTTTTTTATTATGCTGATAACTGCGTGCATAACAATCGGTGGTGGTTTACCGGACGGCGTAATATTTGCAAGCGTGGCGGTGGCTATTATATTACCGTTGGCGATTATATTTCCCTATGCCAATAAACGCAACAAAAAAGCACGTGAAAATCTTTCACGCCGTCTTGCATACGACGAAAACGCAAACGGTTTTGATTATGGAAGTCAGGACAGTGAAATAGTTCAGCTTCGTGAAATAGCTATGAAAAATTACGAAAAACAACATTTTACAGCAAGAAAAACAATCGGTCTGTATATTCTATGGAGTTGGTTTTCATTTCTTCCAAAAAGTTTCATTGAGGGAATATTAGGTAATGATTACTATAAAAATTCGTCTGTTTTTACAGCAATTTTCAATGTGATAATACCTGTTATCGCACTTGCTTTTATAATCAGGCGTAATGTAAAGCTGAAAAAAGAACTCAACGAAAAGTTAGAGGAGATAAACAAGAAAAATAAAATATGAAAGGAAAATTTAAAATGATACATAAGTACAAATTAAACGGATTCAATATAGTTCTTGACGTGAACAGCGGAGGCGTACACATTGTTGACGAGCTTACATATGACTTACTTGACAATGTTGAGCCTCCTTTTGCAGAAGAGTGTCCTGAAAAGGTACTCGGAAAACTCTCAAAGGTCTATGATGTAGAGGACGTTAAAACTTGTTACAAGGAAATTGTTGAACTCTACAACGACAAGATACTTTTTTCTGATGACGACTATGAAAAATATGCACAGTATTCAGTAGCTTCACCTGTAAAGGCAATGTGTCTTAATATCGCACACGACTGCAATCTGCGTTGTAAATACTGTTTCGCATCTACCGGAGATTTCGGTAAGGGCAGAAAATTAATGTCCTTTGAGACAGGAAAACACGCTATTGACTTTCTGCTTGAAAAGTCCGGAGACCGTCAGAACCTTGAATTAGACTTTTTCGGCGGAGAGCCTTTAATGAATTTCGACGTTGTAAAGCAGATTGTTACTTATGCACGTAGCCGTGAAAAAGAGTTCAACAAGAAATTCCGTTTCACAATCACTACAAACGGACTTCTTCTTGACGACGACAAAATAGACTTTATCAACAAGGAAATGTCAAATGTTGTACTTTCGATTGACGGAAGAAAAGAAGTTAATGACTATATGCGTGTACGTGTTGACGGAACGGGCTGTTATGACAAGATTCTCCCTGCTTTCAGGAAACTTGTTGACGGCAGAGGCGAAAAAGAGTACTATGTGCGAGGTACTTTCACAAATCACAATCTTGACTTTGCTGAGGACGTTTTCGCACTTTATAACGCAGGTTTCGACCAGATTTCAATAGAGCCTGTTGTGGGGGATTCTGACGAATACGCTCTCACTGAAAAGGATTTGCCGAAAGTTTTCAACGAGTACGAAAGACTTGCGAAAAAAATCATCGAAAACGAAAAGAACGGTAAGAAATTCAATTTCTTCCATTTTATGATAGACCTTGACCAAGGACCTTGTGCTATAAAAAGATTGCGTGGTTGTGGTTGCGGAAACGACTATGTAGCTATTACTCCAGACGGAGATATTTTCCCGTGTCACCAGTTTGTCGGAATTGATGAGTACAAAATGGGCAACATTGATGAGGGTACTTTCAATCAGGAAATGAAACAGGATTTTGCAAAAGCACACGTTTATACAAAACCCGAATGTAAAAAGTGCTGGGCAAAGTTTTATTGTAGTGGCGGTTGTAACGCTAACAATTATCAGTATATGGGCGACATCAGAACAGCACACAAACTTTCATGTCAGCTTGAAAAGAAGCGTCTTGAATGTGCAATCATGCTGAAAGCTATCCGAATTTTCGGCGAACAAGAACAGTAATGAAACGCAAAACACGTACAATAACAGTAAACGGTAAAAAATACGTATGGTGGTGGGGAGTATACTACGATTCAACTGAGTTGTATCTTTCACCGGAGGGTGATAAAACTTCTGTAATAAGAGTGGACTTTACAGAAAAGTGTATTAATGGTAATTTTAATATGGGCGTTATTATCAGGAAAAACGGTACGGAAAAAACTGTAAAAATAATCGAGCCTGCAATGGCAGGATTACTTCTGCCGTACATACAGGAGCAGGCAATATTTATTCCACGCAAGAATATATTTATAGACGGTTGTGAACTTCTCAGAAAAATGGGTTATGAAGTTATCGGGATAAAGAAAGGTCTGTACTGGTGATAATTAATGAAAAAAATGACAGTGGGTTTTATTACTGTATTGACTGCCTTAATTGTAGCGGTCTGTATGCATATTAAACACGAAGAAACACGCATACACAATGCAAAAATTGAACTCGGCAAGAAAAATGCTTGCGAATATATGAAACAAAAGTATGGAATAGAGGTTGAAGTTGTCAAAGTATCGGTTATAGAAGAAGATGATATATTCAGTAGTTGGGAAGGCGATGACGTATGGGTGACTGTCAGCGAAAACGACAAGGAATATAATGTTAAAATAAGCGGTGTTGAAGAAAATGCCGACGGTTTAGACGACTATCAGGCGGAAGAAATTGAAAAAGCCCTTATTGATATGATAAAAGCCGATATGCCGACAGATTTTGAATATCATTTCTCTACGGACACAATGCGTAAATCACGTTATAAAGCCGGTAGTAAATCAAGTCTTGCGGAAATGCTTGACGGCAGAGATATTCTTGATATTTATTGCGTTAATACAGATTTGGAGGAATTACCTGTTTTTGAATTTTTAAGACGTAATATTACCGATTGTACATTTTATTCTTTTTCGTCGCAGGAAATACTTGACGATTTCATGAAAGAAGAATATTATGATATTGAATATTATGCACCATTTATTATAAATTATCGTGTACTAAAATTCAGAGAACGTGACAACGAATGCAGGGAATATAATCTGAAAAATTACGGTGAATTATTGTACTATGTACCACACGAAAAAGTCGATGGTGAAATGAAAAAAGGTTTTTATGAAATTCCTGAATCCGAAATCGACTGGATAGACAGTGAATATGAAATAGTTTCAAAGGCATACGGTATTGACGAAAAAACTTCAAGAATACTTGTATGGTTTCCGATTCCCGAGGACAAAAAAGACAAGGATTTTTATTTGGCATATAGTTACTACCATGAATATGACAAAAAAACAGTTCGGAAAACAGAAAAATGTCATATAGTCGGAAATTATGCGGTCAAGACTTTATATTCTCCTATTGCAGATATGAAAATAGCATTTCTGAGTAAATAAAAAAAGTCCGGAAGTAAATATCTTCCGGACTTATATTTTATATTTTTCAGACTATCGGATTAATCGGAGTTGTGTTATGTTCAACGTATGATTCGTTTTTAACAACCTTTACGTGACTATAACAGTCCATACCAGTACCGGCAGGAATAAGTTTACCGATAATAACGTTTTCTTTGAGACCGAGAAGTCTGTCGCTTTTTCCTCTGATAGCAGCGTCTGTGAGAGCCTTTGTTGTTTCCTGGAATGATGCGGCTGCCATAAAGCTGTCGGAGTTGGAAGAAGCCTTTGTGATACCCTGAAGTACGGGACTTGTCTGAACAAGCTGGAGGTCATATTCACCTGCATCGATACGAGCCTGAATTTCACTGTTGATAATTTCGATTTCTTTTCTGTCAATGAAATTGCCGGGCAGGAGATAACTGCTTCCTGTTTCCTCAACCTTGATTTTGCGGAGCATTTGTCTTACGATAACTTCAATATGTTTGTCGTTGATGTCAACACCCTGCAAACGATAAACTTTCTGTACTTCTTCGATAATGTAGTTCTGTACAGCCTGAGTGCCGAGTATATTAAGAATATCGGTCGGGTAACTGTTACCTTCGGTAAGACGAGTACCTTTTTCAATCTTGTCACCCTCAGAAACTCTTACTTTGAGATTGTAAGGAATCATATAGTTTTCAGTTTCGCCTGTTTCGGAGTTGGTGACGATAATATTCTGAGTTGTTTTTATTTCTTCAATGTGGATTGTACCGGAAATTCTTGAAAGGATAGCCGCACCCTTAGGACGTCTGCTTTCAAAAAGTTCTTCAACACGTGGGAGACCCTGTGTAATATCTTCAGCGTCAGCGGAAGCAACACCACCGGTATGGAAAGTTCTCATAGTAAGCTGTGTACCAGGTTCACCAATTGACTGAGCGGCGATAACACCTACAGCTTCACCGACTGCAACAATATTATTATTTGCGAGGTTAGCACCATAGCACTTAGCACAAACACCTGTTCTTGCTCTGCATTCGAGAACGGAGCGAATTTTGATTTTTTCAACACCAGCATCAATAATTTTGTTTGCGTCAGCATCTGTGATAAGTTTATTGCGTGAAACGATAAGTTCGCCGGATTCGTCCCTGAGGTCTTCCGAAAGGTATCTGCCTACAAGACGTTCTGCAAAAGGTTCAACTATTTCGTTTCCGTTTCTGATTTCGTAAACTTCTATACCCTCAGTAGTTCCGCAGTCTTCCTCACGGATAATAACGTCCTGTGAAACGTCAACGAGACGACGTGTAAGATAACCTGAGTCAGCGGTTCGGAGAGCCGTATCAGCAAGACCTTTTCTTGCACCTCTCGAAGCTATGAAGTATTCGAGGATATTAAGACCCTCACGGTAATTTGCACGGATAGGGATTTCAATAACCGTACCGGAAGTATTAGCGATAAGTCCACGCATTCCGGCAAGCTGACGAATCTGTGAAATAGAACCTCTCGCACCTGAGTCAGCCATCATCCATATAGGATTGTAGCGGTCAAAATTCTCTTTAAGTTTCTTTGTAACTTCGTCAGTCGTGTTAGTCCAGAGTGAGATAATTTTCTTTGTTTTTTCCTGAGCCGAAATATAACCGTACTCATATTCACTGGTAATCTGTTCAACTTCTGCATCAGCGTTTGCGAGTATGGCTTTCTTTTCAGGAGGAATTGAAGCGTCACATACTGCAACGGTAAGTGCTGCCCTTGTTGAATACTTGTAACCAAGAGACTTTATTCTGTCGAGAACTTCAGAAGTTGTTGTTGTGCCGTGAATTTTTATACAACGTTCAATAATATCGGAAAGCTGTTTCTTGCCGACAAGGAACGCAATTTCAAGGTCAAACTGTTTGTCGGAATTTGTTCTGTCAACATATCCGAGATTCTGCGGAATATTTTCATTGAAGATAAGTCTTCCGACAGTAGCGTCGATAATTTTTGAAACTTTCTTGTCGCCGATGTCCTTTGTGATTTTAACCTTGATATTTGCGTGAAGTGATACGTCGTGTTCATTGTAAGCCATGAGGGCTTCGTTGACATCACGGAATACTTTTCCCTCACCAATGTCACCAGGTTTATCCATAGTAAGATAGTATGAGCCAAGCACCATATCCTGTGACGGTACAGCAACTGGTTTACCGTCCGAGGGCTTGAGGAGGTTATTTGCGGCGAGCATGAGGAAACGTGCCTCTGCCTGAGCCTCTGCGGATAATGGAAGATGTACAGCCATCTGGTCGCCGTCAAAGTCGGCATTAAATGCGGAACATACAAGGGGGTGGAGTTTTATTGCACGACCCTCAACGAGAATCGGTTCAAAAGCCTGAATGCCGAGACGGTGAAGTGTAGGCGCACGGTTAAGCATAACTGGGTGGTCTTTGATTACATCTTCAAGAGCGTCCCATACTTTGTTGTCAGCACGGTCAATGAGTTTTCTTGCACTCTTTATATTTGCTATTGCTTTTTTGTCAACAAGTCTTTTCAGTACAAACGGTTTGAAGAGTTCGAGAGCCATTTCTTTAGGAAGTCCGCACTGATACATTTTAAGCTCAGGACCTACAACGATAACAGAACGTCCGGAGTAGTCAACACGTTTACCGAGAAGATTCTGACGGAAACGTCCCTGTTTACCTTTAAGCATATCGGAAAGTGACTTCAAAGCCCTGTTGTTAGGACCTGTAACAGGTCTGCCGTGTCTGCCGTTGTCAATAAGAGCGTCAACAGCTTCCTGTAACATTCTTTTTTCGTTTCTTACAATGATGTCGGGAGCATCGAGTTCAAGCATTCTTTTGAGACGGTTATTTCTGTTTATAACACGTCTGTAGAGATCGTTAAGGTCGGAAGTCGCATAACGTCCGCCGTCAAGCATAATCATCGGGCGGAGGTCGGGCGGAATTACCGGAACAGCATCAAGAATCATCCACTCCGGCTTGTTTCCGGAAAGACGGAAAGCCTCAATAATCTGAAGTCTTTTAAGAATCTTTACTTTTTTCTGACCTGACGGAAGTCCTATAAGTTCAGTTTTGAGGTCGTTGGCAACAAGCTCAATATTGTTTTTCCAGTCAATATCAACAAGTCCGGCGAATTTCATACATTCTTCACAGGTACATTCTGTAGGGTTGTTTGTACAGTGGACTTTTTTCGTGCCGAGATAGATTTTTCCCATTTCAACGAGACGGTTTTTCAGGGAATCATATCTTTTCGGGTCGTATTCGTTAAGGAGTTTCTTTATAGCTTCCGCACCCATTTCAGCTTTGAAATCGTCTCCGTACTTTTCGAGATAGGAGAGATATTCTTTTTCTGAAAGCATTTGTTTTTTTACAAGTTCCGTGCTTCCGGGATCGGTAACTATATATTTTGTGAAGTAAAGGACTTCTTCAAGTCTTTTCTGTGAAATTTCGAGTACCTGTCCGATTCTTGACGGTGTGCCTTTGAAGTACCATATATGTGAGACAGGTGCGGCGAGTTCAATGTGTCCCATTCTTTCACGACGTACTCTTGCCCTTGTGACTTCAACACCGCAACGGTCGCACACTTTTCCTTTAAAACGGATTTTCTTGAATTTACCGCAGTGACATTCCCAGTCCTTTGTAGGTCCGAATATTCTTTCACAGAAAAGACCGTCACGTTCAGGTTTCTGGGTTCTGTAGTTAATGGTTTCAGGTCTTTCAACGATTCCGTAAGACCAGCTTCTGATTTGTTCAGGTGAAGCGAGACCGATTTTTATTGATTCAAAAGTATTAAATTCCAAACTGCTACCTCCTGCAAAATAAAGGGAATACAGAACTGTCTTTTCCGACAGTTCTGTAAACGGATTTATGATACGGATTAATATTATTCCTCATTGGAGGAGTCGTCAATGTCAAAACTGTCAAAAAGGTCATTGTCGTCCTCAATAACAAGTTCGTCATCATCTTCGTCGTCGAATGCAAATTCATCGTTGGTGTAATCATCAGAATCATCTTCTTCGCTGATTTCATCGTCGTCTAAATTGAAGCCTTCACCTCTTATGTCGTCATCAGAATAGTCTGTATTGTCGGCAGTTTTTTCCTCAGAGAATGAAGTATCACGGGACTGAATCGGGTCATCGTCGTCAAAATTCTGTTTCAGGTCTATTTCGTCCTGATTAATGTCAAGCACCTTAACGTCAAGACAAAGGGACTGCATTTCCTTTATAAGAACCTTGAATGCTTCCGGAATGCCAGGAGACGGAACATTCTGCCCCTTTACAATAGCTTCGTAAGTGTTTACACGACCCTGAGTGTCGTCGGATTTTACGGTGAGGATTTCCTGAAGTGTGTATGCTGCACCGTATGCTTCCAAAGCCCATACTTCCATTTCACCGAAACGTTGACCGCCGAATTGTGCTTTACCACCGAGAGGCTGTTGCGTTACGAGAGCGTAAGGACCTACAGAACGTGCGTGAATCTTATCGTCAACGAGGTGGTGAAGTTTGAGGTAGTACATATAACCGACAGTTACACGGTTGTCAAATTTTTCGCCTGTTCTTCCGTCATAAAGTGTAAACTTACCGTCTTCGTTCATTTCGAGGGCTTTCGGGTTTATAACTTTGTCCATAGCGTTGATTTCAAACATATCATCACGATGATTTTTATTTTTTTCGTTAGCTTCACGGAAACAAGCACGAATATCATCTTCGTGTGCGCCGTCGAAAACAGGTGTCATAATGTGCCAGCCGAGAGCCTTACAAGCCATACCGAGATGTACTTCGAGAACCTGACCGATATTCATACGTGAGGGAACGCCGAGAGGATTCAGCACAATGTCAAGCGGAGTACCGTCGGGGAGGAAAGGCATATCTTCTTCCGGAAGAATACGTGAAACAACACCCTTGTTACCGTGACGACCAGCCATTTTGTCGCCGACAGTAATTTTTCTTTTCTGTGCAATGTAGCAGATTACACGCATATTAACGCCTGCACTGAGTTCGTCGCAGTTTTCCCTTGTGAATACCTTTACGTCCACAATAACGCCTGACGCACCGTGCGGAACTTTGAGGGAATTGTCACGTACTTCACGGGCTTTTTCACCGAAAATAGCACGGAGCAGACGTTCTTCAGCAGTCAGCTCAGTTTCGCCCTTAGGTGTGACCTTACCGACGAGAATGTCGCCGGAGTTGACTTCCGAACCGATACGGATAATACCGTTTTCATCGAGGTTTGCGAGAGCGTCGTCACCAACGTTTGGAATATCTCTTGTGATTTCCTCAGGACCGAGTTTTGTATCACGACATTCAATTTCGTATTCTTCAATATGAACAGATGTAAACACGTCTTCACGGACAAGTCTTTCGTTGAGGAGTACAGCATCTTCGTAGTTGTAACCCTCCCACGTCATGAAACCGATAAGGGCGTTTTTACCGAGGGAAATTTCACCGTCAGCAGTAGCAGGACCGTCAGCAAGTACCTGACCTTTTTTGACTTCCTCACCGACTGAGACGATAGGTTTCTGATTTACGCAAGTACCTTGGTTGGAACGTTTAAACTTTGTGAGTTCGTATTTGTGTTCAATGCCGGTACTGTCAATCATATGGATTCTGTTAGCATCAACATATGAAATTCTTCCGTCATATTCAGCAACGATACAAACACCGGAGTCAACAGCAGCCTTGTATTCCATACCAGTACCAACGAAAGGTCTTTCTGTTCTAAGAAGCGGTACGGCTTGTTTCTGCATATTTGAACCCATTAACGCACGATTTGCGTCGTCGTTTTCAAGGAAAGGAATCATTGAAGTTGCAACGGAAACAACCATTTTCGGTGAAACGTCCATAAAATCAACTTTTTCACGTTCACACTCAAGAATCTGGTCACGGTAACGTGCATTGACACGTGGACGTTTGAGTTTTCCGTCTTCTGTAAGCGGTTCGTTAGCCTGAGCAACGATATAATTGTCTTCAACATCGGCTGTCATATAGATAACTTCATTTGTAACAATGCCTGTTTCCTTGTCAACACGTCTGTAAGGAGCTTCAATAAATCCGTAGTCGTTTATTCTTGCGAAAGTTGCAAGGTAGGAAATAAGTCCGATGTTAGGACCTTCAGGGGTTTCGATAGGACACATTCTTCCGTAGTGACTGTAGTGAACGTCACGCACTTCAAATCCGGCTCTGTCTCTTGAGAGACCACCAGGACCAAGTGCTGATAAACGTCTTTTGTGAGTAAGTTCAGAAAGAGGGTTGTTCTGGTCCATAAACTGAGAAAGAGGTGAGGAACAGAAAAATTCTTTCATAGCGGAAGAAATAGGTCTGATATTTATAAGAGACTGAGGAGTAAGTGTGCTTGTATCCTGAGTCTGAATATTCATTCTTTCACGGATACTGCGTTCCATTCTTGCGTAACCGATTCTGAATTGATTCTGAAGAAGTTCGCCTACTGAACGGATACGCCTGTTTCCGAGGTGGTCAATATCGTCAACAGTGCCGACACCTTCGCAGAGGTTGAGGAAGTAGCTGATAGTTGCGAAAATATCGTCAAGAATAATATGCTTCGGAACGAGTTCGTCGGCACGTTTTTTTACGTTTTCTTCGATTTCGTCATCGTCAGCGGAAGTTTCGAGAATTTCACGGAGAACCTTGAAAGAAACTTTTTCATTTACGCCGTATTTTTCAGCGTCGAAATTGATATATTGCTTTATATCAACCATACCGTTACCGATAATCTTTGCGACTTTTTCGACCATACGGATTTCTGTTTCGTCTCTGTCGTTCTTGAAATATTCCTTTACTTCAACGTTTACGAAAGCGTGATAGACGCCAGCCTGTTCAATTTCGCAAGCCTTGTCGTAAGAAATTATTTCACCGGCATCAGCCATAATTTCGCCTGTCATGGGATTAATTACTGGTTCAGCAAGAGTGTGTCCGGCAAGACGAGAAGCAATGCCGAGTTTCTTGTTATACTTGTAACGTCCGAAACGGCAGAGGTCATATCTTTTTGCGTCAAAGAAAAGATTGTTAAGGTGAGTTATAGCACTTTCAACTGTAGGAGGTTCACCCGGACGGAGTTTCTTGTAAACGTCTATGAGAGCATCGGAATTATTTTTAGTGCCGTCTTTCTGAAGAATAGTCTGTTTGAGACGGTCATCTTCACCGAACATTTTATATATTTCCTCGTCAGAGCCGATACCTAATGCTCTGATAAAAGTAGTAATCGGGATTTTTCTGTTTTTGTCGATACGTACATAGACAACATCGTTTGAGTCCATTTCGTATTCAAGCCACGCACCTCTGTTAGGGATAACTGTTGTGCTGAAAAGGTCTTTACCGGTCTTGTCTTTTTCAAAGGCATAGTAAACACCGGGAGAACGTACAAGCTGTGAAACAATAACACGCTCCGCACCGTTTATAACGAAAGTTCCGCTGTCGGTCATGAGTGGGAAATCACCCATATAGATTTCACTTTCACTGACTGAGCCGGTTTCTTTGTTGAAAAGATTAGCAGTTGCCCTCATAGCCACCTGATAGGTAGCACCTCTGGACTTACATTCTGCGAGAGTGTATTTGGGTTCGGTATCAAATCTGTAATCCTTGAAACTGAGTACAAGATTACCGTTATAGTCAGTAATGTCGGTCATATCACGGAAAACTTCACGGAGACCCTCTTCCCTGAACCATTTATACGAGTTCTTCTGAACTTCAATAAGGTTTGGCATTTCGAGTGGCTCAGTGATTTTACTGAAGCTCATTCTGACATTCTTTCCCAGTTGCTTAGGTGTAACATTCACCATAGGCGGAACCTCCTTATTTTTGCATATTCAAACCTGTCCGGAGATATATAATAGCGATATAGGCGGACAGGTCGTTTATTGATGTATGGAATATCACACAGAATAAAAAATTTTTCCGTAAACTCTTGACAAGTCTGTTTCAGTGTGATATAATAACATGATAACAGGGACTTTACCCCATATTGATACATTATATTATTATAGTACATAATGTCGGAAATGTCAAGGGGGTATGGAAACTTTTGTAAAAAATGCCGGATTGACAGAAAAATCCGGTTTTATTTTTATTCATCTGTACAAAAAATATTTTCCGAAAATAATTTCAATGTTATTTAAAGATAACAATATTATAATCTGTAATGAAAGGTGGCGTTTTCAATGAAAAAAATTGTTCTGATAATGATTGTTCTGATGTCGTTGTGTTCGTGCGGTAAAAAGGAAATATATCCTGATTTTACAATAGATTTTCTTGATGTCGGAAAAGCCGACAGTATGGTTTTAAGAACTGAAAACGGCACTGTAGTTATTGACTGTGGTGAAAAAGGTGACGGCAAGGAAATAATCAGTCTCCTTGAGGAAAACGGAATAGAAAGCGTTGATTATCTGATAGTAACGCATTATGACAAAGACCATGTGGGCGGTGTTGCAAAAGTTATAAACAACATTGAAGTGAAAAATGTCCTTGCTCCTGACTATGAAGAAGAAAGTCCCGAAATGGAAAAGTATCATAAGGCACTTGAAACAAAGAATATAACTCCTGTTCTTTTGACGGAAGATATTTCTTTCACACTTGACGGCGTTGATTATACAGTCTATGCACCTCAGAAAGATTTTTACGGTGAAGATAATGACAATGATTTTTCGCTTGTTACGAAAGCAGTCTACCATGATACAACAATGTTGTTTACAGGTGATGCTATGGAACAGAGATTATCGGAGATTATGGACGTGGGAAAATGCAATCTGCTGAAAGTTCCGTATCACGCACGTAAACTTGACAATTCAGAAGAATTTATCAGTAAAGTCTGTCCGGAATATGCTGTTGCCTGTACTTCAGAAGAAGAATTTTCCAACAATACGAAAAATCTTCTTGAAAAATACAAAGTGCAGTATTATGCGACCTGTTACAACGGCAGGATTACAGCGGTAAGCAACGGCAATGAAATAAGTTTTACAACTGAAAAATAAAAACAGGCGTATGTTTGTGACATACGCCTTTTATGTTATTTTTTTCTTTTGAAATAAAGTCCTACAGCTTCACTTGCCGAGAGCATTACAATCACAGCGATAGTACAGCCGATTGATACAGCATAGAGTATTCCCGCAAGTGCGAGACTTCCGTTGTGTTGAGGTATCATTGCAAGTCCAGGGAAAACCTGTATTATTCCGCACACGACAAATATAAACGTCGCAAGTGATTTGAAACCGTTCATACCTGTAATAAGAGTCAGCGAGCCTAAAGCACTTGCAAAAGCGATATACATAGCCGAATTTTTTATAGTGTTTCCTGCACCGCTGAGAGAATCTTTGTAGTCAAGACCGAGTTTTCCACCGTACAGCAGATAAAAAGCTACTGCACCGACTATACCTATAACAGCGATTACTATTGTAATCATAAAGCCTTTTTCAGCAAGCTGAGCTTTCTGCTGTTCTTTGAGTTCAAGCATCATTCGCAGGCTTTCCTTTGAATTTTTCTGATTCGACTGCAACTGCGATGATACAGCCTGTTTAGCACCCTCACGTTTTGCACGTTCAACATCTTCGTCAACGTATTTCGGAACAAATTTCGGTAATTCAGGTTCTTCATCGAGAATGGGAGCTTCTACAGGTTCGAGAGGCGGAGTATTTTTCTTTTCTTCCTGTGGAGGCGGAGTATAATTTTCCTCGTCCAGTACAGGAGCAGTGATTTCCGGAGCCGGTGCTTCTGCTCCCAGTTGCTCACGACGCATATTCAGTACTTTCTGTTGTTGTTCGTCTGAAAGATTATCGTATATTGTTCTGAGTTCAGGAGTAAGACCGGAGATTATTTCTTCGTCGCTGAGAATGAGTTTTCCGGAAGCTGATTCTGTAGTATTTTTTGTTTCAGATGAAGACAGTCCGAAAGAATCAATATCGTCCAGTACAGGTGCGGAAACTCCTGTCGGATTGCCTTTTCTGTGGTCAGTGAAAGCGTTGTAATTATTGTCCATACTGTCAAGGACAAGCGTGTCAACACCAGTCGGAGCACCTTTTTTGCGGTCAAGAGCAGGATTGTAATTTGTTTCCATACTGTCAAGGACGAGCGTGTCAACACCGGTCGGAGCGCCTTTTTTCTGAGTATTTGCTGTATATTCTATATCTTCCAGAACAGGAGCATAATTATCATCGGGCATAAAATCACCTTTTTTCACGTTAAGTTTTAAGAAATAATTATCTTTCGATAACCTGACTTCTGTCAGGACCTACGCCGACCATACTTACGTGACAGCCGACGAGTTCTTCAAGGCGTGCGATGTATTTTTTGCAGTTTTCGGGGAGTTCTTCAAAACTTCTGCACTTTGAAATATCTTCTGTGAATCCCTCAAATTCTTCATATACAGGAGTACAGCCGTCGAGTTCTTCGAGAGCAGGAGGGAAGTTTTCAGTAACAGAGCCGTCGGGTTTCTTGTAAGCAACGCAGATTTTAAGAGTGTCGAGACCGGAAAGAGTGTCAAGTTTATTTATGGCGAGACTGTCAAGACCGTTTACTCTTACAGAATGACGTACTATAACAGCATCAAACCAGCCTGTACGTCTTGGTCTGCCGGTAGTAGTGCCAAATTCTCCGCCGACGTTTCTAATCTGGTCGCCTGTTTCGTCGTCAAGTTCAGTCGGGAAAGGTCCTTTTCCGACACGTGTTGTATAAGCCTTTGCAACGCCGATTATGTTTGTGATTTCCTTAGGACCTATTCCTGTTCCTATACATACACCTGCAGAAAGCGGGTGTGAAGAAGTTACATAAGGATATGTGCCGAAATCAATATCAAGAAGTGTAGCCTGTGCACCCTCAAACATTATATTTTTTCCGGCTTTGGAAGCATTGAAAGTAAGTACAGAAACGTCGTCCATATATGGAATAAGTCTCTTTCCGTACTCTGTATACTCAGCAGTAACGGCATCAAGGTCGAATGGTTCACCGCCGTAAACTTCTGTAATTATTTTGTTTTTGAGTTTGCCTGTAGCCTGAATTTTTTCTGCAAGGAGTTCAGGGTGAACAAGGTCAAACATTCTGATACCGCATCTTTCGTATTTATCCATATAAGTAGGACCGATACCACGTTTTGTAGTGCCGATATCTTTACCGCCTCTGAAAGCCTCTGAAAGACCGTCAAGTGCAATGTGCCACGGCATAACGATATGTGCACGGGGGTCAACTTTGAGATGACCTTCTGTCTGAATACCTCTTTCTGCGAGGCTGTCGAGTTCGCCTATAAAGTCCTTTGGGTCGAGAACAACACCAGCACCGATAAGGCAGAGAGTATTCGGGTAGAGAATACCGGACGGAATAAGGTGGAGTTTGTAGACCTCACCGTTGTTTACAACAGTATGACCGGCATTGTTACCGCCCTGTGAACGTACAACTACATCAGCACGGGAAGCAAGAATATCAATTACTTTACCTTTACCCTCGTCGCCCCACTGAGTTCCTACAACAATATTAGCAGGCATTATTATTTTCCTCTTTTCATGATAATATTAGTGCCGTCAGGCACACTTACAATTTATTATATCATATTGAAACTTACATTTCAATAGGTTTGAGGAAAAAATTTTCATATTGCTGTAAAAATAATTCCCTGTTATATAACAGGGAAAAAATCTTTTATTCAAGACCTATGTATATACCAGGGTTGTAACCGTCACCCTCCGGACATAGTAGCCAGCCGTCACCACGCACCTCAACAACGTAAATCCAGTATTTATTTATATCGTAATCTTCAGCACCCTCCGTGCGAAATTCCACTTTTATTTTGTAAGCTGATTTTATACTTCTTGCTCCGAAATCCTTTTCATAAATTTTTCTGATTTCTGCCGTTTCTGAATTGTTTAGTTCTTTTCTGTCGAGAAGTTCAGCGTAGAGTTTTATATTTTTTCCGTAATCAAGTTCAAGGGTATCTTTTTCCTTTTCAAGACCGTCATTGAGAGTATTTATATAGTTTTTCCAGTCGTCCGCACTGCCGGAATCGTGTTTCAACTGGTCTATATAATCACTCGGTAACATAATTTTCATCATTTTTTCGGAGTTGTTACGGTTGTAAGCACTCACGAAATCTGTAATCGGTTTTTCATATTCGGGTTTTGTACTGCGTACAACAGGCTCATCAGTCCCACCGCTGAACATAAATACAATGATTTTTAATAAAGCTATTATAATAACGGCTATGCAGACAGCACCAATAATAAGCTGTCGTTTATTTGCAACGGCAACTGCTTTTATTTCTTTTACAGCCTGTTTCGGACGAGAACGTGCCTTTATGCTTTCAGAGCAGTCACATTGTGTACCGTCGGGAAGTTCCTTTCCGCAAAATCCGCAAAAACGCATATACTGAACCTCCGTAAAAAGTTAATTTAACAGTATTGTATCACAAACGGAAGTTTATGTCAAGCAAAAAACGGACATATAAAAAATTTATACGTCCGTTACAGTGTTATCTGATTATACTCATAGGGTCGGTAAAAGTGCTGTTGTGAGTGATTTCAAAGTGAAGGTGAGGCTCGAGTGCACTTTCTATATCAGCAGTCTGACCGACAAGACCGATAACGTCTCCGCTTACAAGATTATCGCCCTCCTGTACCGACAAATCTTCCGCAAGATTGCAGTATTTTGAGATAAAGCCGTTGTGGTGGTCGACTGTTACTGTAATTCCCCACAGGGCATCTTTTTTGACGGAAGTTACTTCACCGTTGGAGATTGCGTAAACTTCCGACCCTGCTTCCGCTGAGAAGTCTGTACCGTTGTGGGTCTGCCACGAACCTGTTGTTTCGTTCTTTACGAGTTCTGTACCGCTGAAATCAGTAAGAACATTTGAAATGTCCGCAAGCGGTGGTTTTACGTTATCGAGTTTCGGGGAAACCGTTTCCACAGAATCATCTTCCGGAGCGATTACTTCTTCAATCGGGTCAATATCGGCAACTACTTCATTAAATTCCTCTTCCGGAGTTTCGATAATTATTTCCTCAATCGGAATAGTTTCCGCCTGTACCTGTACAGCTGTAGTAATCACCGGTTCCGTTGTTGTGGGAATCTGTGCGACAACGTAAGCAGTAGTAGTTGATTTCGGGACGTTATTGTACTTTTTGTCAACAGCGGTATCAGGCGAGTTTATTCCGGCATTCAGGTGACTTTCCGTAATTTTTTCGCCCTCACCGTAGGCAAAAAGGCACGCTGCACCAATCATCACGGCACTTATTCCGAGTGCCACGTAAAAGCCTTTTGAACCTTTTATTTTGTTTTCTGTTAATACATTTTTTTTCACGTATAACACCTCCGATAATATTTTGGACAGCTCGGCGGTAATTTATACACGTGAAAAAATCAAATATTATGAATGGTGTTCGCCTTTGAGACCTGCTTTTATACCCTTTATGATTACTTGTCTTGCGTGTACTGCCCTTTCTTTCGGAAGAGGGGGAGTGTCTCCGAGAGGATATTCAATACCGAGTTCAGCATATTTTGGTTTCGCCATATCGTGATATGCAAGTACATCAAGTGCCTTTAAGTTTGTGAGTGTTGCAAGATATTCGCCCAGTCTGAAAAGTTCGTCATCGTCGTCTGTTATTTCAGGGACTACAACGTGTCTTATCCATACCGGAATTTTAAGGTCTCTGAGATGTTCAGCAAATGCGAGAATATTTTTGTTGTCAAGACCTGTGAGTTTTTTATGTTCTATAGGGTCTATGTGTTTTATGTCAAGCATTACGAGGTCGGTATATTTTAAAGCCTCGTCAATTTTTGAGTGTTCTTCCGGATTATATACACCTGCCGAAGTATCAAGACAAGTGTGAATACCTTTTGATTTTGCAAGTGCGAAAAGTTCCGCTAAAAACTCCGGTTGAGCAAGAGGTTCACCGCCTGTTGCAGTGATACCGCCTGATTTGAAAAATTCCTTGTATGAGTCATATTCTTTCATAATTTCTTCAGCAGTCATTTCATGACCTTTTCCAAACTCCCACGTATCAGGGTTGTGACAGTACTTGCAACGGAGCGGACAGCCCTGAAAAAATACTACAAATCTTACTCCGGGACCGTCAACTGTCCCGAAACTTTCCGTTGAATGAATGTGTCCAATCATTTTTATACACCTCTGTTTTTAATATAGTTTAATAATATCTCATGTTCATTGGGAAGTTTTTCCTCAATGACAAGATTAAGCAAATTTTTTAAGGTACTTCCGATTTCCGCACCTTTCAGACCGTTTTTTACAAGGTCGTTTCCGTTTACGTCAAGCATATGAAGACTGCGACATTCGTTGTTTTCAATGATTTTTTCCGCTGTTCTGATATTTTCGTCAAGCTGTATATTTTCTTCACGTACAAAATCGTTTTTAGCGGAATTGTCGCATTTTTTCATTTCCATGAGTTCAAAGAAAAGTACGTCACCGATAGCCGACATCATTTTTTTAATTTCAGTTTTCGTGAATATTTTTTCACTGTGATGTGCAATCAGTATTGTTGAATAATCTATTGAATCGTTATCATATTTCAAACGTTTCATAATATCCCGTGTCATTTCCGCACCGATTTCAGCGTGTTTTTTGAAATGCCCTCTTCCTGTTTCGTCAAATTTTGCACAAAGAGGTTTTGCTATATCGTGGAAAAGCAATGCACGACGCATTTTCACATTGTCGGACGGTGCAGAGTTTACAGCACGTGCAATATGTTCCCATACGGTGTACTTGTGGTATGGTGAATGCTGTTCAAAACCTATGCAATTTTCAAATTCGGGAATAATAGTTGCTATAACGTCACTGTACTCAATAAGCACATTGAGACAGTTTTTTCCGCAAATCAGTTTGTCGAGTTCCTGAATAATGCGTTCTTTTGAGATGTTTTTCAGACGGTTTTTCATTTGGTGAATCGCCTTTGCGGTTTCCGTTTCTATTTCAAAGCCGAGTTGTGCGGAAAATCTTATTGCACGCATAATTCTGAGTGCATCTTCTGTGAAACGTTTTTCGGGACTGCCCACACATCTTATTATTTTTTTCCTTATATCTTCTGCACCGCCGAAATAGTCGGAAATTTCACCTTTTGAGTTCATTGCGATTGCATTTATAGTGAAGTCTCTCCTTGCAAGGTCTTCACGTAAGTTTGCGGTAAACTCAACGCTGTCCGGACGGCGTGAATCAGTGTATTCACCGTCAATGCGGTAAGTTGTTATTTCGTATGATATACCGCCGGAAATTACCGTTACAGTACCGTGTTTTATTCCTGTGGGAACGGTTTTATATTCTCTGAAAACTTCTATAATCTGTTCGGGAAGTGCGTTTGTAGTTATATCGGTATCGTCAAAAGGTCTTTTCATAAGTGTATCACGTACACAACCGCCTACAATATAGGCTTCAAAACCGGCTTTTTCCAGAACGTCAAGTATTTCTGCCGATTGATTCAAAATTTTATCCACTCCTTTTTTTATTATAGAAATATTATACAACTTTTTTCATTTGAAATCAATAGTAATTTCGTACAACTTGACGGCAGGAAAATTTTGTGATAAAATATCTTATGTAAATTTTTTAATACTGGAGGGGTTTATATGGCTCAGACTATCCTGAATCAGACCATTATTATGCTTATACTTATAATGGTCGGTGTACTCTGTGCAAAACTCAGACTTATAAGCAGTAACACAAATAAGGAACTGTCGCAGTTTGTATTGCAGGTCGTGAATCCTGTAGTCATCTTCATGTCATATCAGAAAGACTATGAGGCACGCCTTGTGAAAAATCTTCTGCTTACGTTTGCGTTTTCCGTACTTGCATTTGCGGTAATGATTGCGGTTGCGTATCTTTTCATTCGCAAAAAAGAAGACAGGCACACGGAAGTCGAAAGATTTTCCGCTATCTACTCAAACTGTGCTTTCATGGGTATACCGCTTATGTCAGCACTTTTCGGTGACGAGGGTGTTTTTTACCTTACCGCTTTCATAACTGTCTTTAACCTCGTTATCTGGACTCACGGTGTAATAACTATTTCCGGCGAAAAAGATATGAAACAGGTTGTAAAAGTTTTCTACTCGCCGACGATAATCGCCATTGTACTTGGAATAATATCGTTTTTCCTGCGTGGAATGATTAAAGAAGTACCGGAAATCGTTTCAAATATTCTGTCTGTTCCCGAAAGTGCTTTGAATTTCATAAAGGAAATAAATACTCCTATGGCTATGATAGTATCGGGCGTGACCATCTCTGCAACTAATGTACCGAAGTTACTTAAAAATGTGCGTGTATATTTCATATGTCTTGTAAAGCTGTTGATTATACCGCTTGCACTTGCACTTGTAATGTCACCTTTCGGAATAGACGAAAAAGTCCGTATGACTGTAATAGTTGCAGTTGCATCACCGCCTGCCGCAATGTGTACTCTGTTCTGTCTGAAATACAATAAAAATTCAGTGTATGCGTCGGAGATTTTCGCCGCCGGAACTATTCTCTCTGTACTTACTTTACCAATAGTGGTAAATTTTACGGAAAAATTAACAAATTTACTCCATTAAGTTTGTAAAAAATGCTGATTTTAATATTTTTTACAAAAAAATGTTTGAATTTTAGTAAATATGTGTTATAATTAATACACATCACTCTACGAATTTTTGATAAGTTACAGCAGATTCATTTGATACAAATAATACTGCTGATTATTATATTTTTATCAAGAAAGGATTGGATTTTATACTATGGAAAAAAGAGGCATAAGCAAACTTGATTTGAAGAGACGAAACAGAATGCAGATTCTGAGAGTAATCCGTGAGTCAGGACCTATTTCAAGGGTTGACGTTGCGAGTGAACTCGAAATTACTCGTGCGGCGGTTACGATTATTACCAATGAAATGATTGAAGAAGATGTCCTGACTGAAATCGGTGAAGCTCCGGTAAATATGGAGAAACTTCAGAAAGGCAGAAGAAAGATTCTCATTGATATAAATGTAAATAGTCGTTTCGCACTCGGTGCTACTGTTGACGAAAAAGAAGTGACTGTCGGTCTTACAAATCTCAATTCTGATATTCTCGACAAGTCCGGTATGCTTATTGACGAAAGAACAACAAGCAAGGATATTATAAACTACATAATCAAAGCAAGCAACGAAATGATTAACAACAGTTGTCTTACAAAAGATAAGATTCTCGGACTTGGTGTTGGTGTTGTGCCGTCAATGTGGGGTAAACTTAAGATTTTTTATAAAGACGGTATTCTTGATTTCAGCAACTTCATTGACAAGTTAAAATCAGGTCTTGACGTTGATGTCCAATGCGGAAATGCGATAGGTCTTATGGCACTTGCAAATAATGATTTCAGAACTCAGAACGGCTATCAGACAAATCAGGCTTTCATATGCTGTGGCAATCAGATTAACCTTGCTATCGTAAACAAGAATGAGCTTTCAAGTGATTACATATCTTATACTTCCACAATCGAAAAGTATATAGTCGTTCCTAACGGTAAATCTTTTGACGGTTATCCTAACGGTTCTGTAAAGGCAGAGTTGTCAAAACAGGCTATTCTCGGTGATTTATATGAAATATATTCCAAAGAAAAAACTCCTGTATTGTACGAGCTTACAGACGGCGACAAGTCTAATATTGATACAAATAATGTTTTTATGGCACTTGTGAGAGGTGAGGAATCTGTTAAAAATGTTGTTGATAGTATCATTGCAAAGTATGCTGTACTTATAAATAACCTTTCAATAAGTCATTTTGCTAAAAAGATAGTCCTTCATAATTTCGGACTTACTGAAAAGCAGTTTGATTATGTCAAGAAGGAAATGGGACGCATTATCAGTGACGAAATTGCCGACAGAGTGGTACTCAGCAGACTTGAGGGAAAAAATAATTTCCTTGGTGGCTGTTCGCTTATTATTCAGAATAACTTCTACACAAAGGGCGGTATACGCTGATTCAAAATAATTGTATTTATATTCCGGCAGGTTATAAAACCTGTCGGATTTTTTTATTGCATAAAAAACAGTAATTTTTTCGGACAACATTGAATATACATTGAAAAAAGGAGTGATAATATGGAAACAGAAAAAACAGCAGAGGTAAATGAAGATATAGAAATTGTGGATATTGCAGACGAATGTGAAGACAATACAGAAGAACTTCTTGAAAAATATGACCGCCGTTCCAAACGCAAGGCTGATGACGTTCCTGCAATGCAGATGGTAGTGTGTATTATAACAGCCGTGCTTATATTCGGACTTAACGCTTTCTATCCGGAAATAGGAGGGGATATTTTCAGAAAACTAAACGATATGGTATTTTCCGGAAAAGAACTTTTCCCGAATCCCATAGACCTTATCACTGAATTGTTTTGAAAAGTCTGATAATAAAGAACACTGAATACAGTGTGAAATTTTCGTTTCTTGTTTTCAACGCCCTGATTTTTCTGCTGAGAGACAACGATATTATTATGGATTTCTATGCGGTATGCCTTATTCACGAAACAGGACATCTTTTTGCAATAGCAGTTACAGGTGGAAAAGTGAAGTCGGTTGTTTTCGGTGGTACGGGTGTTATCATCACTCCGGAAAAAAATTCACGTCACGAGCTTTTCATAATGCTTGCCGGAGCAGGTGCAAATCTGATTGTTTTTTTCGTTATGCTGTTTTCGGGAATCGACGGAAGTTTCCGTCTGCTGAATCTTGCAACCGCTGTATATAATCTGCTCCCTTACCGACAGCTTGACGGAGGTTCTGCATTGTGCATACTCACGGACGGTACACCTTATGAACGTACAATAAATACCGTTCTTACAACAGTGAAAATATTATTTTCCGTTATATTGCTTGCGGTGACTGTAATTTATAGCCGTGAATTTCTGCCGTTGTTTATAGTTTCCGTGATGTTGTTTGTTTATGAAAGAGGAATCTGATGAAAAAAATTTTTATAATAATGATATTAGCGTGTACTTCGTGCAGTGTGAAAGGAAGTTCCGGACAGGAAACAGAACCTACTTCATATATGCAGGAAATTGAACATCTTCATATTAATGACAGAAATTATATTCCGGTAAACTATGATTATCAGATAGGAATGTGGTTTCCGTATATGCATTTTGAGGACTATATGTACGGTAAAAACTCTTCTGAATTTCGTTCCGCTGTACATGAAAAATTTCTGTCCGCACAGGCAGAAAATGTAAATACAATATATTTGCACGTTCACCCTTGCGGAGACGCTTACTATAAATCGGAAATTTTCCCTGTCGGAGTTTACCTTAACGGCGAATACGACCCTCTGAAAATAATGATTGAAGAAGCTCACGATATGGGACTTTCGGTACACGCTTGGATTAATCCTTTGCGTCTTCAGACGGTTGAACAGATGCAGAATCTTCCGGAAGACTTCATAGTAAAGCAGTGGACGGAAAATCCGGAAAGTCATTTTGCGGAAATCGTCAACAACCGCTGGTATCTTAATCCTGCTTACGACGAAACGATAAATCTTGTATGTTCGGGAATCGAGGAAATAATAACTCATTACGACGTTGACGGAATACAGATTGACGACTATTTCTATCCGACTACTGAAACGTATTTTGACAGTACAGCTTTTTCGGAAAGCGGAAGTACAGACCTTGCGGAATGGCGTATGGAAAACTGTACAAGGCTTGTAAAGTCAATATATGATACAGTAAACAGATATAATATACCTTTCGGGATAAGTCCGCAGGGAAATATAGAATCGGACTATTCCACGCAGTATGCTGACGTAAGATTATGGGCTTCAGAAAAAGGTTATTGTGATTATATTATACCTCAGATATATTTCGGTTTCAAGAATGAAACCTGTCCTTTTGCCCGAACACTGTCCGAATGGGAAAGCATAACTTCCGATAACGTAAAATTGGTTATTGGTCTGGGAGCTTATAAACTCGGACAGGCGGATATGTGGGCAGGAGTTGCCGGAGAGAATGAGTGGCTTGAAAATCCGAATATAATAAATCAGCAGATTGAGCTTGTAAAATCTTCGACTGCTGATGGTTATGCACTTTACTATTAAAAAAACGTCCGGAGTAATTTTCCGGACGTTCTGTAGTTATAGTGAAATCATGTGAGCAGGTCAAGAGAAAGTTTTCTTGAATCAATGTCGTAATAGTCGCCGAGTTCTGCAATATAGAATCGGAAGCACACTTTTCCGTTGAAAGTCATTATATCACCTTCGTCAGATACTCCGAGTTCCGCAAGCTGTTCGTCATTGAGTTCATTGAGATATATTGTATGATTTTTTTCTACACTAAATTGTTTCATTTCTTTTTCCGTAAGTTCGCTGAAATAGATATTTCCGACGGAATCTTCATGGTTTGCTAAAAGTTCAGCATCAGGATTGAGTACGTAATATCTGTCGCCCTCTTTTCCTATTCCGAAATACGCAAGCTGATTTGTATTCATATTATCAAGTGGGAGCGGGTCAACGTCGTGTGCAGTTTTTCCGATAGCGAATTTATCTTCTGCTTCAATGTCGGACATTGAAATATTCAGTTTTGAATCGAATGTATATCCGAATTTTTCAAGTTCTTCGTCAGTGACAGTAAATGCTATCTTGTCCGAAATCTTGTTAAGCTGTTTTGTAATATCCTCACGGAACTGTGTTTCCCACTGTAAATCAATATTTTCTGCGATAGGTCTTTCAATGTGAACCGCACGTTCCATATTTTTGAGAGTAAAAGTAACCATAGGGTTTTCGTTATTGAAGAATGATACATCAGCATAGTTCGGCTCAACATAAACTGTTGTACTGCCGTTTGAGCTGTCCTCTGTATTTACTACTCTGTAACGATATTTTCCTGAAGGTGATATACCGGATTCGATTACGGTTTCTTTAGCCGTTGCCATAAAAAATGACGTAAACAGGAAGTAACCCAATGCACCGAATATATAAAGCAGGATTGTTATAGTACCCCATGCTGTCTTAGCACCCTCTCCGGCACCGGAAAACAGTAATATTGATGCTCCTGTAATCATAATCGGAAGTATTATTGACCATTCACCGAAATAAAGTATAACCACAGGTAGCATTGCAGGTAGTATTACGAAACTTGCTATTCGTGTAATTAACTGTCTGCGTGTATAAAGCATTACAATAAGTGCTATGATTGATATGCCTGAAGTGAGCAGGCACACCGATACACTTGACGTTATATGTATATCGTAGAAAATTGCATAGTAGCAGAGATAACATACAAGATAAGCATAGCCCGCACTTATAAGAGCCATTACTCTTTTTGTCCATACGTTTGATAAAAAATTTTTCATTGAAGCCTCCAAAATTGGTAATATTCAAAAACCATATTGTTTCATACAGTATATTATATCATTTTCCTTAAAAACTTACAAGGTATTTTGTGGAAATTAAGAAAAAATAAATTTTTTCGGAAACTGCTTTACAAAGTGTACAAAAGAATGTATAATTGTTATTAAAATAAATAGAAAAGAGTGAGAGCATGAAAAAATATATATTTATAACAGGTACTGTATTGGTTATGGTTTTGATATTCTGTTTTTCTATGGAAAATTCGTCCGAATCTTTGCACAGGAGCGGGGGAATAACTGATTTTATTATGAAAACCTTTATACGTGGCTATCAGGATATGTCAGATTCAGAAAAAGAATCATTTCTGAAAGATGCTGATTATATTATCCGGAAACTTGCACATTTTTCTATTTATACAGTGCTTGGATTTCTTGTTTCTTCTGCTGTCGGCAGACGTAAACTTTTCAGTACCGGAAGTCTGATAACAGTTACATTTGGTTTTCTGTATGCCTGTTCGGACGAATTGCACCAGTATTTTGTGTCGGGACGTTCATGTCGTTTTTCTGATGTCATAATAGATACCGGAGGAGTTATTGCCGGAATAATTATCTCAATGGCAGTATTCCGCATTTTGAGTGCTTTTAAACATAAATCGTCTGATTCTCCCCTCCGGTAAAGAGGGGATTTTTTTCAGCGTGCAGTTGTTGCCGTCGTTGTACCTGATGAGGTAGTTGTACTATAGGAAGATGATGTCTGACTTCCTGTACGTGTGCCTGTTGACGTACCTGTACCGGAAGAAGTTCCCGTACCTGTACCTGTCGTGCTTGTGGACGTACCTGTTGTAGTAGTAGTAACCTGTGCAAATGGGTCTGCACCCTCGTCAGGAAGAATTGCCGTAGGTTCAACACCGTTCAGACCATAGCATTTCTGATATTCAAGAATTATATCACGTATCATATATTTTGAATATTCACCGCCCTCGATAACGCCTGCAAAAGCTATTTCAGGGTCGTCAGCAGGAGCAAATCCTATAAAGAATGAGTTCTGTTTGCTGAGGTCATTCTGGTCGGTCTGTGGAGTACCGGTCTTTATTGCAACGTCAAAACCAAGGTTTGAAAGTGAATATCTGTACACCGGTACGTTATGTGAAGCGTCAATCATACCGCTTATAATCGGGTCGTAAAGATAGTCGTATGCAAGGTCTATTTTTTCTGCAACAGTCGGCTGAGTTTTGTAAATAAGTTCGTTAGTGCCGTATTTATACAGACCGTCAACAAGATACGGTTTATAACGTACTCCACGGTTGGCGATAGTATTTGCAACAACTGCCATCTGCAAAGGTGTCATACCGCAGTCATAGTTACCGATACCTGCCTGAATGACAAATCCGACATACCACGGCTGACCACGTTCAGCGAAAGTTTCGGGATTACAGAGGAATCCTGCTTCATCACCTGTTTCAATTCCTGTGTGTGAACCAAGTCCGTAAAGCTGTGAGTACTTTGTGATATTGTCGATACCTAAACGGCTTGAAAGTTCATAGAAATAACAGTTACAGGAAACCTGTATCGCACGTCTTGTTGAAAGATAGCCGTGTGTTCCGGTACAGGAAAAAGTTGAACCGTGGAAGTTATACAATTGTCCGCAGTAGAGGGCAGTTCCTGCATCGACTATACCTTCATTTAAACCGGCAGTAGCAGTTACTGTCTTGAAAGTTGAACCGGGACGATAAAGTCCAAACGTACAGCGGTTTAAAAGCGGTGAATCCTCATCATTCAAAAGGTCGTCATAATTTATAGCATAGTCCTTTAAATTGTAGGTGGGAGCTGTTGCCATACCTTTTACAGCACCTGTTTTTGCGTCAAGTACAACTATTGCACCTTTATGAACATTTGTAAGATGCCAGTTTGTATTGATATTCTGGAAATTGGCAAGGAAGTTATCAAGTATTCCCTGAAGTCTCAGCTGATACGTACCGTCAACGGTAAGTTTTATTGTACTTCCGGAATTTGTATCGCTGATTGTCTTTACGTTTGAGACAGCTCCGTCTTTTATGGAAATTTCCTCTATACCGTTCTGTCCTCTGAGTTCAGTTTCCATAGCACTTTCGATACCGCTTTTTCCGAGAGTATCGTTTAATTTGTAGCCTTTTGCCCTCAGTTCGTCGTATTCCTCAGCGTATATAGGACCTACCGTGCCGAGTTCGTGAGGAAGAATATCACCACGTTCTATACGTCTTTCGGAAACCTCTACCGCTTCAATACCGTGATATACGTTGCCGAGTTCTTTCATTTCTGTGATTGTCTTAGGGTCTACATCTTCCGCAAGCACAAGGTCGTTGCTGTAAGAAAATTCGTTTGCAACCATTGCGTAACGTATACCGGCAATAATACGTTTTTCTCTTTGTGTGTAGTCGTCGGAAATTTCATAGTCAGAAATAAGTTTGTCAATGCAGTTTTCCGCTGTGGCATAGATATTAAGGTGAAGATTTTCCTTTACTCTTGAAACTTCTTCCTTTGTAAACTCATAAGGTTCAGTCATAGTTATGGGAAGAATTTCCCTGAATTTATAGCTGTGTCCTATAAGTGTCATATAAGCGTTTATGAGGACTTCATTTCCCTCTGCCAAATCCTCCGGAAAAAATGCTTTCTGCAAAACTATGTCACAACGTTCATCATTGGTAATCAGAAGATTACCGTTGAAGTCTACTATTTCACCACGGGTTGCCTTTACTTCTCGCTGATAAACAAGTGTGTCATCATAGATTGCTGATTCCTCGGCAGTGTCACTGCCGACTATCTGTAATTTCATAAGTTTCATTGAACTCATTACTACTGCAAATACAACAACTGCTACTATGATAATAGACTTTAGTGTATCTGAAAATGTTTTTATACAAATCGCTCCTTTCTGAAAACGTCAGTGCTGTTCAGCTTTGATAGTTTCCTCAATGGTAAAGTGTGTCTTTGGCATAAGGAAATGATTTATCAGTCTCAGCAAGAGACACACAAATACCGAAGATATTACTGTATACGCCCATATTTTGAGGGTGTAGTCTGTGAATATCATTTCGTGATTTTCATAATTCCATATCTCGTAGTAGAATTTATAGTCAAGCCAGCACTGTATGTACGAAACGACAGCGGAAATAAATATAAAACTCACGAACTTATCACGCAGATAAAATTCAAATATCAGTGAAACTATTATACAGGAGACAGTCAGCAGAACAGCGTTATAGCCGAAAAGTTTTCCGCAACTTACGTCAATCAGAAATCCGCATATCGCACCGGTTACGGCAGAAGCAGATATATCATTTCTTACCGCAATGTAAAGTGCAGTCGGGATAAGTATTATGGGTTTCAGAAGTGTGCCGGAAGTCATAAATATAAATTCAGCATATATCAGCACATAGTAAAATAACCATCTTAAAGCAGTTTTTATATATAATATCCGTTTTTCACGTGAGGGTTTAATTATCATTACTGTTCCCCCTTTTGCCGATAAAGTCTGTTATTACAAAGACTGATTCAAGGTTTGTGATGTCCACACATGGCGTTACGTCAGCACGTGCTGAAATTCCGTTTGAATCCATTTCCACTTTTTTCACCTTGCCGACAGAATAGTCTTTAGGGAAAAGTCCGCTTGAACCGTCAGTTACAAGCAGGTCATTTTTCTTTAAAGTGTTGTCTGTTCTCAGGTGCATAAGGTTTGTCATATCGTCGGAAGCTGATTTCACTGAACCCTCTATTATACCTATATCGTCGTCGCACGATTTGGACTTCACTGCAACTGAAAGGTCAGGCGACAGGATTGTCCTTACGGTTGTTACGTGTTCGGAAACCTCAACGGTTATTCCCACAAGTCCCTCAGCAGTTGCAACAGGACAATATGGCTCAATGCCGTCCGCTGAACCTACATTTATTGTGAATGACTTGAAAGGGTCGTTTGTTATATATCCCATAACTTTGCAGAATCTCGATGTAGTCATATCGGGGTGGGCTTGTTTAATTCCTATAAGCATACGCAATTCTTCACATTCAACTTTCAGTGAGTTGTATTCCGTGAGCTGTTCCTGTAACTGTCGGATTTCTTCTTTCAGTGACTGATTTTCGTCATATATTTCCTCAGCTCTTTCCAGCTTGTCCAGAGACCCCTCGACTTTCATACTTATTCCGTTGGAAATACTCCGGAAAGGTTTTGAGACTGTATTTATTATTGACTCTCCTGAGATAGAATATCCGCCTTTTGTAACGGAATAAACCATTGTTCCCACAAGAAACGCTATAAATGCAAGCAGAATCTTAAACCGTGTGCTTTTGAAAAAATCACGCATAAATACCCTCCTTTAATAGTAACGGATATTTTCGGTGAGGGTGTCCTGATAGTTGTTGATGTTTTCAAGGATTTTTCCCATTCCCTCCGCAACGCAGTCAAGGGGATATTCTGCAATATATACCGGTATACCTGTTTCACGGTTTATAAGTCTGTCAATACCTCTTAATAATGAACTTCCTCCGGAAAGCGTTATACCGTTTTCAATTATGTCTGCTGAAAGCTCCGGCGGTGTTTCCTCAAGAGTTGACTTTATAGCATCAACTACTCTTGAAAGCGGTTCAACAAGTGCGTCACGGATTTCAGCAGAATTTACTACTATATTCTCCGGCAGACCGTTCAGTAAGTTTCTTCCCTTTATTTCCATTGAAGATTCTTTTTCATTCGGAAATGCTGAACCTATTTCAAGTTTCACATTTTCCGCTGTAGGTTCACCGATAAGCAGATTGTATTTTTTCTTGATATAATTTATAATAGCGTTGTCAAATTCGTCTCCGGCACATCGTATTGAACATGAAGCGACTGTACCGCCCATTGAGATGACAGCAACTTCACTTGTACCTCCTCCGATGTCAACAATCATACTTCCTGACGGTTCATTTGTCGGAAGTCCAGCCCCGATAGCTGCCGCCATAGGTTCTTCTACTATAAGTACGTTGTTTTTGTTAGCACCTGCTTTTGTACAGGCTTCACGTACTGCACGTCTTTCAACGGCAGTAACTCCCGACGGTACGCATATTATTACGTTAGCTTTCGTAAAAATTGTACCTTTAAGGGCTTTTTTAATAAACTCCTGCAACATAGTTGTTGCTATGTCGAAATCTGCAATAACGCCGTCCTTGAGGGGTCTCACCGCAACTATTGAGCCTGGAGTTCTGCCTATAATTTCCTTTGCCTCTTTTCCGACATAACGGCACTTGTCGGTGTGTGTATTTACTGCAACAACCGAAGGCTCTCTGATTATTATCCCTTTTCCTCTCAGATAAACAAGCGTGTTTGCAGTTCCTAAATCTATACCAATATCTTTTGTAAACATTCGGCACTCCTTAATTCTGTATATTCAGTTTTTTTATATTATTAAATTCACAATACAATATTATTATATCACCAAAACCGGATACAGACAATAAGTTTATGACAGAAATCCGGATTTACAGAAAATTTGTATAAATATTAAAACAAAATAAACCGAACAGACAGAAAAACTGTAAAATCTTCTGAAAAAATCCGGTTTTTTGATTATATATTACGGAACAAGTTTCGGAGCGGTTTTATAGTATACGAAAAGTGCAACAAGTATCATAAGCAACTGTGCAATGCTGATACTGAAACTGAATCCGATTGTTATAGTGATGATTGTGAAATTTATGAGTGGTTTATCGGCAGGGAATTCAAAACCGCCTGTATATGCGAGCCAGTTCATAGAATCACTCATTGAAGCACGGTCAGCAATAAGCGAACCTATTATTATGCCTCCTATTATAAGCAGTATAAGATATAAAATTTTTTTCATTATATTCTCCAGTCTGCCTTAAAGCGTTTTATTTTATTCCGGACGAACCAAAGCCGTTACTTCCTCTGTCTGTTTCTGAAAGTGTATCGCTGACTTCGATTTCCGGAATAATTATTCTTGTCGGAATAAGCTGTGCAATCCTCATTCCGTTTTCCACAATAAAAGGATTTTTTCCGTTGTTAATCAAAGGAATAAACCATGCTCCTCTGTAGTCGCTGTCTACTACTCCCACGCAGTTTGCAAGTGTAACGCCATACTTTGTGGAAAGTCCTGAGCGTGGATATATAAGCAGTGCAACGTCTTTTTCGTCAGGTTCAGCAGTAAGTCCGGTGGGTATCATTTTTATATCGCCGGATTCAATAGTTACAGGTTTGTCGAGACAGGCGTGTATATCAAGTCCTGCACTTCCTGCTGTTGCCCTTGACGGAATAACGGCTTTTTCGTCAAGTTTTTTAAAAGTTATTTTCATAATTATATACCTCTGTAGTAAAGTCCTCTTGTGATGTTTCCGGACGGTTTTTTCCCTGAAATAACATCCCTTGTCTGCTGAGCGTTTTCGTCGCTGAGCATAATAACTCCGAAAGATATATTTCTGAACGATTCAAGTCTGTCGTACATATACAGACAATCGGGATTAAGAATTTCCACATAGTCCGGCGAACATACAACCGGAAAATTTCTTCCTGTACGGTCAGTGATGTGTCCCGAACATTTTTTACAGCCGACTTCATTCTTTATAGGACAGTTTCTTGTAAGCATAAGCGGAATTTTTCCGTATACCAGTACACCCATAGGCAAATCAGTATGTATATTGTTAATCTGCTGTAATTTTGCTTCAGGCGAAAAAATAAAGTCCTCAAGACCAATAGTTTCCATATATTCCGCACTGAAAGAGTTGAAAATGTTAAGAGTGAAATTTCCGTGCAGTCTGAATCCGAGTTTTTTGCCTATTGCTATGCAGTCGGGAGTATTGCATATAAGTCTGTTTATACCGTATTTTTCCTTTATATATGCAAGTCGGGAAACTGTTTTTTCCTCGTCCGCTATGAAACGTGGAGGAGACAAGATTATTTTGTCCTTGTACTCTGAAATTTCCGTCAGACAAGTTTCTGATAAGCTGAGTGACGGCGATAATATTACATATTCGGAAATATCAATCGCTATATGTACCTGTTCGACAGTACGGCAGAAAGTCCGTATTTTAACTTTATCAGACGGAGCAGGTTTTTCAGAAAATACCGGTTTATAGTCTGTTATCGTTATGTGCGGAGTGTTTACGGAAATTATACTTTCCGTAAGTTTTTCAGTGATTTCACGGCGTAACTCGTTTATTTTTCCTGCACTTACTATCAGACCATTATCAATATCAGCGGTTACTTCTCCTATGCTGAAAACTGTATCTCCCAGTTTTGAGAGTTGCTTTTTCAGGGATTCCATGTCGGTCGGACGGTTTTGGGCGATTTCGGGAATATCTCCGATTGTTTTTACGGAAATGTTGTTGCATTTTGCGGTAATTTCAACCGGAGTATTATTTTTTATTACAGCGTGAAAGTCAACTGTAAATACTTTCCGTTCATGCCTGTAAATCTCGTGTACTTTCGGCAGGAGCGACTGTGCGGAAACTACATCTTCCTTTTCACGTACTCCGAACATCTTTTCACGTTTTCCGGTGAAGTAACCATCAGTGAAACCGTTTCTTGAAAATATTCCTTTTAAGAAGTTCATATCCGGTGACTGTCCGTCAATAGTCTTGCGGAGTTCGTGGACAGCAGAAGCAACATATTCCGGACGTTTCATTCTGCCCTCGATTTTGAGAGAGTTAACCCCCGAAAGTTCGTTGATACACGGAATGAGCGAAAGGTCTTTGAGTGAGAGTGCGGAAAAATTTCTGTTTCCTGAAGAAGAAAATGGAAGTCTGCACGCTTGTCCGCAACAACCACGGTTTGCAGACCGTGACCCCATAATAGCGGACATATAACACTGTCCCGATACTGACATACACAATGCACCATGTACGAAAATTTCCGTTTCAATGCCTGTACCGTGTATTTTTTCAATGGTTTTCTTGTCGAGTTCACGGGCAGGAACAACTCTTTTCCAGCCGAGAGACTTTAAAAAGTCTGCACCTTCCGCTGTATGTACCGACATCTGTGTTGAGGCGTGAAGCACTGCGTCGGGTACACATTTTTTAATAAGTTCTGCTCCGCCCCAGTCCTGAATAATATACGCATCTACACCGGCATTTGCTGAAAATTTTATGTATTCACAAAAATCCTCTGCCTCTTCGTCGGAAATAATAGTGTTTACAGCAAGGTATATTTTAGCACCATATCTGTGACATTCACGGACAGCCTTTACAATTTCGTTGTCGTCAAAATTGGTTGCACTGTTGCGTGCGGAAAAACGTTTACCGCCTATGTAAACAGCGTCCGCACCTGACCGGAGAGCAGTACAGAGCGTTTCCATACTGCCGGCAGGTGCAAGAATTTCCATATTTTTCATCAGATGCTGTCTCCGAGTTGTTTCAGCTTGACCATACTTTCAAGCTGTACGATTTTTGATTTGAGAACCTCTATTTCCTTGAGTGCGGAATCGAGTTCAATTCTTGACTTACCGGCTTCGTCAACATATTCTTTTGTCTGATTTCTGATATTGTCAAGGTGCTGATTAGCTTTATTGAGGTCGTCCACAAGGGTAAGTGCAACCATTATTGCAACGTCATATGGTGACGAACTGCTTTTAGAGTTGAGGACTTCATTCATCTTTGCTTCCAAAGCTCTTGCGAGTGCAAAGACATAGTTAGGGCTTTCTGAAGTTTTGAGCTTATACTCTTTACCACAGATAATTACTTTTACATCATTTAGCATTTATAGAATTTCCTTTCTGTAAAGATTTCTATTCTACATTATACAACATTTTACGACAATTTGGAATAGTTTTTTTGAAAATTATTTATAGTAACGTTTAAGACCGATTACACGACCAAGTATTTCCACTTCTTTTAATATAATAGGGTGCATTGTATCGTTTTCCGGCTGTAAGCGGTACTGGTTATCTTCCTTATAAAAACGCTTTACGGTAGCTTCTTCGTGGTTGACAAGTGCAACGACTATATCACCGTTTTCAGCGTAGGGAGTTTTGTGGACAACAACTATATCACCGTCGAAAATTCCTGCCTTAATCATACTGTCGCCTCTGATTTTGAGTGCGAAAAGTTCACTGGGATTTATGTCAGGGATTTCAAAGCCGATATATCCTGTAGCATCTTCAATTGCGGTAATCGGCAGACCGGCGGTTACTGTACCTATTACGGGAACAGATGTTATAGAACTGTTCGGAAGTTTCAGTGAACGGTTTATATTATCTGTTTTTTCGATAAGCCCCTGTTTTGCAAGGGCGTTTATATAACGGTGTGCAGTAGAGGTTGATTTGAAGCCCATATAGCTCATTATTTCCCTTACTGACGGTGAAATACCGTCACTGAGACGGCTTTTTATATAGTTGAAAACAGCTATTTCCTTATTTTTTGACATAATTATTCATTCTCCTCTTTTAACTTTGCGAGTATCATTTTTGCGATTTTGTAAGCGTCACCGCAACCTAATGTTATTACAAGGTCACCAGCTTGAGCATTTTCGCAGATGTAGTCGCATATTTGTCTGAAGTTGAAATATTTTCTTTCGTCCGTCCATTCGGCACTTTCGTCCTGCGGAAACCATATACATTCTGGAATCTTTTCAGCAAGGTGACGTGTGAATATACCGTAAGTGTTTTTTTCACGACTTCCGAAAATGTCCGTTAGGACTGCCTTGTCGGGAATCTGAAGAACCCTTGCGAAATCGTCAAGCAGGATTTTTGTGCGTGAAAACGTGAACGGCTGAAATACTGCCCATACTTTATTGAATCCCATTCCCATAGCAGAAGTGAGTGTTGCTTTAAGTTCGGTAGGGTGGTGAGCGTAGTCGTCAACAACTGTTATGCCTTTTTCGTAGCCGAGTTTTTCAAAACGTCTTTTTGCTCCTTTGAAATCTGAAAGTCCCTTTATGCAGTCTGCCGGAAATATACCGAGTTCGTTCACGGAAGCTATCGAGGCAACGGCATTTAAGATATTGTGGTTTCCTGCAACATGGAGATTTACAGTCAGAATATATTCCCCGTCGTGATAAACATCAAACTGTGTTTCAAGTCCTGAAATCTTCTTTATATTGTCAGCGTACCAGTTGTTTTTGTCGGAAAATCCGAAAGTAATTATCTTTTTGTCGAGACCCTTGACTGCTGTCATAGTGTTTTCGTCGTCACCGTTGACGATAATAACCTTTGAAGTTTTTTCTGCAAACTTTCTGAAAGATTTTATAACGTTTTCGAGAGTACCGAAATAGTCAAGGTGGTCAGCATCAACATTGAGTATAACGGAAATGTCAGGGGAGAGTTTCAGGAAGTGATCTTCAAATTCGCAGGATTCACACACAAGAATGTCGCTTTTTCCTGCGATACCGCTTCCGTTTATACAGGGAAGTTTACCACCGATATATGCTGAAAGGTCTGTACCTGCGGTGTAGAGTATCTGCGTAATCATTGAAGTTGCAGTAGTCTTTCCGTGAGTACCGGAAACGCATACAGCGTTATTGTACCAGCTTGTAATGATTCCGAGCAGTTCGGCTCTTTCAAGAACCGGTACACCACTTTTTCTTGCCTCCATAAGTTCGGGGTTATCTTCCATTATAGCGGCTGTATGGACGATAAGGTCAGCCCCCTTGATATTTTCGGCACGCTGTCCTATGAATACTTCGATTCCCATTTTTCTTACAGCTTCGAGAGTTTCCGTTTCGTTGTTGTCAGAACCCGTCAGAAAATATCCCTGTGAATGAAGTATCTGGGCAAGGGGGTACATTCCTGAACCGCCTATACCGATAAAGTGAATATGCTTTTTGTTTTTCAGAATGTTATTGTCCAAATTTATCACCTTTCATAAAATTTTTTGTTTAAATATAAAAATCTCTTGATTTTTGAGAGATTATAAGTTATAATAGTTATAGAGAAGTTTTTCTCTTTCAACAAATCAACATAAGGAGGTATACAGCAATGAAAATTACAGGTGTAAGAATAAGAAAAATTATGTCTGAAGGCAGACTCAGAGCAGTTGTTTCAGTGACTATTGACGAGATGTTTGCCGTACACGACATAAAGGTTGTTCAGGGTTCTGAACGTCTCTTTGTGGCAATGCCCAGCAGAAAAGACGAGAACGGTATTTTCCGTGACATCGTACACCCTATTTCAGCTTCTGCAAGGAAGATTTTCGAGGACGCTATACTTGACGAATACAGCAAACAGCTTGCTATGCTGGAAGTAGAAAGTGAAAACGTTTCCGAATCTGATACAACTGAAGAGTAATTCCTGATAAAGCCTGCCGTATGTGGCGGGCTTTTTTTATTTCACAATCCGAGAATCCTTGCCGTTTTGAGTATGGCAATCTGTGTTTTAGAATCTTTGATTTTTCCGTCCATTACAAGTTGTATTGCCTCTGTGAGAGGGACTTTTTCCACGTCAAGAAATTCACCATCGTCAAGATTTTGTTTTTCGTAACTGAGACCCTTTGCAAGATAAACGTGTATTACTTCGCTATTATATGCCGGAGTGGGATAAATTTCCCCAAGCGGAATATATTCCGTGCAGGTACAGCCGGTTTCCTCAAGAAGTTCACGTTTTCCGCAGTCGTAGGGGATTTCGCCCTTTTCAAGTTTTCCGGCAGGAATTTCCGTCGTTACTTCCCTGAAAGGATAGCGGAATTGTTTCACCATAAAGATTTCGTTGTTTTCTGTAACCGGAATCACACATACCCCTCCGGAATGAAGAAGTACATCACGTATTGCTTTTTCACCGTTTTCAAGTTCGGCGGTATCGTGTACTATTGTAAAAATCTTTCCTTCGTACACTGTATCGCTTGTAATTGTTTTTTCCTGTAAGTGCATTATTTTAAAACCTCCTGTATTGTCAGATTATCGATTTATAAGATTTTTGCAGTAATCGTCATGTGCGGATATTCTGTGATATGAATCATAGTCGTAATAGTGTGAAATTCTGTAACTGTCATTTTTGTTTTTTCCACGGCAGACTATTATATATACTGCAAGTATCAATATTCCCGAAATGCTTATTAAAATACCAGCATTAAGGGCAGGTGTTCTGTAACGGAAAACTATTGTATTGTCACCTTTTTCAGCCCTGACTGCAATGAATCCATATGAGACTTTTTCAACGTCAACAGGTTTTCCGTTGACTTCAGCAGACCAGCCGGAATTATATGGAACACTGAAAAATACAAGTCCGTCATTATCAAGGGATATTTCTGTCTCAAAACCTTTTGAATCATATCTGAATGATGTGGAAGCCTTTTCCTGATGTTCCTTACACGATTTTATATAGTCTTTTTTACTGAGTGAGGATATTTCAGATAAATCGGTTTTTTTGAGAATATCAGAATATTTTTCTGCCTGTTCATTGTCGAGTACGAGGGAGTGAATCAAAGTTTTTTCACGCATAAAATCGCTTTTGTCTTTGAGTTCGTCAACAGTCACATAGCTGTCAAAAACCATTCCCATAGGAATATAAAGTTTGTTTTCGTATATATCGAAATATTCGTTTTCGCCGACAAGTTCAAATTCCGGCAGTTCTTCCGGAATGTTTATTTTGTCTTCCGAATCGTCTTTGTGCTGATAGTAGTATTTGACGGAAAACAGACCTCTTAAAGTATAGTGTGTGGTATCGGGACGTGATGCAACGTCTCTCTGTACGCCTACTTCCGGATAGAAATTCATTATAGAACTGTCAACAACACTTTGAAAAGCTCTCATTGACGGCAGACCCCAAAGCATAGGGTAATTATCATAGTTTTCTGAAATATCAACCCTGAAGAAATTGTCGTCTGATACACTTTCGTAAACGCCTTTACTGCCTTTTATAGCGGAATTTATATATTCATGTGCGGAATTTTGTGAAACTGCTCCGTACACTACAGCGGTAATCACACATATTACGGAAGCTCCGGCAGTGCACCACACTGAAAGCCTTTTATAATGTAAGTGCTTTTTTTTCCTGTAGAAAATATATCCTGCAATCACAAGAAATACAACGGCTATTCCTAATGTAATGACAAAATATGTTATATCTCTCGGCATTGTAAAGAAAGAAAGTTTATCGTTTTTCTTTTCCGGAATACACGAAATCAGACCATATGCGACAAGCATTACTGCACATATTTTTATTGAATATGACGTGTCTGTGTCTTTGTCGTCAAGGGTCTGTGCGGTCATCATTGCGAATATAAGTACAGGCATATAATACCACCTTGCATAGTAAGAGGCATTGAGCATATAGAACGCACTGTTAAGTATCGGGACAAATGCACACACTATGCACAAGAGCGACAATCTTACAGCCCAGTGTTTCTTCTTTGAACGCATAAACGTTATAACTCCTACCATTGAGAATAAAGGCAGGTAACCGCCTATTGAAGACCATTTCGCATTTTCGGAGTTGAAAAGGTTCGGACGTGCAGGAACGTCAACCGGCATAAAAAACGACTGTATGATTCTTGCAATACGTGTCTTGTCGCTGTAAAGGACTACTGACTGTCCGTAAAGATGTTCACTTACACGTGAGTTTTCTAAAATCATAACGGCTGACGGAAGAAGCATTACACAAGCTATCATTGTACCAGCTACTGCTTCCAAACACAACAGCCAGAATTTTTTCCAAGAAGTGTGGAAATCAGGGCATTTCATTCTGAAAAGATAGTATACAACTAAAAATACAGCTTGTCCTGTAAAGAAGTAGTAATTTACAAAAGCCATAAGTGCAACGGTAACCGCAAAATAACCTTTCCGGTTGTTGTTGATATTTTCTTCCATTGCAATGAGCATTAACGGAAACAGTGCGGTAACGTCCTGAAAATGATTGAAGAAGATGTTATATACCTGAAATCCCGAAAACGAATACAACATTGCACCGACAACAGAAGCATTTTTACTGCGAACGAATTTTCTTATGTACGTATATGCAGTAAGTGTTGCCACCCCGTGTTTCAGTGCAAGCAGAAAAGGCATTGACAACGTAACAAGTGAACGTGGAAGAATGGTTGACAACCAAAAAAACGGACTTCCTGTCAGATAGAAAGAATAAGATGTTATGAAATCAGAACCCAAATCCGTGTACCAGTTCCACCCAAACTGACCGTTACGGACAGCATCATTAGCTAAATTATAAAAAGGTATCTGCTGAGCGTTGAAGTCACCATAATATATAAAGTATCCGCCGTCAGCTATCATTACAGGAATAACTGATATTAACAGACAGAAAAATCCCATAAGAAACGCTGTCAGGTATTTTTCGTTTGAGTTGTGTGAGGAATAGCTTTTTTTTATTGACATTTCAGAATTGCCTCCGATACTGAAAATTATAACCTAAGTTAATTATAACATATCTGCCGTAAAAATAAAAGTACTTTTTTCAAAAAAATGATACATAATAAATAAATTTCAGAAAATACAAAAATAATGTGGCAATCTGTTGGAATATGTGGTATAATAATTATTACGCTTTAAAAATTCAGATGAAAGGTATGAGTATAAACATTGATTTATCTTGATAATGCTTCAACTACAAAGCCTTGTCCTGAAGCAGTCAGTGCTGTTATTGACGCTGTAACGGATAATTTCGGCAATCCGTCGTCACTGCACAGGGCAGGGCTGAACGCACAGCTTGCTGTTGACAAGGCAAGAAAAATAATAGCCGGTTCAATCGGTGCGGACGTAGGTGAGATATATTTTACTTCCGGAGCAACCGAAAGCAATAATCTTGCATTGCGTGGAGTTATGGGAGCTTACGGAAAAAGAAAAAACAAAATAGTTGTTTCTGCTGTTGAACACGCTTCTATTGAAGAGACAGTCTCCGCACTTGAAAAGCAAGGTTTTGAAGTTGTCCGTATAAGTCCACGTGAGGACGGACAGTTTTATGCGGAGGACTTTATTAACGCCTGCGACGAAAAAACCTGTATTATAAGTATGATGCTTGTCAATAACGAAACAGGTCATATACTTCCGGTAGGTGAGACTTTCAAGGCAGTAAAGAAACGTTATCCGGAAATAGTGACACATTGCGATTGCGTACAGGGATATATGAAACTTCCTGTAAACGTAAGGACTTTAAATACGGATATGCTTTCGCTGAGCGGTCATAAAATCCACGCTGTAAAAGGTATCGGGGCTTTGTACATAAAAAAGGGTATACGTGTTGTACCGACAGTTACAGGCGGTCATCAGGAAAAAGGAATACGTTCCGGTACTGAAAGTGTACCGTTAATATCGGCATTCGGTTCAGCCGTGGAAAAATACAATCTTACTATTAAAGAACGTTATGAAAAAGTAACCGGACTGAAAAAACATCTGCTTGACAGACTGTCAGAAATAGACGGTGTATCAGTCAATTCTCCCGAAAATGCTTCTCCGTATGTCGTGAATATTTCCGCCGGAAGACGTTCTGAGATAATGCTTCACTTTATGGAACAGAAAGAAATATATATTTCAAGCGGTTCAGCGTGTTCAAAGGGTCAGCAGAGCGGAGTATTGCAACAGTTTGGCATAACAAGGAAAAATGCTGACAGTGCTTTACGCATAAGCATGACTGCTGAAACAACTACACAAGAAATTGATATTTTTGCGGAAACTCTCCGTGAAGGTATCGAAAAAATAAGAGGTTGATTTTATGAAACGTACTGTTTATTTTCATGAAGATGATTATTGTCAGATAGAAATTCTTCCGTTGAGTGCAAAAAAATTCTGTCTGCAACAAATCAGTGAAATATTCGGGTTTGCGGAAAAACATACTGAAGAATACGGCTTTTCAGATATTTATATAAGAAATGAAAGTCCCCATTCAATACAGGAAGTGGGAATCAGTCACGAAAAAATTTCAGAAATTCTTGATTTTCTGCCGGAATTTGACAAAGTAGTATCTGAATATACAGAGAACAGTCAGCTTGTTTTTTCAAGGGGAATTAATAATCATACGGCTGTATTCTGGGAAAAGGACGAAGATAATATAATAAGTGCCATGTGGCTTGGCGGAATGTATATAGTTCCTGAAAACTGTCATATATGGCGTAAAATACTTACAGTTCTTGGAAATACTGCTCCGCTTATGCTTGCGGACTGGAATGCAGGAATATGTATTGATTTAACGAATGCAGAAGAAATTGAAAATTATATAAGGAGTTATTAAAATGAAAGAAATCGTACTTGTAAAATATGGTGAAATGGTTCTCAAGGGACTGAATAAAAAGTCTTTTGAGGATATGCTCATAAAAAACATAAAACGTCGTCTTAGAAGTCTCGGACGTTTTAAAATCACGTCTGCACAGTCAACTACATATATCACTCCGCTTGACGACGGTGTTGATTTGGAAGAAGTAGTAAACCGTGTGGGAAAGATTTTCGGAATATCAGCGTTGTGCCGTGCTTGTGTGTGCGAAAAGGATTTTGGTGACGTGACAGCAAAAAGTCTTGAATACCTTGACGAAATTCTCAGTAACGCTAAAACTTTCAAGGTAAACGCAAAACGTTCGGACAAGGCTTTTCCTATGAAGTCCCCTGAAATATGTGCTGAACTTGGCGGAATACTGCTTGAAAAATTTCCGCATCTTACTGTTGACGTAAAGAATCCGGAAATTACAGTAACTGTTGAAATACGTGATACAAACGCTTATGTTCACGCCGAAAACATAAAGGGAGCAGGGGGACTTCCGGTCGGCAGTAGCGGAAAAGCTATGCTGTTGTTGTCGGGAGGAATTGACAGTCCGGTTGCAGGTTACATGATGGCTAAAAGAGGCGTTCACATTGCGACTATACATTATGTAAGTCCGCCGTATACTTCCGAAAGGGCTTTAATGAAAGTGGAACAGCTTTGCGAAAAGCTGACCGATTACTGCGGAGGAATAGCTTTTTATTGTGTACCGTTCACAGAAATTCAGGAAGCTATAAAAGATAACTGTCCGGAAGAATTCTTTACCATTATAATGCGTCGTATTATGATGGAAATAGCACAGAGAATTGCAGAAAAAGATAATTGTCTTGCACTCATTACAGGTGAAAGTGTGGGACAGGTTGCAAGTCAGACAATGTCGGCGATTGCCTGTACTGATGCTGTTTGCAGAATACCTGTATTCCGTCCGCTTGTGGGAATGGATAAAACTGAAATTATCGAAATCGCACGTAAAATAGATACTTTTGAAACTTCCATACTTCCTTATGAGGACTGCTGTACGGTATTCACTCCACGTCACCCGAAAGTGCGTCCGGTACTTTCAGACGTTGAAAAGGCACAGAACAATTTTGACTTTGAAACGCTTATACAGAAAGCTGTTGAAAACACTGAAATGAAGACTTTTACATATTCTGAATAGAGTGTCGGAAGTGTGAATACGTTCCGCTATAATGTGTGAAATATGTGATAATACGTCAGTTTGTACAGAATGGTTTTGTTTAATATGCACAAAAATATTATAATGAGATATTTATGAATGGTGATTGTATTCAATGTTTTATCAGTAGCCTTGACAAAAGTGTCTGATTTGCTGTAAAATATATATATAACAAGAATAAAATTTCTTATCGTTAGAGGAGATTCGGTCTGATGAATGATAATTTGAATGATGTTATTCCTGACGGCATTCAGGATAAAAACAATACACTTAATGAAATTCTTAATTCGGTAGACAGCAGGTTGAAACCGAATAAAAATATTCCCGACTGGGAAGATGAGATTAATTCGGTACTTGAAAAACGTTCCCGAAAATCTGAAATTGAAGATATTCTGAATGAGCTTGAATCAAAAAAAGAAAAAACTATTACTCATGAAGTTTCAGAACCGAAAAAATCTCAGGACGATGTACTTGAACTTGTGGAACAGATTACTATAGGAAAAAAAGTCAGCGAAATGACTTCACAGAAAAAAGTTGTTGCTGAGGAAGTAAGGGAAATTCCGAAAAAGGAAGAAACTGTAAAGGAAAAAACGCAGGAAAAAGTTACCGCTGAATCAACAATAATAATTCCTTTGGAAAATTATGATTACAATATAATAAAAAATAATAAATCTGACAGTAAGATTAAAAATTTTCAGGGGGAAAATAAGTCAGATACACTTGTTTATAATACACTGCAAAAAAAAGCTCCGCCAAATGTAGTGCGTTCAGTAATTGCGAACACTCCTACCGCTCAGGTGAGAAAACCAGTAAAAAAAATTGTGAGGGTGGAAAATACACCACCACAGGATTCAAATGAATCACATAAAAATGTTAAAAAAAATGTTCCTAAGCAGTCAACTGCCAGCGTAAGACCGGAGAAGAATATGCCGAAAAAGAAATCAAAAAAATCTTTAAAGGAAAAGTTTATTGACTTGTTTCCGCAGAAACAGGACTCTGTACCCGAAAAAATCAGAAAAGTTGTTTTCCTTTGTTCTATATGTGCTATAATAGTATGTGGTTATATGGTCGGGGATTATTACATTGATTTGGGAAAAAGTAAGAATCTTCATCAGGAAATAGCAAGCATATATGAGCCATACCCCTTTGAACGAAGTGAAAACGTTGCGACTATCTATGAACCCGATACAGAACGCACCTATACAGTTCTTGACGGTGCAAGAAAACTTCTTGATATGAATCCCGATGTAGTAGGATACATAACTATTCCCAATACTCCTATATCAAATCCTGTTATGCAGTCCGGTGACAATGAAAAATACCTTGACAAGAATATAAACGGCGAACAGTCAAGAGCGGGTGAGCTTTTTCTTGATTACAGAAACAATTTCGACAGAGTAGTCAACGGAAAACTCAGCGTTGCAAATTCCGACAATCTTGTCATATACGGTCACAATATGAAAAATGACGAGATGTTCGGAAGTCTGAAATATTATCAGCGAAATTACAGTTATTACAACGAACACCCTGTTATTTATCTCAATTCCAATTATGAATGTTACACCTATAAGATATTCTCATATTTTATTCTTGACGCTTTTGACGATTCTGAAACTGCTTACGACTGCTGGAATAAGTTTGATTTTGACGGTGAGGAAGATTTCTATAATTTCGTTAATGAAGCTAAGAAAAGAAGTTTCGGTCTGAATGACGTTGATGTTAAATATGGTGACAAAATCCTCACTCTCTCAACCTGTAATACTGTTTTAGGTGACAGGGGAAGGCTTATCGTTATGGGCAGACTTCTCAGAGATGGTGAAGATGTGAAGTCAGGTACTGAAAAGAACGTGCAGAATGCCAACGTAAAATGGCCTTCAATATATTATCAGGAAAAACCTAATGAAAGATACAATCCCGATGCGGAATTTGTTCCGTATGGCTGATTAAGGAGGGATAACATATGAATGTGACAAAAGTTGTTTCAATAGCTTCAGCTTGTGTTGCTGTGGTTTCATTGTCTGTTTCCGTTATTATGATGAGACAGAAAGAGGAAGAACCTTACATACCTGCTCCGAATCCTGTTATTGAAGAAAGTTCAGAACCCGAATACGAAGAACCGGATAACGAACAGAATGTTATTTCCTATGCACCGAAGCCTGAATCAAATGTGACGAATGAATCCGAAAACAGAAATAAAATTAAACCTACTGTTCTGGATTATTTGCCGGTATATGATTATGTACCGACAAATTCGGGAATGTCGGAACATTCAAAACTCATGATGAAAAAAAATGACGATATTGTCGGTTGGCTGAGAATCAACGGTACACAGGTTGACTATCCTCTTCTTAAAGACCCTGGGGATATTATGCCTAATACCGGTTACGGTAGCCAGTTTGTTGAATACAATGAGTATTATCTGCACCACGATATTAACAGACAGTATCTTTTTGAGGGTAACATATATATGGACTGTCGTGATGATTTCGGAAGTGACGAAACAAAACAGTCTGAAAATATAGTCATTTACGGTCACAATATGCTGAACGGCTCACAATTCGGAAACCTCAGGTACTATTACAGAGACCTCAGCTACTACTGGAGTAATCCATTTGTATATTTAAGTTCAAACTACAAAGACTATACTTATGTTATAGTGTCATTCTGCGTGACAAGCGGTAACGCTGATACTGATTTTCGTTACTGGGATATGGAAGAACTTGACACTGCGGAAGATTTTAACTATTACGTAAACAGAATAAAACGTGACCAGTTACTTGATACAGGCGTTGACATAACATACGGTGACAAACTTCTCACACTTTCAACCTGTTACGCTGATGCAGACAACACAAGGTTTATTATGCTTGCAAGACGACTGAGGGACGGAGAAGTTGCAGGTGATTTTTCTTCCATTGACAAGAATCTTCCTCTTATACAGGGACATATAAAACAAAACAAATCATTAAGGAGATTTTATGAAAAACAAAACTAAAAGATTTTCTGCAATTCTTTCTGCTATAATCGTATCGTCTGTAACTGTATGCGGACAGATTGCGAATGCGGTTGACGATATACCCGAAAATCCATATAACTATCAGGAAACATATGATTATGAGAATCAGTATGTAAATACTGAAGTTACAAATGATACAGATATACAGGGGAAGCAGGTTACGACAAGTGTTACGGAAGATGTTCTGACTAACGGGACTGAAACACCTGTTACTACTACTGCACCTTCCGGCAGAAAAAAAGCTACTATAAATGACTATGATTCAAGTCTTTCTGCGGTGAGATATGAATTTTCATATCCGGAATACAGTTATGAAGAAGATTTTTCAAATTATACAGCCGGTCAGCAGTACGAACAGGCAAAAAAAGATATTATTGTTTCTTTCCGTACCGCAAATCCTGTTACTTCCGTGAAACGTACTGACAATGCAGATGTTTCAAAAATCGGACACGTCGGCGAAATTCCTGTATCTCACGAAAAAGATGTATCGTCTCAGGTGTCGGGAGAATTTACTTTTGTAACTTATGGCTGGGGTCACGGTGTAGGAATGAGCCAGAACGGTGCTGATTTCTATGCAACATATGCTGGCTGGTCTTATCAGGACATTCTTGCACACTATTACCCGAATACCTATCTCATGAATACTGGTCTTACTGAATACGAGGAACTCACTATTGACGGTGAACCGGCAGGGGATACTGTTGAAGTAGTGGCACAGATTGTAAACAGGGAAATAGGCGGTTCAATGAACTATGAGGCTATAAAAGCACAGGCGGTTGCGGTATACACGTATATCAAATATCATAACGACGATTCAGCCGACCTACTTGGCAAACCCGACCCTCCGCAGATTGTAATTGATGCCTGCACTGATGTTTTAGGTGAAGCTCTTTACTATAACGGAAGTTACGCTCTTACGATGTTCTCTGCATCAACCGGCGGTTGTACTGCAAACTGCGGTGAGGTTTTCTATGCTGATATTCCGTATCTGATAAGCGTTCCGAGCGAATACGACGAACAGTTTGACCCGCATTACGGAACGGTTACATATTATCCGGCTTCTGAAGTAAAAAGACTTATTGAAGCTGAATATCAGATAACTCTTTCAGACGATGCAGGAAAATGGATTCAGCCGGTTTATTCAAAACAGACAGGCTATGTCAAGGACGTTAACATAGACGACCAGTTGACAATAAGAGGTTATGAGCTGAAACTTCTTCTTGACCTCAAATCTTCAAAATTCAACCTTACATATACTTATTAAATATTACAGGGTCTTCGGATATGACGGAAGTTTTTTCAGTGTGTCCGGAGACTTGCTGTTTTTCGGGAGAGGATTTCTGTCCGCAAAGTAAATGAATTAATAAAGTTTTCGGGACTAATATTCCTTATATATATTGTTGAAAACATTTTTTGTCAATATTGCTGAAAAATATTTTTACTTTCAGGTTGACAATTGTGCAGTATTACATCTTGATAATTTATTGTTTAAGATGTATAATTAGAGTAGGTGGAAAAATCTTTTATTCCGCTTGAGAGCGTACAGAAACAGGACTTTTTTCACAGTCGGAAAATCCGCTCTTACTCTGAAAGTCGGGAGATGTATTTTTTATGGAATTCAGACACGTTCCTGTTATGCTCGAAAAATGTATTGACGGTCTCGCCATACGTCCGGACGGTATCTATGTTGACGGTACAGCCGGAGGTGCTGGTCATTCGTCGGTTATCGCATCACATCTCAGTGAAAACGGAAAACTTATTGCGATTGACCGTGACCCTGATGCTGTCGCTGTTGCTACTGAAAGGCTTTCGGTTTACAGTATGGCACAGGTAGTCAGAAACAATTACTCTAATATCAGGGAAGTACTCGACAGTCTCGGTATTGACAAGGTGGACGGTATACTTCTTGATTTGGGAGTATCATCGTATCAGCTTGACGAGGGAAGCAGAGGGTTTTCATACCACACTGACGCTCCGCTTGATATGCGTATGGAAAAACAGGGTATCAGTGCTTCCGAAATTGTCAATACATACTCACAGCAGGAACTTGCTAAAATTATCTTTGAATATGGTGAAGAAAAATTTTCACGTCGCATTGCTGAGAATATCGTGAAATCAAGGGCGGTCTCTCCTATTGAAACTACTTTACAGCTTGCAGACATTATAAGGCAGAGCGTTCCGCAGAAAGCAAGGCGTGAAAAAAATCCCTGCAAAAAGACTTTTCAGGCTATCAGAATCGCTGTAAACGGTGAGTTTGAACACCTTTCAAAAGGTCTTGACGAGGCTTTCTATAGTCTCAGGGCAGGAGGCAGGCTTGCTGTTATAACTTTCCATTCACTTGAAGACAGAATCGTGAAACAACGTTTTGCAGGCTGGTGCAGGGGCTGTATATGTCCGCCGGATTTTCCACAGTGCGTATGTGGTCGCAGACCGGAGGGCGTACTCGTCAACAGAAAGCCACTTGAAGCTGACCCGCAGGAACTTGAAACAAACAAAAGAAGCAGAAGTGCAAGACTAAGGATTATTGAAAGGAGTGCTGACGATGACTGAAAGTAATGCCGTATACAAATATACTGACCCTGAAAATGATGATTTTCTGCAAGAAGAAATCCCTGAATCTGACGAGGAACAGGACAAGGCAGAAAAGGCAAGGGCGAATATATCCGTAAAAAAGAATAACATTCGCAGGGAAAGTCCGGAAGTGGTTGCTGAATCAAAAGCCGGCTCTGTACTGATGATAGTTATGGTTTCAGTACTGGCAGCCGCTTTACTTGGTTCTGTAATCTATACTTTTGACAGACGTAATACATTTTATAACAAGGTTACATCACTCAACAAGCAACTGAATCTTGCAGAGGCTGAAAATGTCCGTCTGCAATCGGAACTTGAAAGCAAAATGTCCGCAAAGAATGTTGAGGATTTTGCTGAAAATGTTCTCGGTATGAAAAAAATGGACTCCTCACAAATCAAGTACATAAAAATTCAGACTGATGACGTGGTTAATATTCCTGAGCAGGAAAAAGGTTTTTTTACTAAGGTAAAGGGCTTTTTTGAAAAGTGTGTGGAATATTTCAGAGGGTAGTCAAAATATAAATATAGTATGGACTGCCTGTTATGGTTTTTCCGGCGAAAAAGAGATATGCCGGAATCTTTGATTATGTAGAACAACGGAGATACAGCGAGTGGTCGGAATATCGGAAAAATGTATTTTCTGTTCCGGAGCGTCTGCCATTCACTCCGGAACGGCGTTTTTCCACGCTTGAAAAGCGAAATCCTTCGTCGTATCGAAAGAAACGGACATCACTATAAAAATAAAAGATGTTCACAAGGCGGGGCTTTAATTCAACCCTGCCTTGTTCTGTTTTATGCTAATTTACAACAGAAAGGACTGACAGATATGGCAGTAAAGAATGTTCCAGTTAAAAAAATGAAATTCCGTGTAAAAGTCGTGATGATACTTGTCTTTTTTTTGCTGTTTCTTGCAGTGGCGGTAAATTTTTTTCATATTTCTGTAATTGAAAATGAAAAATATCAGGCAATGGCAAATGACCAGCATTTCGGCTCTATACTTATCTCAGCACACAGAGGTTCAATATACGATTCAAAGGGTTCAACCCTCGCTAAAAGTGCTTCTGTGTATCAGGTATTCCTTGACCCGAATCAGTTTCAGAAAGAAATGAAAGCATTGCAGACATCTATAGACAACAGAAACAAGAAAAAACTTGACGGCGATTACAAGGCAGAATACGACGAGGACGGCAATGAACTGAATCCTCTGCCGGAATCGGCTGATATTTTCAGGGCAGATGCTGTAAACTTTCTTTCCGAAAAACTCGGCATAACGACCGAAACAGTTTCCGACGCTATGGAAGCTGACAACCAGTACAGTATTTTACAAGACAAAGTTGAAAAGCCGATTGCAGATGAAGTGCTTGCATTTTTTAACAAGTACGGACTTATTTCACTCAACGTTGAGGAAGATACAAAAAGATATTACCCACACAATGAACTCGCCGCCTCTGTGATAGGTTTCACTTCGGCAGACGGTGAAGGTATGTACGGTATCGAGGCATATTATGACGACTATCTTTCAGGTGTGAACGGAAGAACGATTTCAGCAAAAGATTCAAACGGAAACGAACTTCCATACAGGTACTCAAAGACCTATTCGGCAAAAAACGGAGATGACGTTTACCTTACAATTGACACTGATATTCAGTATACACTTGAAAAACATCTCGAAGAAATGGTGACTGAATTTGAAGTTAAAAACCGTGCGTGTGCAATTCTGATGAACGCAAAGACAGGTGCAATTTACGGTATGGCTACAAATCCCAGTTTTGACCTTAATTATCCTTACAGCGTTGCAGACCCTCTCGCAATCCAAAGAATTTCACAACTTACCGGTGACGAGGCAAAAAGAGCTACTGCAAATGCCCGTGAAGCCCAGTGGAAAAACAAGTGCATAACGGAAATCTATGAGCCTGGTTCGGTTTTCAAAGTAATAACGAGTTCAGCGGCTATCGAGGAAAATCTGATAGACCTTGAAAATGATTCTTTTTATTGTTCCGGTTCTGTTACAATTCCTGGTGCTGCACCTATTCACTGCCACGACTGGAACGGTCACGGTGCTCAGAGTTTCCAGAGGGCTTTGACAAACTCCTGCAACCCTGCTTTTATGGAAATCGGAAGCCGTCTTGGTATTGAAAAATTCTGCTACTATTACGGAGCTTTCGGTCTTAAAGAACGGACTGGTATAGATTTACCGGCTGAGGGTGTCGGAATAGGCTTTGAAGCGGAAGATATGTCGGAAGTAGACCTTGCTGTAAGTGCTTTCGGACAGGGCGATACTCTCACACCTATAGAAATGATTACTTCATACTGTGCAGCGATAAATGGCGGTTATCTGTTACAGCCGTATGTGGTTGATAAAATTGTTGACGAGGACGGAAACGTTGTTTTCAGGAATGAACGTACAGTACGCAGACAGGTTATTTCAGAAGATACTTCAAAAAAGGTAAGAACGGCTCTCGGAAACGTTGTAACCGGAAGCAATGGCGGTAATGTAAGCATAAAAGGTTATTCAATCGGCGGTAAGTCGGGTACTTCTGAACGTCTCAGTCTTGACCCTGGTGAATACGGTGCATCATATGTATGTTTTACACCAGTTGAAGACCCTGAAATAATTCTTCTGGTTCTTGCCGATATGCCTAACGAAAATATCGGATATTACGGAAGTGTTGTTGCAGTTCCTACCGCAAGACATATATTTGAAGACGTTCTGCCATACCTTGGCTACTATCCGGAGTATACGGACGAGGAAGTTGAAGACCTTGACGTGAAGATACCTCTCCTTGAAGGTTCTATAAGTGATGCTAAAACAACCCTTGATGGTCTGGGCGTAAACTATGAGATTATCGGAAACGGTATTGAAGTAGTTGCACAATCACCTCAGACAGGTTCGTCAGTGGCAAAGGGCGGTTGTGTATACCTCTACACTGAAAAGGGAAATACTGTTGAATATACGGTTGTTCCAGACGTACTTTACGTTTCGCCGGAAGTTGCAAACGAGTCTATAGTATATTGTAAACTTAACTATGTTGCAAAAGGTGCTTCCGTCAAGAGAAGTAACGCCGTTGTAAACAGTCAGTCCATTCCGGCAGGAACACAAGTGCCGGTCGGTACTACTGTTGAACTGGAATTTATTGTAAACGCAAATCAGGATTAATACGGAGGTGGACTATTTATAATGAAATTAAATGAACTGATTGAAAATTATTCGGGAAGTCTTGCGGAATGTGAAATAACTTCCATAACAGACAATACCCGAAAGGTTGAAAAAGGAAGTCTGTTTTTCTGCGTGAAAGGCGGAAAATTTGACGGACACACGGCAGGTGCGGAAATGCTTGAAAAAGGTGCTGTTGCTGTTGTGTGTGAACACGATTTAGGACTGGGTGAACGTCAGATTATTACGGAAAATTCACGCCGTCTTTATGGTGAAGTCTGTTCCGCATGGTTCGGACACCCCGAAAGAAAAATTAAGATGATAGGAGTGACAGGTACTAACGGAAAAACTACTACAACAAATATCATAAAGCATATTCTTATGCAGAGCGGGCATAAAACCGGTCTTATCGGAACGATTCAGAATGAAATCGGTGACGAAATTCTGCATACGGACAATACAACGCCTTTTGCTTTTGACTTCATGGCATTGCTTGACAGAATGGTTAAAGAAGATTGTGAATACGTCGTTATGGAAGTGTCGTCTTTCGGACTTGTTCAGAACAGAATAGGGTCGTCACATTTTGACGTTGCACTGTTTACCAATCTCACGCAAGACCACCTTGACTATCACAAGGATATGGAAGACTATTATCAGGCAAAAAAACTTCTTTTCGGTATGTGTGATAAGGCTATATGCAATATTGACGATTCTTACGGGAGCAGGTTGTATGAAGAAATTTCCTGTAATAAGTATTCGTTAAGTGTAAAGGAAAAAGCTGATTTCTGTGCTGAGGACGTCTCTATAAACTCAACAGGTTCACTTTTTAAACTGTTGATTTATGACGGAAAAAACTGTTCCGTCAAAACAAATATGACCGGACTTTTCAATATTGCAAATGTTCTCGGAGCGGTTGCTGTCTGTATTGAAGAGGGAATAACTCTGAAAGATATACTTTCCGCTGTTGAAAATTATTCCGGTGTGAAAGGACGTTGTGAAATCATTCCGACAGGAAAAGACTTTACAGTCATATGCGATTATGCACATACTCCCGACGCTGTTGAAAATGTTCTGAAAAGTCTGAAACCTTATGCTGAAAACCGTCTGATATGTCTTTTCGGTTGCGGAGGAAACAGGGATTCCGCAAAACGTCCGAAAATGGCGGTTTCTGCTTCAAAGTACGCTGATAAGATTATAGTTACTTCTGATAATCCCCGTGACGAAAATCCTGAAGATATTATAAAAGATATTCTGAAAGGTCTTGAAAATTCCGGCGTACAATATGACGTTGTGACAGACAGGCGTGAAGCTATTTATCATTCCTTGAAAATTGCTCAAAAAGGTGATATAATAGTACTTGCCGGAAAAGGTCATGAAGATTATCAGATACTTGAAAATAACAGGCACATTCACTTTGATGAACGTGAAGTTGTAGCAGACGGTCTTAAACTTCTCTAAACCGTCGGAAATAATCAACATTGGAGTTGTTATAAAATGTCATTCTGGATAATAAATTTAATTACAGCATTGTTGTCATTCATTATTGCGGGAATGTCGGGATTCAAATTAGTTCCTTTCCTGCACAAACTCAAATTCGGTCAGCCTATAAAAACTGAGGACGGTCCTCAGTGGCACGCAAAAAAACAAGGTACTCCCACAATGGGCGGTTTTATGTTTATCATATCAACAGTACTTACTGCAACCGCTGGTTACTGGATTTACAGGCTCAGAGGAAGTGTGGATATGACAAATCCCGAAAATCACTATTCTTTCTACAGACTGCTTTCCTGTATAATTTTTTCGGCACTTTTCGGACTTATCGGTTTCATTGACGACTTTATAAAAGTATCACGTAAAAACAATGACGGTCTCACACCGATTCAGAAGATAATATTGCAGGTAATATTTGCAGTTGGATTCCTTTTTGCACTTAACAGATTCGGTGATACTTCCACGGTTATAAACTTAGGTTTCTGGCAAAGTCCGTCACTGGGAATTTTCTACTATCTGCTTATGATACCTGTGATTATTTATCTTACAAATGCAGTCAACCTTACTGACGGTGTTGACGGTCTCTGCGGTTCAGTAACATTCGTTGCAATGCTTGTCTTTACTGTAGCGTGTTCGATACTCAAACAGCACGAGATTTCATATTACACAATGGCACTTTCCGGCGGTTGTCTTGGTTTCCTGCTGTGGAATCTCAATCCTGCTAAATGTTTTATGGGCGATACCGGTTCAATGTTTCTTGGTGCGTCAGTAACGGCAGTCGGACTTATACTTCATAACCACTTGCTTATGGTTCTCGTTGCAATGGTCTACATACTGGAGGCACTTTCCGTTGTGATTCAGGTCAGCTATTTCAAGTACACCAAAAAGAGAAGTCCCGACCATCAGGGAAAAAGAATTTTCAAGATGACACCTATTCACCACCACTTTGAGATGAGCGGTTTCGGCGAATATGATATAGTCATTACTTTTTCACTTGCCGGAATTATTTTCGGAGTACTGGGAATAATTTCATTAATTGTATTCTGAAAAAGCACTGGACTTTCTGTTCAGAACACGCAGGGGAGGATTCAATGGCAAAACGCAGAAAAAAAGAAAAATCAACCGGAGTATTACGGACTTTCTTAGGTGACGGCAAACAAAGTGACATGAGCCTTTCGTTTTTTGCTTATGTAATGATACTGCTTGTTGTCGGACTTGTTATGATGTCGTCGGCGAGTTATGCGTGGGCTTACAGCGAACACGACGGCGACGGTCTGTTTTATGCAAAGAATCAGGTTAAAAATGCTGTTATAGGATTTGTGGCTATGATTTTCTTTATGAAAATGGACTATCATAATTTCAAGAAAATCAAACTTCCGGTTTTAAAAAAATTCAATATCGCAGGACTGCTTTATTTTATCGGAATTGTACTTCTTATACTCGTACTTGCAATCGGTAACGATGAGGGCGGTTCAATGGGTGCTAAACGTTGGCTTGATATAGGTCCGATAAACTTACAACCGTCGGAAGTCGCAAAACTTGCAATTATTATATTCTTTGCATACAGTATGGAACGTGACGGTGCAAAAATGGATAAATTCAAGATTGGTATTCTGAAATATGCAATTCTTATGGCAGTATATGCAGGATTACTTTACTTTGAGCCACATCTTTCAGGTATCATACTTATCGGTTGTATATCAATTGCAATGATTCTGTGCGGTGGTGCAAACAGAAAACAGTTTCTTTTCCTCGGAATGTCAGCACTTATTGCAGCAGTAAGCGTAATCGGTTATCAGGCATCTATTCCGGAAAGTTATGTTGCAACACGTATAAAATCGTGGCGTGACCCTTTTGCAGACGTTCTCAACGATACGTGGCAGACGGCAAATTCACTTATAGCGATAGGCTCAGGCGGACTTTTCGGTCTCGGTCTCGGAAACTCACGACAGAAGTATTTATATCTTCCCGAAACTAAAAACGACTTTGTTTTTCCGATAGTATGTGAGGAACTCGGATTCGTGGGAGCATTGGCTATAATAATCGTTTTCTTTCTTCTTGTTGTCGAGGGTTTTTCGATAGCCTCACGCTGTCAGGACCGTTTCGGAATGCTTATCGCCGTCGGAATTACTACACAGATTGGTATTCAGACAGTAATCAATTTAGGCGTTGTAAGTAACTTGTTTCCGAATACCGGTATCAGTTTACCGTTTTTCAGTTACGGCGGTACAGCTCTTATAATGCAGTTGGCGGAAATGGGAATAATGCTGAATATTTCGCAGTACAGGCAATCTCCAAACGAAAAGCCAACACAATCCAAAAAGGAGTAATTTATATATGAAAGTTTTAATATCGTGCGGAGGTACAGGAGGTCACATAAATCCCGCACTTGCAATTGCAGATATAATAAAATCAAAATATCCCGATGCGGAGTTTCTGTTTGCAGGAACTCCGAACGGTATGGAAGCGAAACTCGTTCCGAAAGCTGGCTACAGGCTTGAAACCATAAAGGCGGCAGGCTTTCAGAGGAAAATATCTTTCGAAAACGTAAAGCGTAATATCAAGGCTATAACATACCTTGCAATGTCCGGAAAGCGTTCAAAGGAAATTATAGAAAATTTCAGTCCGGATATTGCGATAGGTACAGGCGGATATGCTTCAGGTGCTGTTATAAGAAAAGCTGCCAGAATGGGTATTCCGTCGGCAATACATGAACAGAATGCTTATCCTGGAGTTACTAACAAACTTCTTGCGAAAGAGGTTGACTATGTAATGTTTACCGTTATTGAGGCTCTGGACTTTATGGAAAAGGATAAGTTTGAATACAGTGTTACGGGACTTCCGGTACGCAGTAACATAAACACAATGAGCAAGTCGGAAGCAAGAAGAAAACTCGGTATGAACAATGACTTTACTATTCTTTCTTTCGGCGGAAGTCTCGGAGCAGGCTGTATCAACGATACAATGACAGAAACTATAAAATGGCATACTGAAAACAATCTCAGAATAAACCATATTCACGGTTACGGCGGTATGGGTAAAGATACTTTTCCTCAGGCTATGAAAAAAGCAGGTATACCACTTAAAAACAGCAGGCTGAGAATTACAGAATACATAAACGATATGGACGTATGTCTTGCGGCGGCAGACCTTGTAATATGTCGTTCAGGAGCTTCAACACTTGCTGAACTCGAAACAGCCGGAAAGGCTTCAATACTGATACCGTCGCCGATAGTTGCAGGAAATCACCAGTACCACAACGCAATGGTACTCGGAAAAGCAGGTGCTTCTGTGGTTATCGAACAGAAAGATGTTACGAATGAAAGGATAATTTCCGAAATAGAAAAACTCTACAAAGACCCCGACAAAGTGATGTCAATGTCACGTAAAGCAGGAGAACTTCACCTCAAGGATACTAACAAACGTATTCTCGAAGTTATCGACAAGCTGTACGAGAAGTCACAAAACAAAAAGTAACACAAAATCACTTCACGGCATAATATACATAAAATGCTGTGAGGTGATATAATGCAAAAGCTGATAGTAAACGGTGGTAAACGTCTCAGAGGAGAATTAAAGTTGCAGGGCTGTAAAAACAGCAGTCTTCCGATTATGGCAGGGACTATCCTTTGCGGTGAGGAGTGTGTGCTGGATAACTGTCCGGAACTTACTGATATATATTCGGCTTCACGAATCCTGAACGGTCTCGGCTGTAAGTGCAGATTTTCGGATAACAGGGCGGTTGTAAACTCCGCTGATATGAATATGACTGAAATTCCTGAAAAACTTATGCGTGAAATGCGTTCTTCAATAATTTTCATGGGGGCTATTCTCGGCAGAACGGGTGAATGTACTGTCAGTATGCCGGGAGGGTGTGAACTCGGTTCACGTCCTATTGATATGCACATTTCTGCTATGCGTAAAATGGGTATTGACGTTAAGGAAAGTTATGGAAAAATAATCTGTCGTGCGGTTTCCGGAAAAGCTCACGGAGCTAAAATTTCACTGCCGTTTCCGTCGGTGGGTGCAACGGAAAATATTATTCTCTGTGCCGTCACTGCTGACGGCGAAACAATTATAAACAATTCCGCACGTGAGCCTGAAATCTGTGATTTATGCGGATTCCTCAGGGCTTGCGGTGCAGATATTCATGGTGACGGTGAAAGCCGTATCGTCATAAAAGGAAAAAATAAACTTCACGGGTGTGAATACAGGATAATGCCCGACAGAATAGCAGGTGCCACTTATCTTGCTATGGTTGCTTCTACAGGTGGCGAAATTATACTCACTGATGCTTGTGTTGCTGAGATTGAACCATTTATTTCGGTTCTTGAGCAGACAGGTTGCAGTATAAGCACGTATGATGACAGAATCTATCTCCGGAGCGGTTCACGTCTGAAAGCAGTAAGGGACAGAATCCGCACAATGCCACATCCCGGATTTCCTACAGATGCTCAGGCAGTTTTAATGTCTGCTCTCGTCAATGCTGACGGAACAAGCATTTTTGAGGAAAATATTTTTGACTGCCGGTACAGGCATACTTCCGCTCTTATAAAAATGGGTGCGGATATTCAGGTACTCGGCAAAATTGCTATAGTAAAAGGTGTTCCCGAACTTCATGGTGCAAACATTGAAGCGACGGATTTACGTGGAGGTGCTTCAATGGCAGTATCTGCTCTTACTGCTGAGGGTACATCCGAAATATCAGGGATTTCCCATATTGACAGAGGTTATGAAAAAATAGAAAATGCGGTTAGACTTCTCGGCGGTGATATGCAGAGAGTCTGAGTTTATGGAGAAAATATGAAAGATATTGAAAAAACTGTTATTGACAGAAAAAACAGCGGAAAACGTAACAGACGAAGAAAGCGTAACATGAATCTTTATATTGTTATGGTAATCATACTTGTGCTTATTGCAGGAGGTATGATGTGTTGCACTTTTCTGTTTAATATAGAAAACAGGTTTGTGGTGGTGGTTTCCGGAGATCCTGGTGATTCTGAGGAAGAAGCACAGAGAAAAGGCGACTATGTGGCAAAGTGTTCAGGAATAAAAAAAGGGGATAATCTTTTCAGGGTTGATGTCGAAGAAAGTAAAAAGAATATACTTGAAAATGTCTATTATGTGGAAACGGTTGAGATAAACAAAAAATTCCCTTCCGATTTGGAAATAGAAGTTACTTACTGTGTACCGTCTTTCAATGTGGAGTATAACGGCGGTGTGCTTGTTGTAAGCAGAATGGGAAAAATCCTTGAAAACAATACTTTTCTGACGGACGGTCTGCCGACCATATCGGGAATCAAACCGGTTGAAACAGAACAGGGAAAAATGCTTAGTTCGGCAAACGACCACAAAAATGAGGCTCTCAGCGAAATTATGGCAAGTATTCCTGAAGACAGCGGTATTTCCGGAATAGATATAAGTAATGAGTTCGGAATAGTTATCAGTTATACAAATGGTACTGTCTTTAAAATGGGTAACTGGAATGATGCTGAATATAAACTGAATCTTGCAAAGACTGTTATGAACGATACTTCAATAAACGGCAAAAAAGGTTATCTCACTATGATAGGTTCAAATCAGTGTACTTTCAGAACGAGTGACGAACCGGTGGGCGTTCTAGGAAATGAACAGCAGACCCCTACAGATGCTTCCGGAAATCCTGCAACTCAGAATATTATGACAGAATCAAATCCTGAACAGGAAGCTATTTTCAATGAGTTCAATTCACGTGCAGACGAGAATAATTTACCGGACGAAGATATTTACAGTTATGATTACAATTATGACTACAGCGATGATTATAGTGATGATTACAGTGACGAACAGTATAATGATTATAATTACGATTATGATTATGATTACAGTTATGACTATGATAACAACAGCGAGGACTTTAACTGGGGTAATGATGGATGGTAATGTCAGTTTGTACAAATTATTACAAAAATAAAGCAATATATTGTCGGAATTGCTGAAAATAAAAAATCTTGTTCGGAGACTTGCAAAAAAGATAATATTATGGTAAAATAATAAATGTATTTAGTGTGTAATCAATCTTTGATATAAAATTCAGGATAAGCAATAGGAGGAGTTTAAATGTCAGATTTCAATTACGAGGAAACACTTGAACCCGATGTTAACATTAAGGTAATAGGCGTAGGCGGTGGCGGTGGTAATGCCGTTAACTGTATGGTGGATTCAGGAGTAAATAATATAGAATATATTGCGATTAATACTGATGCCAAGGCACTTAACAAGTCAAAAGCTACTACAAGAATACCTATCGGTGCTAAGCTCACAAAGGGCAGAGGTGCGGGAAATAAACCTGAAATAGGTCAGAGAAGTGCAGAAGAAAACCGTGACGAAATTGAAACTCACCTCAAGGGTGCTGATATGATTTTCATTACTGCCGGTATGGGCGGTGGTACTGGTACGGGTGCAGCTCCTGTTGTCGCTAAAATCGCTAAGGAAATGGATATCCTTACAGTTGCTGTTGTAACGAAGCCATTCCTTTTTGAAAGAGAACAGAAAATGGCTCAGGCTGAAAGAGGTATCGCAGAACTTAAAAAATATGTTGACTCCCTTATCGTCATTCCTAATGAAAAACTGCTTGTCGGCATTGATAAGCCACTGACAATGATGCAGTCTTTCGCGCTTTCTGATGATGTACTCAAAATCGGTGTAAAGAGTATTTCAGACCTTATCGTCGAAGAAGGTTACATAAACCTTGACTTTGCAGACGTTTCAACAATCATGAAAGGTGCAGGCTATGCCCATATGGCTATCGGTCACGGTTCAGGTAAGGACAAGGCAAGAGATGCCGCAATGCAGGTTATTTCCAGCCCATTGCTTGAAACTTCTATTTCAGGTGCTAAGAGACTTCTTATCAATATCGCAATGTCGGAAGATATTCTCGCTTCAGATGTTGATTCAGCAACCAAGATGATTACTGATACAGCTGCTGAGGGTGTTGAATTTATTTTCGGTACTGCTTTCAAGGAAGATATGCAGGACGAAATGTCAATTACTGTTATTGCTGCCGGTTTTGACGGTGTAGACGGTTATGACCTCCCTGAAGAAGAGCCTGAGCCCGAAGTTGTTGTTGCACCTCCTCCGCCGGTTCAACAGCCGGTACAGCCAGCTCCTGTACCACCACCGGTTGCTCCCGCTCCGAAAGAAAAGCCAAACCGTTATGAAGAAGACCCGTTGATTTCAGGTCTCGGACTTGGTAACTCAAAAGTAAAAAATGATGATGATTTCGATTTAGGTGATATTTTTAAAATGCTTGGCGGTTGAAATTATTCAGAGCAGTTTTCTCTCTTTGAGAAAACTGCCCTTTTTTAAATTTCTTTTTGGCAAAATGCACTAAAATCAACGTGAATTTTCTACATTTGAGTAATTGAATTATTATTTGATTTGTGTTATAATCTATATATATTGGCATTGTGTTGCAGATTGCGAAATTTGTCATATATTAAAACGGCATTTGTTTACGATTATAATATTACTTTAATAAGTATTGTAAACAGGGAAATATATTATTACCGTCAGTTTCCGGCGGAGAATGGAGTTAATTATTATGGCTGATGCAAGCGTTTTAAGAACGACTAAAATCGGTAACGGATTCGTCAAAGAAGACGTTATGCAGTATTTAGACGAACTTAATACAAAAATGGGTGAACTTGTTGCTGAAAATGAACAGCTTAAAAAGGGAACTCAGAAATCCGGTAACGAGGACGAAATAAGAAAATACAAGAATCAAATTAACAATTTACAGGAAAAACTGAATAATGCTAACAATGCTCACAGAACGGTCAAAAAGGAACTTGAAAAGGCACAGGAAACTATTGCACAGCTTCAGGCAGGAAAACCCGTTCCGGCTGGTGCTGTTTCCGGAGTGGATACCGCTCAGCTTGACGCTGCTAAAAAGGAAATTGAAAACCTTAAGAATCAGCTTAAAATCGCTCAGTCGGCTCAGAAAGCACCTGTTGCTCAGCCTGCAAATAATGCTGATAACGCTGAACTTGCTAAACTTAAACAGGATTTGGCAAGAATGACCGGTGAGCTCTCTGCACGTGCAAAGGCTGTTGAAGACAAGAACCGTGAAATTTCTGCAAGGGATATGAAACTTTCACAGCTTGCAAAAGAAAACGCTACTGCTCTTGCAAAGAAAGATGCTGAACTTGCAAGGAAAAACGCTGAACTTTCTCAGAAAAATGCTGAAATTGCTAAGAAAGACGAGGAAATCAAGGAACTTACAAAGAAAGCAAGTGAAAATTCTCCGACAGCAATGGTTGAGCAGACTATGATGTTCTGTAGCTCTCTCAAAGAAACTGCTCAGAAAGAAGCTGAAACCCTTACAAAAGAATCAAGTGAAAAGGCAGAAAAAGTTATCGGTGATGCTAAGGCAGAAGCTGAAAAAACTCTCAGCGATGCTAAGGCTCAGGCAGAAAAACTTGTTAATGATGCTAAGTCGGAAGCTGAAAAGACTGTTTCGTCTGCTAACATAACAGCAGAATCATGCATAAAAGACGCAAATATCAAGGCTAAAACTACTATTGACGATGCCAACAAACACGCTGATACTGTCAATGAAATGTCGGCTACTGTACGCAAAATGCTTCTCAATGAAATTGATAATATCAGTTCTAAATTCAGTGAAATAGCTTCACGTGTTACAGAGGCAAAGGACGTTGTTACGGAAGCACGCAAGTCTATTGATACCAACGCTTCACAGGATATAAAGAAAATGGAAGCTCCTAAAGTTGATATGTCTGATGTCAGGTCAAATGCTAAGAATATCAAAGAAACAACTCCTGACAATTCAAGTAAGCCTGTTTCTGATAATGCAAATGTTGTCAAGCCAAATAATTCTGCAAAACCTGCAAATAATATAAATCCAGCACCTGCACCGGTTCAGCCCAAACAACAGCCTAAAAAAGTTGTAGGTATGAATGATATGGACGATATTATGAAATCGTTTTCCATAAAACCTCCGGTTGAGAGTCCTGCCCCCGCACCTGTTCAGCAGAAACCGGCTACAAAAAAGCCTGTTATGAGTATGAATATGGCAGGTATGGAAGACCTTTTGAAAGCTGTTGAAGCAGACCCTGATAATCTGGGAGAATGATATATTATTCCAAGGCTTAATGGCTGAGGACTATTATATATGGTTATGGCGGTTTATTGTCGTGACCAAGGGAGTTAAGTAGGATTATCCTCATTGACATCGTTCTCATTCGGGCGTTCAGCATGAAATTAAACCTACAACATCGCCGGATAACCGGAGTTTAGCCCATATATGAAAATGGGTTATTAAACAGTTAGCTTGAATTTATAAAAATCTGCAAAAGTGTATAAATATTTAGTCAGAAAACTGACACAATGACTGATTGTTTTATATTGCTGATGTAAGCTGAAAAGCAAAGCTGATATATCAGATTTGCAGATAATGACAGAAAAGCAACTGTGTACCTATCGCTACTGGGGAATTTAAGCCTGTGGAGTGTTATATCAAACGAGAATAGCTTCGGCAAAATCGGACACATTGAAGCAGGAAAACATTTTGTGAGGAATGTTATAGTATAGATGTATGAGATTTTTTATAAATTTATATATATTTATCGTAGCGGAAGTGTGTCAAATTTTTTTAAGTGAGGTACTGACTATGTACGAAGACAAAACATTAGTCTGCAAAGAATGTGGAAATGAATTCATTTTCTCAGCAGGCGAACAGGAATTTTTTGCTGAAAAAGGTTTCGTGAACGAACCTCAGAGATGCAAGCCCTGCCGTGACGCAAGAAAGAATGCTGGCAGAACAGAAAGAGTTATGTATACTGGCGTTTGTGCTTCCTGCGGTAACGAGGCAAGAGTTCCTTTTGAACCTAAGGACGGAAGACCTGTTTACTGTAGCGAGTGTTTCGCTAAAATGCACGAAGCTTAATTGCTTACAAAGTCCGTAGCACAGCAATTAGGTCTGTGTTGCGGATTTTCACTATTAAATGAAAGGACGTTATTTTTAATGCAGATTACTAAAGATACTATCATCGGCGATATTCTCGATGCTGATTTTGAAGTTGCTCCGTATTTCCTTGAAATCGGTATGCACTGTCTCGGTTGCCCCGCTTCAAGAGGTGAATCAATCGCTGAGGCTTGTGCAGTTCACGGAACTGACGCAGATGCTCTTGTTGAGAAGCTCAATGCTCATTTCGCTGAAAAAAAGTAATGGAATATTGAGGCGTGTCGCTACGGCACGCCTGTATTTTTGTATTGAAAATTTTAACAAGAGGTGAATTTATGCTTGATAACAGATTGAAAATGTGTGCGGAAATGGTAAGCGGTAAAGGGATTGTATGCGATGTGGGAACAGACCACGCTTATCTCGCTACTGAACTTATTTTAGCAGGTAAATGCGAAAAAGTAATAGCTTCTGATATAAATTTAGGACCTTTGGGAGCGGCTCAGCGGACGGTTGAAAAAAACAAAATTGAGGACAAGGTGGAACTTATCCGTTCAGACGGTCTTGAAGATATTTCTCTTGACGGTGTTTCTGATATTGTAATTGCAGGAATGGGCGGTGAAACTATCGTTGACATTCTTCATAAATGCGATGCCCTTATTGAAAGCAATATCCGCCTTATTCTTCAGCCAATGACAAAGGCGGAAGTCCTCAGAAAATGGCTTTATGACAGTAATTTTGCGATTACTTGCGAAAAAATCGCAGAGGACGGCGACAAACTTTATGTTGTGATGTGTGCGGAATGGAGCGGACAGTTTCAGAGACTTACAGAAACGGAAACGCTTTCCGGATTTTTCGCTGATGATGACCCGCTTGCTCAGAAATACCGCAGTAATGAGGTTTCACGTCTGCGGAAAGTCGGCTCTGCTCTTGAAAACGGCGGTATGCGTGTGGAGGCTGTACATTTTTCAGCACTTGCCCACAAACTTGAAAACGGTATCGGTAAAGTGAAAATAAATGAAGTTTATGACTATCTTAACAAAGTCTATCCTGTTGACGCTCAGGAAAAATGGGACAATTCCGGATTTCTTGTTGAAAATTACGAAATGGAATGTAGCAAGATTATGCTGACCCTCGACATAACTATTCCTTCGATATATGAGGCAGAGTGCAAAGGTGCTGAATTAATGATTTCACATCACCCTGTAATTTTTCACCCTTTGAAGAAAATTGACAGAAAAAGCCCTGTCTTCCGGTTGATTTACAGCGATATTGCGGCTATATGTATGCACACTAATCTTGATATTGCAAAAGGCGGTACTAATGGTGTAATTCTGAAAAAACTTTCTGAACACTTTGAGCTTGACGGCGAACCGGAATTATTTGAAGACTGCGGAAACGGTAATAATTTAGGCTGGGTCTGCGAACTCAAGGAAAATGTTGACCCTGATAAATTCGGTCAGGTTTTAAAGTCTATTTTCGATTGTCCTTACGTCCGTATGAATCGTTTCGGTACAAGTCGTATAAAGCGTTTTGCTTTCTGTTCTGGTGCGGGCGGTTCTATGCTTGACCTTGCAATCGCTAAAAAATGCAACGCATTTATTACGGGGGACGTTAAGCATGATGTATGGATTGACGCAAATAACCGTCATATTACGCTTTTTGATTGCGGACATTTTCATACTGAAAATATTGTACTTGATGAAATACGTTGTGTTATTGAGGAAAAATTCCCACAGCTTGAAGTAATTGTCGGTGAGACTTCAATAGACCCTGCTGTCTACCTGTGAGGTGCGAAAAAATGAGTATTCTGATTTGTCCGGTGTGTAGTAAAAAATTATTTGTTTCGGGTAAAACTTATACCTGTCCGTCAAAACATAGTTTTGATATTGCGAAAAGCGGTTATGTGAATCTTCTTCTTTCAAAACACGCAGGAAAAACCGTTCATGGTGACAACAAAATTATGGTGCAGGCAAGGCGTGATTTTCTTGAAAAAGGTTATTATTCACCATTGCGTGACGCTCTCTGCGAAAAAATCACCAACGGCATTATTCTTGATGCAGGTTGCGGAGAGGGCTATTATACGGCAGGTATAAGTGACAAACTTATTGATTCAGAAATCTACGGAATAGATATTTCAAAAACTGCTGTTGATTTTGCTTCAAAACGTAAGAAAAATATTACATTCGCAACTGCGAGTATTTTTCATATTCCTGTTGAAGATAATTCTTGCGATAGTCTCGTGACTGTTTTTTCGCCGTACTGTAGCGGAGAGTTTCAGCGTGTACTCAAAAAGAATGGTAAAATGTTTATGGCGATACCGTCGGAAATGCACTTGTGGGAACTGAAAAAAGCAGTTTATGACACTCCGTACAAAAACGATGTCAAGCCTTATGAACTTGACGGCTTTAAACTTGACGAAAAAATACATATAAAATATAAATTTCTGCTTGACAACCCAAAAGATATACAATCACTTTTTTCAATGACACCTTACTACTACAGGACAGGTAAGCAACAACAGAAAAGACTTTCTGTACTGGAAAGTCTTGAAACAACGGCAGACTTTGAAATTCTCATATATAACAAAATCTGATTTATAAGGAGTACAATATGAAAAATTATCTGAAACAATTCAGTTATGCTTTTGTGATGTTGCTTGTGGGATTATGTCCTATGGGATTAGGTATGGTTTTTATCGGAATAACAGGCGAAAAATACAGCGTTTTTATTATGGATTTGTCAGTATTTGTTGGTGGATTATTATGTGTACCAGTTATGAAAACACAATTTAATATAAATGTAAAAGATGTATTTAAAATGCCGAAATCAGACGAATTGTTGTTGGTAATTTCTATGGCGGTTATATACACTGTTATAACCGCACTCACTGAATACAGGGAAGTATTGTCTGAGCCGTCAGACGAAATTTACACCTTGACGGACTGGATAGGTTCGGGAGTATTAGCACTGGTATCAGAGGAAATTATTTTCAGATTTTCAATGCTTACGCTTTTATTGATGTCTGCCGGTCACTGTAAAAAAATTATTTCTTTTATAGTTGTTTCTGCAATATGGGCGATTATACATTTTGGCGGAACTTTGCCACGTTTTATAGATATTTTTATTGTAGGAATTATTCTGAGTATTATATTTACTAAATCAGACAATATTATATATTGCATAATATTTCATAGTATCGCAAATATAGCTATTTATATTATAAGCATTAATGCAAAATTTTTTGCAGACAAAATATGGTTGTTGTATATAAGTATACCGTTATTTATTGTTTGTATGGGAACACTTATATATATCATTGACAAAAGAAAAATAGTAAAGGACTGATTTTATGGCTCTTGACGGAGCGTTTCTCTTTGCAGTAAAAAAAGAACTTGTACAGCTTATCGGCGGTCGTATCGAAAAAATACATCAGCCGTCACGTGAGGAAGTTATCATTTCCATACGTACACGACAGGGAAGTAAAAAACTTTACATTTCCGCAAATGCAGGAAGTGCAAGGGTTCACATAACTGAAAAAAACGTTGATAATCCTCAGATTCCACCTATGTTCTGTATGTTACTCCGTAAACGTCTCGGCAACGGAAAACTTCTTGACATACGACAGGACGGTCTTGAAAGAATACTTTTTTTTGACTTTGAGTGCGTGAACGAATTAGGGGACGTTGTTGTTATAACTCTTGCGTGCGAAATTATGGGACGTTGTTCAAATCTCATTATTATAATCAACGGAAAAATAGTTGACAGTATAAAACGTGTTGACAGCGAGATGTCACGTGAAAGAATGGTACTTCCGGCGATGACTTACACTTTACCCCCGAAAAGCGACAGACTGAATTTCCTGACCGCTGAACCTCAACAGATTATTGACAGACTTCGTGAAAATTCTCAGACGGAATTATCAAAAGCGTTGATAAGGGTCTTTGAGGGAATCTCGCCAGTACTTGCTCGTGAATGGACTTTCTTTGCAGGTCGTGGAGTACATCTTGACGGCAGTGTTGACGGTTATGCACTTGACAGGTTGCTTTTTGTGATAAAGCGTACCCGTGAACAGCTTCTCAATGGTGAATGTTGTTTCAACGTTGCAAGCACAAAAGACGGTATATTGAAAGATTTTTCGTTTATTAGGCTTTCGCAGTTCGGCAATCTTATGTATACAAAGGAAATTTCTTCAGCTTCTGAACTGCTTGATTATTTCTATTCAGAACGTGACAGTACAGTCCGTACAAAACAACGTGCCAATGATTTATTCAGGTTACTTTTAAACCTTACAGAACGTACTTCACGCAGAATAGCCATACAGCGTGAGGAGCTTTCGGCGTGTGCGGACAGAGAGTATTATAAACTTTGCGGAGACCTTATTTCCGCTAATATGTACCGCATAAAAAAAGGTGACAATATTATTATTGCGGAAAATTTTTATGACGAACATTGTCCGACAGTTGAAATTAAACTTGATGTTCGCAAAACTCCTTCACAGAACGCACAATATTATTACGGAGAGTACAAAAAAGCCGTCACTGCTGAACAGAAACTCACAGAACAAATCAGCAAGGGAGAAGAGGAATTGCAATATTTGGACAGTGTTTTTGATTCGCTTACTCGTGCAACTTCCGAAAACGATATTATACAGTTGCGAATTGAACTCCGTGAACAAGGTTATATAAAATCGTCCGTCGGCAAGGCAAAACCGCCGAAAGCATTACCGCCGATTGAATACAGGTCAAGCGACGGTTTCACGATACTTGTAGGCAGAAATAATTGTCAGAATGATAAATTGTCACTCAAATTTGCTGAAAAAACTGATATATGGTTGCATACTCAGTCTATAACTGGTTCGCACGTGATTATAGTTACGGACGGCGTTACACCTCCCGACAGAACTCTTGAAGAAGCGTCAATAATTGCTTCTGTAAACAGTAAAGGACGCGACTCAAATCTTGTACCGGTTGATTATTGTCTTGCGAAATATGTAAAAAAGCCTTCCGGTGCTAAACCTGGAAAGGTGATTTTCACAAACTACAAAACAGTTTTCGTCAAGCCGGATTCTGAACTTGAAAAAAGTCTGAGGGTATGAATATGGTTAAAAAACTTAAAGAAGATTTTTTCGGACGTGACTGTCTTGAAGTCGCTCCTGAACTTGTCGGGAAAATTCTTGTCCGCCGTCTGCCTGACGGTGAAGTTTTAAGAGAGAGAATCGCCGAAACTGAGGCTTACAGAGGTGAGGAAGACAAAGCCTGTCACGCTTCCAAAGGTAAAACAAAACGTACAGAAGTTATGTACGGTGAAAGCGGTAAAATCTATGTGTATCTGTGCTATGGTATGCACTGGCTTATGAACATAACTACCGGTCAGAATGAGCAACCTCAATGTGTGCTGATACGTGCAGGAAAAGTCCACAAAGGTCCGGCGAAACTTACAAAGTATTTGCAGATTGACGGAAGTTTCAACAAATGCGGAATTTGTGAAAATCCTGACATATGGATTGAGGACGACGGTTTCCGTCCAGAGATAAAAACCGATAAAAGAGTAGGAATAGATTATGCCGGAGATTACTGGAAGAATATGGAATGGCGGTTTATTGCGGACGGGGGGATTGCGTGAATATAATATCTACCGGTTTTCATTCGGTGTACGGCAGTGAATACAGGTTCAGAAGTCAACCGCAAAAAAATATTTTTATGTTGGTTCTTACCAAAAGTAATGCCGTTTTTTGTGTGGACGGAGTTGAATATCACACTCCACCCGAAACCTTTGTTTTATATGACGATACTGTTATTCGTGAATACTCCGCAGACAATAGTTTTCTTGTATGTGACTGGATTTGTTTTGATAAAAACGGTGACAATGAATTTCTTGATTCTCTGGAATTACCTTTCAATTATCCTGTGCAGTTTTCGGATACCGATTTTATAAGCAATTTAATACGCAATATCGCTTCTGAACACTATTCGTTAGGTGCAAGGCGTATAAAAATGACTGAGACCCTTATGAAAACTATGTTATTGAAAATAAACGATTTTTCGGGATGGCATGACGAATCTCAACAGACTGTTGACCCTCATTACAGTGCTTTAATGGAACTCAGGGAAAAAGTTTATCGCAATCCGCAAATGAAATGGAACGTTGATTCAATGGCATCTGATGTAAATATGTCACGTTCATACTTTCAGCATATCTACCGTGAAATGTTCGGGATATCATGCGTGGCAGACGTTATCAACGGAAAAATCGAAAAAGCAAAAGAGATTCTCAGCGAAACTTCCTGTACAGTTTCGCAGGTATCGGCAATGTGCGGTTACGACAATGAGGAGCATTTTATGAGACAGTTTAAAAAGATTGTGGGAGTAACTCCGACAAAATATCGCAAAAAAGTATAGTCAGATAATTTTATCGACTGATGATTCTATATTTTCAAGCAAATCTATATCGACGTTTCCTAAAGTATGTTCTATGCGGTCAATCAGCTTGAAATGAAACTGTTCACAACCGGAGAGTTTATTGTATTTTTTCTGATAAGCCTTTATGAATAAAGCTCCCCAGTAGTATTCACTGTAAAGGACAGTTTCCGGACTTTCCGTATTACATATATTATCATAGTTTTCATAAAGAAATATATAGTTACTGTAAATACTGTTTATATAATTGTCGTTGTATTCAAGGATTTCCCTGAATCCCGAAAAAGATTTTATTTGGTTTTCCGATAACAATTTCACGTTTTTACCTCCTAAAATAAAACTGCCGTTTCCGGCAGTTATTTTTTATTTGTTTGTGTAAAGGACGTTCATATCAACATAACCGTCGATACCGTCAATAAGTCCTGTTGAGCTTCCCTGCCACATAAAGTAGTCGCCTTTGTAGTCTGTTTCGTCAACATAATGTGCAAGCCATACAGGTTGATTGTAGTTGTTAATCCAAAATTCCTTGAGGAAATTTTTACTGCTGTATAACATTCCCGAATAGCCATAGTTTTCCATTTCCGCACAGAAAAGATTGAAGAGTTCGTTGAGACCGTGTATACTGAGACCGTATTCCTGAAAAGTATTAAAGTTTTCCCAGTCAAATGCAATCGGGAAATCAAGTTCCTGTCCGTCAAGCTGTTCGTTGATATATCCGGCAAGTTCTTTTACTTTGTCGGCGGTGTTAAGGGTTGTATAGAAGTAAACACCGACTTCTAAACCGGCATTACGTGCTTTTCGGATATTTTCTGCATACCAGTCATCAGGTTTTATTTCGTCATAAAAATATCCCATTCTGATTATCACGAAATCACAACCAGCGTTTTTTACTGCATTAAAGTCAATATCTCCCTGCCATGAAGAAACGTCTATACCGAATTTTCTGTTATTGCCGTCATTTGCACTGATAAAATCTTCAAACTTTGTGCCGTCGCTGTAGTCAGGAGTACCTGCTTCACCGCCCTCTGATTCCGGTACTTTACTCAGTACAATAACGGTAACGTCCCACGAGGTTTCGTTTCCTGAACTGTCTTTTACGTGTGCCGTTATCGGATATGTACCGATTGTGTTTGTATCGACTGTACCGTCATATGTAAGTGTGGGTGAAGTATCGTAATTGTCGGCATAACCGACTATTTTTTTCAGGTCGAAAGGCTCGTTTTGTGTCACATACGGCTCATTTCCCATATTCAGCAGAACAGGCGGAGTTGTATCTTCAACATTATATTTTATTTTTTTCTCAATTTTATTGTCGTCACAAAGTAGCTCTATCGTAACTTCCTTTTCACCCAGTTCAGAAGTATCAAGCATTTCCTCGCCGTTGACGATTTCCGCATTTGTTTTTGTGACAAAATCACCTATTTTCATTATCTCGTATACTTCTACATTGTCACGAGTTTTCAGAATGAGATTGTCAGCTGATTTTAAATTGGTTTCGACTTCATCTGAAATTACCGGTATACTTTCCGAATCGGTCGTGGGAGTTATGACGTTTGCAGGAAGTGTCTTTACTTCCTTTGCACAGCCGGTAGTCATTCCCAATGCGATAATTGCTGAAATTATTTTTTTCATACTGTCTCCTTTAACATTATTATAAAAAAAGTATATCATAAATTAACTGTTTTGTAAAGTATATTTTAATATATTTCAAAAGGGAAGTTGTTATGACTTTCCTCTGTTTTTACCGGTATTTTTTCAGCAGAAAAATTCAGAATAGTATTTCTGATTTCCTTAATAAGTTTTCCGGAAATTTTCTTTATTTTTTTAAAAAAGTATGTTATAATAATATCAGCGGTAATTTTGTTAACCACGGTTAACGTATCTTATAAAAAATAAAATCCTGATTTTTCTCTGAAAATAGCCTTGAATAGATTTCAGAAAAATTTTTCGGATTTTTTTGAAAAAATTTCGTCTTTTTCGGCTTTTAAAATCACTTATATATGAAAAGCTTTTCATAACATAAAATAAACCCTGACCGAAAGGAGTGGCGGACTTTGATTGTCGATTCTAAACTTTATGCCGGAGGTGACGGTAAAATTTCAGCTTTATTAAATCCATACGAACAGAATACTTATTGCGACACTTCATGCGAAAATATCAATGGGCTTATCGCAGGCTGTTCGGAGTCCAAAGACAAACTGGAAAAACTTTATACTATGTTTAAGGACAGTGTTTTTGCGGTTGCTTTCGGAATTACTTCAGACTATCATCTTGCTGAGGACTGCGTGACCGAAACTTTCGTGAGACTTACACAGGTAAAGCGTTTTTCCGCAAAAAAAGGAGACGGCAAAGGGTTTATTCTTACTATCGCCCGCAACGTTGCATTAGAACTTCGCCGTAGATACAAAAAAGAGAGACAAAGTTCTGACATCTATATTCAGAATTACGGCGAGGCTGACAAGACTGTTGAAAACAGTATTTATATAAATCAGCTTCTTGAATTACTCAACGACAAACAGCGTCAGGTTGTCGTACTGAAATGCTGTTCTGAGCTTACATTCAAGGAAATAGCAAAAATCATGAAATGTCCCGAAACCACAGTAAAATCAAGGTACAAAAAAGCTATGGCTATCTTACAGGAAAAGGCAGGTGCTGACAAGTGAAAAACAATAACCCTGAAGTAAATCAGGAGTTTGAAAAATTGATAAAAGACAGAATGAATGAACTTTCCTCATCTGTGGATTGCTTTGACAAAATTTCCGCAAGGGCTTTTCCCGAAAAAAATCCGGATTTTTCCGAAAGCGGATTCGCCGTATGTGACCTTGAGAATGTAACCGGTAAATCTAAAAAACCTATGTTTCTGAAATGGTCGGCAATAGCGGTTGCGTGTGCGGTCTGTACCGTTGTTATCACGCAGACACCCATTTTAAACAATTTTGTAGCAAGTTTCGGAAAAAGTCCTAAAAAAATCTATTCGGAAATCATTGAGGAAATAAAGAAAGAAACTTCAATCAATACGTATAAAGTTTACGATATTCCGGTTGCCGACTACATTAAATATGACAGACTTATAACTCCGCTTTATTCGTGTCCCTTTACAGACTGCGGAAAAGACAATATAAACGTCCGTATTTTTGTGAGAACTTACAACGATATTCCAACCAATCAGATTTACGCCGTTGAATATGTCGACGATTACAAACAATCAAATTTCATAGCGGTTGCAGACACAAAAGCAAAGTTTACTGACGACGATTTTGAGTACATCGACGAAAAATACAAAGAATCAGACGATATGCTTGTAAAAAGTTCAGTGATGGCGAATTTCACTCCTACAATTACCGCTGAATCGCATATGACCGACAAATCAGGAAACAAAGTCTCAGTGGCTTCTTTCGATTACGGAAATATTTTCAAATCAGACGACGAAAAAATATATTATTCAACATCACAGTTTATTTACTACGGAAACAGTATTGACGAATACCCTGACACATACTATTATGATATAAATAATTCTCCTGATATGGAAAGTACATGGAAAAATACAGTGTGTTTTGACGGTTTTTCTTCTATGTCTGAAGAAAGTCAATCACTGTTTACAAGAACGCCGTTATTTGACGAAAGCGAAATTTCAGACAATGCAATAGCGTGCGGTTATGTTACTCCGGATTTTCCTGTAACTTTGGCTGACAGTACGGACAATGACGAAAATGAAGTTACAGGAATAGATTTCTATTCTCTTTATTTCAAAAGTTACGGAGAAAGAAATGTAAGCAAACTGGCAGTACCTTATGACAGCGAAGTCCTGAAAAATCTGAAAATGTATTTTGCAAAGTCGGGTATAATGTTTTCAAGCGATTCAAATGTTTCTTTGATTCTTGAATCTGCCAATTCTGAAACTAAAAAAATAGTCGACAGTAATTACAATAACTTGCTTTCAGATGAAGAACAGGCAGAGATGATAAGGATACAAGAGGAAAAAGCAAAAGCACAAGCTGATGAAGCGAGAGCTGAATGGGAAAAAACAAAAAATTCAGAAAAAAATGACAATAAAGCAGAAATCGGATAGTATAATGTTTTCAGATTCTGACGACAGATTTTAGGCGAATCCGCATTTTTACAGATATAAACAAAAGAAAGTACAAATAAAAAAATTCCCCCTTATGTGCAAACATTCGGGGGAGTTTTATATCAACTGCTCTGTCTGAAATTCTTGTCTGTAAGTATTCGTGCAAAAATAAGTCCGAGAGGAAGTGCGACTACTATCAACAATGCTTTTGTCAGCCACAATGCACCTGTCTGAACATCACTCAGTGCCATATAGTAAATACCCTTGTACATGAACATTCCGGGAACCATTATTACTATTGACGGTACTGTTAAAGTGATTCGTGGGAAACCTACTTTTTTCTTGAGTGCAGAGGCAAGAAGTCCTGCACAGAAAGTGCCTATAAATGCGGCAGTACTTACCGGAATTGAAGTGAAGTCTATCAGTTCGAGACGGAGAGTATTAACAATCATTCCTATTATTCCTGCGGTGACCGCCATTTTTCGTGGACTGTTGAACATCAGCGAAAATCCGTATACACCACAGAAACTTGTAACAAGTCTTAAAACAAGCATAAGTGCAGGATTTATTTCTATTTCCGTAAACTCCGACGGGTGAAAGTTGAATATAGTAGCGGTAATCCAGCCGGTGAGAGTAGCCATTATGATTATCAGTAAAGCGTACGTTATACGCTCCAGTCCTGAACGGAGGTCGAGTTTCGCAAGGTCTATTCCTCCTGTTATCAGCGGAAACCCTGGTATTATGAAAAGCATTGAACATATATATCCTGCCTGATGTACGCTTGAAACTCCCATAAGCATTTCCGCTATTTCAAGCAAAAGAACGTAAACACAACACGCTGAGGCTACTCCGACAGTTACGTTTGCAAGGAGCGTGATATGTTTTTCAAGAAGAAGTTTCCGGACGAAATTTCCTATTCCTGCCCCGAAAAACGCACAAATCATTTCAACTGCTCCTCCACCTAACAGAAACGTAAATGCACAACACGCAAGTGCAGAAGCAAGTCCGAGATTCCACGCTTTGTAATTAGGGGGCAATGCCTGAAATTTGTCAAGTATCTGGTGAAACTGTTCGACGGAATATCTTCCGGCCCTTTCCTGAAAACCGTCTGTAAAATCTTCCAGATATCTGAGTTTGTCGGTATTGACGCCTGTAGTGTTTATCGAAATAGCGTTTGTGTAAGTTTCGCCGTTTTCGATACAGGTATAAGCTATCGCAAGAAGTCCTATATCCGCCGTACACGTAATCCCCAAAGCTCTTGCTATTTTGTTCATAGAAGCCCTTACTCTCCACGCTCCTGTGCCTACCGACAACATCATAAGTCCTACACGTCCGACAAGTGTTGCTTTTTCTTTCAGTGAAGCCTCTATTGCAGGAATGGGATTTTCATTTTCAATGATTTCGTGCCATGCTATCGGCATATGTTGTTTTCTGAACTGGCTCATTTAAGTACACCTCAAATATAAATTTTTTTGACACCTAAATTATATCATTTCCAAAACCGAAAATCAACTGAATATATAAAAATATCCCTCCGCAAAAGAGAGATATTATTGTTTATTATGACAAATCCGCTGTTATTTTTTACATATCAGAAGAAAATATTGACGCCATTAACTTCCCACTAATAAAAAACCGAAAGTTAAAAAACTTTTGGTTTTATTTATGCCGGAATTTTCAAATACATACGAAGCGTCTATTGTAGTCGGAGTGCCCACGAAAGTGAAGCCCATTTTGCAACACTCTCCGAACCTGCAACATTTATACAACCGTGGTCAGTCCAGTTCAACATATCGTCGGAAGAAATACAGTTAATTTTGTTTACTTTTCCGTAAGTGTTTTCAGTGACATTTTCGTTGCTGTCATATTCAACAACGTCATTTGTCATATACACGTAAACTCTGCTGTTGTACTCCATTACAACATAGTCTGCACCAAATCGCTGTGTATAAAGCGGATTGTTTTCGCCTGACTTCTTGTAACTGCTTGCTGGAGTTACAGAAGAAAAGAGTTTTTTCATAGCTACAGTATCAATTTTTTTCAGCAACCGAAAATTCCTTTATCTGTCCGAGAACGAATTTCTGAATGAGAGTAGCATCATTGACATTATAGTCACCGCTCTGGTCAACGTCAGCAGAAAGTTTTTCCGTTGAATCACTGAAACTGCTATTCCAGTCACAAGTACTTCCCTCAAATCCGTCCGCAAAGTACCAGCCATATTGATTGGGTTCAATTGGTTTAATTTCTCCGCTACTGTCTTGATAATTACTTCCGTCACCCCATTCGGACTGCGAAATCATTGAATTAAATGTTGTATATGCAGGGTTGGGTTGATTGTTTTTGTCGTAAAGAAGTGCATCACTACCTTCTTTAAGCCATGAATTAGCTTCATTTGGTCCCCCCATATATCAACAAATGTTACACATCCGTCAAACTGAGGATTTTTGTTCCATGCCATAGCTGTCTGGAAAATTGCTTTGTATTTGTCTGCCTGTTCCTGAAGTGAATATTTACCGTTTTCAAGTGATATGTCAAGTTCCGAAACCTGAACGTCACAACCGATTGAGAGATATTTTTTCATAGCCTAAATATACAAATCAGTACCGGCAAAATCCAATTTCCGTTAGGGTCGCAATTTTCCTTGAAGAACCATACAGAAGTTTGGCTGTGCCATACAAAAGTGTGACCTCTCATAGCTATATTGTTCTGTACACAGAAGTCCATAATAGCAGAAGCATTGTTGAGAGAAACTCCTATATCTGTACTACTGCACTTTGACTGTACAAGTGTAGCATCAGGTTTCATTTCATTTTCGCACTCAATGCTGTTGAAATCTTTGATTGTGTTTTCAGGTGCTTTGTAGTTTGCAGAAATTTCCTTCCATTTACCTGCTTTTACTTTTTTGTCAGCAAGGTTTATGACTGTTTCAACATCTGTTGTTTCGTCAATACAAAGCAGGTTTAAATGAAAAGTTTCGTCGGTTTCGTTGTATACCTTTAAGCTGTAATCATATTCAACTGCTCCCGAAAGATAAAAGCCCTTTGAAGAACTTGCACCATCATTTGCCGAATTACGTCCTGAAACTTTCATACATCTTGAATTGTCATAATTGACCTCAAAATCATTGTAAACGACATCATCAGCATACGTCTTATTACATATTTCAGATAAAAAAGATACTATTCCGACACAACACATCATAGCTGTCAGACTTGCAGTAAAAAAGCGTTTCTCACTGAAAGTGAAAAACGCTTCGTTGATTAATTTATATCTGCAAATGTAAACGGATTGTGAAATTTTTTATCAGAAATATTCGTTGGCATTGGTATAGAACGCTTTGGCTGAATCTTCAGCAGTAGCTTTTTCATATATAACGTCATTACACGCTGAAAAAAAGTCGTCAATAAAGTCGTTGTCCTCAAGAATGGGGGAGAGTTCGGCAAGCTGACAATCATTCATTTTCTGTGATGCTTCATACTGTATTCCGTAAAGCTGATAATTTTTTTCAAGGGTCTTTTTCGCTGAACTGCTCAGCGGTATACCTTTTTCCACACCCTGCAATTCTGCCATTTCCTTACTGTTCATAAGGAAGTCAAGCAGTAATCCGGCTTCTTCAGGGTGTTCAGTATGTTTGCTGACAGCGTACATTGTCGCCGGTTTAGCGTACCAGCCTTCACCGACGTTGTTTCCGTCAAGTGTCGTGTAGTTTGCTGTAACTATGTTTTTACCGTCCTCAATCATTGTACCGAAATAATTTGTTGCGTCGCTTACCCACGCTATAGAACCGCCATACGTTTCTTTTGCAAGTTCCTTGTTGTCATAGTATTCAAGTTGCGGTATAACGCTTTTGTCAATAAGTTCCTTGTAAAATTCAATCATATTCTGAAAGTCCTCAGCGGAAAAATTCAGCTTGTTGTTTTCTATAATCTTTTTACCGCAGACCTGTTCGGTATGTGCGATAAGATAAAGCCATATTGATTTGGAAGCACCGCTCATTGGATATACACCGTCTTTTTTCATGACTTCTGCTGACTTGAAAAGGTCGTCCCATGTCTGCGGAATGTCAAGACCGTATCTGTCATAAACGTCCTGATTTATATAGACCGTTTCAGCGTTCATTGCTATGGGAACAGCATTCAGACGGTCATTTTTTATTCCGTACTCAAGAAAATCATCTGAAAAGTTTGAGATGTCGAAATTTTTCAGTTCGTTTATATCATAATAACCCTCGCCGTCCTCGGAATACTGCAACAGCCAACTGAAATTTATCTGCATAACGTCGGCTTCTGTATTTGAACGCATCTGAATTTTGCTACGTTCCTCATATCCCGACCATTCCGAATAACTACAGTTTACTTTTATATCGGGGTGCTGTTCCTCGAAAATCTCCACTGCCTGAATAGTATATTTGTTTCTTGTATCAGTACCCCACCAAGAAAGATTTATCTGTACCTGTTTATTCTGTTGTGTAACGACGGGTTCGCTACTGCACGAAGAAGAAGCAAGAAGAGCCATACTTCCGGTTACTGCAAGTATTCTGCTGAAAACTTTCATTTTTTTACCTCCTCAGTCGTATATTACAAAACTGTCCTTACCGTTTTTCTTAGCGGTAAAGAGAGCAATATTTGCACAGTCAAAAATCTGGTCAGCAGTCATTCCATTGTCGGGAGATACTGATGTACCTACGCTTACTGTTACCGGAAAAATTCCCTTGTCCGTCTGAGTTGCTGAGCGAAATTCAGTACAGACTTCTGCACATTTTCTTGAAATTTCCTTTCTGCTTATCATACTGTCTTTTCCGCTTATAGGAATCATTACTGCAAAAAGGTCTGTACTTATTCTTCCAACGCAGTCAGCTTTCGGAAAAAGTCGCTGTATCTCGTTTACGAGACGGCTTATATTACCCTCAGCGTAACTGCGACCGAAATTATATGTCATTTCACTGTAGTTGTCAATGTCAATAAGAATCATTGCGTGTGCATTACCTTTTTTCTGTTCTGAAAGAATACGGTCTGTTTTTTCCATAAATGCACTTTTTGTTGATACTGTACTAAATTCGTCGTCGTGAGCATTTTCGTTGAGATTGGCGGCGACGATTCTTGCTGGGTCGGTGAGTTTCGAGGTGAAAAATGTTCCGACGATTACGGCAAGAATAACGGCAAGCAATGCACTCAGATAAATGTATATCTGCATCTGATTTTTTTCTTTCATTATTATATCTGTAGGAATCGAGCATATTACATACCAGCCTACATCACATGAATTTACAGTAGTAAGAAATTTGTTTCCAAGTACCGTTGAATTGTCCTGTCCCTCAACCTGACGGCTTATGTCATACGGGAGATTTTTTCCGGTTTCATTCTTTGCTGTCGAATTCATTATTATGTACTTGCTGTCAGTAAGTCGTATTGTCATACCGTTTTCAGTTTCGGGATTTTCGAGAACGTCAGATATTTCAGAAGTATATATTGATATTACTAATAATGCGTTGTCATGGATTCTTTTCACATAGTAGATTCTTTCATAGTCGTCCTGATAACCGGTGTACCAGCCGTCAAGTGTACGCTTTCTTGAAATCATACTTTCAAAATCCTCAAACATCGTGTCACCGAAAAGACTTTTAGTGCCTTTTGAAATATTGCCGATAGTATCTCCGTTACGGTAGATTATTCCGTAATCGACAAAGTTTTCCATAAGACATATTTTTTTCAGTTCATCGGAAATGATTTTTTCAGTGTTGATAGCGTTGTATTCGTCGATTGATTTTTCTGTGGTATCGTAATTATAAGCCTCGTCAATCGAAAAAGCAAGTGTAGCAGTATTTTCCATGCGTGACAGATAATTATTGAGATTGATATTCAACTGAGCATTGAGGGAAGATGCCAGCGAACTGACTTTATTCTGTATAACTTTTTCACTTGTATTGACCGCAAAAAGCGTAACCCCTACAATTGACGTTATAATGATTAATGCGTAAATTATAAGCATTGAAAGTCTCATGTTGTGTATTTTCATAAGACCATAAGCCCTTTTTTCATTTCTTGTCATAGTACTCCTCCAATAATATTATTTATTATAATATTATACCATAGAATTATCAGTGTTTTATGAATTTTCTGTAAATATAAAAATTGCCGGAAAAATAATTCTCCGGCAGTTGTTTCAGAAATTTTTTGTAATAAGTTCTTCGGCGGTGACAGGTTTTGAGTAATAATATCCCTGAAAACTTTTTATACCATAATTTCTAAGGAAATCACACATATCAGCAGTTTCAACACCTTCAACGCATACTTCCGCCTTGAAAGATTCGGCAAGTGAAGAAATAAATTTCACGGTGTTCTGGTCTGAGGGACTTTTTTCAATATCCTTGACAAATTCACGGTCAATCTTGACTGTATCAATCGGAAGTGTTCTCAGTACTCCGAGTGAAGAAAATCCCGTTCCGAAATCGTCAAGTGCTATTTTTATTCCGTGTTCACGGAAGATACTGAACATATTATTAAGTACGTTTATATCAAGCAGGCGACAGCGTTCTGTAATTTCAAGGCAGAGATTTTCTGGCGGAAATCCTGTTTCCTCAAGTATCTTGAAAACGTCAGATACAAAGTCACTTTTTTCAAGCTGTGCATAAGAAATATTGACATTCATAATAAAGTCGGGATATTTTTCAAGAAAAATTTTTCCGTCAGTCATTGCCTGATGAAGAATCCATTTTCCAAGTTCAGGAAAAAGTACGTCCTGTTCGAGTACCGGCACAAACTGTACAGGCGGTACTGTACCGTATTTTTCATTTTTCCAACGGATAAGGGCTTCCATTCCTTTGAGTTTTTCCGTATCTGCATACATTATCGGCTGATAACACAGGAAAAATCCTTTGCAGTTTTCAAGCACACTGTTACGGATAACGTTTATAGTCTCAATGGAATTTCTGTCTCTGCCGTTTTCCATGTTGTCGAAAAAAACCATATCGCCGAGCCGTCTGTTTTTTGATTCGTAGTATATATATTTGAGACAGGAATATATAGTTTCGCTTTCAATGTTGAAATCTTTCAGAACCATAACTCCGGCGTTGAGGGAAATACTCAGTCTTTCGCCGTCAACAAAAAAATTATGCGATACCTGTTCCTGTAATTTGTTGTAAAGTTCTTTGGCTTGTTGTTCGTCAACGGACGGGCTTATTACAGCGAATTTTGTACCGTCCATACGGTATATATCTCCATATCCGGAAAATATACTACCGATACATTTCGCAAAACTTCTTAGTACTTTGTTGCCGAATTTGTATCCGTGTACATCGTTTATAACTGAAAATCCGGTTATTCCTGTGATTATGATTGAGCTTTTTTTCTTTTTCCATATTATCGACTTTATGTCGTCGAAAAATCCGTAAAGACTTCTGAGACCTGTTATAGTATCAATATAACTTAAAGAGCCGTGATTTTTTATTGCACCGGCAAAGTATTCCGGTTCGTCGTTTTCGTCACGTATAACAGCACCTTTGCACGTACAGACAACATAATTTCCGTCACCTGCTTTTGCACGGTATTGCATATCATGTCCGTTGTCTTTACCTGCGAAAATATCTTCAATATTTTTTCTGTATGCTTCACGGTCGTCAGGGTGTATGAAATTTTCCCATACAGTACCTGCATTTTTCATATAGCAGTCAGGCAGATTGAAGTAGTCAACCGCACTTTTTGACCACCTTGAAAAATCATGTTTCATGTCACAAAGATAGATATAACTTCCCTCTGCTAAAATGGAAAAGGTTTCAAACATACTGTCTAATCTTTTTAACCTGTTATTATCCATTTCAAGACCTCCCGCTGATTTTTAAAGTAAAATAAATTCCATAATTAATTTACATTGTATCACAGATTGAACATAAATTCAAGTCTTTTAATCAGATTAACGGATTTTTTGTGTAAAATTTCTGAATTTTATGGTGTTTTTTTGTTGTACACATAAAAAGATTCTTTACAAAAATTCATAATTATGATATAATAGGCGTAATTATTCTGAAATTTTTATTTTACTAATTCAAGGGAAGTGATTTATATAAACAGAAATTTTATCCGGTGGATTCCGGCAGTAATGACAGTAATTATCGGATTATGTTTAAGGTTTCCGGTTATTGCAGATTCGGCTTCAGGAATCAGCATAAATGAAGTATGTCCGGTGAATACCTTTTATAAAGCTCCTGATGGCAAATTATACGGCTGGATTGAATTTTACAACAGTTCTTCCGGTGCGGTAGATGTAAGCGGTTGGGGAATTTCCGACGACCCGTCAGAACTTATGAAATATACTTTTCCGGACGGTGCGGTAATACAGGCAGGAGGAAGATTAGTCGTTTTCTGTTCTCCGGAAAATGTATCTGTTGACATCACAAAGGAAAGCAATACTTTAATTCTTACTGACAATGACGGCAATGAAGTAAGTAATATAAAATTCGGAAAACTTACAGAAGATATTTCTTACGGACAGTTTCCTGACGGTAGCGGAAAATATTCCACTATGGAATGTACTCCGCATAAACCGAATATTTCCCAGAGCGACCACGTAATTGTACAGACCCCTGAATTTTCACACAAAAGCGGTTTTTATGATAAAGAGTTTATGCTTTCGATAAACGTCCCCGACGGTGCAACGGTGTACTACACTACGGACGGTAGCGAACCTACTACAGATTCAAAAAAATACAACGCTGATATAAGAGTTTATGACAGGTCGGATACCCCGAATATATGGAGTGCAAAAACTGATATAAGTTCATATGGTGCAGTCGCTCCGAAAAAAAACGTTGACAAGTCTTTTATTATACGTGCGTTTTTGGTTGACAGCGACGGCAGAAAAAGCAGTACAGTTTCCGCAAATTATTTCCTTGGAAAAACCAACAATTCTTATTACAAAGAAATGAAAGTTGTTTCTATTACGACAGACCCCGACAATCTTTTCAATTACAACACCGGAATATATGTAAAAGGAAAGATTTTTGATACTCAGAATCGTTCAGGTACTGAGGCTTGGAATATGAAGGCAAATTATACTCAGAAAGGCAGAGACTGGGAACGTGAAGCATTTATGGAAGTATTCGACAAAGGAAAGAAAGTACTTTCACAGAATGTCGGAATCCGCATAAAAGGTGCTACATCACGTTCCACACCTCAGAAAAGTTTCAATGTTTACGCCCGTGAGGAGTACGGAAACAAAAAACTTAATTATGATTTTTTCGACGGCAGTGTGATAAACGCTGTTACCGGTGAATCCGTTGACAGTTATGAAACTCTTACAATCCGTAACGCCGGTAATGATACACCATATTCGTATCTCCGTGACAACATAAATCATAGTCTTGTCAGTGACAGGTCTCTGACAATGCAGTCAATGAACGAATGTATACTTTTTATTGACGGCGAGTTCTGGGGATTCTACACTTTCACCGAAAAAACAGACGACAGTTTCATAAAAAACCATTACAACATAAAAAAGAAAAACGTCGCTATTATTAAAAACAACGAGATTGAAGAGGGGACAGACGAGGACTTGAAAGACTGGAACGCCTTTATATCAAAGTCTGCCCGTACCGACATGACTGTTGAAGAAAACTACAAAGAGTTTTGTAGTAAGTGCGATACGGACAGTTTGATTGAATATTTTGCTATGCAGATTTACTGGTGCAACGGTGACTGGCCTTGGAATAATGTAGCTGTATGGCGTTCAAAAAATATTGATAATTCCAACCCTTATTCCGACGGTAAATGGCGTATGTTGTTGTTTGATACAGACTTCACGACAGGACTTTACAAAAATACCGATACCGTCTATACGGCTGATACTTTTGCAAAGATTAACGGTTATGACGACAATATAAGCCGGACTTTTATACGTCTTTTGAAAAATCACGATTTCAGAAAGAAATTCTGTAATGTTTTTATGGATTTGGCAAACTATAATTTCAGTCCGGAAAGAACAGACAGTATCATTGAAGATTACAGGGAAAAATATCGTCAGCAGATTTACGACACAAACGAGAGGTTTTATGCAAGTACTTTTGTTCAGTCAAACGGTGTGAGCAGGTTCGACAGCGAAGTTGATGTTATAAAAGACTTCTATAGAAACCGTTTTAAATATGCAACAGACAGTTTAAAAAGAATCACCGGAAGTGGTTCATTGAAAAAAGTCACTCTCCGAAAGAACGCACACGGAAGTATACAGATAAACACGATTACTCCTGATATTTCCGAAAAAGACTGGTGCGGACAGTATTTTTCGGATTACGGAATAACGCTGAAAGCTGTTGCCGATGAGGGCTATAAATTCGAGAAGTGGGAAATTACAGGAACAAGAGTTTTAAAAGCGGAAACAAAGTTATCAAAAATAGTCATCTCACCTGACGATGATGTAATTGTAAGGGCGGTTTTCAAAAAATTATAGTTTCCAGTTTTCGTAAAGCCTGTTGATAGCTTCTGTAAGTTTACGCATATCTGCATTTGTACGCCCCTCTGAGTTCTGAATAAGTCTGTGAAGTCTTTCTGAAGCTGTAAGCAGATTGCTGTAATAAATATTTTCGTTTGCGTGGGACTTTTTCGGAACGGGACGAGGTTCAGCATCTACAGTTATAACGCCGTCAGTTATATCAAATTCCGCTCCGCTGTATGGTACATATACATCTGCTTCGAGTTCGTCACGCAGTTTCTGAGCGAAAATTTCAGATGAAGAAGAATCACCGTGATTTATGAAAAACTTACGTACACCTGAAATTGATTCAGCCCATTTCATAAGACCGGCAGAATCTGCGTGACCGCTTACACCTGGTAATTGAAGTACTTTTGCAGAAACGTTTATTGTTTCGCCGAAAAGTTTTACTTTCTTTGCACCGTCAACAATACTTCTTCCGAGAGTATTCACAGCCTGATAACCGACGAAAAGTATAGTATTTTCGGGTTTCCAAAGGTTGTGTTTGAGATGATGTTTGATACGACCTGCCTCGCACATACCGCTTGCTGAGATTATAACCTTTGGTCTTGTATCGTCGTTTATAGCCCTTGAATCTTCACTTGTAAGCGTTCTTATAAGACCATCAAAAGTTATCGGATTAATTCCCTGACGGACAAATGACAGTGCTTCTTCGTCGTAACAACTTTCACGGTTATTCATGAAAATATCTGTTGCTTCGTTTGCGAGGGGACTGTCAACGTATACTGGAAATCCGTTATGTCCTTTGATTAAATTTTCCGACTTTATCTGACGTATAAAATAAAGTATTTCCTGAGTTCTTCCGACTGCAAAAGACGGTATAATAACGTTACCGCCATTATCGAAAGTCTTCTGCAAAACGTCGGCAAGTGCTGTCACGTAATCTGTCGGACGGTTGTGAATACGGCTTCCGTAAGTTGATTCCATAACAATATAATCAGCTTTGTCAATATACTGAGGGTCACGGATAAGAGGTTGATTTATGTTTCCTATGTCTCCGGAAAATACTATACGGCGTGAAACATCATTTTCAGTGAGGTCAATTATAATACTTGCTGAACCTAAAAGATGTCCTGCATCTCTGAAAATAACTGTTATACCGTCTGATATTTCAACAGGCGTTTCATACTGGTGTGATACGAAAAGTTCTATAGCACCTATAGCTTCTTCCATAGTGTAAAGCGGTTGGTATTCTTCATCACCACGTCTGCGACCTTTACGGTTTTTCCATTCCGCTTCAAACTCCTGTATATGCGCACTGTCACGGAGCATTACGGAGCATAGATTGGAAGTAGCTTTTGTGGCGTGAATTTCACCGCTGAAACCGCCTGCATAAAGCAGAGGAATCATTCCCGAATGGTCAATATGTGCGTGTGTGAGAAGTACGAAGTCTATGTCCGACGGAGCAACGGGTATCTGAGCATTTTCAAAAGAATCTTCACCCTGTTCCATACCGAAATCTACAAGGAATTTTTTACCGCACGCTTCAATGAAAGTACAGCTTCCTGTAACTTCATGATTAGCACCTATAAAAGTCATTTTCATAAAAAATACCTCCTCTTAATTATGTTATAACAATTATAACATATTAATGCATAAATTTCAATAGTTTTTGTGTATTTTATTTAAAAACTTAATAGACAATGAAAAAATATTTTTCTGAAAAAGCCTTGACAAATTCCGGAAAATATGTTATAATATTACAGTAATTTACGGAGACGTATCGAAGTGGTCATAACGGACACGACTCGAAATCGTGATGCCCCTTGAGGGACGTGGGTTCGAATCCCACCGTCTCCGCCAAATAAAAACCCCCTTTGTCTGACAGAGGGGACTTTTTTATTTTTATGATATTTTTCTGTTACGCATTACAAGAACGTATGCAGGCGGAAGATTTTTCAATTCTCGCAGACAATCACATATCCGGAAATATTTTTCAAAAAATTTCTTTTTTACGAGACTGTACTGGAAAGTAATGAATTTTCCTTTTTTTCCTAAAGCAATTTTTGTTGCGTTGAGAATATTGTCGGAAATATTTGCAGGCAAACTTGTAAATGGCAGTCCCGAAACAATATAGTCAGCAGTTTTAAAACCGTGTTCATTAAGATAATCATTTACATTTTCTGCACTTCCGTTGATTATGTAAAGATTCTGCTGATTACAGAAAGTTTTTTCAAGTTCACTGCAAAACTTTCTGTTCTGTTCAATCAGTATGAGAACAGTATCAGGTTTACGACGTACAACAAGTTCACGTGTGAAAGACCCTGTTCCCGAACCGTATTCAACAATTACCTTTGCTGAATTGAAGTCAACAGGTATAATCATTTTTCTTGCGAGACTGTTACCGCTCGGAGCTACCGCACCTATTTTGCGAGGGTGTTTAATATATTCGATTAAAAAATTCATAATTAAAAAACTCCTTTAATAATAATTATTTATTCAGTATTTCCTTTGTTGTCTGAGTTAGCATTTCAACACGCATATTAATGCTTTCGAGATAATACTGAACGTCCGCATATTCGAGGCTTGACATAGCGTACATACATTCAGAAAAATCATTGTTAAGATTTTGCATATCACTGTAAATAACTGCAAGACGTTCATTTATTTCCATGAAGTATTCAAGATTGTTCAGTTTGTGGAATTTACAGAAAATAAGTTCATTGTAAAGAATCTTGAGTTTCAGATTAAATATGTAGTCTATCTTATTGAATATAGGGTCTTTCTGACAGTCTTTGCTGAGAAGTCTGAGTTTTGAAAGATTGTCCATAAAGGTTGTCATTTCATTATGAAATTTTTCAAGGTATTCTGCAATAAACACTGTCAGGCGGTCTTTTGAGAAGAAGTCAACAACGTCTCTGAACATATCAATAATATTTTTCTGTTCAGACTGTTTCGGTTTTGGTATTCTGATAGCTGAGAGTGAAATTCTTTTCTTGCTGTCAGTAAGATATACACTGTAACGCAAGTTTTTATTGCTGTCGTTGAGATGTGGAAAATGTTTCTGTTCCCATAGTTTGATTTTTTGGATAGTTTTTCTTGTTTCTGTACCGATTTTTTGTTTGAAAAATTTTGAAAAAAATCCCATACAATCCCCCATAGATATTTTATTTTGCCAGAATGTATATATCGTCAGCAATGGCATAGTTACGACCGTTTTCGAGTTTTATATAAAGAAACATAGTATCTTTGTTTGCGTTACGCCAGTCAATAAAACGTGGGCATATATACTGATTGTATGATTTGTCGCTGATATAGTAAGGGTGTTTGTTATGTGGATTTTTATCACGGTACACGAAGTTTCCGGAAGTAATCGTGTACCAGTCATTTTCAATGCACTTCTTGTCACAACCATAACCGAAAGTCTTGCCGAAATTCTTTATAAAAGTTCTTACAAAAATAAAACCGCTTGCAAGCATATATAAAATACATTCTGAATTTAGTTCATTCATTTCAAATGAACCGTCCATTAAAATATTCATTCTCAGGAGCAGGAACATTATTATACAAATTATTGCAGATGTCCAGAGAAGTATAATCTTATCCGCACGTCTTTCACGGATATATTTCAGCAGAAACTGTTTCTGTTCTTCGTATAGATAAATCTGATATTTTGACATAAAATCACCTCCGGATTTATTCATTTATCAACTATGGCATAATTACGACCATTTTCAAGTTTTATATAAATGAATGTAGTGTGTTCGTCAGCGTTTTTCCAGTCAAGAAACCGTGGACATATATATTGATTATATACCTTGTCGCTGATATAGTAAGGGTGTTTATTACTGGAATTTTTGTCACGGCATACGAAATTTCCGGAAGTAATCGTGTACCAGTCATTTTCTATGCACTTTTTGTCGCATTTATAACCGAAAGTCTTTCCGAAACCACTTATAAAAGTCGTGATAAAAACAAAAACACTCATCACCATAATTATATTGTGGTATATAACTGCACATTTTATTTCAAATGAATTTTTCAGTGCTACATCACTGTTTAGAAGCAGGAACTTATATATAAAAATTACAGCACTTATCAAAAGAATTTTAATGTTTTCGGAACGTCTTTCACGGATATATTTTAACAGAAATTCTTTCTGTTCGTCGTATAGATATATCTGATATTTTGACATAAAATTACCTCCGATTCAGTTATAGATAATATCTATTTCATTAAATAATGATTGATAAGTACTATGGGCTGTAAATGCATTTTTAATTAAAGATATTAAAAAATCTGTTTCTTTGACATTTTTTTCAGAAAGATATACTTTTAAATTCCATGTAATTGTTTTTCTTTGCTTATCAATAACATAATCAACATATATATCATATATTTCATTATTCCATAAGAATTTGAATACTGCCGGTTTGTTTTTATATGCACTTGTTAAAAACAATCTTGCATTATGTTCTGTATCAACTGATTCAAAATAAATAGACAGTTTTTTTTCAGGCTGATAGATATTTTTAAGATTATACGTATTTACCAAATCTTTACTTTCATTTTCAGTCAGTTCCCTGTATACAAAAGCCATAAAATCACCTTTACTGATTACGGATTTTCAGATTCCTGTCTATCTCACGTTTTGCATCACGCTTTGCGGAGTCTGCACGCTTGTCATAAAGTTTCTTACCCTTACAAAGTCCTAACTGTACTTTTACTTTTGAGTCCTTGAAATAAAGACTAAGCGGAATAAGTGACAAACCGTCCTGTTTAAGAGTACCGTATAACTTATTGATTTCCCTTTTGTGCATAAGAAGTTTTCGTACACGTAAAGGGTCACGGTTGAATATATTTCCTTTTTCGTACGGTGAGATATGCATACCTCTTATAAAAAGCTCCCCTTTGTCAACGGAACACCAGCTATCCTTTAAATTCACACCGCCGTTTCTGATAGACTTTACTTCAGTGCCTACGAGTTCTATACCTGCTTCATATGTTTCAAGCACGAAATATTCGTGACGAGCCTTTCTGTTTTCGGCGATTGTTTTAGTACCTTTTGAACGCATTTTTAATTCGCTCTCCTCTCCGGAAAATATAGTTTATTATGAATAATATTATATCATACGCCGGTTTACATTGCAAGCGTTTTTTGTCCTAAAAAATCATAGGTCTAAATAGTAAACACATATATTTCAATATTTTGATATAATATTCCTGTAGGTATTGTATGTTTACTGACAGAAATTTTTCTTGACAAATTCCGTAAACTGATTTATAATTATCTTTACGGAGTTTTTTTGTAAAATTCTGTCTGCTCCTTTGAGGAGTTTTTTTAGCGTTAAAATTTTTTTGAAAGGAGTTCTTTTATTATGCAAAAAAATCAGTCTGACGAAATGGATATGACAGAAGGTCCTCTGCTGAAAAAAATAATTCTCTATACACTGCCGATTATTATGACCGGAATTTTACAGCTTTTATTTAATGCTGCCGATTTGGTTGTTGTAGGAAGATACGGCTCTGATACTTCCGTAGCGTCTGTAGGGGCGACGAGTGCTATAATCAACCTTATCACCAACCTCTTTATAGGTCTTTCTGTCGGAGCAGGCGTAGCAGTTGCACACGGTCTCGGAGCAGGAAAATCCGAAGAAGTTCATAAAACCGTACATACAGCGATACCGATAGCACTTGTAAGCGGAATTATACTTACTGTTGTGGGTGTATGCGGTTCACATTTTTTTCTTGAACTTATGGGTACACCTGACGACGTTATAAATCTTTCCGCAACATATATGAAAATATACTTTATCGGAATAACGTCAAGTATGGTGTATAACTTCGGTTCTGCGATACTTAGGGCAGGCGGAGATACAAAAAGCCCTTTGATATACCTTACCGTTGCAGGAATAGTCAATGTAATACTTAATCTTGTATTTGTAATCCTTATAAAAATGGACGTTGCAGGAGTTGCGACGGCTACAACGGTCTCAGAAACTATTTCCGCAATTCTTGTACTGCGTGCATTAATGAAAAGAGATGACGATTGCAAACTGGTACTCAGTAAAATGCGTTTTTATCGTCGTCAGATTGTAAGGATTGTTCAGATAGGTATTCCGGCAGGTATTCAGGGTTCGTTGTTTTCGATTTCAAATGTTATTATACAGTCGTCAATCAATTCGTTTGGTTCTGTAGTAATGTCCGGAAATGCAGCTGCAAGTAATATTGAGGGTTTTGTGTATATGTCAATGAACGCTTTCAGTCAGACTTCCATAAACTTTACAGCAAGAAATTACGGTGCAGGAAAATATGACCGTCTGCGTAAAATAATGTGGTTGTGTTTGTCGTCGGTGTTTGTTACCGGACTTGTGCTCGGTTTTACTGCAAGATTTTTCGGTGAAAATCTTCTTTCGATATACATTCCTGACAAACCTGAGGACATAAGTTACGGACTTGTCAGAATGACTTATATCTGTATTCCTTACTTCCTTTGCGGACTTATGGACGTTACAACGGGCTTGTTGAGAGGTATAAATTATTCTGTTCTTCCTATGATAATATCAGTTGTCGGAGTGTGCGTGTTCAGAATCGTATGGATATATACTATTTTCAGAATACCTGAATACCACACAATGCAAAGTCTCTATATATCTTATACAATATCATGGTCAGTAACTTTCCTTACAGAAATCACTATATTTATTGTACTGCTGAAAAAGTTAAGGAAAAAACAGACATACCAGCATAACAACAACGGAGCGACTGCTTAAAAAAACAGTCGCTTTTAATTTTTTATCTATTACTTGACATTAATGAAAAATAAAGTTATAATATAAAATATAATATTTTTATGTAGGGAGAAATTTATGAAAAAAAAGTATCAGTGTGTATCCGTAGCAATGGCATTGTGTATTATAGGGAGTGCAATGTCTTTGCCGGAAAAAATATGTCCTGCTGTATCTATGGAAGCAGTCGCAGAAGAAACTTTCAGTCTGGGTGACGTTAATCAGAACGGTCTGATTGATGCTGTAGATGCCACTGTTGTACTCGTAGAATACGCTTCTCTTTCAACAGGCGGAATGACAAGTTTAGACGTATCTCAGAAAAATTTGGCTGATGTGAATTTTGACGGCATTACAGACGCTGTTGATGCTACAAGAATATTGCAGTACTATGCCTATGTTTCAACAGGTGGTACTGATACATCAGAAGTATTTTTCGGAGCTCCTGAAAATTCGAGTCTCAAAATAATTAATCTGAATGGTGCATTAAGTTATAACGCTTCCAATAATAATTATTCAAAATATGCTACAACTGTTAAATCGTATATCTATGAAAACAGTCAGAACGGTATAACACGTATTGAGTACACGAACGATTCAGTAATTGTTGAGGAGTACGCTGAAGACAATTCGCTTATATCTTCGATAACCCTTGATAAGCCTTTGTCGGTTTTCGGTGGATTCTACAGTGGAAATGATGCTAATTACCTTGTATTCGGACAGAACAACTTAGAAGAATCGGACAGTACAGAAATTATGCGTGTAGTGAAATACACAAAGGACTGGCAGTTGATAGATTACGCTTCAGCATACGGTTGTAACACTATAAGACTTTTTGAAGCCGGTTCACTGAGAATGACTGAAACTAACGGAAAACTTTACATACATACCTGTCACCAGATGTACACCACGGAAGATGACGGTAAGAATCATCAGGCAAATATGACTTTTGTTATTGACGAATCTGAAATGGAAGTTATAGATTCTTTTTACGATATTTTAAACGAATTTTACGGTTATGCAAGCCATTCTTTCAACCAGTTTATAGCAACTGACGGTGATAATATTTATCGTTGCGACCACGGTGACGCTTATCCTCGTGGAATAATGATTAGCAGAATTGCGGAATCTGATACCTTATATAGCATAATTACATATAAGAATGTTTTTGAAATAGCAGGAACAATCGGAAACAATGCAACAGGCGTATCAGTAGGAGGAATGGAATTGTCTGAAAATAACTGTCTTGTTGTCGGAAACTCCATTGATATGAACGGCGACGGAAACACTTCCGGACAAAGAAATATTTTCATTTCTGTGACGGACAAGCAGTTAGAAAATACTTCATTTAAATATCTTACGTCATATGCAAGTGATGACGGCATTATTCCGAGAACTCCGCAGATTGTAAAGGTATCGGACGGAATGTTTCTTGTAATGTGGGAAGAATATACTGACAGCGTATGTGTAAAAGCTCTTACAGTTGACGGTGACGGCAATATAACTCAGCCGGTTGTTACGCTGAATAATGCAAGGCTTTCTGACTGTCAGCCTGTTGTCACATCGGACGGTCTTGTAAAATGGTATGTTTCAGATAATTCTTCCGTAAAGCTGTACACTTTACAGCCTGATAATTTAGCAGGTACATAAGCTACATGACGAAAGGAGCATAATTAAAATTGGAAATATTTTCTGTCATAACAGTGTGCTTTCTGGCAGGAATGGGAGCAGGTCTCGGCACTGGATTTGCCGGAATGAGTGCGGCGGCGGTAATAAGTCCGATACTTATAACTTTTCTTAATATGAATCCTTATATGGCTGTCGGAATCGCTTTGTCTTCTGACGTTCTTGCAAGTGCGGTTTCTGCTTACACTTACGGAAAAAACAAAAATCTTGATATACGAAACGGTCTTATAATGATGACAAGCGTACTTGTTTTTACTGTTGTGGGAAGTCTTGTCGCAAGCCTTGTGCCGTCCTCAACTATGGGTAATTTTTCAGTAGTAATGACGTTCTTTCTTGGAGTAAAGTTTATTGTAAAGCCTGTTATGACTACAAAGGAATCTATGCAGGAAGTTTCTGCAAAGAAAAGAGCCATACAGTCAGTAATATGCGGTATGATAGTGGGCTTTATATGCGGATTTGTGGGTGCTGGCGGTGGAATGATGATGTTGCTGATACTTACAAGCGTACTCGGTTACGAACTTAAAACCGCTGTAGGAACAAGCGTATTTATAATGACGTTTACCGCACTTACAGGAGCAATTTCACACTTTGTTATAGGTGGTAAACCCGACTGGTTGGTGTTCGGACTTTGCATTGTGTTTACTCTGATATGGGCGGAAATAGCCTCTGTTTTTGCAAACAAGGCAACTCCGGCAACTCTCAACCGTGCGACAGGAATAATTCTTGTTATACTCGGCGTTGCAGTAATGGTATTTTCGTATATGACATAAAGAAGTCCCCCGAAACTTCACATATATAATGTGGTTTCAAGGGGGGACTTTTTATCGTATTTCACCGCAGGCGATTCTTTCACCGGAATTTCCTGACGGTTGTGACCGGTAATCGTCGGTATTCTTATGGATTATAACAGTATAATCCTTGACTTGTGACGGTCTGAAACGATTTGTATAAATTGCACTCCATGAGTAACCGTTATTGCTGAATATGACCGGCAGGTCTCCCATATGAAAAGGGTGGGAATTATTATCGGGATTCAGATGTGAACCAGCTTCAGAAAAAGGCTCTGAAAGACTGCCGGTACACTCTTTACCATTATGAATGTGCATTGCATATATTCCGTCTGCTGTAGGAAGTCCGAATATTTCAGTAACTACCAAAGTACCGCCGTGGACATTGAAAAATGAAACTTCTCCGTGTAAAGCGGGAAACATTTCAGAACCACGTACCACAGCTTTACAGCAGGGACAACGGCATATAATCTTACTGACCGGAAACATAATATAAATATACCTCCTGAAAAATTCATATTTAAAATATAATATTCACGGAAATATAAATCGGTGCAGGGAAAGCAATGAACAGAAAAGCCGGTACAGACAGGTTAGAATATGTAGATGATTACTTATTGGCAGGTCTGCTTGAAGGTAAGGTTACATGACTGTCGAGGAGTTCAGTAATGCCCTTAGTAACAGCCTTATATTCTTCTTTGATAGTTTCGAGATGTTCTTTGCCGAGTTCGGTAATGTGGTAGTAAACACGTGTACGTCTGCGACCTACAAGTACCTGTTCGTCCTCAATAAATCCCTTGTCAATCATTCTGTAAAGAATCGGATACATAGAACCGTCCTTTATAGCAAACTGACCGTTGCTTCTTTCTTTCATTTCGCTCAGGATTTCGTAGCCATACATTTCACGCTCGCTGAGCAGGTGGAGCAGAACCATTTCAACAGTTCCACGCTTAAGATTTTCACGTACTCTCATAAAAAATCTTTCCTTTCTGTTTAATAATATTAGTCAGAATAATCCAACTTACCTAATTATACCATATCAAAACAAATTTTTCAATACTTTAATTAAAAAATATTTTCTTTATAACATATATTTATATATATAACGGTATATAAAATACAAAAAAACCGTATGCGTGATACATACGGTTTTTATTTTGTTAAGATTATTGCTATCTGATTATTATTTGAGTTAAACCCTCTATGGAATTGTTTCCCATAAAAATTCCGTCTTCACAATAAATCTTATTACTTTCGGTGATATAGTATGCTGATATGTCATCTTTTAAAAATACAAAACATATCGGAAAATAGTCTTCTTTTACATAGTAGTGTAAGTTTGAACCATGAGACATAAATTCTAAAAATTTTGAATACTCAGAATAGTCACCATAATATTCTATTATATCTGTTTCAGTAAGTATTTTCCAAGGATATTTCATTTTCGTTGTTATTCCTTGTAATCCATAAAACTCCTGATAAAATTGATATATATAATTTTTTAAATTCGTGTATCCGTTATTTTTAAGGGTTTGAATAAATCCGGAAATGTCTGCTTTTCTGTTTTCATACCAGTAATTATTTGTGAGACTTTTTAAATTATCCATTTTTACCTGAATTTCCATGACAGTGTGCGGAATTTGCACAGTGTTCGCAACCACAGCCACATGAAGATTTTCCGTCTTTTTTGTCCTTTATCATTCTGAAGATAATCAGTGCGATGACTGCTATCAGAATAAGTGCCGTTACAATAGTACCCATAACTTTTCACCGTCAAGCCTTTGCAACGCCTGATTTTACGGAATAGTTTTCCTTGTAAGGTCTGAAAAGCATATAGATGATAAATACTGTAAATGCTATCGCAAATATCAGACCTACAGGGTGAACGTTACCGCTGAATGCTGAACCGAACTGATAAATTATAAGTGATACTGCGTATGCGAAAATACACTGATAACCGATTGCAAACCATGTCCATTTAATATTGTTCATTTCACGTCTGATTGCACCTATTGCAGCGAAACACGGTGCGCAAAGAAGATTGAATACGAGGAATGAATATGCTGAAAGTGCTGTGAAGTTTGTTGCAAGCTGTGTCCATATCTCGTCACCGTTTTCAGAAATTTCTCCGCCGAAATGGAAAAGTGTGCCGTATGTTGCAACAACGTTTTCTTTAGCAATAAGACCCGTAAGTGTAGCAACAGTGGCTTTCCAGTTGCCCCAGCCAATAGGTGCGAATATCCATGCGAAAAGATTTCCTATATTTGCAAGAATGGAATTGTCGAGGTCTTCAACCATTCCGAATGAACCGTTTTCAACGCCGAATCCCTGTAAGAACCAGAGAAGAACCGTTGAAAGAAGAATGATTGTACCTGCTTTCTTTATGAATGACCAGCCTCTTTCCCACATTGAACGGAGTACGTTGCTTACTGTAGGAAGATGATATGCAGGAAGTTCCATTACAAAAGGTGCAGGGTCTCCGGCAAACATTCTTGTTTTTTTCAGCATTATACCGGAAATTATTATCGCAAAAACTCCTATAAAGTAGGCAGATACTGCAATCCAACCTGAATTGTCGAAAAATGCACCGGCAATAAGTCCTATAATGGGAAGTTTAGCACCGCACGGAATAAACGTTGTAGTCATAATAGTCATACGTCTGTCACGTTCATTTTCGATTGTACGGCTTGCCATTACAGCAGGTACTCCGCAACCTGTACCGATAAGCATAGGAATAAATGATTTTCCGGAGAGACCGAATTTACGGAAAATTCTGTCCATTACAAAGGCGATACGTGCCATATAACCGCACGCTTCGAGGAATGCAAGGAAAATGAAAAGCACAAGCATCTGAGGAACGAATCCGAGTACAGCACCCACACCGCCTATAATTCCGTCAACAATCAGACTTTGCAACCATTCCGCACAGTTTATCTTTTCGAGCAAACCTGTTACGGCGTTTGGAATCCATTCACCGAAAAGAACGTCATTAGTCCAGTCAGTAGCCCACGAGCCTACTGTTGTAATTGAAACATAGTAAACAACAAACATTATAAGTGCAAATATCGGAAGTGCAAGGAATCTGTTTGTTACAATTTTATCTATCTTGTCGGAAACTGTAAGACCGTTTTTGTTTTTCTTTTTACAACACTCTTTTATGATACTTGATATGTAAATGTAACGTTCATTGGTGATGATGCTTTCCGAATCGTCGTCCATTTCATTTTCTGCTGACTGAATGTCATTTTCAATATGTTTGAGAATATCTTCGGGAATGTGCAGTTTTTCGAGGACTTTTTCGTCACGTTCAAAAATCTTGATAGCATACCAGCGTTGCTTTTCTTCCGGCAGATTATGTAATACCGCTTCTTCAATATGTGCGATAGCGTGTTCCGCACAACCGCTGAAACTATGCTGAGGAATTACGCAATTTCCTGAACGTGCTGACATAATAGCGGTTTTTGACGCTTCTTCAATTCCTGTACCTTTCAGTGCGGAAATTTCAACAACCGGACAGCCAAGTTTTTGTGCTAAGACGTCAGTCTTTATAACGTCTCCGTTTTTGCGTACAACGTCCATCATATTTATGGCTACAACTACCGGTATGCCGAGTTCAACAAGCTGAGTTGTAAGGTAAAGATTACGTTCAAGGTTTGTACCGTCTATGATGTTCAGAATAGCGTCAGGTTGTTCATCGATAAGATAATTACGTGCAACGACTTCTTCCAAAGTGTAAGGCGACAGCGAATATATACCAGGGAGGTCAGTTATAATAACATCTTTGTTATTTTTCAGCCGACCTTCCTTTTTTTCGACAGTAACGCCAGGCCAGTTTCCTACAAACTGGTTTGAGCCGGTAAGTGCATTGAAAAGGGTAGTTTTACCACAGTTCGGATTTCCGGCAAGAGCGATTTTTATTTCCATAAAACAAATCCTTTCTATTAGCTTATACTAACTTATAGCAAGAAAATTATCCTGCCACTTATTGTAAAAAAATTATTCCACTTCGATAATTTCCGCATCGGCTTTTCTGAGGGAAAGTTCGTAACCTCTTACAGTGACTTCGATAGGGTCGCCAAGCGGTGCGACTTTGCGGACATGGATTTCAGTTCCCTTTGTAACGCCCATATCCATTATACGCCTTTTCACTGCACCTGTACCCGAAATCTTCTTTACGGTGACTGTCTGACCGATTTTCACGTCTTTAAGTGTCATAAAAAATCAACTCCTTATATCATTATTTTAACAGCCATTTCACGGCTTACTGCAACTCGTGAATCCTTGACATTTACGATAAGGTTTCCCGAAATTTCGCTGATAACTGTTACAGCACCTCCGGCAACAAAACCGAGACTTTCAAGGAATTTACGGGTCTCAGGATTACCGCCTACTTTTCTTATAATGTTTTCTTCACCTGTTGTAGCCATAGTCAAAGGCATATACAAGCACCTCCTGATTAGTTAGTTTTAGATAATACTATATTAGCACATACTAACCTGAATGTCAATACCATAAAAATAATTTCGGAAATATTTACATTCACAAAACTGTTTGTTAAAAGTTACTTGTGCATTATAACAAATTTTTCGTTTTCTTTTTATAATAATTGTTGCTTTTATGAAACAGAAAAAATATCAATTGTTTCTGATTTGTAAATTAAATGTAAATTTTATTTGAACAGACAGGCGTATGTCCGGTATCTATGATATAATGTATATATAAAGTATGAAAGTAGATGTTCAGAATGGATTGGGATATAGCTACAGACTGGGAGGCCTAATATAATAACATAACAACAGCCGTATTCTTTTGGGAGTATGGCTGTTATTATTTTATACCAGAAATTATATTTACCGACTTGACAGCGTAAAAATAAAATAGTATAATTGTTTATCATATTATTTCGGGAGGCAGTTATGGAAAAAAGGGTAAAGGATTCATATTCCGAACAGGTACACGTGCTTACACAGGCTAATATAAACGGCTACAACAGACTTTTCGGCGGTCAGCTTATGGAATGGATTGATATTGTGGCGGCGGTTGTTGCAAGGAGACATTCAGGTCATAACGTTACTACAGCAGTTGTTGACAAACTCACTTTCAAAGCTCCGGCATATGCTAACGATACTGTAATAGTATGCGGTTACGTGACGTATGTGAAAAGAACATCAATGGAAGTATGTATAAAAAGTTATGTGGAAAATCTCAACGGCGAAAGAAAATTAATCAACAAGGCGTATCTGGTCATGGTTGCACTTGACGAAAATGAACGTCCTACAGAAGTGCCACGTCTGATACTTGAAACAGATGAAGAACGTGAAAACTGGGAGTCTGCAAAGAAAAGGGATTTACTCCGCAAACAACGTCACGATGAAAAATTCTGAGAATAGGTCTCCGGCTATATGACCGGAGATTTTTTGTTGATTTTTGATATTGCAGTTTCTGCGAAAATGTGTTATAATATGATTAATATATTTGTGGAAAGGAAATGATATTATGTTACAGGACATTATACCGAAAAAATTTGACAATCATTATTCTGCGGAAGTACAGCCCGAAAATGACAGCGTATTCTTTCATTTTATGGGAAGCGACGTTCTTGTTAATGATATTTCCGAAAATTTTCCTGTTTACAGACAATTTGAATCACAACATTTTGTTTACCTTTTTTCGATAGATAACATGAAATATTTTCTTGCACGTGATATGGAAATAAAAATCCCGTCAGGTTATACATACAAGAATATAAAAAAACTCAGGTATTCTGAAAAGGTGGGAAAAGAAGATTTTTTTGCACTTTTCACCGCTTATCATCTTGCGGAATGGTACAGGTCAAATTATTTCTGCGGACATTGTGGGCAGAGAACTGAAATTTATTATTCGGAACGTGCTGTTCGTTGTACAGGGTGCGGAAAGATTATATATCCCCGACTTAATCCGGCGATAATTGCAGGCGTTATAAACGGCGACAAACTTCTGATAACCCATTATGTACAGAACAGGGGCGTTACCTGTAATGCACTTGTTGCAGGATTTACGGAGATAGGTGAGACTTTTGAAGAAACCGTAAGCCGTGAGGTTATGGAAGAAGTAGGTCTGAAAGTAAAGAATATACGCTATTATAAGTCTCAGCCGTGGGGATTCTCCGGAGGTATACTCGCCGGATTTTTCTGTGAGGTTGACGGAAGTGACGTTATAACTCTTGACCGCAGTGAATTGAGCAGTGCTGTATGGACGGAAAAAAAAGACATTATTGGTCAGAAAGATGATTACAGTCTCACGAATGAAATGATGATGTATTTTAAAAATTCTGACTGATATATTGAAATCTTTCTGTTCATTTATTTACAAAATATTTCTTGACACTATAGGTAATTTGTGATAGTATAGAAATATCAGTTTTTTGAAAATCTGCAATTGTCAGGAGGGTTATTATGAATATAAAAAAATTTATATCTTTGGTTTCTGCAATGTGTATCACCGCTGTTGGATTTTACGGCTGTGGAGATTCAGAAAAAAATTCCGGTAAGAAGTATGGTCTTGACCCTGAAAAACCTGCCACCGTTACTATATGGCACTATTACAACGGTGTACAGCAGGAAAACTTTGACAATGCAGTAATAGAATTTAATGAAACTGTAGGTCGTCAGCAGGGAATTGTTGTTGAAGCATACAGCAAGGGAAGTATTGAAGAACTTTCAAACAGTGTGCTTGCTTCAATAAAGCGTGATGCAGGTGCGGAAGATGTTCCGGATATGTTTGCTGCATATGCTGAATCCGCTTATTCTGCTGATAAATTCGGAAATATAGTTGATTTGTCGAAATATTTTACTGAGGAAGAACTTGAAGAGTATGTTGACGGTTATATAGATGAGGGCAGAATAAATAATGACGGAAGTCTGAAGATTTTCCCGACTGCAAAAAGTACAGAAGTTATGATGCTGAATCTTACTGACTGGCAGAAATTTGCAGACTCAGAAAATGTAAGCACTGATGACCTCAGAACATGGGAGGGTGTTGTTGAAACGGCAGAAAAATATTATAAATATACTGATAGTCTCACACCAGATATTGAAAATGACGGAAAGGCTTTTTTCGGACGTGATTCTGTCGCTAACTATATGCTTGTAGGTGCGAAACAACTTGGTGCTGAGTTTTTCACAAATAAAGACGGAGAATTTATTATAAACGTTGACAAGGAAGTTTTACGCAGACTTTGGGAAAATTATTACGTTCCTTATGTAAAGGGATATTTTACCGCTGAAAGCCGTTACAGAAGTGACGATGCTAAAATAGGTGAGATTATCGCTCTTATCTGTTCAACAACCGGCTCAGCATATTTTCCGGAAACAGTGACAATAGATGATGATTACACTTATCCGATTGAAGCTCTTGTACTGCCTGTCCCGAACTTTGAGGGGACAGAACCGTATCTTGTACAGCAGGGTGCAGGAATGGTTGTTACTGAATCTGACGAAAAGACCGAATACGCCTGTACGGTCTTTCTTAAATGGTTTACGGAAAAAGAACGCAATATATCTTTTTCTGTAGGTTCAGGATATATGCCGGTGAAAAAAGATGCAAATGATAAAAGTTTCATTTCTTTTGACAATGTGGAGACAGAAAGTCAGTTACTTATTGATGCACTGAAAGTTGCTATTGACGAAATACAAAATTATAATCTTTACACGGCAAAGCCTTTTGAAGATACCGCAAAGGCAAGAAGTTTTATCGGCGATTATATACAGAATACTGCACAGTCGGCTTTTGACGAATCATATTTCCGTATAACAGGCGGTGAAAACCGTGATAAAGTAATCAGCGAATATGTTTCCAATGAGGCTTTTGAAGAATGGTATGACGGATTTTACAAAGGACTGATTACTGAATTGGGTTTTGAAAATGAATTAGGTTTTGATGAATGTTTGGAATAATGAATTTGTTATATCTTAAAAAGGAGGTAATATGGAAAAGAATTTTAATGGGTCGTCTGAAAAAAATCCGAAAAAAAAGAAAATGATTACAAGACTGCTTGTTCCGATGCTGTTTCTTATATTGTTTCAGTTGATTACGTTCTTTTCCGTAATTGCAATCGGCGGTGAATTTTCTTTTATACAGAAATATGCTTATGATACTCTTATAGAAAAAACCCGAAACCGAACAAGTTACATTGAAAAAGAACTCTGTCAGAAAGTCAGGTTTGTTAATGAAGCAGCGGAAAAAATGAACGCCCTTGTCCGTGACAAACTTAATGAAGACGATTCTGATATTTCACGGATTAAGAAAGACAAGGATTTTAACCGTGAACTAATGGAAGATTCCGTTGACGATATAATATACTTATTACGCAGAAGTCTTGCGAATGATGTGTATGTCATTCTTGATACAGGCGACCTTTACAGTGACAGTCTTGCACCTGACGCTAAAGCAGGTATGTATCTCAGAGACCTTGACACCTCAACCGATTCCGGCTATAAAGATTTGCTTATGGAAATGGGTTATTCTTCTATATCAAAGGATTTCGGAATAATACTCGATTCAGGCTGGAAAGCACGTCTCGAAGCAGATTCCGATGATATGAAAAACTATGATTTTTACTATAAGACAATTGAAACCGCTCAGCAAAACAACACTACTCCTATTGAAAGACTTGGTTACTGGAGTGGATTTTCAAGTATTAACAGAAACAACGTCGGAAGTATGAAGTATACAGTACCTCTGATTGCTGACGACGGAACGGTTTACGGAGTAATCGGAATAGGTCTTACTGAAAAAACTATTCTTATCAATCTTCCGCCAAATGACTTTGTAAGTGAAAGTGCCTGCTATGTACTTTGTAACGGAAAAGATAATTCGGATATTTTCAATGTATGTATGCACTCCGGAGCATCTTTCAACAGGCTTATCGGTACACAACAGACTCTCAGTCCCGACGGACAGATTGACGAAAATATGTATACTTTTCCGCTTGATTCCAATATATCCGCTGTCGGCAATATACAGATTATGAATCTTTACGATTCGGAAAGCATTTATGTGGACGACCAGTGGGCATTGATTTCCGTTGCAGAAAAAAGTGATGTACTGTTTGTTTTCACAAACCTTATAAAAACGCTTGTTATTTCTGCACTGATTTCTTTTGCGATAAGTATTGTGGTGATAGCTATAAGTTGCGGAAATGTTGTAAAGCCTCTTTCTGCTGTTATCAGAACAATGAACTCCAAACGTGAGTACAATGAAGTTATACGCTTCCAGTCAACAAAGATTTACGAACTTGACAAGCTGACAGATGCAATAACTCAGTTGCAGGTAAATGTACAGAATTTTTCGTCGCAGGTTTCCAAAATGATACGTATTGCAGATGTGGGACTTTGTACATTTATGTATGACAATATAGATGACAGTGTTTTTGTGGGACAGAGTATGCTGAAACTCCTTAATCTTTCTGTTGAATATGAAGAGGACATTGTAATAAGCAGACAGCTTTTTCTTCAGAATATAATTTCCGCCGAAACCAAAAAAATTATTACTGAATGTCTTTCTGATAAGTCCAACGAAACAGAAACGAGTTTTTCAAAAGAATATTCTATACCTCAGGAAGACGGCAATCTGATATGGATGCGTCTGAGTGTTGTGTGCAGTTCAAACAAAACTATAGGCGTATTGCAGGATATAACAAATACTGTTTTAGAAAAGAAACGTATAGAATATGAACGTGATTATGACAGTACAACGGGACTTCTTAACCGCCACGCATACTATCGCCGTGTAAACAACCTTTTCGGCGAACCTCAGAAACTCGGAATTTCTGCGGTTGTAATGCTTGACCTTGACAATCTCAAATATGTAAACGATACTTACGGACACGATTTCGGTGACGATTATATTAAAACTTCTGCCACTGCCCTTAAAGGTTTCCAGAAATACGGCGGTATTGTTTCGAGACTTTCCGGTGATGAGTTCAATATATTCCTGTATGGTTTTTCCTCAAAGGACGAAATACGCAAAATTATTTCTGTAGTCCGTGAGGCACTTTTAAATAGTTACTGTCTGCTTTCCGACGGTACACACTACAGAATACGTGCAAGTGCAGGAATTGCGTGGTATCCGGACGACGCAAAATCCGCTGAATTACTTATGAAGTATGCTGACTTTGCAATGTATACCATAAAGCATACTACAAAAGGTGAAGTTGCTGAATTTGATATAAACGCTTATACAAAAGATTCCGTACTGATAAACGGTATTGAGGAAATGAACAAAATCATTGACGAGTGCAGAATAAAATATGCTTTTCATAGTATAATCTCAGCTAAAACAGGTGAGGTGTTCGGATATGAGGCACTTATGCGACCTCAGTCGTCAATACTTCATTCTCCTGCTGAACTTCTCCGTATTGCAAAGACCGGTGCAAAACTTTATGAAATAGAACGTCTTACGTGGATTGAAGCACTCAGGGCTTTCCGGAAACAGAGAGAGGTCGGGAATATTCCTAAAAACGCTTACGTTTTCGTGAACACTATCTCAAATTCTGTACTTGAAAAGTATGATGTTGAAGTTATTGAAAACGAAAACAGAGATATTCTTTCAAAAATCATTATGGAAATGACGGAAAGTGAAGATGTCAACGAAGCGTATAACGAAAGAAAAATACATCGTCTGAAAAAGTGGAAAGCTCATCTTGCACTTGACGATTTCGGAACAGGTTACAACAGCGATTACGCACTGATTACTATGCACCCCGATATAATCAAAATAGACCGTTCAATTATAAGCGGTTGCGACAAGGACATAAGCAGACGTACTATTATTGCTAATCTTGTGAGACTTGCAAGAACGAAAAACGTTAAAGTTGTTGCAGAGGGCGTTGAGACAGAGGGCGAACTCCGTACAGTCATTGAAAGCGGTGTGGACTTCTTACAGGGATATTTCATAAACCGTCCCGTCTTTGAGCCTCAGCCGGTTGAGCAGGAAGTTGTTGACAAAATCAAAAAATATCAGATAAAATAAAAAAATTCTCCCTTGTCCGACAGGGGAGAACTTTTTTTTAGAGATTTATTTCTATTGTTAGCAGGTTGCCGGAAAGTGTTGCTGAAATTTTACCGTCCATTCTTTCAGTGAGGACTTTTGCAATTGAAAGTCCCAGACCTGTTGAATTTTTTGCTGTCTCGACGGTATAGAAACGGTCGAAAAGTTTTTCAGCTTCTATGGAAGTGAGTTTGTTTGCAGAGTTGGAGAACGTTATATTATTTCCGTACATTCTTACGTGAAAATCTCCGTCACTGTATTTTATGGCGTTGCTGATGATATTTGAAAAAATCCTCGCCAGTGCTGATTTATCAAGTTTTTTTTCAATTCTTTCCTCAGTTATATCAATGTCGGGTACTATTCCATGTTTAGTGATTTCTCCGTAAAATCCTGCCAACGTTTCTTCAAGTACCTCGTTTATACAAACATTTTCCATATTGTTTTCCTGTACAGATACTATGATTGAGTACTGAAAAAGTTCTTCTGTCAGTTGCTTAATAACTTCCGTACGGCTTCTTATCATTGACGTGTAATATAAAACCTGTTCATTTTGGATATTTTCCATAAGGTCAAGATAACCGTTGATAGCTGTGAGTGGTGTTCTGAGGTCGTGCGAAATATTCGTTATAGCCTCTTTCAACTCTCTGTCTCCCTGTTCATATATGTGTCTTCTGTTGCGGAGTTCACTGAGATTTTTATTCAGACAGTCCGCCAGTTCACACATATTTTTATCACGTGAGGATATACCGATAAGTGTATTTGTGCTGTTTTCAAGTCTGTAATTCATTTCTTCTTTGATTTCACGGACGGACTTTTTTATAAGATAAAGTTTTACTGAAAGTACGGCGGTTACTACAGAAAGAAAACATACAATTAAAAACAGCACTATAATTTCACCTCTTTACTTCAAATCTTTCTTGCGGAAAAGTATTATTCCTAAAGCTGTCGTTACTACAAGGACTAATCCATCATATCCTGCAAATTTACCTGCATTTTTCGTATTTTCCATAGCTGATTCATACATATGCGATACAGGTATAACATCGTAAATAGTCTGATAAACTTTTCTTTTCGTTCCTGTAAGATAATTAGGATTTTTTTCTTCAGGCATTTCAACTATTTCCCCTGTATCTTCATCTACATAAGACCATGAATCATAGTATTCAGGTGCTCGAAGTTTTTGTTCAATTGTGAGTGTTGCAACAAACATTATTACTGTTAACATAAGTACTGCTACAGATGCCCCAGCCTTGCTGTTTACGAACATTGTCAGCATAATCATAAAAGCCGTTATTGATATAAACGCTATTGCCATAAATAAAGTAATTTCAAGAATTTTCTGTACAGTGAGTATTTCCATACCACATAAAGCCTTACCGATTGTACAGTTTATAAGAATGTGCAGAATAACACCCATAAGTACGCCTGCTGTACATACTATCAGATTGGCAAGATATATACTACTTCTTTTGTGTCCGACAATTAATTTGTTCCTTATTGTACCGTCTGAATATTCAGTACCGACAAAGTTTCCGACAAGCACGGGAACTGCAAACAGAATATACAATAAACCTATAAATACTAAACTGTCCATAGTGAAATACTCAGCAGGAACATTCATTTCCTTATAACGTTCAAGATTGTTTTTTGAATCTATGTAATGCATTATTATCATAAACAAACTCAGACCGCCCGAAAATATCATATAAAGTTTAAAAATACCGCTTTTGAAAAGTCTTGCGAAATTTGCAGAAATCAGTTTATTCATTTTGTACCGCCTCCAATCAGATTAATGAAGTAGCTTTCAAGTGATTCGTCACGTTCAGTAACCGTGATAAGTTGGCAGTTTTTTGCGTGAAGTGCGAATACAAGTTCTGTAACGTTGATTTGTGCGAAAATATCGGCTGTTCTGTCGTCAATAACGCTGTACTCAACTTTCAGTCTGTCCATAACCATTGAAAAAGCATTCATATCGGAAACGGTAACTCTCATACACTTCCTGCAAGCCTGTTCCAGTTCTTCCGCACTGATTTCCTTAACCATTTGTCCGCCGTCAATGAATCCGTAGTGTGTTGCAAGTCGGGAAAGTTCGTCAAGGATATGGCTTGAAATAAGTACGGTAATCTGTCTTTCACGGTTGAGTTTGAGAATAAGTTCACGGATTTCAACAATTCCCTGAGGGTCAAGACCGTTTACAGGTTCGTCAAGTACGAGGAAGTCGGGGTCTCCTGCAAGTGCCGTCGCAATTCCCAGTCTCTGACGCATACCCAGTGAAAAATTCTTTGCTTTTTTCTTGCCGGTGTTTTCAAGACCTACCAGTTTCAGCAAGTCTTTCACACCGTCGAATGACGGCATTCCTAAAATACGAAACTGTTCCTTTAAGTTTTCCTCAGCGGTCATATTGAGGTAAATCGACGGCGTTTCAACAACCGCTCCCATACGGCGACGTGATTTGAGAATTTCGGGATTCTTGTTGGTAACTCCGTAAATTGAAAAACTTCCGCTTGTCACATTCTGCAAACCGCATATAAGACGTATAAGCGTTGTTTTACCTGCACCGTTTTTTCCGACAAATCCGTATATCGAGCCTTTCGGAACGTGCATTGAAAAATTGTTTAGTGCTTTGAAGTTCTTGTAATACTTGCAAAGCGATTCTGTGGTCAGAACGTATTCCATTCTGAAATTCCTCCTTTTTTAGAATATGTACATATTCTTACATACAAAGGTTAAGAAAACGGTAAAGAAAACAGTTAAGATTTGGTTAAGATTTTTCGCACATCTTGAAACCTATTCCCCATACAGCTTCAATATAGTCTCTGTCGGAATGTTCACGGAATTTTCGTCGTATATTGCTTATGTGTACTTTCAGAGAACTTTCCACGCAGTCGGGAGTATCAAGGCTTATGCGGTCGAGTATTACGGACTTTGTTATTACCTGTGAGGGATTCTGCATAAGCAACTTTAATATTGCAAATTCTGTCTTTGTGAGTTTTACAGGATTGTTTCCGACAGTAACGTTGTGAGTTTCCGTATTCAGAATGATGTCGGCAAATTCAAGTATTCCCGATTTCAAGACATTTACTTTCCTCAGCTGTACCGCTATACGTGCAAGAAGCTCGGCAGTTTCAAAAGGTTTCGTTATATAGTCGGAAGCACCGTCAAGAAGCAGTTTCACTTTGATGTTTACGTCCGCTTTGGCACTCATTACTATTACAGGAATATCACTGATTTTTTTCAGAACATTTTCGCCGGAAAGTCCGGGCATCATCAGGTCAAGAAGTATCAGGTCAGGGCTATTTTCAGAAAGCATATATACGGCTTCTGTACCTGAATACGCCTGTAATGTGTTGTAGCCATTACGTGTCAGAAGTTCCCTCAGCATATCGCTTATATAAATATCGTCGTCAATTATAGCTATTGTTTTCAAGAATATGTCAACTCCTTTGATTGATATTATATCATAAATACGGCGTATGTTCAATATTAGCAGTCTTAACAAAATCTTAATGAAAACTTAATTGTAAATTCTTTTTGAACGGACACCCACGTGTCTAATATGGTATGATATAATATAAGCAAAGGATGTGATATTATTTATGAATAATGAAAGAAATATAAGGTTACTTGAAATATTTTTCCGTGCATTACATGGCGAAAGTATTTCTGTGAAGAAAATGGCAGAAGAATACGGAGTTTCTACTAAAAGTATAAGCAGAAATATCAATGATTTACGTAATTTTCTTGCGGACCATCGTGTACTTATGCAGAATGCAACTCTTGAATATTGTTACAAGGAAAAGGCATACATATTGTACAGCGATGAATTTCTGAAAAATCAGGAGCTTTTAGCAATGGTAAAAATTCTTATCGGAAGCCGTGCAATAAACAAGGAAGACCTCCTGCGAATTGTGAGCAAGCTGAAACAATTTACAACAACAAGAGAGCGTGAAAAACTTGATAATATTATCCGCAAGGAAATTTATCATTACCATGAAGTAAATTCTGACTGCAAAAGCGTTATTGATAATTTATGGAAGATAGTTTCAGCGATATATGATAAAAATTTTATAACAATCACCTACTACAAAATGAATCGTAAGGAAGTAAAAAGAAAAATCAGACCAACCGCTGTTATGTTCAGTGAATATTATTTTTACCTCATAGCGTACAAAGATGATGACCCCGATTATAAACCGATTTATTACAGAATAGACAGAATTACTTCTATTGTTGAACACAGAGAAAAATTTTTCATTGACCGTGAACACAATTTCGATGAGGGAGATTTACGTGAAAAAAATCAGTTTATGTTTCCGGGGGAGAATGTGAGAATATGTTTTGAATTTTCAGGACTGTCATTACAGGCAATATTAGACCGTCTACCGACTGCAAAAGTAGTTGAAAAGAAAGACGGCGGAATAAGTGTTATTGAAGCGGAAGTCAACAACGGCAAGGGAATTTTAATGTACTTATTGTCTCAGGGAGCGTGGGTTAAAGTTATTTCCCCGCCGAAACTTGTTGAAGATATGAAAAAGGAAATTCATAAAATGATTTCATTATATGAATAAATTCAGCCCTCTGGAATACAGAGGGCTTTATTTGTATGTTGCAGACTGTTTTTTTAATAAAACGCTTGATAAATAAATTCAGGTATGCTATAATAGACAAAGAGTATTTTTTATAATTCACGGAGGTACTTTATGACATTAAGAGATTTGATAGAGATGGAATGCACTGCCTGCAAAACGGTTATTTACGCCGATAAAAATGCTGACCACTGGTATTGCGGAGTATGTGGAAAGCGTATCGACCTTAAATTAGCCACTGAACTTCAGGAAAAGGAAAACCAACTCAAAGCTAAGGAAGCTCAGCTGAAAATCAAAGAGAACGCCCTCAAGAAGAAAGAAGCTGAACTGAAAGAAAAAGAAGAGTTAATCAAGGCTATTGAAAACGGTGAAGAACTGCTGAAACAGGAAGCTCCGGCATCTCCTACTTTTAAAGCAACACCGGTTGCGGAGGGAGTTGTGCCGAAACTCAACCGCCCCGATACCGTTCTGAATAATCCGGAAATGAAGTTTACTAACCTTGCAGATGTAAACAAGAGGTCTGAAACTGTTCCGGTAACTCCTGTACAGCCGACAAAGCCTGCGCCCGTAAAGCCTGTACAGCCAGCTCCGACTGTTAAACCTGTAACTGAAACTCCATTAAAACCGGTAATACCTGAACCTGTAAAAAATCCTGAATCAAAGACTGAACAGGCTATTACACCGAAAGCTCCGGAGACCGTTAAAAAGACTTCCGACAGTAAGCCGAAAGAGTTTGAAATGAACGGACATACACTTATAAAGTATAATGTAATGAATGACAAAATTTCAAAGGTATATATCCCTGGTGACGTATGGAGAATAGGTTCAGGAGCTTTTAAGGACAACACTATTATAACTTCTGTTGTGTGCAACGACAATGTAAAGGAAATAGGCGATTCAGCATTTCAGGGCTGTACGGAACTCACTGAAATCACACTTTCCGGAGAACTCAGAAAAATTCATTACAAGACATTCAACGGCTGTACAAAATTGAAGTCTATAAATATTCCAGAAAATGTTACAGAAATTATGTGCGATTCAATGGTCTGCGGACTTGAGGAAATTATTCTGAACAGTCCTCGCACAACGTGGGAGCAGGCAAGCGACTTTGCAGACGCTTCATTTTCTGTTGACAAAAACGGCAACGGCAAGGGTGTAAGAAAAATTATCTTCAAAGGTAACGAATACAAGGCTGTTGACGTTTTCAAACACGGCTGTCTTTCAAATTATTTCAAAGCAAGCGGACTTTGCCAGTATTGCGGAAACAAATTCAGTTTCGTAAACGGCAAGTGTCCTACCTGTAAATCCAAAAAAGACTATTGATATTCTGAGGTGAAAAAATGAAGTACACACAGGGAAAATATCTGATATTAAACAAAAAGTCAATCGCACGTGAAATATACAGTTTCACGGTGAAGTGTCCGGAAATCGCCGAAACAGCTTCCGCCGGACAGTTCGTACACATAAGAACAGGAAATTTTACTCTCCGTCGTCCCGTATCAATATGCGGTATTGACAAGAAAAACGGTACTTTAAGAATAGTATTTGAGGTAAGGGGACAGGGTACAGCAGAAATCTCACATCTTAACGAGGGTGATGTTATTGATATGCTCGCACCGCTCGGACATGGATTTACTTTGAATCCCGATTACAAAAAAGTCGTTCTTATAGGTGGTGGAATCGGTACTCCGCCGATGTTACCGCTTGCTGAAACTTATGGAAAAAATGCTACTGTTATAACAGGTTTCAGAAGTGCTGACGCTGTTATTTTACAGGAAGACTTCAGAAAAACCGGTGCGGAAACCATTCTCTGTACTGATGACGGCTCACTCGGAATACACGGTTTTGTAACTCAGCCTTTTTCGGAAATCGTCAGAAAAGGTGACATTGATGCTGTCTATGCGTGCGGACCTATGTCAATGCTCAGAGGTATTGCAGGAATATGCAAGGAAAATAATATTTTCTGTGAAATCTCACTCGAAGAACGTATGGCGTGCGGAATAGGTGCTTGTTTAGGTTGTGCGTGCCGTACAGTAAAAAATGATGAGGAATATTTTGCACACGTATGCAAGGACGGTCCTGTTTTCAACGCTGAGGAGGTGCTTTGGTAATGGCTGATTTATCTGTAAAAATATGCGGTGTTGACTTCAAAAATCCTGTAATACCGGCTTCAGGAGTTTTCGGTTACGGCAGGGAATATGAAGAATTTTTCCCGCTTGAAAAACTCGGAGGTATTGCAACAAAAGGTACAACCCTTAACCGCCGTACCGGAAATTTTTCACCACGTATTGCGGAAACTCCCTCAGGTATGCTTAATTCGGTAGGTTTACAGAATCCCGGTATAGACCATTTTATAGAAAAGGAACTGCCGAATCTTCTTCAGAAAAATACGGTTATACTTGCAAATATAGCAGGTTCGACAGTTGACGAATGTGTGCAGGTTGCAGAAAAACTCGAAAATACAGACGTTCATATGATTGAACTTAATATATCCTGTCCGAATGTAAAAAAAGGTGGTGCAACATTCGGTACAAGCTGTGAAATGGCTTATGAAGTTGTGAAAAACGTCCGCAGGGCTACTACAAAACCCCTTGTTGTAAAACTTTCGCCGAATGTAACAAGCATAGCTGACATCGCAAAAGCTGTTGAAAGTGCAGGAGCTGACGCTGTTTCACTGATAAATACACTTCTCGGTATGAGAATAGATATTAATACAGGTCGTCCGATTCTGAAAAACAATGTCGGCGGACTGAGTGGTCCGGCTGTTTTTCCGATAGCTGTCAGAATGGTATGGCAGGTAAGCAATGCCGTTAAAATTCCCGTAATAGGTATGGGCGGAGTTGCAAGCGGTCGTGATGCAATCGAACTGATGATGGCTGGTGCAAGTGCCGTACAGGTAGGAGCTTCTATATTTACCGACCCTTACGCTCCTGTAAAAATCATTAACGAAATAAATGATTTTCTTGACAGCAAAAATATTTCCTCTGTACGTGATATTATTGGTACGGTAAAACCTTGGTGACGGAATATGATTATAATGTCAGTTGATTTCGGGGACTCAAGAACCGGTATAGCAGTTTGTGGCAAGGCTGAAATGATTGCAACACCGGTATGTGTCATTTCCGAAAAGGATTTCGCAAAATGTATAGAAAAAACCGCTGTTCTCGCAAAAGAACAGCGGGCAGAAGAAATTGTTGTAGGCTATCCAAAAAACATGAATGGTACTATCGGTGAACGTGCCGAAAAATGCCGTCTTTTTTCGGAAGAACTTGCGAAACTTGTTGACTGTCCTGTAACCTTATGGGACGAGCGTTGTACAACGGTTTCCGCACACAACATTCTGAATGTTACAAACACAAGAGGCAAAAAACGTAAATCTGTCGTTGACGCTGTCGCCGCCTCGTTAATTCTTGAAAGTTATTTAGGGTACAGGCGTAATCAGGGAATTTCCCCTACATAAGCACAGATTTTAAATCATTGAGAAGACGACCGGCAGATTTCAAAGTCTTGTCGGCATCTTTCTTAATACTGTATTTTTTGACGGGTGAGGCTGTAGTCATTGCATAGCATGCAAGCCCTGCTATTGTGCCTACAGTAGCACCTTTGGCAATAGATTTCATATCCATATTATCTCCCTTAAATCCGTCATTACGGCTGACGGTCGCCGGTTTCGGAATCACTTCCGGTTATATTTTCTGCCGTAAATCCTATATTATTCATGGTGAAACTAAATGTATAATCTTAACATAGTCCTCGTTGAACCGCAGATACCTCAGAATACCGGAAATATTTCGCGTACCTGTGCAGTTACCGGTGCAAGACTTCATCTTGTCAGACCACTGGGATTTGAGGTGTCGGACAAATATCTGAAACGTGCAGGTCTCGACTACTGGGACAAACTGGATATAACTTATTATGACGGTCTTGACGATTTTTTCGCAAAGAATCCCGAGGGAAATTTTTTCTATTTTACGACAAAAGGTAAAAACGTACACAGCAGTGTTGACTATCCGGATAATTCATATCTTGTTTTCGGTCGTGAGGATGCAGGACTTCCGGAAGAACTTCTGCACAGAAATCCCGATACTTGCGTAAGGATTCCTATGCGTAATAAACTGAGAAGTCTCAATCTTTCAAATTCGGTGGCAATAGCAGTATATGAGGTTCTCAGACAATGGGATTATCCCGACCTTGCACGTGAGGGTAAACTCACAAAGTACGAATGGTAAAGGAGCGATGCCAATTGAAAATAGCTATTTTAACTGATTCCTGTTGCGACCTTGACAGGAAAACTATTGACGAACTCGGAATTAAAGTACTTCCGTTTACTCTCACGATAGGCGGAGAGAGTTTCAGGGAAATTTTCGACAAGTCCACACAGGAAGTATATGAAATGATGTTGAAAACTGACGAAATCCCGAAACATTCGCAGATTTCGCCAGTGACTTTTGAAGAAACCTACAGGGAATTTTTTGAACAAGGTTACACGGACGTTATTTCCGTATCCATAAACAGTCAGGGGTCGGGAACTTACAACAACGCCATTATCGGAAAAAATGACTTCTTTGAAAACACTCCAGAAGCAAAAGGTAAAATAAGAATTTTCAACCTCGATTCAAAATGTTATACGATTTTCTACGGTTATCCTATTATGGAATCTGTAAAGAAAATCCGCAAAGGTGCAACCGCTGAGGACATTGTTGCATATCTTGAGGACTGGTTTAATGTATGTGCAATATATGCTGTTCCGTACAGTCTGAAGTACGCACGCAAATCAGGAAGAATTTCAGCAGCGGCAGCATTTGCAGGTGAACTCCTCGGACTGAAACCGATTATTGAGTTTGCAGATAACGGAACAAAAATGGTTGAAAAATTCAGAGGTGAAAAAAATATTGTGCCGAAACTTGTTGAGTGCGTGGAAAAACATATGACACCTCAGACACCTTATATAATCGTACACGGTCGTGATACCACACTTGCAAAGGAAGTTGAAAAGGAACTCGCAAAGAAAACAGGTCGTAAGGCTGAAATGTTCAATCCGATTGGTGCTGTAGTTTCCGCAAATATCGGTTGTGATTTGGTGGCTGTACTTGTGCGCCGTAAGGAAAAATAATTAATAAAAAGCCCGAAAGCATATTGTTTTCGGGCTTAATATTTTTTATTGGCAGTTTGTGAAATAATTACTGCTGTTTGTAGGAATCAATCATTTTCTTTACCATGTTACCGCCGATTGAACCAGCTTCTCTTGAAGTGAGGTCGCCGTTGTAGCCGTTCTTGAGGTGAATACCGAGTTCGTTAGCGGACTCAACCTTGAATCTTTCGAGAGCCTCTCTGCCCTTCTGTGTCATACCGCCGTTGTTATTGTTGTTATTATTGTTGCTCATAATTTTAATCTCCTTTGAAATAATTATTGATGCCGTGATAGTATTATGACACGTTTGCGGAATAATATTTATGGAAATTTCAGGTATCGTACTCGTCAAGAAAATGATGAACACCTGTATTATTCTTGTAAGCGATAATCGTATTGAGATTGACGTTTTCAACACTACGGAAAATATTCTTTTCAACTTGCGGATTTATTTTTTTTAGGTCTGCTATCAGATTTTTTATTTCCATTCTCTTTGAAACAGAACGTCCGTCAGGTTCGCAAGTAGTGCAGGTATCAGTGAATTTACATGCACATTGTATAAAATGTAAGTCGTTGTAATCACGCCAGTGTTTTATGTCAGCTTCACGCACAAGGTACAAAGGACGGATAAGCTCCATACCCTCAAAATTTGTGCTGTGGAGTTTCGGCATCATTGTCTGAACCTGTCCGCCGTAAAGCATACCCATTAAAATTGTTTCTATAACGTCATCAAAATGATGTCCGAGAGCGATTTTGTTACAACCGAGTTGTTTTGCTTTATTATATAGGTAACCTCTCCTCATTCTTGCACATATATAACAGGGATTTTTTTCAATATTGAAAACCGATTCAAAAATGTCCGATTCAAAAATATTTATCGGAATTGACATTGATTCAGCGTTGTTTTTTATGATTTCGAGGTTTTCCGGACTATAACCAGGATTCATTACAAGAAACTTTACTTCAAATGCGAATTTATCGTGACGTTTCAATTCCTGAAAAAGTTTTGCCATGAGCATAGAATCTTTACCGCCGGAAATACAAACTGCTATTCTGTCGTTTGGATTTACTAACTTGTATTCGTTTATCGCTTTCGTAAACTTACACCATATTGATTTCTTGAATTTTTTCCTGAGACTTTTTTCAACATCTTCTGTAATCTGTCTGTTTTCCATTTTGTTCCTGAGCCATTCAACGTAACCGCCTGTAAGGTTATAAGCGTCAAGACCTTTTTCGCAGAGACCGTCAGCTACTTCACGGCTTATTATTCCGCTCCTGCAACATATTATCAGTTTTTTGTCGTGAGGGAGTTCAGCAGAAAATATATCACTATAAGGAATGTTTACCGAATTTTGTATATGTCCGTACTCGAAAGCTGATTCGTCACGTATATCAATTACGATATATTCTGTTTCTGACATATTTCTGAGATTTTCTGTTGTTATTTCTTTTTCCATAAAATCACCTTTCCGTAAAAAAAGGGGACGGCTCAGAGAACCGTCCCGCTCTTAATAAACAATACTTGTCCGATTAATGAAATCAACCGAGTTCAGCAAAGTACTTGATAGTTCTTACCATCTGTGATGTGTAAGAGTTTTCGTTGTCGTACCATGAAACAACCTGTACTTCATAGAGGTCGTCAGAAATCTTAGAAACCATTGTCTGAGTAGCATCGAAAAGTGAACCGTACTTCATGCCGATAACATCAGAAGAAACAATCTGGTCTTCATTGTAACCGAAAGAAGCAGAAGCAGCAGCCTTCATAGCAGCGTTGATACCGTCAACAGTAACGTCTGTACCCTTTACAACAGCAGTAAGGATTGTTGTAGAACCAGTCGGAACAGGTACTCTCTGTGCAGAACCGATGAGCTTGCCAGCGAGTTCAGGAATTACGAGACCGATAGCCTTAGCAGCACCTGTTGAGTTGGGAACGATATTAGCAGCACCAGCTCTTGCTCTTCTGAAATCGCCTTTTCTGTGAGGACCGTCGAGAATCATCTGGTCGCCTGTGTAAGCGTGGATTGTTGACATAATACCACTCTGAATAGGTGCGTAATCGTTGAGAGCCTTAGCCATAGGAGCAAGGCAGTTTGTTGTGCATGAAGCAGCAGAAATAATCTTGTCCTCAGCTGTGAGAGTGTTTTCATTTACGCTGTAAACGATAGTAGGGAGGTCATTGCCTGCCGGAGCAGAAATAACAACTTTCTTAGCACCTGCATCGATATGAGCCTGTGACTTTGCCTTTGATACATAGAAACCTGTACACTCAAGAACTACGTCAACACCGATTTCACCCCAAGGGAGTTCAGCAGCGTTAGCCTTAGCGTAGATTGTGAGTGTCTTGCCGTCAACAGTGAGTGTGCCTGCTTCATCATCAGCAGTAACAGTGTGGAGATTCTCACCGATTTTACCACAATAACCGCCCTGAGCAGTATCATACTTGAGGAGCTGAGCAAGCATTGAAGGCTTTGTAAGGTCATTGATAGCAACTACCTCATAACCCTCAGCATCAAACATCTGTCTGAATGCAAGACGACCAATACGGCCGAAACCATTAATAGCAACTTTAACTGACATTGGAAAATTACCTCCTAATTAATTTATGATTATATTATAACTCAAACCGGAAAATTTTTCAAGTGGTTTGACAAAAAAATAACGTTTTTTTAAAAATTATGTACATATATCACAAAAATATACTGTTTTTAGAATCTGATTTGTTATATTTTTATATATCAAAGATATTTCATATTCGTCTGTCAGGGCATAAATATTGAAAGAGACGAATTGTCGGGAAATATCAATAATATTTATTTCCGATATATCTTTTATGGAAAGTATAAAATTCCCTGAATACAAATAACGCTTTCTGAATTGTCGACATCATTCAGAAAAAATTTTAGGAATATTAAACATAATTTTTATCAGGTTTTTGTTGACAATAATCAAAAAAGATTGTATAATATACTTGACAGTGAATTTCTGCTGTTTATTTGACAGAATATATTTTTAATTATGGAGAAAAATTATGGGCAAAGGATTGGAAATTGAAAGAAAATTTCTTGTAAGGATTCCTGATTTTGAAAATCTTGATGTCAGAAGAAAACTTACTATTTTACAGACTTATCTGAATGACGGTGAAAACGGTATTCAACGCAGGGTACGTCGTATATCTGAAAACGGAAATATTCACTACATCTATACGGAAAAACTTTTTTTAACAGCGATTACACGTCAGGAAATGGAATACGAAATTGACGAAAATGAATATAACCGTCTTATTGTTTATGCACGTAAGGATTACAAACCTATTAATAAAACAAGATATTGTTTTGATTATTCCGGTCAGCTTTTTGAAATTGATGTTTATCCGTTTTCGGACAGGCTGGCTATTATGGAAATTGAACTCGCTTCCGAAACGCAGGAGATTATTTTTCCGGACAATGTTGATGTGGTAATGGAAGTAACAGGAAATCACGGTTATTCAAATTCTTCTCTTGCAAACGCCGGAGCTTTTCCGGAAATCTAAAATCAGAAACGGAGGTTTTATATGGCAGAAAAAATTATTCCTGTTGAAAGTCAGGAACAGCTTGCAGAACTGTTCGGACAGCTTGACGGAAATATTACTCGTATTCAGAAAGAATACAGCGTAAGCATTGTAAGCCGTGACGGTGTTATAAAAATTATAGGTGACGAAAAAAATGTTTCTGAAGCTGAAAAAGCAGTCAGAATCCTTATCAGAATGTCTGGCAGAGGACAGACCCTCAGCGAGCAGACTGTACGTTACGTCACTTCTATGGTGACGGATGGTGTTTCCGAACAGTTAGAGGAACTCAAAGGCGACGGAATATGTCTCACATCGTCGGGAAAAATTCTCAGGGCAAGAACAGTCGGACAGAAACGTTATGTTGATATGATAAAGGAGAATACTATCGTTCTTGGCGTAGGTCCTGCCGGTACTGGAAAAACTTATCTTGCCGTTGCAATGGCTGTAAAGGCTTTCCGTGAACGTAAGGTGCGGAAAATAATTCTCACACGTCCGGCGGTAGAAGCAGGCGAAAAACTGGGATTTCTTCCTGGTGATATGCAGGACAAGGTTGACCCTTATCTCAGACCGCTTTATGATGCTTTGTTTGATATGTTCGGAGCTGAAAGTTTTGCACGTTACATGGAAAAGGGTATTATAGAAGTTGCACCGCTTGCATATATGCGAGGACGTACACTTGACGAAGCGTTTATAATTCTTGACGAAGCACAGAACACGACTTCCGAACAGATTAAAATGTTTCTTACCCGTCTCGGAAACGAAAGCCGTATGGTTATTACAGGTGATATAACTCAGATTGATTTGCCGGATACAAAAAAATCCGGTCTTGTTGAGGCTGTAAAGGTTTTACAGGGTATAGAAGATATTGCAATACACAGGTTTACAGAAAAAGATGTGGTACGCCATAAACTTGTACAGGATATTATAAAGGCGTACGAAAAGTACAACGAAGGGAGATTTAAAAATTATGGCTAAATTAAAGGTTTATGTAAAGAATAATCAGACAGAGGTGAAAGTGCCCGTAGGTATCAGACTTCTTATCAGAAGATGTTGTCAGGCGGTACTTGCTACCGAAAAATTCGGCAGGGATGCAGAAGTAAGCGTTTCATTTGTAAGCAACGAGGAAATCAAAAACCTCAACAACATCTATCGCAACAAGGACAGTGTTACAGATGTACTTTCTTTCCCGCTTACAAGCGAGGACGGTACTGTTGAACTCAATCCCGAAACAGGTGCGGTACAGCTTGGGGACGTTGTTATTTCCCTCGAAACTGCTGTTAAACAGGCACAGAATTACGGTCACTCACTGGAGCGTGAAGTCGGATTCCTGACCGTACACTCAATGTTGCACCTGCTCGGTTATGACCACGAAACCAGTCAGCTTGACCAGAGAATAATGCGTGAAAAAGAAGAATCAGTACTCGAAAAACTCGGTATTTCAAGAGATGCTACTTTCATAGTGCAGGAGGACAATGATTAATGTCAAGGACTGCTTTTATAACGATTGCCGGACGTACAAATGCCGGTAAATCATCATTGCTTAACGCAATAGTCGGCGAAAAAATAGCTTCCGTAAGCAACAAACCGCAGACTACACGTACACGTATTACTGGAATAAGAAATATTGACGACGTACAGCTTGTTTTTTTCGATACCCCTGGACTGCACAAGCCTGTCAACAAACTCAGCGAACATATGATTAATACTGTAAGAGAATCAGTAAGCGATATTGACGCTGTATTGTTTGTAATGGACTGCACAAAAAAAATAAATGAACAGGAAATGAATTTACTTCATTCTCTCAATACTTCAAAAATGCCTGTAATACTGGTTCTGAACAAGATTGATTTGCTGAAAAATATGGACGAACTTGCACCCGTCATATCATCACTTACGGAAAAGATAGATTTTCAGGCAGTAATTCCTGTAAGCGTTACTCAGGGAAACGGCGTTGATATAGTTATTGACGAAATAGTAAACCTTTCCGAAGAATCTGTACATTTCTTTCCGGACGATATGATTACAGACCAACCTGAAAAAGTCCTTGCTGGTGAGATGATAAGGGAAAAACTTCTCATGCTCCTCAAAGATGAAGTACCTCACGGAATAGCAGTAGGCGTTGAACAGATGATTGAACGTGACGATAAGGATATACTTGATATTTCCGCTGTCATATACTGTGAAAAGGAATCTCACAAGGGAATCATTATCGGAAAAGGCGGTGCTATGCTGAAAAAGGCTTCCACTATGGCGAGAATCGAACTTGAAGATTTTTTCCAGATAAAAGTCAACCTGAAATGTTGGGTAAAAGTCAAGGAAGACTGGCGTAACCGTGAAAACCTGATAAGAAGTTTCGGTCTTTCTGAAAAATGATAACGGTTAAAGGAATCGTTTTACGAGAATACGCCGTCGGTGAAAACGGAAAATTTATTGATATTCTCACACAGGAAAACGGCGTTATTTCGCTTACAGTACGTGGTGCAAGAAAAATTAACGGTAAGTCCGGAAGCTCCACTCAGCTTTTTGCGTATTCTGAATTTTGTTACAGCGAAAACGGCGATTATCGTATTCTCAACAGTTCAGAACCTATAAGAATTTTCTATAAACTCCGCAACTCCCTGACGAAAATTTCACTCGCAAGCTATTTTTCAGAAGTTGTAAGATTCTGTGCAGAACCTCAGCCGGATAATGATATACTCCGGCTTTTTCTGAATACACTTCACTTCCTTGAAAATGATTTGCGTGACGAAAAAATGTTAAAGGCAATATTTGAGTTACGTCTGATGTCTGAAATAGGTTTTATGCCGGACGTTACAATATGTCAGAAGTGCGGAGCTTTTGAACCACACGAACTTTTTTTCAGTATTCGTGAAAGCTGTTTTTACTGTAAAGACTGTTTCAGCGAAAATCCTGACGAATGGTACAGGATAAATATTTCAGTCCTCAGTGCAATGCGACATATACTTCTCACGGATTTCAACAGACTTTACAATTTCAGAACTTCCGAAAATACTATGAACACTCTTTCAGATGTTGCTGAAAAATATCTTCTTTTCCGTCTTGAAAGAAACTTCCGGACTCTCAGCTTTTATAAATCACTGAAATAAACATTTAAAATCAAAGGTAAAATTTATGAATAAATATCTCAGAACACTTGAACTTGACAAAATTCTTGAAATGCTTGCCGACCTCACTTCAAATGAAGAAACAAGGCGTATGGCACTTGCAGTACGACCGGATAATGATTTGGAGCGTGTGCGTTATGAATGTCTGAAAACATATCAGGCATTCAATCTGTCTGTACAGTTTGGAACACCACCTTTCAGCAGTTTCAGGAATATAACAACAGTTGCTAACCGTGCAAAGTCCGGAGCGATTATATCATTGCGTGACCTGCTTGATATTGCTGGTATGTTGAGACAGATAAAAAGTCTTTCAGAATGGTACAGTCATTGCGAAAACGTTGAAACAGAACTCAGTTATTTGTTTTCAAGACTTGCTCCTAACAATTGGTTACTTGAAAAACTGGAACGTTCCATTATATCAGAAAACGAAATTTCAGATTCAGCCAGTCCGGAACTTTCTGCAATCCGCAGGAAGATAAACCGTGCAGGTATGCAATTGAGGGAAACTCTCGACAAGATGATTAGAAACAAGACTACTCAGCAGTATTTGCAGGAAAACTCCGTTACTATCCGTGACGGACGTTTTGTACTGCCGGTGAAGTCCGAATATCGTGGACAGGTAAACGGTCTTATTCACGATACGTCGGCAACAGGTCAGACGATTTTTATTGAACCTATGGCGATAGTTGAGGCAAATAACGATATACGTATTCTTGAAGGCAAGGAACAGGAAGAAATTGAACGCATTATACAGGAACTTTGCAGAGAATGCGGTGACTATGCTGACGTTCTTTGCGAAAACTACAGAATATGCACTGAACTGAACCTTTATTTTGCGAAATCTTCACTTGCTACTAAATTAAACTGTTCACTTCCCGAAATCACTGACGACGGAAAAATGAATCTCAAAAAAGCACGTCACCCACTTATTGACCGCAAAAAAGCAGTACCAATAAATGTAACTCTTGGTGATGAATATAGTACGCTTATAATAACAGGTCCTAATACAGGCGGTAAAACCGTGGCACTTAAAACGGCAGGACTTCTCAGTGCAATGACTATGTGCGGACTTCTGATACCTGTCGCTGACGGAAGTAGTATTTCGGTTTTTGAGCATATACTTGCTGACATTGGTGACAGTCAGAGCATTGAACAGAATCTCTCTACATTTTCCGCACACACGAACAAGGTTATTGAAATAATCAATACTGCTGACGAAAAATCACTTGTTCTGCTTGACGAACTCGGTTCAGGTACAGACCCCGTTGAAGGAGCAGGACTTGCAGTTGCTGTAATAAAACGTCTTATGTCGTCAGGTGCGAAAACAATGGTTACAACGCACTATCAGGAACTTAAACTATTTGCAATAAACAGTCCGGACGTTGAAAACGCTTCTTGCGAATTTGATATTGAAACACTCCGTCCGACTTATCGTTTAATAGTAGGGTCTGTCGGAAAATCAAACGCTTTTGCGATTTCTGAAAGTCTCGGTATGCCGTCGGATATAATAGAGGACGCAAAGTCTCAGGTAAGCGAAGCAGACAGTCGGCTTGAAGACGTTATCGGAAAACTTGAAGCCACACGTATGGAACTTGAAAAGCAGAAAGAAGAAATTGAACGTCTGAGGGCTGATATTTCCGAACATGAAAGGGTATTGCGTGAAGAACGTGAGGCTCTTGAAAAAGCAAAAGCGGAAGAACTTGAAAAAGCACGTCTGAGAGCAATGACAATCATTGAACAGACAAAAGCAGAATCAAATGAACTTATCACGGAACTTGAAAAACTTAAAAAGGAAAAGGACAGAAAAGATTTCGGCGAAAGTGTTTCCGGCGCAAAGTCGAGGTCTAAACAGAGTTTCAACAAGATGTACGATACCGCAAACCCTCTTGACAGACGTGACCTTAATGCTGGTTATGTACTTCCCCGAAAACTCAGACGTGGCGATACTGTTTACGTTGTTGACCTGCAAAGAAAAGGCATTGTTTCCGGCGACCCTGACGGTAGTGAATTTGTATTTGTACAAATGGGCGTGATGAAAACTAAAATGAATATTTCACGCCTGAGACTTGAAGAACCCGAAAAAGTCACATATAAGAACAAGTCCACACGCAGAACAGGAAAAGTCGGCGTAAAAGTTGAAAGACGTGGCAGTATGGAACTTGATATTCGTGGCTGTGCGTGCGATGACGGAGTTTATCAGCTTGACGCTTTTATTGACAGGGCTGTAATGTCCAATATCTCAACGGTTACAATCATTCACGGAAAGGGAACAGGTCTTTTAAGAAAGGCAGTCCACACAAGACTGAAATCTCACCCGTCCGTGAAAAATTTCCGACTGGGAGTTTTCGGCGAGGGCGAGGACGGTGTTACAATCGCTGAACTGAAATAATATGGTGATATTATGGGTATACAATTTAATAAAAATCGTTGCAGACAACCTCAGATATATTTTCGTAAAAACAAAAAATATTTTCGAGACCCTATAAGAAATAAATTAGTACACGTTACGCCGGAGGAAATTATAAGACAAAAAGTATTGAAAACCCTGATTGAAAATGGTATTCCGGATAATATGATAAGTGTTGAAGAATGCCTGTCAAATTACGGCGTTGACAGTAAGAAAAGAGCAGATATTATAATAAATTATTCTTCAGGAAACAATATATATCCTCTTGCTGTTATTGAATGTAAAGCGTTCAGAGTGAAGCACTGTGATGAATATCTGGAGCAGGTGTTTATATATGCTGACTTTATAGGGGCGGATTATGTTGTGATGACAAATGGTGAGGAAAATTTTTATTTTCATTATAATCAGGATATAAATAAATATGAAAGTATAATTGATTTGCCGTATTATGAAGATATGCTTTCCGATAAATATATTACAAAAGTTCCTGAACGTATTCCGTTCAAATGTCTTGAAAATAGAGGTATTAATTACTATGTTGGTACTGATATAGGAAAGTCAACTTCTCCTGATTTGCAAATAACAATGATAAATTTACTGGAATGTCTTTTAGATACAAAATATAATCTTCCAGCTCGAAAATACAGATGTTTCAGAATTATTAAAGATATGGGCGTAAGTATACATTCATATGAAAGAGAATGTGAAAATTTGTACAGGTCTTTTTTGGTTGAATTTGAAGAAAAAGAACAGACTGTATCAATAGGAATATCAAAATATTATACAAAATTAAAATCGAATATTCATAAAACTGTAATTAATGTTGCGATTGATAATGAAAATATTTCACACCATGCTTTGCAGTTAGTTGTTGATGATAATTTGTATATGATAAATAATACTGTTAAATTCTTTCATATTAATAATATTACAACGCAAAAAGAAAATGAAGAAAAATTAAAGTTTTTCATAAAAAATGATTGTCCGAATATTCTGGAAAACAACAATATAATATATTTAGGTGAACTAAAAAACAACAGATTATGGAATATTTCTGACAATGATGTTGTTGAATTGATAGAAAATCTCATATCCTATGTTTTAGTAAGGGAAAAGTACAGAAATTATTGTAAATTAAAGAAAATATGAATCATTACAAAAAAATTTTTCAGTTAACTCTTGACAAATTTAATAAAATATGATAGAATGATACAAATTGCAGAAGAAGCTTCGGTTTCATATATCATTGTTTCTGTATTCGGGAACAGTGAGGCAAGATTTTTTTAACCGGCAATGTTGTGTTGCCTTATTGATTCGGCTATGTGCCAATAAATTTTTATAAGTTTTCATCAGCTTGTGAAAGGTCAATAAGAGTAGTAAAAGGTATCTTTGCTTATATAGACTCTGAAGCCAATATGAAGTTATAATGCATATATATGTATTTTCATGCACGTACCGGTTGATGAAACCTGTACGTGCATTTTTTATTATCTTATAACTTATGAGGTGAATTATGGAAAACAAGTTAAAGCTCTATGGATTCAACAATCTTACAAAATCGCTGAGTTTCAATATATACGACGTATGTTATGCGAAAACTCCTAAGGCACAGCTTGACTATATAGCGTATATCGACAAGGCGTATAACTCTGAACGCATAACGGAAATAATGACTACTCTTACTACAATGATAGGTGCAAAAGTACTGAGTATTTCCCGACAGGATTACGACCCACAAGGTGCATCTGCTACTTTTCTTATAGCAGACGATACAATGATACCGGCAGGGGGCAGTGAAACAGTTGCACATCTTGACAAAAGTCACGTTACTGTACACACCTATCCGGAGTATCACCCCGACACAAATATTGCAACTTTCAGAGTTGACATAGACGTTGCGACGTGCGGAAAAATTACTCCTCTTACTGCACTTGACTACCTTATAGGAAGTTTCGATTCAGATATAATTACTATGGACTATCGTGTGAGAGGTTTCACAAGAAACGTCAGCGGTGAAAAACTTTTCATTGACCACAATATAACTTCTATTCAGGACTATATTGACCACACTGTTTTAGACAAGTATGATGCAGTGGACATTAACGTTTATCAGGCTAATATGTTTCATACGAAAATGCTTATAAAAGAAATCGAGTTGCAGAATTATCTTTTCAATACAGATGTTCGTGAACTCTCACCTCGCAACAGGCTTGAGATAATGAACAGTCTGCGGAAAGAAATGATTGAAATTTTCAGCGGAAGGAATGTTTTTGAAAATGGGACTTTCACAGATTAATGCACCTATTTATGAGGCCCTCAGAAAATTAAGACGTATGCGTGTAGTACCTTTTGATGTGCCAGGTCATAAGCGTGGACGTGGTAATATGGAACTTACTGAATTTCTCGGAGAGGACTGTATGAGCGTTGACGTTAATTCAATGAAACCTCTTGACAATCTCTGCCACCCTGTTTCCGTAATAAGAGATGCGGAAATGCTTGCCGGACAGGCTTTCGGAGCGGAAAATGCTTTTTTTATGGTAGGTGGTACAACTTCTGCTGTACAGAGTATGATTATGTATGCCTGTAAAAGTGGTGACAAAATCATAATGCCCCGAAACGTTCACCGCAGTGCTATAAACGCTCTTATTCTTTGTGACGCTGTACCTGTTTATGTGAATCCCGACGTTAACAGACAACTCGGAATAGCTCTCGGAATGTCAGTCGAACAGGTCGAAAAGGCTATAGAAGAAAATCCCGACGCAAAAGCTGTTATGGTAAATAATCCTACATATTACGGAATATGTTCAGACCTGAAGAAAATTACAGAACTTGCACACGCACACGGAATGCTTGTACTTGTTGACGAGGCTCACGGAACACATTTTTATTTCGGAGAGAATTTCCCGATAACTGCTATGAAAGCAGGTGCTGACATAGCTTCTGTAAGTATGCACAAATCCGGCGGAAGTTTAACACAGAGTTCGTTTCTGCTTATGGGCGAAAAAATAAATTCCGACTATATGCGACAGATTGTAAATCTTACTCAGACAACAAGTGCTTCATATTTACTGCTTTCCAGTCTTGACATTTCACGAAAAAGACTTGCACTCAGCGGTCGTGAGATTTTTGCGGAAACTGTAGAAATGGCAGAGTATGCACGTTCAGAAATAAATCAGATAGGCGGTTACTATGCTTACTCGAAAGAACTTATAAACGGCGACAGTATATACGATTTTGACGTGTCGAAACTTTCTGTCTATACTTTGCCAGTTGGACTTGCCGGAATTGAAGTTTATGACTTACTCCGTGATGAGTACGATATTCAGATAGAATTCGGCGACATAGGAAATATTCTTGCATATATTTCTGTAGGCGACCGCAAGCGTGATATAGAACGTTTAATCAGTGCGTTGTCGGAAATAAAGAGACGTTTCGGAAAATCAGGAGCAGGTATGCTTACACAGGAATATATAAATCCTATTGTTGCAGAAACTCCACGAAAGGCTTTCTATGCGGATAAGATGTCACTACCGCTTGAAAAATCTGTCGGACACGTATGCAGTGAGTTTGTAATGTGCTATCCCCCTGGAATACCTATTCTTGCTCCCGGAGAACTCATAACAGAAGAAATTATAGAGTACATAAAGTACGCAAAATATAAAGGCTGTTCAATGACAGGTACAGAAGATATTAACATTGAATATCTGAACGTTATAATATAAGAGGGAATTTTTATGAAAATACTTAAAATTATTTCATATTTTTATATGATAATGTTGCCTAATTTTCTGTTAAGGACTTTCAATATGCTTGCCCATGTGAAAATTTTTTCGCTGATAATGATGTTTCTGGTACTGGCTGTACTGGGAATTATTGCAGGAATAGTTATAAATATTTCCTCCGTGACTTCGGACAGCAATAAAGGCTTTTCCGTCGTGAATCTCATCGTTAAACTATGGTACTCGTGTATTCATATTACAATGTTGCTGTTTTCGCTCGGAATGCTTGCAACGCTTGTTTTTGCAGGAGGTAGCGGTATACCAATTGTTTTAAGTATTATATTGCTTGTTTTCAGCGGACTTTGCAATATCGGAAACTGCATAAGTCTTTACATAAATAAAAAGTGTGGTCTTGCTAAAACTGTAATTTTAATTATAATGGGATTTATATACGGACTGGACGTTATAGGAGCAATTATAGAGTTAGTCGCATCGTCGAAAAAGAAAGTATGATTATATGAAAAAACTGAAATTTGTTTTACTTCTTTTGCTTGACGTTGTTTCAATATTGATAGCATACGGAAGTATTATAGAAGTCGAGGGAATTATTGCATATTTTATATTTGTGTTGCTGATTGTGCTGAATGTGATTTCAGTAAGAAAGTATAAGAAAGTTTTTCAGAAAATAATATTGTCCGTAATGGTTTTTGTTTATATTATTACAGGAATGATTTCTATGATACATTTCGGCAGTCGTAAGATTTACAGTCAGGAAAAAGACGGTCATTATATCTATATAACCTATGAACTCAATCCGGGAGCTATGGGACATATTTCATATATGAACAATGTTTATTATAGTCTGATTGATACTGGCGGTTTTTTAAGCGTGCGTATTGTGAAAAGTACGAAACATCATAGATACATAGGTTGAAAATACAGATAGGTGGTGATTATATATGAGTATTACAGGAAAAAGTTCACTGAAAAATATTTTGCAAAAATTTCTGAATTAAGTACTATATTTGAAAATACTGATTACATTGATAATGAGAATTTTATTGACGAATTAAGCGGATATAATAATGCAATTGTAAATGTACTTGCAATGATTGACGAAAAGTACAGATATGCGGAGTGAAAAATTATGAAAGATAAAATGACAGATGAAAATATAGTTTCCGTTAATATGAGAGAACAGGTTAAGGAACTTTTAAAAATGGGTAAGATTCCATCAGACGACGAAATGTCAGATGAGTTATTCAATAAATATGACGAACTTATTCAAAGTTTATTTGATGATGATTGTGAACCACTGAACCGTGAAGAAACTGAAAATCTTATGAAACTTTTTTCTGAAGACTATTCTGATTTGAATATGGGATTAGTACATTCACTTGAAAATAATCTATGTAGTATTGAAGAATATATAGATATTATTCTGACTTGCCCAAACGAAGAATACAAAAAATCAATGCTTTATAGGCAAAAAAACGGGTTATCAGAATACAATGATGAATACAGTGAAACAATTATAACAAAAATCTGTAAAATCTTAAAAGATTATTAATGAAAAATAATTTATAATTATCGGAGTATAAAAATGAATGAGAAAATAACTTCCGTAAAAACAGAAAAACTCGGAGAACTTTATGGTCGAGACTGTATATATATTGATACCGTAAATCAGGACGATATTGACAATCTGACTTTTAAAGGCGAAATAAACGGTCAGCTTGCTGAAAAAATAAAAACCGACAGATTTCTTCCATACAGACTTACTTTTCATAGGGTACTGGCTTACTTTGTATGTGAACTTGATACCTATGAAAATATTGATAATTCTGCACATCTTGACTATAGTTGTTTCAATATTGTTGAAAACAGTAAATGGCTTGAAAATCTTCCGATAAGAAAAGATTTCGACAAATCCATTTATAAACATTATCAGGTTTTTACATACGATTTTGTGTACAATATTATTGCCGTGGATTTTGATTTTGTCGTAAAAGGTCTTTGGAATATCCATAATGCCCGAAAGAAAGATTTACAGGTTATTATGGATATAGTCCAAAGAACTATAAAAGAAATATATCCGAAATATTACCCACAAGGTGCGGTTGAATTTTTTCTTGACTATCATAATGAAAAAGCTATCAGTCAGGATATAGCGGACAACAACGTTTATATTATTGAAGATGATAATAAAGTTACAGGAACGGTTACAGTAAACGATAATGAAATAAACCGTCTGTACGTACTTCCTGAGTATCAGTGGAAAGGTTATGGCGGATTTTTACTTGAATATGCTGAAAAAATTGTTTTTAAAAATCAGGACGAAATAATTCTGTACTCATCTTTGCCCGCAAAATCAATATATTTGAAAAGAGGATATAAAGAGTACAGATATGAAGTATTCGATACAAAAAACGGTGATTTTCTGTGTTGTGATATAATGAAAAAGAAATTATAGAAGAAAGGGATTTTTTTAATGGAACTTTGGTTTACTGAAAAACATACTCCGGAAGTTAAATTTTCGATAAAGGTTGACAGACAGCTTTACAGCGGTAAAAGTGAGTTTCAGAGAATTGATATATTCGATTCAAAGGAATTCGGACGTTTTCTTACACTTGACGGCTATATGATGCTTACAGAAAAAGACGAGTTTATATATCACGAGATGATAACACATGTACCAATGGCGGTACACCCGAACCCGAAAAACGTTCTTGTAATCGGAGCAGGGGACGGCGGTGTTATTCGTGAACTTACGCAATATGACGGCGTTGAAAAAATAGACATTGTTGAGATTGACGAACTTGTTGTTGAGGTCTGCAAAAAATATTTACCGACTACTGCCTGCCGTTTTGACGACAAAAGAGTGCATATTTTCTATGAGGACGGTGTGAAATTTATACGTCGGTGTGAAGATAAGTACGATGTTATTATAGTTGATTCAACTGACCCTTTCGGAGTTGGTGAGGGACTTTTCACCAAAGAATTTTACGGAAGCTGTTTCAATGCACTTCACGCTGACGGTATAATGGTTAATCAGCACGAAAGTCCGTTCTATGATGAGGACGCAATAGCAATGCAGAGGTCTCACAAAAGAATTGTAGGAAGTTTTCCGATAAGCAAGGTTTATCAGGCTCATATACCTACATATCCGTCGGGACACTGGCTTTTCGGTTTTGCTTCAAAGAAATATCACCCTGTTCACGACCTTAATCCGTCTGCATGGAATCTTCTTGGAATCAAAACAAAATACTATAATACAAGACTTCATACGGGAGCGTTTGCACTTCCGAACTATGTAGAGGAGTTGTTAAAAGATGTTGAATAAAAATGTACAGACTTTTATTGCGTGCGACTGCGAGTACGAAAACGCTGAAATCGTACTTTTCGGAGCAGGTTATGACGGTACAACAAGTTTCCGTGCAGGGACGAGGTTTGCACCGTCGGCAATAAGAAACGAGAGTTTCGGAATAGAGACATACAGTCCGTATCAGGACAAGGATATGACGGATTATTGTTATTTTGACAGCGGTGATTTAGAACTGCCATTCGGAAATACTGAGCAGGTTCTTGACGACATAAAAAAACGTTCAGAAATTATTCTCTCTGACGGAAAAATTCCCTTTATGATTGGTGGTGAACATCTTGTTACACTCGGGCAGGTGAGGGCAGTTGCAGAAAAATATAATGACTTGTATATTATTCATTTTGATGCACACGCTGATTTGAGAGACGACTATTTAGGTCAGAAACTTTCCCATGCGTGTGTACTGAGAAGATGTCACGAAATTGTCGGAGACGGACATATATTCCAGTTCGGAATAAGGAGCGGTGACAGGGAAGAATTTAAATTTGCTGAAAAACATACAGAAATGCACAAGTTTACATTTGACGGACTTTCTGAAACTGTTGCAAAACTTAAAGACAAAAACGTCTATCTTACTGTTGATTTGGACGTACTCGACCCGTCTGTTTTCTGCGGAACGGGCACACCCGAAGCGGAGGGAGTTACTTTCGGTGAACTCCGTAAAGCGTTGACTTTTGTGTGCAGTGAACTTAATATAGTCGGCTGTGATGTAAATGAATTAAGTCCGCCTTACGACCAGTCGGGTGTGTCGACGGCTGTGGCGTGTAAAATTATAAGGGAGATGTTACTTTCTTTGTCGTGAAAGGGAAAACGCTATGTATCGTAAATCGGAAAATTGGTTTTTTCCTCTTATAATTGTTGCGGTTATAGTTTTTGCGGTGGGAATGTTCAAAGGCATATCGCTGAATTATAAGGAGAAACATTGTACACAGACCATAAGGGCGGAAATTGTGCGTGTTGAAATGCAAAGAAAAGCTTATGGCAAAACAAAAAGAACAGTATACACGCCTTACTTTACTTACAGTGCGGACGGTAAAATTTTCAGCGGTCATGCCGAATATACTAAAAGATTTTCTAAATATAAAGTCGGTGATACAATAGAAATAAGAATCGACCCCGAAAATCCGAAAAAGTATCTTGTTGAGAATGATATTTCCGACTATCGTTCTTCTTACGAGGTCGGAAAGGGATTCGGTCTGCTTGCACTTATGCTTACCGTATTTGCGGTAATAAAAAAATTAACATAAAGGAGTTTTTAAAAATGGGAAAATGTATGATTATTGGTTGCGGAGGGGTTGCCTCTGTTGCAATTCACAAGTGCTGTCAGAACAGCGAGGTATTCGAGGGAATAATGATTGCAAGCCGTACAAAGTCAAAGTGCGATGCTTTGCGTGACAAGCTCCAGCCGACTACAAAAACGGTAATTGAAACTGCACAGGTAAATGCCGACAATGTGGACGAGCTTATTTTACTTATTAACTCATACAAGCCTGATGTTGTGCTGAATCTTGCACTTCCTTATCAGGATTTGACTATAATGGACGCTTGTCTTGCAACAAAGACTAACTACGTTGATACGGCAAACTATGAACCTCTTGACACTGCGAAATTTGAGTACAAATGGCAGTGGGCTTATCGTGAAAAATTCGAGCAGGCAGGAATTACCGCACTTCTCGGAAGTGGTTTCGATCCCGGAGTAACAGGTGTATTTTCGGCATACGCTTTGAAACACGAGTTTGACGAAATCAATTACATTGATATTCTTGACTGCAACGGTGGTGACCATGGTTATCCTTTTGCGACAAACTTCAATCCTGAAATAAATATCCGTGAGGTTTCCGCAAAGGGTAGCTATATCGAAAACGGAGAATGGGTTGAGACCGAACCTATGGAAATAAAGAGGGTTTATAATTTCAAGGGTGTAGGCGAAAAAGATATGTATTTACTGCACCATGAAGAATTGGAATCCCTCGCACTCAACATAAAGGGTATTAAAAGAATACGTTTCTTTATGACCTTCGGACAGAGTTATTTAACTCACCTTAAATGCCTTGAAAATGTCGGAATGACTTCTATCGAGCCGATTATGTACGAGGGCAGGGAAATAGTACCGTTGCAGTTTCTGAAAGCCGTACTCCCTGACCCTGCAACACTTGGTGCAAGAACAGTCGGCAAAACGAATATCGGTTGTATTTTCCGTGGCAAAAAAGACGGCAAAGACAAAACTTACTATCTTTACAACATATGCGACCATCAGGAATGTTATAAGGAAGTCGGTTCTCAGGCAATTTCTTATACTACCGGCGTTCCTGCAATGATTGGTGCTATGATGATTATGACTGGACAGTGGAATAAAGCTGGCGTTTACAATATCGAGGAGTTCGACCCCGACCCGTTTATGCAGGCACTCAATAAATGGGGTCTGCCATGGGAAGAAGATTTCAACCCGACGCTTGTTGACTGAAAATATAATAATTTAATAATTTATGGTGGTGGAGCAGTCCACCGCCATAACATAAATTAAAGGAGGTTTTATAATGCTTTTCGTTCAGGAAATAGACTTGTGGTACAGAAAAGATGTACGCTATCCGAAATATGCGAATATGCGTAATTCTGTGAAGTTTGTACCAGTAAAGACGGATAATATAAATCCTGATTGTGATGTATTCTACCAGTATTCAGCATTGGAACAGTCTCCGGACGGTATTCAAAAGACGTGGGAATATCATAAGAGATTAGGAGAGGAAATTTTTACAACAGGCAGTCGTGACAGTTTAAAGAATTACAGAAATCTTATACATAATATACGTATATTCAAAGAGAACGAGAATTATAAAATAATGTTCTGTGATGACCATTTTTATGAGCGTTTCAATACAAGTAAACGTCGTGGACATAATGAAGGCTACTGGGACAATAATTCTCCGTTCAGCTATACGGACGTTATAAATCAGACAGCTTTTATTCTGAGTCCGAATCAGTATGGCAGATTACAATATAACGACAGAGTAGTTACGCATAATTCGGAAATATGGTACTACCGTATGCACACACTTAACTTTATAAACTGCGACAGAAGTAAATTCAGGGAAAAGATATTTTTCAGGAAAACACCAGACTATGAATACAAGAATATGCAGTATCTGAAGTACTGCTGAGGAGGTTTTTAAATGAAGATTGAAGATGCATTACAGCGTTTTGTTGACGACAAGGAAGAATGTATAATATATACAGAAAGCGGTATTACGATTATTGCACGTATTCTTGAAATCGGTGACGGATTTATTATCATTGACGAAAAAGACAGCGAAAGTGTAGTAAATATAGAACACATATTTCGTGTACGCAGTTATCCGAAAAATGAAAAGGGTAAGAAAAAAGTAGTATTCTGAGGTGTGGAAGATGTTCAGTAAAGTGCAGACCCCTTGTTACATAATCGACGAGGAAAAATTAATAAAAAATCTTGAAATTCTGAAAGGTGTTCAGGACAGAACAGGCTGTAAAATACTTCTTGCACAAAAAGCGTTTTCATGTTATCATCTCTATAAGCTGATAGGTGAGTATCTTTCCGGTACTGCTTGTAGCGGACTTTTTGAAGCAAGACTGGGTTTTGAGGAAATGGGTAAAGAAAATCACGTATTCTGTGCCGGTTACCGTGAAAACGAAATCGACGAGATAATTTCTTATTGCGACGATATTATTTTCAATTCTTTCGCACAGCTTGACAAGTACCGTGATAGAGTACTGGGAGCAGGAAAAAAAATAGGTCTCCGAATAAATCCGGAGTGTTCTACTCAGGACGGTCACGAAATTTACGACCCGTGTTCTCCGAAGTCACGTCTGGGAATTATCAACAGAAATTTTGACCGTGAAAATCTTTACGGTGTAACCGGACTTCATTTCCACACACTATGCGAACAAAACTCCGACGATTTGGAAAAAACACTTGACGCTGTTGAGGAAAAATTCGGCGACGTACTGAACAATATGCAGTGGGTAAATTTCGGGGGAGGACATCACATCACAAGGGAAGATTACGACATTCCACGCCTTGAACGCTGTATACGTCATATTCAGGAAAAGTACGGTCTTGAAGTCTACATTGAACCTGGTGAAGCAGTCGCTCTGAACGCGGGTTATCTTGTAACGGAAGTTCTTGATATAGTCCGGAACGATATTCCAATAGCTATACTGGACTGTTCCGCATCATGTCATATGCCGGACGTACTTGAAATGCCTTACCGACCGCCTCTCAGAAACTCAGGAAAACCATATGAAAAAAATTATACATACAGATTAGGGTCTCAGACCTGTCTTGCCGGAGACGTTATAGGAGAATATTCTTTTGACAGACCTCTTGAAATCGGCGACATACTGATTTTTGAGGATATGGCTATTTATTCAATGGTGAAGAATAATACTTTTAACGGAATGGCACTTCCGGCGATACTGCTTTACAGAAAAGACGGTTCAGTTGAAACTCTCCGAAAATTTGGTTACAGTGACTTCAAAGAACGCCTTTAAAGCTTGACAAATTGTCAGAATAAAGTTATAATTAATTTCAGGAGGCTGAAAAATTATGGATTCAGAAATTTACAGTAAATACGAAATTATCGATTCCCACGCACATATTTTTCCGGAAAAGATTGCGGAAAACGCTACCGTCAATATCGGAGCGTTCTATGATTTGCATATGGAAAGCTGTGGGATAAGCAAAAAACTCATAGAGAGCGGAAGTAAGATAGGTGTTGCTAAATATCTTGTATGTTCGACGGCTACTACTCCACATCAGATAAGTTCAATAAACGCATTTATCGCCAATGAGTGCAGACAGAATAATTGTTTTTTTGGACTGGGGACTACTCACCCTGATTCAGAAAATATTGAAGCAGACATACAGCAGATTAAAAATCTCGGTCTGCATGGTGTAAAACTTCACCCTGATTTTCAGAAATTCGATGCTGATTCACATGAGGCTTTCAGGATTTACGAAATGATAGAGGGTGAAATGCCTTTGCTTATTCACTGTGGTGACAACCGTTACGACTATTCCGCACCTCAAAGAATTGCGAACATTCATAAGAATTTCCCGAAACTCAAATTACATTCCGCACATCTCGGAGGTTATCAGCGTTGGGAAGAAGCAGAGGAATTTCTTGCCGGTCTTGAAAACGTCGTTTTTGATATAAGCAGTTCAATGGCTTTTATGCCTGCTGAACGTGTTGTAAATATGATTAGAAAATATGGTGTTGAAAAGTGTTTCTTTGGTTCTGACTTTCCTATGTGGAGTCACGAGGAAGAACTTGAAAGATTTTTAAACCTCGGTTTCATGGAGCAGGAAAACAGAATGATTTTATCGGAAAATTTCAGAAGATTTTACGGAATATAAAAATTAAACGGACTTTTTAAAAGTCCGTTTTTTATTTATACATTTTCGTCTGCAATTGATTCAAAGTAGGAAATTTTGTTTTCAGAAAGTGCTGAAATAAGGCTGTCCATAGTGTCCGCAACTGCATTTTCGTCAATGATTTCAACGACAATATTATCACCGGAAGCCGTTTCTATAATACTATCAATGTCAGTTTCAACGCCGTCCATTATGTATGAATTTTCAGAAACAGTCACCTGTATGTCTTTTATTATTTCGTGAGATACCGTTGTTTCTGACGTTTCTTCTTCTGATTCGGATATTTCTGAATTTTCAGAATTTTCAGTACCTGAATTATCTGAAACAACTGAATTTCCCGAAGTACCGTCACCATCACCGTTTCCTTTACCGAATCCTCCGCCAAATCCGAAACTTGCGACAATCATAAGGATTGCTATAATTAAAAGCAGTACAACCAGTATCGGTATAAAGTTGCTTTTCTTTTTTTCCTTAATTTCTTCGTCTTTATTTTTTCTGCTCATTGATAATCACCTTTCTTTTGTGTTAATGTAGGTACAGTAGAGATTAGGATAGATTTCCTTAATATCATAAACAGCTGTTCTGATAGTCCGCACGTCCCTGTAAAGAGCTTCACTGCCGTCATAAGTCATTGCACACATAATAACATCGTTCTGACTGAGACCTGAATTTTCAAACGCAGAAATCAGTTTTTCGGAAATATCTTCAGGAGTAATAATTGCTTCTTCTAAAATTCCCGTATTGTCTGAGATAAATATTCCTGAATTTTCGTTGTAACGCAGATTTATAGTTATCAGAAAACCCTGTTCATATTTGTCGAGTGCATACTGATTGGCAGTAGCATTATCATTTATACTGGCAGCTTTTTTCCATGCTTCCGCAATTTCCCTTTCAGTGTTTTCACGTATTTCCTCAATTTCAGCCTGCATTTTTTCCATTTCCGCAACAGCTTCATCGGCGAGTTTTTTATATTCGGAAACATTTTCTTCAGCGGACTGTATCTGTTGTTCAGCCTGTGAAATACGTTCTTCAGCTTCTGCACGTATATTGTCGTTGTTGTTTTGCAGATTCATCATAAGCCAGAACATCATTATCAGGATAACGTCCAGTAATGCGGTAAGTTCAATAACTATTCCCTTGTTTTTCATATATGTATCTTTTCCTTTTCAGGAGCGTTTCTGTAATTGCGTTCAAGATATAATGCGACGTTTTTTTCATTGTCTTCAATCTTTGCGGAAATAATTCCGTCAAGAAACTTGAATATTATAGCGAAAACCAGCCCCCAGAAAGTAGAAGTCAAAGCACCGTAGAAGTTACCGGTAATATCGGAAGTATCTGCAATGAGACTGAGAAGTGAAGTTACTGTACCAAGTATGCCCAGCAATGGAAATATTCCAGTAAGATTCACAAAGACTGAATAGAGACCACCTGTTTTTTCACGCATATTTACAATCTCTGTTTCACGCAGTCCGGAAATATCTTCGTCAGCTTCTTTTCGGGAAATTTCACCGTCAGGTACAAAGACAGTAAGGTGCAGTTTATCATATAGCTTGTCCGCAGATTTTTTCAGGAAATAATAGACAAAAAATGTAATCACAGCAGTTATAATGATAATCATATCATATCCGATTATGTTCATAAAGATAGCTGAAAAAAAATCATTCATGCGAAAAAACCTCCTCGTGTTATATATTATCACATTATCAGATATTTGTCAACATTTTTCAACAAAAAATATTATTAATATATTTTCCTTTTAAAAAATATTCTTGTCAGTTTTTTTTATAATATTGACAAATCTGAAAAAGTATGATATTATATATGCATTAAGCGGTATACAAAAAAGTTCAATTGCTTTTTTAAGTGAGGTGAAATTTTATGAAAGAAATATATAAAATCGGCGGAAAAATCATTGAAATTGATTCTCTCTATAAAGAAGTCCATAGTCTTTGCAGGGACTATATATATTGCGGAGATATTGATTTTTCCGTGAAGATTTCGCAGTCCGATATTGATTTTGAACGTGAAAAATCTGTTGCTGAGGACAAAAAGGAAGGTATTCCTGTAAGAATATTCGATGACAGCTACCTTGAAACCCTTGCAGTATATCGTAAGATTGCCGAATATATGATAGAATCGGAAACACTTCTTTTTCACGGTTCTGTGATTGCCGTTGACGGTATCGGGTATCTTTTTACGGCAAAAAGCGGTACAGGAAAGTCCACACATACACGTCTGTGGAGAGAGTATTTTGGTGAACGTGCCGTTATGGTAAACGACGACAAGCCACTTCTGCAAATCACTGAAAACGGCGTTATAGCTTACGGTACTCCATGGGACGGCAAACACCATCTCAGCAGTAATATTGCCGTTCCGCTGAAAGCAATATGTATTCTCGGACGTGCAGAAAAAAATCATATCGCAGAAATAACAAAGTCCGTAGCGTATCCTATGCTTTTACAGCAGTCTTACCGTTCTGACAGTCCGGAAAAAATGAAGAAAATTCTGACACTTATAAACGGAATCGCCGATAATGTTTCATTATATAAATCAGGTTTCAATATGGAAATTGAATCGGCAGAAATGGCATACAACACTATGAAAGGATAATTTAATATGAAATTAAAAAAAGGAATGATTATAGACAATTCAAGCGGTGAACATATCGCTGTTGCTACCGGAGAGGCAAGCCTTGTTTTCAATGGTCTCATTAAAAACAATTCAACGGCGAATTTCCTGTTTAAACAGCTTATGAAAGAGACTACAGAAGAAAAACTGGTGCGTTCTCTGCTTGAAAAATATGATGTTTCAGAGGAAACAGCAAGAAAAGATGTACATAATTTTATTGCAAAACTCAGAGAAACGGGTCTGCTTAATGAATAAACGTACTATTGAAGAAGAACTCAACAGAACAGGAAGAATTTTACGCACAACTACCGGTATCAGTATGGAGCCTATGCTGAAACACCGTAAAAATATTGTTGTATTGGAAAAGGCAGACGGTATTCTGAAAAAATACGATATTGCACTTTTTAAACGCCCTAACGGTCAGTATGTTCTTCACCGTGTTCTGAAAGTCCGTGAAAAAGATTATATTATCTGTGGGGATAATTCCTTGCAAAAGGAGATAGTCCCTTATAAATGGGTGCTTGCCTATGCAAGCGGATATTACAAAAACGGAAAGCTGATTTCCCTTGACGACGAAAACTATAAAAAATATCTGAAAACTCTTGGCATACGTCATATAAAACTCTGGATAAAGACAAAAGCAAAATCAGTAATAAAGAGAATAAAGAGGATATTCAATGAAAAAAAGTAAAAATACATTGAAATGGCTTATATCTGCTTTGAAGAAAGAAACATATGGCGTTATATGGCTTACTGTACTTAATTCATTGATTTCCGTAAGTTCAATTTTATTTGCACACGATATGAGGAAGATTATTGACAGTGCTGTATCTCATAACAAATCGGATTTCAGGTTATATGCAATGATTATCGGAGCGATAATTATTTTTCAGGTTTCAGTCCGTGCGATATGCAGAAGAACAGACGAAAAAACAAAGTCTGCCATAGAAAACAAGCTGAAAAAAAGAACATATGAAACTATTCTCACAAGGGATTTTTCAACTCTTTCTGCATATCATACCGGTGAACTGCAAAACAGAATGACAAGCGATACTATGATTATTGCAGACGGAATAACCGCAGTTTTACCGAATATGACGGCTATGCTTGTAAAAATTGCAGGAGCAGTTATTGTGCTTCTGTCTCTTGATAAACGTTTTGCGTCAATATTTGTTATAGGCGGTATTCTGTTGCTGGGTGTTACATATGCGTTCCGTAAAGTGATGAAAAAACTTCATAAGCAGGTGCAGTCCGCTGACGGTGAGGTGCGTTCATATCTTCAGGAAACTGTTGAGAATCTGCTTGTTATACGCTGTTTTGGCGGTGAAAGGAAATCCGCCGATATTGCAATGGATAAAATGAAATCTCATCAGAATATACGTCTGAAAAGGAATATGTTTTCAAACTTATGTAATATAGGTTTCGGAATCGTTATGAACGGCGGTTATTTTTTCGGTCTTATATGGTGCGGTACAGGAATACTTTATGGTAATATTTCTTACGGCACACTTACGGAAGTATTACAGCTTGTTAATCAGGTTCAGCAACCATTTGCCAATATTACAGGTTATCTTCCGAAATACTATTCAATGATTGCTTCCGCTGAAAGACTGATAGAGCTTGAAAATATGAAAGAAGATAATACTGAGAATAAAATCAGCAGGGAACAGCGTGACAAACTGTATGAAAATATCAGGGAAATCAGATTTGAGAACGTTTCGTTTCACTATCCGGACGGCGTTGAAGTTCTGAAAAATTTCAGTCATACTATAGACAAGGGAAGTTTTACTGCAATTATGGGACGGTCAGGAATAGGAAAAAGTACAATGTTGAAACTCCTTATTTCCATATACGATATTGACCAGGGAAAAATTGATTTCATTACGGATAATAATGAAAAATTTGCAGTTACCGGCTCTGAGCGTTCAATGTTTGCATATGTTCCTCAGGGAAATTTTCTGATGTCGGGAACAATTGCCGAGGCGGTTGGCTTTATGAGTGATATGCCCTTGGATATGGAAAGAGTGAAAAAAAGTTGTGAAATTGCCTGTGCTGATATATTTATAGAACAGCTTGAAAACGGCTATAACACACTTCTCGGTGAAAACGGTACAGGTCTTTCTGAGGGACAAACTCAGAGAATTGCGGTTGCGAGGGCAATTTATTCCGATGCACCTATATTGCTTCTTGACGAATCCACGTCAGCCCTTGACGAATCTACAGAACAAAGACTTTTACAGAATCTCAGGCAGATGACTAATAAAACAGTAATTATAATTACTCACCGAAAAGCCGCTTTAGAAATATGCGATAAAATTATTGATTTCGATTAAACGGAGGAATTATGACAACAACAGATAAATATGTGATTCACTTAGCTAAATGTGCTTTGAAAAATGAAAATCCAAAGGAAAAACCGGAAAATTTATCATGGGATAAAATATTTTCTTTGGCTGATAATCATATGATAGCCAATATGATTTGGTACAGTGTTGACAGACTTAAATCCAAACCCGAAACAGAATTGTGGAAAAAATGGACGGAAAACAAAAATAAGGCTGTAGTTAAGGACATTATACAGAAAAGTGAATACAGAAATATTATTACAGCTTTGGACAGGAAAAAAATACGTTGTATGCCTGTAAAGGGAATATTTATGAAACAAATATATCCTAAATCTGATTTCCGTACTATGTCTGATATTGATATTTTGATAGATGATGAAAATGCAGATAAAGCAGAAAGTGTAATGCTTTCGATTGGATATACTTGTGAAAGAAAAGAAACATTTTATCACGATGTATATTTTAAACCTCCTGTTATGAATATCGAAATTCACAGACAGCTTTTTTCTGCAACAAATGATTTCAGTAAATATTACAACAAGGAAGTTTTTAAAAAGGCTGAAAAAATTGACGGTTTTGAAAGTGCATACAAAATGACAGACGAAGAATTTTATATTTATGTCCTTGCACATTTTTATACTCACTATTCAAAGGACGGAAGCGGTATCCGTTCAGTTATGGACGTTTATGTCCTCAATCACACTATTTATAAGAAGATTGACAGGCAAAGTCTGAATTTCAAGCTGAAAAAGTTGAAATTACTGCGTTTCAGAAATCAAATGACTGCTTTGTCTGAAATGTGGTTCGGTAAAAATAAGGCAACAGCGGAATTAATGGAACTCTCTGATTATATTCTGAACAGCGGAACATACGGCACAGTATCTAACCGAATAAACAATAGGATAAAGGAAAAGGGAAGAGCAGGGTATTTTATTGGCTCGATTTTGCAACCGTTATCCTATATGAAAGAAAGGTATCCCGTTTTAAATAAAGCTCCGTTTTTGCTTCCTGTTTTCTGGATTTGGCGATTGATTTCCGCTATCTTTACAAAACGCAACGTTATTATACTTAACCTGAAAACTATTTTCCGTTTAAAGTAATTAAATAAAAATATATTGCATTGTTGAAAAAACAGCCTCTCCGTTTATAGAGAGGCTGTTTTCAGGTTTTGGTTACTTTTCAATCATATGTAAGTGAACGTTATTATAAATTTTCAGAAAGCTGTTTTCTTATTTTTTCATCTTTGATGTTTATGATTCCGAAATCTTTTTCCTTATAATTCCAGTAAGCACGTCCTATATTGTACTTGTTGAATACTGAACATATATCAGCAGTCCAGTTGATTTTTGAGATGTCATCTGCGAGGTCAATAACGCCGTATTCTCCGCAATAAAGGGGTATATTACGTTCTTCAGCAATTTTCAGAGCCGGTGTAAAAAGAGTTTCAAAGAAAACGTCTGATATTTCTGTAAGATTCTCATTGTAAATTGCACCAACAAGCTGTTGTGAAAGTATGCTACTCTGTCTGCGGTACTCCTCAATATTTTCGGGGTAGCTGATTCTGAAATCTTCCGACATATTTTCAACCCAGTATGCACCCTGATGTGTAAATATCAGCGGTTCATAGCTGTGAAAAGTGTATGCGACTTTATTGTCTTTCGGGTCTGCCAGTGCCGGAACGCTGAGTACATTATTGTACATAGTTCCGCCGAATATAATCCACGAATCCGGAGCGACGGAACGTATTTCACTTATTGTTTTCAGTACAATATTATTCCATTCGTCTGAAACGGACGGTTCCACTATTTCATTCAGCAATTCAAATGCAACTGTATCATTATACTTTCCATAGCGTGAAGCTATTGTTTTCCAGAGCGAATAAAAACGATTCTGAATTTTTTCGTCATAGAAAAAAATAGTTTTATCTGTTTTATCGAGAGGGTCGAAAGAATATCCGAAAGCCTTGTGAATATCAATAATCATGTGAATATTATATTTTCTGCACCATTCAAGGCAATTGTCGAGATAACTATATCCGTCTTTCCTGACCGTGCCGTCTTCCTCTTCAATAACCGGATAGTCAACCGGCACTCTTACGTGGTCAAGACCGAGTGAAGCGATATATTCAATATCGGATTCTGTAATAAAATTTCTGTAGTGATTTTCGGAAGTATCGTCTGCCTGTGAAAGCCAGCCCCCGAGGTTCACGCCGTGCATAAATCCATCAAGTGTACGCATAAAAAATAATTCCTTTCTATGTAATTTAAACATATTATAGTTTTATTTTTCTGAAATGTATATTAATATTGTTGCTTTTTTTATAAATTTGTTGTATAATGAATAAAAAGGAGTTTTTATATGAATATCAACAATGATTTAAACCGTGAAATTTTTTATCGCAGAGAAGAACAGAAATGTCATCTTGAATATAACCTTGAATATCAGTTTTATAATGCTGTAGCTCTCGGTGATACGGAAAAAGTTAGTCAATACTTTATGGACACCGAAAGTAACGATATATACACTGAAGACAAGTATGGAAAACTTTCAGATGATACTTTGCAGAATACAAGGTATCATTTTGTAGTAGCTGTTGCACTGATTACAAGAATATGTGCTGAACACGGTCTCAACCGTGAAGAAGCATATACTTTAAGTGATTTGTTTATTCACAAAATGGACAGTATGAAGAATATTTCTGATATTTCTACACTTCACAATGAAATGGTAATGTATTTTACTCAGAGAATGAAAAAACTTAAAAAGAAACAGGTTTATTCAATTCACGTGATAAAGGCTATGGAATATATATACGTTCATCTTCACGAAAAGATAAGAGTTTCTGAGATTGCAGAAAAACTTTCCCTTAACAGAAGTTATCTGTCGTCATTGTTCAGCAAGGAAACAGGTATGTCCATTAACCAGTATATAATTGTTGAAAAAATCAAATCGGCATCTCATATGCTCACTTCTTCAGAAATGACATATTCAGAGATTGCAGAATACTATGGTTTTTCCTCACAAAGTCATTTTGTAAACTGCTTTAAAAAAGAAACAGGTTATACTCCTATGAATTACAGAAAAACCTTTTATCAGAAAAGCGAAACTTAAAAAAATCAATATTATTTACATGATTTTTTCAAGTAAATAAATACTGTTGTGATTATAATTAATGATAATAAAATCAGTAAATATTTATTTTTAAAATCTTCTCCACTGGACATTGAAAACAGATAGAATATACCCAGTTTATCTTTCAGACCTATATTTGCTGAATAATATACCATAGAAGTCATATATCCGGCAGAAATACTGTTACTTAATCCTGCAACTGTAAAGCCCGCTGTTCCGATAAACAAAGCAGATGCAAAACCTCCGATAAAATGTCTGAAAGTCACATCACATTCATTGTGTTTCATAATCAGGATAAATATTCCTGTAATAAGCATTATTGCAACTATTGAATACATCACCCTTATCATACATACTATCAGATAATCAGTTTTCTTTGAACGTATAACATCACGGACTTCCGGATTCTGTTCGGGAAGAAAAATCGGAGTAAGTAAAATTGTACCTGTAAACAAAAGGAGCATTTCAAGTGGTTGTGCGGAATTTCTTGCATCCAGTGTGCTTATACTGAATACAACAGGAGTAAGAACAGCGACAGCGATTGCGAGTATAAAGTGAGGAAGAAAATTATACTTTAAATTTACCGACAATATTTTTCTTAATGACATTTAACCCACCCTTTCTTTTTTCGGAGTAAATCCACGTTGTCAATGCTATAATCGCAAATGCAATAACAGTATAGAAAATTCTGTTGAATACAAACTGATTCATATTTTCCATAAAAACATCTCTTTTATACAGTGAATTATGACGACATATAAGAGTGAACATTTTTATCTCACCGGTAAGTGACGTACCACCCATTGCATCTGAAAACCATATCACACCCTGTACGAATATCGCTACTAATTGTGATGTTATTTCTGTCAGAGCCATTCCGAGTGCGGTAGAAAAAAGAATGTTAGGTAATAACCAGCATACTGACATTTTCGGGATTGCAAGGAAGTCGGTATTATTTTCTTTATAGATTCCTGAAACGCTGAATGATGCAACAAAGGCAAGTACAAGCACTGGTATGAACATAACTGTAATAAGTGCGGAAAATCTTGTGAATACAAGTTTTGTGGACGATATTTTTCTTGAATAAACCAACTGTTCCATACGTGATTTTTTATCAGCATTTGCAAGACTTGCGGATAAAAAGACAGGAAGTACGGCAACAATAATTCCGATATAATCGCAGAAAAGTCTTGCATATGCACCAGTAATCTTGTCTTCTTCAATTATTGCGTTGTATTCTGCTAAAGCGTCCTCGTAAGTTTTCGGTACTTGTGAAAAATTACCTATAATATAGTTATCTGAATAGTCAGAACCGCCACCGATTATTTTGTCTGCTTTACGCATAAGTTCACGGAAATGCTCATATGTCATTGTATCAGGAATATTTATTTCCGGCATTGTCGCTTCCTTGACAACAGGCATATATCCGCCGTTACCGTCGGGAATCATAGTCATTCCGCCCTCTTCAAAATCGGAAAAATCATCAAGTTCCTGTTTTGAAATACCTGTTATTTCCGTAATGATTTCCGCAATCTGTGTGGATTTTTTTTCTGAAAGTTTCACCTGTTTATAGAATCCAATCGGATAGGCTTTATAATATCCCCTGAGATATTCAGTTACAAGATTTTCGGTAGCTTTCGGCATTAAAATTTCCGGTACTTCTTTGGCAACAGTTCCGTAATCCTCCGAAGCAGGAGCCGGAGGCGAAATTTTTCTGTCTGCGTCCGGACTGAATTGTGTGAAATAAAATCCTACAACCGCTACAATATATATCACAAAAGTAAGCGAAAACAGAATTTTTTTACATTCTTTGAAAAATAACATTATTCCACACCTCCATATACATCGCAACCGTTCTGATAGAGACAATACATATAAGCGTCTTCACAATTCGGCTCATCAGGGACAGCATTCTGCAAATCAGGAACAGTATCGGAAATTATACGTACTGTATTATATTCCCCCTGAATTAACATTCCGGTGACGATATAATTCTTCTTAATCTGCGGAAGATACTTTTTAGGTACGTTTACCGTGAAAACTTTTCCGTCTGCATTTCTGATGAGTTCCGTGACTGTACCCTGCCATAAGATTTTCCCGTCATTCATTATAGCAATATTTTCACATGAAGCCTCAATATCGCCGACGATATGTGTTGACAAAATTACAATTCTTTCTTCTGCCTCATCTGTAAGGAGATTGCGGAAACGCACACGTTCTTCAGGGTCGAGACCTGCTGTCGGTTCGTCAACTATAAGTACCTTAGGATTATGGAGAAGTGCCTGTGCAATACCGAGACGACGTTTCATTCCGCCTGAGAGTGCCTTGACTTTCTTGTGCTGATGTTCCGTAAGATTGACTTTTTTCAGAAGTACACCTATTCGCTCCTTGCGTTCTGATTTTGTCATTCCCGAAAGCGTACCGAGATAATCAAGAGCCTCATAAACATTCATATTCGGGTACATTGAAAAATCCTGCGGAAGATAACCTGTAATACTGCGGATTTCCTTATCATTTTCAATCGGTATTCCACATACAGTAATACTTCCGTTTTTCTTCTGGTGCAGACAGGCAAGTGTTTTCATAAGAGTTGTTTTGCCTGCTCCGTTACGTCCGAGAAGTCCGAACATTCCCTGATTGATAGTCAGCGTGATGTCCTTAAGGGCGTGTTTTCTGCCATAGAACTTGTTAACGTTCCTGATTTCGATTTTTTTCAAAAAATCAGTCCTTTCATAAAAAATAGCACGGAATTTCTTCCGTGCTTTTATTATAAAATGTAATTATCAACTTTTTATCTACTTCCGCAAAAAAATTTTGCTGTAACTTCCGCACCTGTTTCAGTATTTGATATACTGAGACTTCCGCCACATTTTTCACAAATAATTTTACATATATAAAGTCCGAGACCAAAGTGTGTACTGTTCTGTTCATTGCTGTCACGGTAAAAAGGTTCTTTTGCGAATTTCAGTGCTTTTTCTGAAAAACCTTTTCCGTCATCACATATGACTATTTTCAGAAAATCTTCCGTTACAGAGATTTCAGCAGAAATATTATTATCCGCATATCTTTCAGCATTTGACAAAATATTTTCGTACACTTCCATAACAAGCTCAATATCAACGAATAAACTGTTTTTATCGCTATGAAAATCAAACGAAAATTTCTTGTTACCTGATATATATTTTCCGCTTTCCTCAAAATTTTCCCTCAGAGTACAGATTTGTATTTCTGAAATATCCGGTATAATATCTTCAAGTTTCTGAACGGCACTCATCTTATAGGTGTAACTTTCAAGGCGGTTTATCTGACCGTTCATTTTTAAAAGAATTTCAGATATTTTTTCTTCCGGTATATTGCCGATATACTTTGTAAGAAAATCGTTATAACCTTTAAGGACGGTAAGCGGTGTACGCAAATCGTGCGAAAATGCAGAATTAAGTCTTTTACGTTCTTCCAGTGAATGCCACATATTACGGTTATTTTCGTCAAGTGCATGACGCATATCGTCAAAAGCTGTACATAGCTGTCCGAGTTCATTTTGTTTCTTGTATTCTATTGTGAAATCAAGCTGATTACCGGAAATTTTTTGTGATGAATCAAGCAGAATGTCAATAGGTTTCTGAAGTTCACGCTTATAGAAGATAATTCCTGTAACTGCAACACACGATATTATAAACAATGGTATCAATAAAAACTGTGCATAACTGATTATAAAGTATGTTATTATATATTTTCTGTCTGCAAGCGGTCTTTGGTCGGTAACAACATATTTTTTAATAAACTGTTCATCATCAAAAAATACTTCCATATTTTCATCAGAGGAAGTAAAAAATCTTACATCTTTGTGAATTGTTTCGTAATATTCCTGTAGATAATTCGTGCCGAATCCGATAACCATTGAACCAAAAAATGAAATAAAAAAACAAACAGTCAGATAAACGGAAAAACTCCATTTCAGAGATACAAAACTTTTTTTCACTTTACCCATTTATAGCCAATCCCCCATACCGTTTCAATGTGATACGATTCGTCCGCAAGTTTCATACGTATACGGCGGATATGTTCAGCAACAACACTTGCATTTCCGTCAGCATCATATCCCCATATCTTTTCGTAAATTCTTTCCTTATCAAAAACCTGTCCGGTATTCATAGAAAGAAGTTCTATAATTTCAAATTCTTTTTTTACCAGTCCTATTTTTTCACCGCTTACCGATACCGTTTTAGCAGAATAGTCTATACTTATCCTGCCGAAAAAACGGGCGTTTGAAACTATACTATTACGATGTTCACGACGGATATGTGCCATAACTCTTGCTCCGAGTTCCTCGATAGAAAAGGGCTTTATAATATAATCGTCGCCACCGGAAGCAAAGCCCCTTATTTTATCACTATCCTCAACCTTTGCAGTAAGAAACAAAATCGGACAGGAAACATAGTCACGGATTTCACTGCATACGGAAAGCCCGTCCATATCAGGCATATTTATATCAAGAAGTATTATATCGGGATTGATTCTGATTTTTTCAAGTACTTCCTTACCGTTTTTTGCCGTAATTACTTCATATCCGTTTATTTCAAAATAATCTTTCAGCAGACTGAGTACATCAGGTTCATCATCTGCCACAAGTATTCTGTACATTGCATATCACCTCAGTGATATTATAACATATAATTATCAATTTTTTATCAACTTTTTATAATTTCATTGCAATGACGTGATACCTTAATCTATACCAGTAAATTACATAATTCATTAAATATTTGTTCTTTCAGTAATTGCTGTTCTTTGTCTTCAATTTTTATGGGTCGGAAAAATGTAATTGCGATTCTCAATGGAATATCTTTTTTAAAAGCACTGCCGTCAGGAGTATAATACCACATTTTTACAGTAAAAGTTTCATCTCTTTCAGGTTGGGTCATTCCCATTTTATTCATAAATGTTCTGACGTGATGACGGACGTTTATTTCAAATCCGACTACATCTTTCATATTTCGACAGACGACTTTATTGTTGTGAGTTACCAGACAGTGAATTTGAAGTAATACACCTTTTGTAGGTTCTTCCACAAAATCTGAAACACAAATGTCATAATCTTTATAGGACTGATGTTTCCAGTCTTTGCAATAATATAAATTATCGTTCATTTTTTCCTCCTTTATCAAGTTGTAATAAATATTTGCACAAGCATACCATACATAAATTATACTACATTACAAATTAAAAAACAATACTTTTTGAAAACAGTTCCAAAATCAAAACAAAAAAAAGGAATTGTTTTATGTTGACAAAAATTTGATTAAATGGTAAGATAAAGAAAAAATTTAAGGAGTGAAATAAAAATGAATCAATTGCACAAAAGCTATCTGGACAAGTTTACTACACTGAAAGAACTTTATCAGAAGTATGATTTTTCCACAGCACTTTCAGAGATAGATAATGACATCAAGAATATTTCCGATTTTAAAGTTACTGTTCCTTTGGTGGGAGGATTCAGTACAGGTAAAAGTACTTTAGTCAATTCCCTTATTGGTTCGGAAATTCTTTCAACAGATATAAAGCCTGAAACGGCGATACCTGCTGAATTGACATATGGTGATAACAGTGTTGTGTATTGTATGAAAGACGGTTCATCTGTTACAGTAGCATTGTTTGATATGGATAAACAGAAGTATTCAATAAATAATACTTCTCTGATTAAAATTTCCTTTGATAATGAATTTTTCAGAAGTATTCAGGATATACGACTTGTTGATATGCCTGGATTTGATTCCGGAATAGAAATTCATAATCGTGCAATCAATGATTATCTTCCAAAAAGTCTTGCGTATATTATTACAGTTTCTGCCGACGAGGGTACAATCCGTGCGAGTATTCTTAATTTTCTTACAGAATTGAAAATTAATGAAATGCCTGTTTATATTGTTGTTACAAAGTCTGATAAGGTTCTCCCAGACGAACTGGACGGATTTATTGAATATATCAGACAGCTTACATCACAGAAAATGAATATCAGTAATATAGATATAAAGTCAACAAGTGTTGCTGATGATGAAACTGATGGTTTCAGGGAAATTCTTCTGGATATTCAGAAAAAAAGTGATAATATATTCATAGAACATTATAACAATAAACTGAAAAGATATGTAACCGGTCTTAAGTCATATCTTAAAAAGCTGATTTCCTCACCCGATACAGATATTATACAGGTACAGGAAGACAAAAAACTTCTTGAGGAAAAAATTGCAGAATTACAGAAAGACCTTTCAGACGAAAAGAAACGTTTTTCGGAGCAGGCACAACGTTGTATTGAAAATATATATTCAAAAGTTGAGGCAGAATTGCGAAAAAACACTTCTGTTTTGGAAAATATCGTCTTACAGGACAGAAGCATATATGAAAAAGTTAATTTTATCGTACGTAATGCGATTACATCGGGAATACGTGAACAGCTTGAGCCGAAACTTCAGAGATATATTTCCAATGTATCAGATTTGATAAGTATGGAAAATATTATTACCGATACAAATATGCCTTTACTGGACAGTAACACCATTGCAGACAATGAAGCACGAAGAACTGCTTTACAGTCGGCGGTTACACCAGTTACTACTGCAATAGCTACTGCGGTCGGTACTATATTCGGACCTATAGGGACGGTTATTGGTGCAGTTGCCGGTTCATTGCTGGGAAGCCTTATAAATACATATTCAAGAAAAAATGAAGAAGCTCAGAAACGTGAAGTGGCAAGTCAGAGGGTTCAGCAGGTTATAGGAGAAGTCCTTTCTACAGTAAGATTGCAGATAGAATCTGCTATAAATCAGATGATAGCAAATGTAAATTCTGAACTTGAAAAAGCTGTTTCTGTTCAGATTGAAATGAAAAAGAAAGAACTTGGTGACCTTGAAATAAATCTTTCACAGAGCTGTCAGGAACAGAATAACAGGATTTCTTCATATAATGCAGATTTGCAGTTGCTGGCAGAATTACATTTATAAGGAGCATATATGGAAACCGCTAAAGAATTTTTTGAAAAAATACAGTCCGCAAAATCCGGATATGATTATAAGATAGAAAATCACCCTGCCGGACAACTCGATGAATATATGAAAGAACAGTATATTATGATGATTCTTTCAGTATTTCGTTACTGCAAATATTATGAAGAAAAAGCCTTGTCCTATGCAATGTTTATTGCTGAAAAAACTGATTTTTCAATAGACGTTTCCGAAACTGTAAAATATGTATTCAATATGGAAAAGCGTATTTATGACTGTATTGAAAGTTTTCAGATTGAAGAAATAAAATATCTTCTGGGATTTGAGTTATATATTTTATCAGTTATGTTTACTGAAAACGAATCAGAGGCAATATGTTATATTCATGAAATTACCGATATGCTTAATATAGAAGAATCTGAATACGAAAGATACAGACAGATTTACAATGCCATTATTGAAGATGATATTGATTGCTATGAATTTAAGGAATGTTATCTGCACAGTAGTATTCTGAGCTGTTATTTTTGTAATCTGAATCTTGACGCTGAGCGTTATATAGCTGAAAGCAATACCTTTCCGGATTTTCCGATTAATGAAAACTATATCCTGAAAAAATTCGACAACGAACTGAGAAGAGTAAGTTATTTTGATTTTTATATCACAAGTGAAATGCTGGATAATATTACTACAAGATTTTATGGTATTCAGATCAGAAAATCTTCTCCGGAAGAAGAAAAGAAATATCGTTATGATGAATACGCCCTGAAACTTCAGGAGCCTATGGGTAATAATGCACAGGATTGTGAAGTTAATGTAGGTGCAGTTTATATTTTTTATAATTATAAAAATTATTTTAATGCTCCGGTTATGGTTATTTCGCACCCTCTTGACTATATCGAAGGAATTGAAGAATATATAAAAAAAGAATCAGGAGTGTAATTATATGAAAAAAGCAAATAATTTTCTTACAGAGATAAAATCCTCTGTTGCAAATCCAAAGTCAGTACAGGAATGTTATATTCCGGTACATCATCAGGCAAAAAAACTTGACGAATATATGAAAGAACAATATTTTATTATGTTGTTCAGGGCAGTGGCAGAAGCAGACGGTTTACAGGAGCAGGCTTTAAATTATATATTAGCTGTTGCCGAAAAAGCAGAGTTTCAGATTGTTCCGGAAGATATAGTAAAATATGTCTTTACACTGGACGAAAAGAAAATGCAGGATTGTATTTTGACTTCAAACAGGAGTATGAACGTTTCAAGGAATTTATACTGTTTGATAAGCTAATCGGAAAGAATGTTGTCGCACTCGGCGGAAGTTTTTCAAGCGGTAAGTCATCTTTTCTTAATTCGCTGTTAGACGAGGAAATTCTTCCGTCTGATATAACGCCGTCAACTTCAGTACCGGCTTATATTATAAATAATAGTGAAACCTCTGTATATGGAATAAATACTTTTGAATCCGTTATTACTATACAACCGGAAGAAGTAAGTATGATTGCACATGGTTTCGGAAAAGATGACAGCGACGGAAAAGAAGTTACTCTCGGTCATCTTTTAAAAAGTCTGTTTATTGCACTTCCGAAACAACCTTTTAGACATATTGCCTTGCTTGATACCCCTGGATATTCAAAGTCGGATAACGACGGATATTCATATAAGACAGACGAAAAAATTGCACGTACACAACTTAACTCAGCAAACTTTATTCTTTGGTTTGTGACAGCAGACAGCGGTACTATTACAAATTCAGACATTGATTTTCTGAAATCTCTGAATCCGGAAATTCCAAAACTGATTATTCTCAACAAGGCAGATAAGATTTTTCCGGACGAACTTGACGAGGTTGTCACTAAAATTCGTGATATTCTTAAAATGAAAGACATAAAATTTTTAGATGTGCTGACATATTCCTCTGAAGACCCCGATGACTATGACAAGGATAAAATACTTGAATATATAGGAAAATGGGATAATGCTGTTGCAGAAAGTCGTTTTGCTTATAATTTCAAGGTGCTTTTTACAAAGTGCAAGGAGTATTATGAGGAACTCTTACTCGAACACAGAAAATATAAGAGCAGGATAAGCAAATCCACAGCCTATGCCGACCACGATTTTGTAATCACATTTCTTACTGAACTCGATAAGAATGTTACTGACGAAATGAAAGATTTAAGAAAGATGATTGAAACTTTAAATAAATTACAGTTTGAATTTTTCAGTGAAGTATATAGGATAAGCCTGAAAGTCGGAATCAAAATGCCTGAGCCGACTGAAATAGATTTAATCGATGATAGAATGTGAGGGTAATAATATGAAAAAAGCTAATGATTTATTAGGGGAAATCAAATCGGCACTGCAAAGTCCTGAAAAGACAGAAGAAAATTATTCTCCTGTCGGTCACCCTGCAAAGTCTCTTGATGAGTATATGAAAGAACAGTATTTTATGATGTTGTTTTCCGTACTTACTTACAGTGAATCAAAGGATAAAAAAACAGTTTCATATCTGATTGGAATTGCCGACAGTGCTGGATTTTCCATTGTTCCGGAAGAAGTCGTCAAGTATGTATATTCATTCAACGAAAAGAAAATGCAGGATTTTTCTGTAAGTTTCCGTGATGAAGAAATCAAGTATTTGCTTGGATTTGAATTATATATGACCGCCAATGCTTTTTCCGCTGATATAAACAAGGATAATTATATAAAGGAAATCTATGGAAGACTGGAGATTCCGCTGAATGAATATGAAAATAATTCTCTGATTTGTCAGGTACTTAAAACTGATAGTCTTTCCGCATATACCAAAAAAGAAAACTATACACATAGTGATATTCTTGAATGTTATTTTTATAAATTTGATTTTGATAAAGAACGTTGTCTTGTTGTTTCAAACTGTATTGAAAAAGTACGTGACGCTGATTCTGACCACCACGTTCTGAAGCTGATTGGATTCATGAAGGCTCATTTTATTTCACCATACGATGTGGAAGATTTTTCATACGTTGAAAAAAATACATCACTGGGTCATTTTATCGCAATGGTAGGTGGGTTTTCACTCGTACCCCTGATGGGAAATGCCAGTGAGTTAATGCGTAAAATAGAAGAAGATGAAAAACGTCTTACTACTCCGAAATTTAAGAACTATAACGAATTTTCGGGTATGGTGACAGGAGAATATTATCAGGATAATACTTATGAAGTCTGTGACATAAAAGCTGAAAAATCCGGTGTTTTCTATTTTATATACAATGGAATCGGAGTGTATAATGACCCTTTTTCTGTTATCTCTCACCCTCTCGACAGCGATAAAAACATTATTGAATATCTTAACAAACACATAGAAACAAGCAGGGAAAATAATAAATCAGAATGATGGGAGATTATAATATGAAAATATTTGAAAAAACGGCTTCAACAGCATTAAGCTAAGGAAAAGATATGAACAAAATGTAAATTTTGCAGAAAAGCACTTGACAGTTTGATAGCACTGTTATA